>NZ_JBKKHP010000009.1:0-215395 GCF_046613985.1 Niallia laureatilytica | reverse complement strand
TAGCTCATTTGCTAAACTCTAGCTTTTTGTTGCTTTGTTTTCATCTTTATAACGCAAGTTATAAAAACGATTATTGTTGACGTTTTGTTTGTTCAGTTTTCAAAGAGCAATCTGTTTCATTTAATCGCTTGCTTCAGAAGCGACTTTATCAATTTACCATGAAAGCAATCTTAATGTCAACAACTTTTCAGAACTTTTTTATTTCATCTAAAATCCCTTGTTGAGGACGAGAAATAATATACCATGTATATTTTTAATTAGCAATACATTTTTTAAGTTTTTATTCGTAAGAAAACCAAATTTTATCCCAGGCTCTAGTTCCTTCCTATATCTTAAAATAAACACACCATTTGTTCAGTTATTTTTAATAATAAGAAATACTAATTAAAAAATGCCGATATAATGATTGCAAAAACAGGTTACATATATGAAGATAAAGAAAATTATCCTCCGTCTCCATTACATATGATAATCGGAAACCTCATGTTTTCAACCTCTTAATAATGGTTATATACGCTACAAAATAGAGAGAAAGGAAAATCCACTAAAAAACTTAAGTATCAATTGTGTTTTATTGATAAAAAATACAAGCGGACTAAAAACATAAATAAAAGAGCTTTAAGCCACATAATTATATAACAACCAGATTACAGGAGGTATTATGCTTATCGACATCGACTTCTTAGTTAAATTAGGGATTTCAACAGGACTTGGCTTGATTATCGGTTTAGAAAGAGAAATAAAAAGGAAGCCTGTTGGCTTAAAGACAAGTCTTGTTATCAGTATTGTGAGCTGCCTGCTCACTATTGTTTCTATAGAGGCAGCATATAAGTTTCCCGGGAGCGAGTTTGTAAATATTACAATGGACCCCCTTCGCCTTCCTGCACAAATTGTTTCCGGCATCGGCTTTTTAGGAGCTGGGGTAATATTGAGAAGAGGGAATGACAGTATCTCCGGGCTGACGACAGCAGCACTAATTTGGGGTGCCGGTGGAATTGGAATTGCAGTTGGGGCCGGTTATTACATAGAAGCTATCGCAGGTGTAACCCTTTTATTAGTGAGCGTAAAGTTTGTTCCTTTCCTTATGAGCCTTATCGGTCCTAGACAGCTAAGAGAAAAAGAAATAAAAGTTAAGCTCAAAGCAACGGAAAAGGAAGATGTTGCAACTATTATTGCAGCCATAAGAGAATTGAAAGCAGGCATTAAAAACCTGCGCATAAAAGACTTAGAAACCGGTGAACATTCTATCAACTTAATTTTAATAGTTGATCAAAAAAGAGAGTTAACAGAATTCTATAAAGAAATTTCCGGTATTAATGGCGTCAGGGAAATTGAAATAGAAAGCTTAAATTGATTATATTGACCAAATGGGTGGAGAGGTATCTCCATCCATTTATTGTTTTTTAGTTTAGTTATTGCAATATTTCTGAAAATATGTATAATATAATTTATCATCAACCAAACGGGGGCTTAGCTCAGCTGGGAGAGCGCTTGCATGGCATGCAAGAGGTCGTCGGTTCGATCCCGATAGTCTCCACCAACATACATAAATTCAGAAGACATTTGTCATCAATGGCAAATGTCTTTTTTACGTTCTTTTCCCTCTCATTTTAAATCGATATATTTTTCTTCCAAACCTTTCCTTGTATAATATTTTTATATCGAAAAATTCTAAAAAATACAGTGTAAAAAAAAATTATATTTTGTCGGATTTTATGGATTATTTGTCGCACATTCTGTATAATCATGCTTATTGAATTTTTTCAATAAGTTAAAGGAGGTTTTTCATTTTGGGTAAAGCATTAATTATTGGTGCTGGCGGTGTAGCAAGTGTTGTTGCACATAAATGCTGTCAAGTACCTGATGTATTCGAAGAGATTTGTATTGCAAGCAGAACACTTTCAAAATGTGAAGCGCTTAAAAATAAATTAGACGGCGGCAAAACGAAGGTTTCTATTGCCCAAGTCGATGCAGATAAAACAGAAGAAGTAATTGAGCTGATCAACAGCTTCAAGCCAGATGTAGTTATTAACGTGGCATTGCCATACCAAGACTTAACAATCATGGATGCATGTCTTGCAACTGGTGTTCACTACCTTGATACAGCTAACTATGAGCCGCCAGAAACAGCTAAGTTTGAGTATAAATGGCAGTGGGATTATAAGCAAAAATTCGAAGAAGCTGGACTAACAGCACTATTAGGCAGCGGTTTTGATCCAGGTGTTACTGGTGTATTTACTGCTTATGCACAAAAACATCATTTCGATGAAATCCACTATATCGATATCGTGGATGCTAATGGTGGAGATCATGGTTATCCGTTCGCGACTAACTTCAACCCTGAAATTAATATTCGCGAAATCACTGCAAACGGCCGCTATTTCGAAAATGGCGAGTGGGTAGAAACTGCACCTCTTTCTGAAAAGAGAGAGTATGACTTGGCAGAAATCGGACCTAAAAACATCTATCTTCTATACCATGAAGAATTAGAGTCTTTAGCTGTAAACATTAAAGGTGTGAAAAGAATCAGATTCTGGATGACATTCTCTGACAATTACTTGAACCACCTAAAAGTTCTTGAAAATGTTGGTATGACATCTATCGAGCCTATTAATTATGAAGGCAAAGAGATCATTCCGTTGCAGTTCTTGAAAGAATTGCTTCCAGATCCTGCTTCACTTGGACCTAGAACTAAAGGTAAAACAAATATTGGCTGCATTATCCAAGGTATTAAAGACGGCAAGCCAAAAACATATTATGTATACAATGTATGTGACCACCAAGAATGTTACAGAGAGGTTGGCTCACAAGCAATTTCATATACAACAGGTGTTCCGGCGATGATCGGTGCTATGCTTATCATTAAAGGACAATGGAAAAAGCCAGGCGTATACAATGTGGAAGAATTCGATCCAGATCCATTCATGGATGCATTGAACAAACACGGATTGCCATGGCAGGAGAACTTCACTCCAACTCTTATAGATTGAGAGGAAAGCAATGAAAAACATTGAATTTGATAAAGTACCATCTCCTAGTTATGTAGTGGACGAGCGTCTGCTTAAGAAAAACTTGGAGACATTGAACTATGTTCAGGAAAGAACTGGTGCTAAGATTCTTCTTGCATTAAAAGGATTTTCTATGCATTCTGTATTTCCACTTGTTTCAAAGTACCTTACAGGAGTAACTTCAAGCTCTTTGTTTGAAGCTAGATTAGGTTTTGAAAAGATGGGAAAAGAAGTTCATTCATATGCACCAGCATATGTGGACAGCGAGTTCGATGAACTGATGTTATACACGGACCATATTGTCTTCAATTCTTTTGCACAATGGGACCGTTTTAAAGATAAAGTAAGAAATGCTGACAAAAAAATTGATGTCGGAATTCGTATTAATCCAGAGTACTCTGAGATTGAAACAGAACTTTATAATCCTTGTGCACCGTACTCTAGATTCGGTGTTACATTGGATAACTTCGATGCTGATCGGCTTGATGAAATCGATGGCCTTCACTTCCATACAATGTGTGAGCAAAACTCTGACACTTTAAAGAGAACCCTTAAAGTAGTTGATGAGAAGTTTGGCGAACATATTAAAAAGGTTAAGTGGCTGAACCTAGGCGGCGGCCATCATATTACAAGACCAGATTATGATATCGAAACATTGATTGAATGCATTCTGTATTTGAAAGAGAAATATGATGTTGAGGTCTATCTGGAGCCTGGTGAAGCAATTGCTCTAAATACAGGTTATCTGGTAAGTACAGTTCTTGATGTTATGAAAAACGGAATGGACTTGGCTATTCTTGATACATCAGCTACTTGCCATATGCCTGATGTTCTGGAAATGCCATACAGACCTAATATCATCGGTGCTGGTATGCCTGGTGAATATGAATACACATACAGACTAGGTGGAATGACTTGCCTATCTGGAGATGTCATCGGTGACTACTCCTTTAAAGAGCCATTAAAGCCTGGCGATAAAATTGTTTTCTGTGATATGGCTCATTATACAATGGTAAAAAATCATATGTTTAATGGTGTAAATCTCCCTTCTATCGTATCTTACAATGACGAAGAAGGCATTAAAGTCGTAAGACAATTTAAGTTTGAGGATTACAGCAACCGCCTTTCATAAGAAATGAACCCCTTCTCTAAATTAGAGAAGGGGTTTTTTCATGCATATTCCTTCCTGAAAAGGGTAAGTGGAAAAGGATAATAGTTAAAACTAGTAGGAAATAGGGGTGACAGGAAATGAAGCGTATGGAAAACAAAGTAGCTGTCATAACAGGGGGGGCTTCTGGTATTGGTAAGGCCTCTGCCATTCGTTTAGCAAGAGAAGGAGCAAAAATCAGCATACTCGATATGAATCAAGAAAGAGGCATCACGGTCACAAACGAGATTGCAGAGCTAGGCGGCGAGGCAATCTTCTTTCAAGTCGATATAACTGATGAAGAGCAAGTGGCAAACGCAATGGAAGAAACCTTTAATAAATGGGGAGAAATTACTACCCTTCTTGCAAATGCTGGGATTGTCGGAACATTGTCTCCAATCGAGGATTTTTCCACAAAAGATTGGGCTAATACAATCAATAACAATGTCGTCGGAACATTCGAGACTGTTAAGCAGGCAATTCCTTATATGAAAAATAACGGAGGAACCATTACTGTTATTAGCTCTGTTAGTGGTAACCGCCGATTTGCTCAAAAAGGTTTTTCCGCTTACAGTACATCCAAGGCAGCCATTGCAGCATTTGCTAAAATGGCTGCAATTGAGTTGGCACCATATAAAATTCGGGTAAATGCCATTTGTCCAGGTACTATTGATACGAATATTTTTGAATCCATTAAAGAATCCAATCATCCTGATGAGATACAGTTTCCATTTGGCATTCCGGAAGAGGCAATCCCGCTAAAGTCAGATGCAGGCAAACCAGAAGAAGTAGCAAATCTATTCCTGTTCTTAGCATCTGATGAAGCCTCTCATCTGACAGGAACTGAAATTTATGTCGATGGTGCAGAAACATTAATAAAAGGATAGCAGGAGGAATAACATGCCTTACAACGATGTGAAAGATCTGCCAGAATCAGTACGCAATAACCTGCCTTTTCATGCTCAGGAAATTTTTAAAGAAGCGTTCAATGCTTCCTTAGATGAATATAAAAAAGAAGAAACAGCTTTTAAAGTTGCTTGGAGTGCTGTTAAGAACAAGTACCATAAAGATAAAGATGGAAATTGGACAGCCAAGGATTAAAAAAAGACATCAGCCTGTCTGCTGATGTCTTTTAAGCAATGCTTAACTGTTTGTAAGTTTCCCTTCTGTTGATACTTGCCATTCGAATCCATATTTATCCTCGAGTTGTCCATACAAAGGGCTCCAAAATGTTTCTTGCAGGGGCATTTTTACTTTGCCGCCTTCTTGTAAGGCAGCAAATACTTTCTTTGTGTCCTCAATATTTTCCAAAATGATTGCGGTAGTAACATTCGTGCCTATTGTGTATGGCATTCCTGGAAATGTGTCAGAAAGCATTAAGTCCGTATCGCCTACCTTCAGCTGTGCATTTAACACACGGTCTTTAGCTTCTTCTGGAATTGGCATTTCAGGATTTGGAGGCATGTCACCAAAAAGCTGCATACTTATTACCTCAGCATTTAGTGCATTTTTATAAAATTCCACTGCTTCATTACCATTCCCATTAAAAACGAAATAAGGGTACATTGATTTAATCATGATCCCACTCCTTCTTCCCTGAATATTCACTAATATTCTCTTTCATTTAGCAAATTCCTTCTGATTATACAAAAAACAAATTTGACCTCTAAAAGATTAGAGGTCAAAAGGAATGCTTATTGATAGCCGTTTTCACGATTTGCAGCTTCGTCTTTTACTTCTTCTCTGAATGCATTGATTGATTCTTCTCTTCTTTTGTTTTTAGCTTCTATGTTAGCTCTTTCTTCTGAGGAAGCAAATGCCATTGTCTCTTCAGACTTATCAATATTATCTAATGTATTTTCAATCATATCTTGTAGTTTCTCTACATTATCTGCTCTGTTATCTGGATTTGGACGATTATTTGTCATGTCATTTCCTCCTGTAATTTAAAATACTATAGTATTTTGTTTATTTCTTGGTTTTTTATACACAGGAGAAATATGTTATTCCAATACTTTAACATAGATAAAAAGAGGAAAAACATAAATGTCTTTCCTCTTTTTATCAGCTTATAATAGGAAGGGTAATCATCACACATGTTCCCCAGCCTTCCTTGCTTTTCACGGACATTTGCCCGTTATTTTCCTGCAAGAGTCGATTACACACCGTTAAACCGATACCGTTGCCTTTTTCTTTACTTGTATAATACGGTTCCCATATTTGACTGAGAAGCTCTTTGTTGATGCCTTCTCCATTATCTATTATTCGGATGCGAACCATATCAGATTTACTATCAATGATCATCTTGACTTTCCCGCTTCCACCATAGATAGCTTCCAGACTATTTTTTAATACATTGATGATTACCTGCTTGAAATGCGATTTCTCCATAGATATAAACGCATTTTTTTCTTGTCTGTTTACTACAATAATTTCCTTATTCTGTTCAATAGCCAATGCCTGGAACAAAAGCTTAATATTTTGCAATTCGACACTCGGAAGAATGGTTAATAATTCAGCTCTTACAGCTGCTTTAGCTTCAGGCTTGCCAAGAATAAGTAATTCCTTTAATACCTGATTAATTCGGTCTATTTCTTCCAGAAGAATATCTTCAAAGCCAGTTTTATCACTTTTTTCTTTTAAAAGCTGGATAAAGCCTCTTATTGTCGTTAATGGGTTTCTGATTTCATGAGCAACACTTGCAGCCATTTCTCCAACAACCTTCAGCTTTTCAGAAGAGATGATCAACTGTTCGCTTCTCTTTTGCTCTGTTATATCCATTCCAAAATAAATAGTGCGTTTATTTTCGTTATTATAATAAAGTTCTTTCCTGTCCCACAGTATATAATGAACCTTCCCATTAACATCAATGTAATTTTGTGGCTTTACTGTTTCCATACTGATTTCTTGCAAAATAGTCGAAATTGATTCGCCAAGCAAATCAATTTCGGTCTTTTTCAATAACTTACATAATGAATCATTTATTTTAATGATTGTATTTCCATCTATTACTAGAAGATAATTTGGGTTTATATTCATAATTGTTTCAAGCTGTTCACTCTGCTTCCGCAGTTCTCCGTTCATTGCATTTATCTTGAATGATTGCATTTGAAAAAAGCCAATAAATAATATAATTGCAGCAAAAATAGAATTGAAACTAGAGTAATATAACGGAATAAAAGCAAAACCGCTTAAGTTGCCGTTAATGAATATAAGAAGAGCAGCCGCTACCAACTTTATATAGAATCTTTTATCACCAATGTCACGAACCTTTGTCGTAATAAACAGCAACAGAAATGTATTAAGATAGCCGATAACTATGTTTAGCATGAATAGCAGATTACCTACGCCATACACCGGCAGCAAGTGTGATGGTGCTAACAGCTTAGCATCTTTCCATGTATATGACACAATCCCAAAGTCAGTAAAGTTAACAATATAGACAACTAACGTATAGAGAATAAAAAAAGTCAGAATTCCTTTATTTAAAAGCCATCTGTATTTTTTCAACTCCCTATTTTTCCACACTAAGTAATAGGAGAAATAGTACATTATTGGCATAATAAAAATAGAGCCGCCCCTAAAAAAGCGAAACAGACTATCTATCCATTTGAGGGGAAGTACATTTTCTGCATACAGTGTTGCAACATCCATTTGCCAAAAAGATAACATCCCCAAAAATAGAGATAGGGTTATAGCAAGTCTCGTTTTTGAAAAAAACAGGACAGTCAGGGAAATGATGAGTGGTATCATCGCTACCATCATCAATAAAATAAATTCCATCTTAAATCCCTCCTGTCCGATACCGCCTGATGTATATTCATATGATTACACTTAAATAGCAATACTGCTGTAATCAAGGATGTAGTATTTGTTATCATGATGAGTGGTGTTTCCCCAATATAAGTTTTCTTCTTATTTTACTATGAAATGTCTCTTTTGAGTAAAAAGTCTCGTTTTTTTTCTGAAAGAAAAAAAGCAATATGGCTTTAAGATTACCTTTAGCCATGTTGCTTTTTAATCAGTTCCAGCTGTTAGTTAATGAAACTTTACCTATTGCCTTTCCTGCTTCCAAATATTCATGTGCCTTGTCTGCTTCTGTAAAGGAGAATTCCTCTTCATCCACAAGCGGATTAAGCTCCCCGTTCGCCACAATCTCGGCAATTTTTTGAAGGATAGCTCCATGCTCCTTCCTTGATGATTCATCTATTATTTTCAACAGCATAAACGTAACATGCAAGGATAGACCTTTGGCGTGCATCGGTGAAAGGTCATGTGTTGATCTTGCAGCAATGGCAAGAACTGTACCATGTATGGCTGCTGCTTGGAATGATTTATCTAAATTCGTTCCGCCAACCGTGTCAAAAACAGTTTGAAATCCGTTGCCTTGTGTATATTTTTCAACATACTCACTAATAGATTCTTCCTTGTAGTTAATTACTGTATCTGCTCCTAATGATTTTGCTATTTTTGCTTTTTCATTTGAGGAAACAGTTGTATAAACCTCTGCTCCCTTCCATTTTGCTAGCTGAATGGCAACATGACCAACACCGCCTGTTCCACCATGAATCAACACTTTTTGTCCCGCAGATATATTCCCTTTTTCAAAAAGGGCATCCCAAGCGGTAATGCTTACTAATGGCAAAACAGCAGCTTGCTTCATGGTGATGTTTTTTGGTTTATGTGCTAATAACCGGGCGTCTGCGAGCATATATTCAGCTAACGCACCACCTGTTCCTTTAAAGCCGCCAGCACAGCCAAATACTTCATCTCCTGCTTTAAAGTTGTCAACACCCTCTCCTACTTCCTCTATAACACCTGCTACATCGCCATGAAGAACTGCTGGTAGCTCTGGGGAAGCGGCAGGAACTGCTCCTGCTCTAATTTTTACATCAATAGGATTTACACTTGATGCCATTACTTTAATAAGTACATAACCTTTTTTAATAGTGGGTCTATCCATTTCTGATTCACGGAATACAGACGCATCACCATATGAATGAACTAGCATTGCTTTCAACATCATCTCTCCTCTCCATTATCTATTATTTTACAGAAAACAGGCATAATCTGCATTGGTTTTAATTTCACCAAAAAAGGTTATTAGAAAAATAACTTGCTAGCTGCATTATTTCTTATGTATTAAAACAGAACAACCATACAGGAGGAGTTATTATGAGTGACATGTCAAATAAGGTAGCAATAATTACAGGTGCGGCATCAGGGATTGGCCATGCAGCCGCTATCTCTCTAGTTAAAAGTGGAGTTAAAGTAGCATTGCTCGATTTAATTCCTGAAAACTTAGAATCTGTTGATAAGGAAATAAAAGAACTTGGCGGAGAAGCAATCATTTTAGAAGCAAATATTTCTGATGCCTGTTCCATGAGTACAGCATTTGATTATGTCATTAAAAAATGGGGTAAGCTTGATATTGTTTTTGCTAATGCAGGAATTAACGGGAAGGTCTCCCCAATTGAACATCTCTCTCCAGAGGATTGGGACATGACTATGGAAACCAATCTTAAAGGAACCTTCCTTACATTAAAATATGCTGTTCCTCATATGAAACAAAATGGCGGAAGTATTATTATTACTAGCAGCATTAACGGCAACCGAACTTATTCAAGCTTTGGTATGTCAGCATATAGTACTTCTAAAGCTGGTCAGGTTGCCTTTGGCAAAATGGCAGCATTGGAGCTGGCTAAATATAAAATAAGAGTAAATATCATTTGCCCTGGTGCAATTGATACAAATATTGAAGAAAACACGTTCCGAGAGGAAGAAAAATTAAAGGAAATTGCCATACCGGTAGAATATCCTGAAGGAAGTCAGCCGCTTGCACAAAAGTCAGGTGAGCCAAAACAGGTAGCTGATTTAGTTCAGTTCCTGAGCTCAGATGCCTCCAGCCATATCACTGGAACAGAAATTTATATTGATGGCGCTGAATCACTGCTTTAATAAACAAAGGCTAAAGGGGTTACTCCTTTAGCCTTTGTTATTTTCTAGCAAGCAAGTGAGTAAGTATTTAAAACGAATTGTGCTACAATACACCTTATAAACTTACGGGAGGTAATAGATAATGAATCAGGTAATAGAGACTTTAAAACAGCATCGTTCTTATCGAAAATACGAAAACAAACCAGTTCCTAAAGAAATGGTTGAGGCTATTTTGGATTCAGCGCAAGCTGCCCCTTCATGGGCGAATGGACAGCAGGTTACTGTTATACTGGTAGAGGATACAGCAAGGAAGGAAAGATTAGCAGAGCTTTGCGGAAATCAGCAGCATATTAAGGAAGCACCAATATTTTTAGTATTCTGCATGGATTTCTACCGGACAGAGCTTGCAGCCAACCTGGAAAACACTGCTTTTGGTGCTGCTGATCAATCAGACTTGCTTCTTGTTGGAGCAACAGATGCTGGAATTGCATTGGCAAATGCGATAACAGCTGCTGAATCCTTAGGGTTAGGGACTGTTCCTATTGGCGGAATAAGAAGAAATGCACCAGAAGTTGTCGAGTATTTACAGCTTCCTAAATATGTATTGCCTATCTCTGGTTTAAGTATTGGCTTCCCAGCTGAAGATCCTGGTGTTAAACCACGACTTCCTAAAGAAAGCTATGTTCATAAGGAAACTTATAACAGTGATCAAATCGGTTCATTAAAAGAATATAACGATATTTTTAAGCAATACTTGCAAGAACGGGGCAGTGAACAAGCTAACTGGACAAACAGGGTGGCAAACTTTTATAAGCAGCCCTATTACCCAAGTCTAGGACCATTACTGAAAAAACAAGGCTTTACTGCGAAAGATCTGAGCGAATGAAAAAAAACATCCTCCCTTAAATTTCGGAGGATGTTTTTTTGGCTACTGGCCAAGCTTTGGGAAGGTAATTTCAAATTTTGTCCCTTTTTCCAGCTCACTGTCAACCTTAATAGTGCCTGAATGCTTTTCTATAATCCACTTAGCAATAGACAAGCCTAATCCAGTGCCTTCCATATCTGTCCTTGATTGCTCCACTTGATAAAACCGGTTGAAGACTTTTGGTATATCTTGTTTTGGGATGCCAATTCCGTTATCTTTCACCTCTAATTCAACAGTGTGAGTTTTAGCTGTGGCATTTATAGCAATCGTGCCTCCCTCACCTGTGAATTTCATGCTGTTATCCACTAGGATGACAAGCAGTTGGTGAATACGTTCCTTGTCACCGATCAGCTTGATAGGTGACCTTGTATCAGTATAAATTCTTTTTCCTTGAAACTCTGCGATATCGGCATACTGGTCAATCACTTCCTGGATGAGGAGATTCAAGGCAAATTCTTGCTTCGATATTTCCATTTGATTTGAGTCGCTTCTGGCAAGTGTCAGCAAATTTGTGACGAGCTTGTTCAATCGTCGTGTTTCCTTTGAAATGACTGAAATATCTATAGCCTTTTCTTGAATGGTGGCATCAGGCTCTTGGAAGAGCAGGTCTGTTCTTGTTTGGATGACTGCTAAAGGTGTTCTCAGCTCATGGGAGGCATCTGATACGAATTGCTGCTGAGATTCCCATGATTTTTGAATCGGTACAAGAGCTCTTCCAGCAAGGAAATAACCAGCCATTATGGCGAAGATGCTTCCTGCCAGCACACCTACTGTCATAATAATAATCAATCGGTTCAGCATTGATTTTTCTGGATCAATGCTGCGGATAAATTGAATTATTTCCTTTGATCCATCCTCCATTGTTACTTTAACAGCAATCGTGTTATAACTGTAGCCGCTGACTGTCTGCTTCTCTACAATCTTATCGTATTGCTCTGGATAGAAATTCTCGAATTCACTCGCATAATTCATGATGTCTTGGGAAATAACATCAATTTCCTTATCGTCTGTCCACTTAATAACAGAGATTTGCCGGGGCGGCTCTTGCATTGGTCCCCTTCCATCTCTTTGTTCAAAATGGCTGATCGTTTCCGCCGTTTCTTCCAAGGACTGATTAATATCCTTATATATTTGCTTTTCGGTATAATGATAAATCATCACACCGAGGACTACCATTAATAAGATAAATACAAGCGAGTTAAGGAAGGTTAGTTTAATTCTTGTTTTCTGGAACATTATTTATCCCCTTATACTCTTTTTAAAATATAGCCAACACCTCGGACTGTTTGAATATCTTTATGATAGGCGAATTCTTCTAATTTTTTACGCAGTTGGTGGATGAACACTTCCACAATTGCAATCGTCGTATCAGAATCGAATCCCCATATCCGATCAAATATTTGTTCCTTCGTGAGGATTTTCCCAGTATTTTGAATTAAATACTCAAGCAGCTCATATTGTTTGACTGTTAACTTGATTGGCATTCCTTTAACAAGCACATCATTTTCCTTGCCTGTCAGCACGATTTCTTCATACTTAAGCCCTTCATCAATATCTAATGCCCCGCTCCTTCTCAAGAGAGCCTTGATTCTTGCTTCAAGCTCAGGAGCCTGGAAAGGCTTTACTAAATAATCGTCGCCGCCAAATTCCAGCCCTTTTACCCGATCCTCAAGTGAATCCTTTGCTGTTAAGAATAAAACAGGTGTATTGACTTTTTCTTTACGCAAGGTTTGAACAATGTCAAAACCGTTAATATAAGGAAGCATGACATCGAGCACGATCAAATCATAGATATTTTGCTGTGCATAAAACAAGCCGTCTTCTCCATTATCTGCTGTATCAACAGAATACTCCTTCTCCAATATCCCCTTTATGGATTCTAATAAAGGTTTATTATCCTCCACAACTAGTATCTTCATTGTTTCAATCTCCTTTGGCTTTTAAATCTGACAATTGCTTGATTCATTAGCATTATTAAAACATAAGCCTCTATATAAATAAATACTCTCACGAATGTTTTTGTGCCAGCTTGAAAGAGAAGCGATTCGCATCTGCGGACCGCTTCTTTTCTACCATACTATTTTTGTTGATACTCGTACAAGGTTTGCCCCATGCCTCTCATATTAGATAAATCAGTAGCAGAGCTGTCAGTAGTGCTAGTATCAGATGAATACTCGCTGCTAGGTACCTCAACACAGTTTTCTTGAATCCACTCTGTCACTTCACTATTGCCGCCCATTCCTTGACCAGATACTAAGAAATACTTGATTTCTCCTGCTTCAGCCATCTCCTCCAGCTCATCTACTGTCGGTGCCGGATCTGATCCGCCAAAGCCGCCCATTGCCATTACTGCATAGTCTGTGTTCAGCATAATAGAATATGCCGATTGGGCTCTTTGTACTGCCAAGAAGAATTTTTCGCCATTGTAATTGTCTTCAAGATACGACATTAAGCCAGAATCGATACTGTCCATATCGCCACCGCCGCCTGGTCCGCCTGTAAAACCACTGCTGGCATTATTCTCAGAAGCTCCCGGGAAACCAGTTGGAGCCTCATTAGAATCACTTGGCATTTCATTTGGAATGGAACCTTGCTCCATATTACCACCATCGAAGGCACGCATGCCTCCACCTCCGCCGCCTGGTCCGCCCATTCCACTTGTCGGACCTGCAGTTGGTGTAGATTCATTGCCAGTCTTTGTAATCGTTATAGCAGTCCAATAAATCGGCAGTACTAATAATGCCAATATGCTGATAACTGCTATTGTCTCCTTTATGGATGCACTTGATTTGCCTGCTATTAACAGCATAAACAGTACAACCCCTAAAATAATAGCAACCCACATCCATACAATGGATACAGAAGAGCTGTTCTGATAGACAATCAGCGCTTCAAAGAAGAAAGTAATTAATATTCCAACAGGCAGCAGCCAGCTCTCCCAGCCATTCTCTTCTTTATAAAAGTTCCATAATGTCGTAAAACCGATACCGACAAGTGCGGCAATTGCAGGCCCCATCATACTTAAATAATAATGATGGTAAAATAGCGCGATGCTGAAGAAAACAAACATAGGTGCTAGCCAGAAAAACCAAAATGCTGCAAAATGGTGCTGTATTGTATACTTTCTCGTCTTTAAGAAAGACAAGACTAAACCAATAATGGCAAAGACCACGAATGGCAGCAGCCAGCTAATTTGTCCAGACAGCTCGCTTTGGAATAATCGCAGCGGGCCTGCTTCACCAGTGTTAAACATGCCAGATTGGCTGGAGCTGCCTCCATCTCCTTGCTGTCCACCATTAGGCATAGTAGTAGGAGCTTCCTCACTAGTATTGCTGGAATCTGAAGTACTAGTACTAGTTTCATCAGTCGAAGTCTGAGTCTGCGGTGCTTGAGCATTCCCTCCGCCTCCCATGCCAGAATCTTGACCAGTTAATCTTGATAAGCCATTATAGCCAAAAGCAAGCTCTAGTACAGAGTTCGTTTCACTTCCGCCCATATACGGCCTTTCACTTTTTGGGGTCAAATCAACTGCAAGTGCCCATGACAAGGAGATAACAACTAGCAAAACAGTGGATGCTGCTAAGTGCATCAGCTTTTTCCAGATTTTCAATTCTCTCGTTGCAAAGAAATAATAGAAAGCAAATGCCGGCAACACCATATATGCCTGCAGCATTTTCACATTAAAGCCGACGCCCACAAGAGCAAAGCTTAATAATAGCCAGCCAAGCTTCTGCTTTTCGACTGCTTTCATCAATGCCCATGCTGCTATCATCAGTGTAACAATCAAGATACTGTCTACATTATTAGTTCTGACAACTGCTACAAAAATTGGCGAGCAAGCTAAAACCAAACTGGCAATCAGTGCTGCCGGTCTGCCGAATTTCGGCTTAATCATGATATATAACAACCAGACAGAAACGACACCAGCAAGTGCCTCTGGCAAAAGAAGCACAAAGTCATTGAAGCCGAAGATCTTAGCAAAAATCGCTTGAATCCATAAAGCTACTGGAGGTTTATCAACGGTTATAAATCCAGCAGGATCAAAGGAAACAAAGAAAAAGTTATGGAAGCTAGTCAACATGCTTTTCACAGCTACAGAATAATACGAATTCGTGCCAGCATTCTGCAAATTATAGAAATTTAAACCGGCCGAAAACAGCAATATAGCTATTAAAAGGATGTCGACTCTTCCTTTAGTCCAATTTTTCATATCTTACTCCATTCTTATAATAATTTTTTTATAAATTAATTTGTGTTTGCCTTCGTAAAAACGAGCATCTTCGTTCCAATAAAGTTGAAGACTGTTCCTATCGCTGTTACTAAAAATTTGCTCAACAGCAAATTTAAGCCCTGCTTTGTATATAAAAAATCGAGCAATATCAATGTTAACGATAATGTGGCAGCATTGACCGCAAGGAAACGAATAAACTCCTTCATGCTTGCCTTATCTTTTTGTTTAAATGTCCATGTTCTGTTTACAAAGTAACTGTTTAATAGTCCACATGAATAGGAAAGTATTTGCGATAGAAGATAATTTGCTCCAACGCTAGTCAAAAGCGCATAAACAACAAAGTCAATGATTGTATTTAACGAACCAACAATTCCGAACTTTAAAAAAACAAGCCACTTCCTAGTCATTTCATCACATATGATTTCGCCGCTGATTCATGCTGGTAAATGTCTTTCACAATATAAAGCGGTCTGTCTTTTGCTTCGTCATAAATACGGCCGATATATTCACCGATTACACCAAGCATCATAAGCGTAATTCCACTAAAGAATAGCTGAATGACAATAATAGAAGACCAGCCAGTAACAGTAGTTGTTGTAAACAGTTTTTGATAAAGCACAATCAGCATGTAAACAAATCCAATCACCGACAAGGAAGCACCTAAATAATTGGCCAGCTTTAATGGTTTATAAGAGAAAGACGTTATTCCGTCCAAAGATAATTTAAGCATTCTTTTTAAAGGATATTTTGTTTCACCAGCAAATCTCTCATCTCTTTCATATTCAACAGCACTCTGTTTAAAGCCAACCCAACTGACAAGCCCTCTGACAAAGCGGTTTTTTTCATGAATATTCTTCATTTGATTACACACCTTGCGGTCAATTAATCGGAAATCTCCTGTATCAATCGGTATTTCAATTTCTGTCATTGCCCTTAATGTCCTGTAAAAGGCCGAGGCTGTCTGTTTCTTAAAAAAGGTCTCTCCTTTTCTGGCAGTACGCTTCGCATAGACGACATCATAGCCTTCTTTCCATTTTTGAATCATTTCTAGAATAAGCTCAGGAGGATCCTGAAGATCTGCATCAATTATGACAATAGCATCTCCTAACGCATAATCCATTCCAGCAGTTATGGCGATTTGGTGGCCGAAGTTTCTGGAGAAATCAACGATTTTAATCCTGTTGTCCTGCTCACTTAAATTCAATAATATTTCTACAGACCGGTCTCTGCTTCCGTCATTGATAAACAATAGCTCATAATTTCCATCTGCATTCTTCATCACTGTCTTAATCCGCTCATACGTATGTTCAATGACTTCCTCCTCATTAAACACGGGAATTACAATCGAATATTTTACTTTCTCGTTCGTCATGAAAATCACTCATCCTTTCTAGTAGCTCGTGACGTTTCGTTCGTCACTTCCGAATGGAATAGCCTGATTTTAGCGAACAATTCTTAATTAATCCTTAACTTATTAACAATATTTAGAAATACAAAAAAGGCTCTATGCATGCTGTTTTGCATGCATAGAGCCTTACTTTTCTAAATAACCTCAGGTAAGATAAAATAATTTCTTAATTTACTGTCGACATGTGCTTGCCAATGGTCTAAAGAAACACCAAGCTCATTAAGGAGCTTATAAGCATTCACCCATGCGCTCATTTCTGCGTTTACTCTGTACGACCAATCATTTAACCATTTATCATAATCTAAATCGCCATTCACATAATCCATTACATGGCCAATCTCGTGTGCAAGTGCATATGTATTCTCCAATGTAATTAAGAATGGAACTGTAATATACATATTAGCATTAAAGCTGATTTTCTTGTCCGCGTCATAAACGACCTTACAGCCGAGCTGTTCTGCCTTCGAAACTACTTCCATGAATTTATCTATTGTAATCATGTATTTAATCATATCCCCTTTTTTGTAAGCTATCTAAAAACGTATATGTCTATATTATCGGTTTTATAAGTGCTGATTAGTATTACCAAATTTTTCCTCGGCAAAAAATCCGACAAAAATGTTTATATGAAGTGAAATCGGCTATATAACCAATGTACAATTTAATAACTAAAATTTCTAAGGAGTGATAATCATGGCAAACAACAACAAAATGAGTCGAGAAGAAGCAGGTAAAAAAGGTGGACAAGCAACTTCTAAAAATCACGATAAGGAATTTTACCAAGAAATTGGACAAAAAGGCGGAGAAGCCACTTCCAAGAATCATGATAAGGAATTCTATCAAGAAATCGGGAAAAAAGGCGGAGAAGCTACTTCTGATAATCATGATAAAGAATTCTATCAAGAAATCGGGAAAAAAGGCGGAGAAGCTACTTCCGATAATCATGATAAAGAATTCTATCAAGAAATCGGCAAAAAAGGCGGAGAAGCCACTTCCGAAAATCATGATAAAGAATTTTACCAAGAAATTGGCCGTAAAGGCGGCAACTCCACTAACAATAACAACAACTAATATTAAAAGTATATCAAATTTAAAAAGAAGAAGAAACCCAAATGCCCAATCGCATTTGGGTTTCTTCTTTATACGGGATAAACCGTTTTATGATCTGCAGTTACTTGCACTTTGTCGGAATCTACTATTTTGATGCTGGCATCTGAAGAATAATACCAAGTTTTTTCGTTTTTTCCAACGATAAATAAATTTAATTCCTCTTTGAAGGCAATCAAGTTCTCAAGCTCTTCTTTATTTGCAGCTGCCGTAATGACCCAGTTATCCCCTTGGGGCAGAACCGAGTAATCCTCTGTCTGCAGAAACAGCCTGCTGCCAATAGCATGTCTGATCATCAGCATCTTATTCACCTCCCGGCAAATCAATCAGCATAAAGAAACAGTCTTTTGAAGCTGCTAACTGTAACTCAGAAACATCCGTGATACGGGCTGATTCTTGTTTTCCAAGCAGATGTTCATTGTTAAGAAGAACTCTGCCTTCTATCACATACACAAGAATTCTCCTGCCATCTTCCTGGCTGAACTCAAGACTTTTCCCCTGCTCAAGCTTTGATAAATAAATCGTCGCATCTTGATGAATCATCGCCACACCTTCACTTGCTGTTGGAGCAACTACTGGCAATAAGTTATTAGATAATTTACTCACATCATATATTACATCTTCATAGGAAGGAGGCAGCTGTTTCGTCTCAGGAAAGAACCAAAGCTGCAGAAATCTGCCTGGTTCTGTTGTGGATGGATTCACTTCAGAATGAAGAATTCCTGTTCCAGCCGTCATGCGCTGCACCTGTCCAAATTCGATAACTCCACTGTTTCCTAAGCTGTCCTCATGTTTCAATTGTCCATCAATGGCGATAGAAACAACCTCAGCCTCTCTGTGCGGATGGATACCGAACCCTTTATCCGGCTGAATGGTATCATCATTTAATACACGCATAGGGCCAAAATTAACATTCTCCGGGTCGTAATAATTACCAAAGGAAAAGCTGAAATGACTTTCTACCCAGTCATTGCTTGCAGAATGACCATCTGCTTTCGTAAATATTTTAATCATCCTTAACACCTCTTTATTTTATTGTGTTAAACCAAGCAGCTGCAGCATCAACTTCTGTTCGCGTCAATTGATGGCCATAATTCTCCCAATGAACCGTAACATTTGCTCCTGCTCCTTCTAAAAGAGTTGTCAGTTCCTCTGATTCACTTCGAGGGCAGATTGGGTCATTTGTGCCCGCTGAAATAAAGACAGGCACATCAGTAAGTTCAGGCAATGCGATACCTCTTAACGGCACCATCGGGTGATGCAAAATCGCTCCCTTCAAGCCTTTGGCGTAATGAAACAAAATGCTTGCTGCGATATTTGCACCATTTGAATAACCTATTGCAATAATATTGCGACGATCAAAGCCGTACTGTTCTGCGCTGCTGTCTAAAAAGTCATGCAGCTCCTCTGTACGCTCCTTTAGGTCTTCAATATCAAAAACGCCTTCAGCTAGTCGGCGGAAGAACCGAGGCATTCCGTTCTCCAACACATTCCCTCGTACACTGAGCACAGATGATTGTGGACTAATCAGCTCTGCCAGTGGCAATAAATCATTCTCCGTTCCTCCAGTTCCATGCAATAGTAATAAGGTTGGCAACTGTTCATTTGTTCCTTTTTTAAAAATATGCTTCATCTTCGTCTCCTAGTCATGAGGCTTAATAAGCCCTGCTTTATTTTGGTCTGTTGATTGTAAACATTTCACCCAGCTTGCTATAATCATTTCCCGCAAGCCTGCTGACAGGCTTTAAAAGCTTCGGATCGATTCTTCCATTTTCATATAATTGATTTTCAATATGGAAGCAAACAGCACGGCCCAGTATTAAATCGCAAGTAGGTATCCCATTATCATCCTTAATCTCTACAATTCCCTCTAATTTACACTCAATCCGGACTTTCGCTTCCTTAATTCCAGGCACTGAAATAACAGAACTTTCAGCAACCGACAGTCCAGCAAGTTCTATCTCACTTTCGTCCGGCGGAAGATTTGCAGCAGTTTCATTAATTGCTGCAATATTATCCTCGTCACAAACATGGATGACAAATTCGCTGTACTCCTTAATATTTTTAGCTGTATCTTTTTCATTACCGCCATTTCTTTGAACTGCAACAGATAAGATTGGCGGATTGGAAGATACGATATTAAAGAAGCTGAACGGTGCACCATTAATAACACCACCGCTTCCTTTAGAAGTAACAAACGCGATTGGTCTCGGAATAATGCTGCCGATAAAGAACTTATACACCTCTTTCGCAGAAAGCGTGCTTGGATCAATTGTTAACATGCTATTCCTCCATTCATGGCAAACTTCGCCGGTAAAATTTTTATACAAGCTATTTTATCTTGAATTCGAGATAATCATACTATTATTAATTACTGTCTGTCAAGAATGAGTCCTTGCTTCTAGTAAAAATAAAGAAAATTACTCTATTTTTTCCTATTATAGTTTGCTATCATTAATTTGTATAATTTTTACTCTGTTTCCATTAGAAAAACTACTCATTTAGACCTAATTTAATAACTTTTACCTATTACAATTAAACTATATTTTAGATAAAATAAGGTATAATCTTAGAGTCTAGCAAATTAGCTTCTATTGTAAAAAGAGAGAGGGAAATAGTGTGGGAATAGTAAATGAAGGAGAGTTCATCGAGACAGTACTTTTTAAAGGCTTACGGATTTCATTACTAGCAGCCGGTGACGGTACTGAAGTTATTCACCATAAACTGCTGTCTGGTTCAAGCTGGGCAATGGGACCTGAAGAGGGCTGGGACGGATTGGAGTATGTTTTTGTTATTTCCGGCAAGTTAGTGTATCAAAGAGATGATGAATCTTTAGAGCTTAAAGCTGGACAATCGTTTTATGAGAGTCCTATTAAAGAATACACACTTTTTTATGCTGAGGAAGATACAGAGTTTATCTATGTTACAAGCCAGCCCGTTTTTCATAATTATAGTCAATTCTCCAAGGATTTAATGGAATTAGCTATTTCTATTGAAGAAAAAGATGGGTACACAAATGATCATTGCTACAGAATAAAGACTTATGCAATGCTTGTTGGTGAAGCGCTCAATCTAAATACAAAACAAACAGCACTCCTAAACCTCGGTTCCTTCTTCCACGATCTTGGAAAGGTCAAAGTTCCTTTAAATATATTACAGAAGCCAAGTAAACTTACTGATGATGAGTGGGAAATTATGAAGCTGCATACGACATACGGGCGTGAATTATTAGAAGAAACAAAAATTCCCTTTTTAAGTGAAATTGGAAAAATTGTGGAGCAGCATCATGAACGATATGACGGTAAGGGCTATCCGAAAGGTTTAAAGGGTGACGAGATTTCGATTGAAGCCGCAATAATTGCAGTTGTCGATTCCTTCGATGCTATGACAACAGATAGGGTCTATAAAAAGGGGAAATCGAAGGAGGAAGCCTTCGATGAAATTCTTAGAAACAGAGGTACAATGTATCATCCACAAGTGGTTGATGCTTTTATAGCATTAAAAGATAAAATATCAGAATTATGATAAGAGGGAGAGTCTAAATGAAAAAACTAGTTTGGAGCTTATTGGCTGTCATTTTAATCGTTTCCTTGCAAGTAAAGCCTGCAGAAGCAGCTTATTTGCCAGAATACGATAAATATGTAGAAGTAACCTACGATCAAGCAAGACAAATCGCTGATTTATTAGGGATGAAGAACATTCCCCTTGGTGAACAAACAGCAAAGCTTTCTTTTGATGTACAGGAAAAAATAATTGCTAAAATTGAAAAAATTACTGGTACAGAATTTGATCATTATTATATTTGGCTGACTGTTGACGGAAAGCCAGTACTTGGTATTGATCCTCCGATACCTCTTATCTAATCAACAAAAAGGACTTCGGAAACCCCGAAGCCCTTTTTTATTTATTTCTAAACAAAATGATAAATTAGCTTAACCCATCCAAAAAAGGAAATCCACAGTGGTACGCTCAATAAGATGCCCCATTTCAATCCATTAAAAAAATTCGCTTGTTCTTCCATGCCATCCACCCCTTATCAGTAAGTGAGACCAGAGTTAATGATTAGCTTATATCCATTATATACGAAAACGCTTTCATTATGTCTGTATTTATTATTAATATGACCCATTTTTTTATTAAATAAACATCTTTACCTACTTGAAACTTGTAATGGTGCTTCTTACCAAATATATCGTCCTAGCGATTTCTGTTATTTATAGGACTATATACTTATTATTTAAAAACTTTTATTTTTTCTATTCTTTTAAATGAGGGGTCTGAATTAATAACTAATATTTTTTATTTTTTAATGGTTTGTTCATTATTTATTCATAATTACCAAGTAGAATAAATTTATGTTAAGAGTTTCCCCTCTTAAAATATATTTTTTTGGTCCGGCTATTTAAGCCGGATCTTTTTTTGTTTGCAGACAAGAAAAAAACGAACATCGTTAACATGTTCGTTTCTCTATAGAGTCATTTCGTTGCTTCAATTGTTGTATATGAAAAACTGCTGAAGTCGAATAAGCCTTTATCTGTTAATTTCAATGTAGGAATGACAGATAATGATAGGAAGGATAATGTCAGGAATGGATTAAAGTTGCTTGATCCTCCTAATTGCTTCACTTGTTCATTAAGTGTGTTTATTTGGTCATACAGTGTTTCATAGCTTTGGTCTGAGATAAGGCCAGCTATCGGCAATGGCAAGGCTGCGATTAATTGTCCTTCTGCTACTGCTGTTATGCCTCCATTAATATTTTTCAACTCTTCTATCGCAAGCTGGATATCTTCATCATTTGTTCCAACTGCGACAATATTGTGAGAATCATGGGATATGGTTGTTGCAATCGCTCCTTTTTTGAAACCAAATCCCTTTACAATGCCCCGCCCAATATTGCCAGTCCGATGATGTCTCTCCACAACAACCAGTTTTAGCAAATCCTGCTCGACAGATGGCTGAAAAATACCATTTTCCACACTAACCTTTTCTATCAAATGCTCTGTTACAATGCTGTTAGGAATAATGCCAATAACATTGCAAATATCTGATTGGAGCGGCAATTGTAGCTCACTAGTATTAAATGGAGCATAATTCAAGCCAGGCAGGCTGGTATCTTCATAGCCCTGTTTCTTAAACTGCTCTGTTTTCAGCTTGCCGTTTTCCACAATACACTTGCCTTCTTTATATACATGCTCTATCGTAAGCTCCTCCAGGCTGTCTACAATCAGGAAGTCTGCCTTATAGCCTGGTGACACTGCACCGATTCTATCTTGCTTATAACATTCAGCCGTATTAATCGTAGCCATTTGAATGGCTGTGATTGGGTCCAGTCCTTCTTTTATTGCTAAACGAAT
Organism: Niallia laureatilytica; assembly: GCF_046613985.1. Classification (NCBI taxonomy): domain Bacteria; kingdom Bacillati; phylum Bacillota; class Bacilli; order Caryophanales; family Bacillaceae; genus Niallia; species Niallia laureatilytica. Next base: position 192,278 of record NZ_JBKKHP010000009.1, on the reverse strand, counting down.
ACAATGGTCAACACTGCCCTCATGCAAAAGATCGTCAATCAGCTTATCATCTGTTACAAAAAGACATCTGCGTGCATTTCTTTCTGTCACAACAGGCAGCAATGCTTTTAAGTCTTTAGCAACTGTTCCTTCCCTAATCATTAAATAAAGACCTAAATCCAGTCTGTCTTTCCCTTCCTGCTCTGTTGTAGCTTCATGATCATTGCGAATTCCTGCAGCACTGTAAACATTTAGGCTCTCACGCTCAATGCCGGCAGCATGGCCATCTATTACCCCGTTATTCTCTTTTGTCAGAATAAGCTTTTTGACCATATCTGCACTGGTGTTTTGGACAGACGGAAAGTCCATTACCTCTGCTAGGCCTAAAACACGCTCATGTTTAAAAAAAGGAGCCAGATCATCAGCGTACAGTGCTGCACCATTACTGTCATTCGGCACGGCTGGCACACAGGAGGGCAGCATGACACGAATATCAAGTGGCAATCCTTCCGACTGGTCAAGCATGTATTGAATTCCCTTTGTCCCGGCAACATTCGCTATTTCATGTGGGTCAGTTATCGCTGTTGTAACACCATGGAGCATGAGGACCTTTGCAAATTCCTGCGGTGCGAGCATGCTGCTTTCAATATGAACATGACCGTCTATCAGTCCAGGAATGATGAATTTTCCTTTTGCATCTATTGTTTGCTTTCCTTCATACTGGCCTATCCCGGCAATAGTATCATCAGATACGGCTAGATCACCCTTCATCAGTTCTCCAGTAAACACATTGACTATAGATGCATGCTTAATAACTAAGTCTGCCTTTTCCCGTTTTGCTGCAATTCTCAATCTTTTTTCAAATTTGCTGCTCATGTGCATTTTCCCCCTTATTTCATTTTTGTAGTTTCACTTTGCTAAATTTTTGCAAATGCTTTTGTACGTTAAGTTCCATAATTAAAATGATTTACGGGAAATATATAGAAATCGTATGGAAGAGTAAATGCACGAAGATTTAGTTCCAATCAAGCAAATGGAGAATTGGCATTTCATGCCTTTTTGAAATTATTTTTACTATTGTATTATAGTTCGCAACAAGATTCAATTTCTTTTTGAAGTGCCCCTGCACAAAAATATAATTTCATATTGTTATATTTTTTAACATTTTACGATTCATATAAAATAAATTATGGTATTATATTTACGAAAAGATAATAATAAAGGTTTTTTCAATTACATAGTGTCTAATTACGAAAGGAGAAATAAAGATGATCTATAAAGAACTCATCATCGCGATGGGCCGGTCTGGATTATTAGGATTTGGAGGTGGTCCTTCTGTTATACCGCTTATTCGCTATGAAGCAGTAAATAAATTTAAGTGGCTTGATAATGAAGAGTTTGGGGAAATATTGGCGATTGCTAATACTTTGCCTGGACCAATCGCTACAAAAATGGCCGCCTATTTAGGCTACCGCCAAAAAGGTATTTCAGGAGCTATCGTTTCTGTGCTCGCCCATATTCTGCCGACATGCCTGGCAATGGTTGTGCTAATTTCCTTTATTAACGTTGTCAGCCATTCTGCTGTCATCACAAGCATGGTGTCTGCTGTTATTCCTGTTATTGCAGTAATGCTTGGCATGATGGCCTATGAGTTTGCAGAAAAAGCAGTCAAAGGCTTAGGTATCTATGTTGGTGCAGCACTAACACTGTTATGTCTGTTCCTGCTTCAATACATTTCCCTTCACCCAGCTATTGTTGTATTAATCTTCTTGATTTACGGAGCATTTCATTTCAATCTTAAAGATCGTATTCTACATAAAAAAGAAAGAGGCATGTAAACATGGTATTAATCAGCATCTTTTTAAGCTTTTTGTTATCAAATATATTTGGATATGGCGGCGGTCCTGCCTCTATTCCACTCATGTATGAAGAGATTGTTAACCGGTACAATTGGCTGTCAAATGCGGAGTTTTCCAATATGCTCGCACTTGGAAACGCCCTGCCTGGTCCAATCGCTACAAAAATTGCTGCTTATGTCGGGTTTGGCATCGGTGGCTGGTGGGGCTTTATTGCTGCACTGGCAGCGACGGTCATTCCATCTGCTGCAGCGCTCATTTTCCTTGCCAATGTGATGAGCAAGCACCGCGATTCGAAAATAGTGAAAGGGATGACACTGTTGGTTCAGCCTGTTATTGCCGCATTGATGATAATCCTTACTTTTGAAATGCTGCAAGACTCCTATATTTCATTAGGCTGGATTCAAACAGCAGCAATCGCTGTAATCGCATTTGCCTTACTGCAAAAATTCAAAGTTCACCCAGCTTTTGTAATCATTCTTGCCTTCCTTTATGGTGGTCTTGTTGTTCCACATCTAAACAGTTAAAAGGAGAAAGGAACATATTTTATGACAAATGGACATGATCTTGCACCTAGCAAACTAGATCAGATTGATCATTTAATCTTGTCTTTATTGCATGATAACGGCAGGATTTCCTACACCGATATCGGCAAAGAAGTCGGGATCTCAAGGGTAGCTGTACAGATGCGGATTAATGCAATGATCGAAAATGGCATTATTGAAAAGTTCACGGCTGTAATAAATCCAGAAAAAATCGGCAAAACAGTTTCTGCTTTCTTCAATATTGATGTAGAACCGAAGCATCTCGAAGAAGTAGCCAAACTATTAGCAGACAATGCTGCTGTAGGCAGTCTCTATCATATGACTGGCCCCAGTAAACTGCATATGCACGGATTATTTGCTGATAATCAGGAAATGGAGCTATTCCTTACAGACAAGCTATATGCTATCGAAGGTGTCGTCAGCGTAGATTGCCAAATATTAATTAAAAGATACAAGAGCAGAATGGGAATGAAGCTGTAGCTTGCAGATTATCTCCATACAAAAAAGCAGGGATACATTCTCCCTGCTTTTATTTTTTTTCCTCATTTAAATTAAGAAAATCCCAAACCTCAGCCCAGCTATGAACCCTGTCATAAGAAAGATCTTTATTGTATGATTGATCTTTTACTAACAAGTGAACTCCTGTTTGTGCCAGTGTGTTTAGCACCGCTGGCTTATCATCCATATAGAAATCAAGGTTCAGGCTTGAAATAACATCGATTTTTTCATGATCAGCCATACCGCAGAAGAACTGCTCATCCTTAACTGGAAAGCCTTTAGTCTTCATCCATTCCTTCGTCCGTTCTGCAAATTCCTTATTACGTGCGGTAATATAATACACTTCATGTCCGCTATTTGTCAGCCTTTGCAGAAATTCAACTGCATTCGGATATGGCGGACAATCTGTGAAATAAATTTCTTCGCTTAAAGTGGTCCACATGTTCTTCCCTTCATCAGCATTAAGGCCAAAGGGCTCATGTATTTCCACGGTCTTCAGTGCATGAAAATAATCGAGATGCACTTCCTTTTGCAGTTTCTTATTATATAAATGAAAGGCATGCTCTCTTAAATTTATTAATGTATCATCAATGTCAAAACCGAACTTCATCTATTGCATCCTTCCAATTAATTACTAACGCCAATTGCCGTTGCTTTTGGAAAATGATCCTTAAAAGTAGATTCTCTGTAAAGCTGTTCTGCTTGGACTTTTTCTACCTCTGTTTTCCGAATTGCTTCGTAGGTCTCTAATAGCGCTGGTGATTCGTGATAGAGTAAAATTTGTTTCAGCACTTCTGCAAGTTTTTCTGCATCCTTTAAGGAACTGTTGAGTCCAAATGCGCCGGTTGGGCTCATTGTGTGGGCTGCATCGCCTAAGAGCACTACATTATTATTGATCCACGTGCTGCTTTTAGAGCTTTCCACCTTCAACAGGACAAAATCCTTCCATGCCTTAATATGAGTGCGGACAGTTTCCTCCAACTCAGGAAAAGCAGACAGAAGATTGTCGATAAAGTGCTCAAATGATCCTTTCCGGATTTTTGAGAAGCTTCCCTCCTCAATATTCCAGCCGATCTGAATATAACCTCCAAATTGGGTAAACAGAGCAACCTGACTGCCGTTAACAAGAGCCATTTTAATCGTTGGCTCCCAGCCAGATGGAGCCGGAATTTTTGCCCACAGCAAATCATAACCATGCTTGATCGCTTCAACAGGAAAGCTCCCCTGCTTTCTTATCGTTGAAAACCTGCCGTCAGCACCGACAATTATCTTGCTGTTCACTTTTGTTTCTATGCCATTAATCCAGGCGACGACGCCTGAATACTCTCCTGTTTCAGTCTGAATGAGCTCTTTCACAACACTGTCCATTTCCAGCCTGAAGGCAGCCTCTTTCGATGATTCCTCCAACAGCAGCTTCAATAAATGCTTTTGCGGAACATGAATGCCAGTATGGCCTGTTTCTGAATGGGGAAGTATTCTTTTAACCACTTTGCCGTCTGCAATATAATCAACATGAGTCATGCAGAGTATGCCTTTTTCCTTCAGCTTAGCAAAAAGACCTGCGTCTATGAGGACTTGTTCTCCTTCCTCATTTAAATGCTCTCCACGAAATTCTTTATCTACATCATGATGCCGCTCCAGCAGGATTGTGGAAACCCCGGCCTTGCTAAGCAAATAAGCAAGCATTGCACCGCCGGGACCTGCACCAACAATACAAACTTCTGCATTCAGAACTGTCATTTCCCCATCCTCTTCCCTTAAACTTTAGCAGGATATGCGTAGACTTTTAAGTCTTCGCCTACCTTCTCCACTGTTTCAAACCTTAGCTGAACAGCTTCATCTATCGTATCTACATCCTCGCCTCTAAATGGTGTAAAAGAAGATTTTCCACCTAAGATTTTCGGCGCAATATAAACAATGTATTTTTGAATAAGTCTCTCTCTCATAAAGCTGGCATTTACTTCACTGCCGCCTTCGAGCAGAATATCTGTTACTCCTGCTTCATACAGCCTTTTCAATGCAGCTTGAAGGTCCATTTTCCCGTTTGTATATGGAACTTGAATAATTTGAACGCCCTTCTGTTTTAAACCTTCAGCCTTCTTGTCATCCTCGGCAAGACCAGTCAAAATAATCGTTTGTGCCTCAGAGCAATCTGCCACATTTGCATCGAGCGGTGTTCGCAGCTTGCTATCCAAAATAATCCTGATTGGATTTTTAGATGGTTGGTCTAATCGAGTCGTTAATTTCGGATTATCTGCTAATACTGTACCTACTCCAACTAGGATAGCATCTACCTCATTGCGAAGGTAATGCACTTCCTTCCGAGCCTCTTCCCCTGTAATCCATTGGCTGTGCCCTGTATAGGCAGCGATTTTTCCGTCTAAAGTCATCGCAACCTTTGATACAACAAATGGAGTTTGAGTAATCATATTATGCATAAAACGCTCATTGAGTTTTTTTGCTTCTTCCTCAAGCACACCAACTTCTACTTCGATCCCCGCTTCTTTTATGATGCCAATCCCCTTACCAGCAACATGAGGATTCGGATCTTGAGCTGCCACTACAACTCTTTTCACTCCAGAATCTTTGACTAAATTCGCACATGGCGGTGTTTTTCCATAGTGGGAGCAAGGCTCCAGCGTAACATATAGTGTAGCCCCTTTAGCATGTTCTCCTGCCATATTAAATGCATGTACCTCTGCATGCGGTTCTCCAGCCTTTCTGTGCAAACCGGAGCCTACTATGACGCCATCCTTCACTAATACCGCACCAACTACTGGGTTTGGATTTGTTTTTCCCTTCGCTGTTTCTGCAAGGTCCAATGCCATTTTCATAAAATCATGATCATTTCTCATCATCGTTTACTCCTCAAATTGTCACAATCTCTTCTTGCAATGGTATATGTCCAGATTTCTGCACTTTCGTGTCCAAATACTTCTCGTTGAACGCTGATCTGTCTCCCCATAACGGAACATTCTCACTTGCAGTTAATCCAATCTTCTTCAATGCTTCCAGCTTTTTAGGATTGTTCGTAATTAGTTTAACAGGCTTTGTGCGCAATGCTTGCAGGACACTGATCGGCTCTTCATAGCTTCTTGTGTCATCAGCAAAATCAAGAGCATGGTTTGCCTCTACTGTATCCAATCCTTCCTGCTGCAGCAAATAAGCTAATGACTTTGTGAACAGACCAATTCCTCTGCCTTCATGGTTGGCAAGGTAAAAGAGGGCACCACTGCCGTGTTCAACAATCATCTTCATTGACTGATGCAGCTGGAATCCGCAGTCACAGCGCTTGCTACCGAAAATATCACCTGTATGACAAATGCTGTGCATGCGGATAAGCGTATCTTCTGTCTGCTCAAAATCGCCGTATACTAAAACCGATGATTGCTGCAAGTCTGCAAGATGCATCGAAGGCAAGCTGTTTAACAGCTCCTCTTTTGACTGCTGCTCTTCTATTGGCAGCCATGTGTACCATTGGAAAGTTACAACTTGATCTTCAAGCTGAACAGGCAGCTTGACTGGCCCGACAAGGCATATTTTTTTATCTTCCTTAAACGGAATCATTTTCATTTTATCTTGAAGAAGATCAATCACTTCTTTTTTCATATTTAAGTCTCCTTTAAATTTCATCTATCTTAATTTGTTCCATTCAAATATTTTTATCAAACCACTTACTATATGTAAGTAAGTATATATATATAAGAAAATAGCGTCAAGTAATTAATTTACCAATTTTTCTTTAGCATTACCTTACATGAGCAATAAGTGATAATTATTATCATATCGGAAGATAGGTATTTGTACAAATAACTAATTTTACTGGTTCCCAAGACAAATTATTAGCTTTTTTTTTACATATTTTAAGTTGTGTGGTTTAATAGTAAAATCTCTATAAGAGTTTATTTCGCTAAAAAATAACTATTTTCAACTCTTCCTTATAAAAAAATAGGAGGCGCTTCCATTGAAAGAGAAAGAAAAAAAGATCATAGACTCTGCGCTGAAACTTTTCGCGCAAAAAGGATATTCCTCCACTTCCATTCAAGAAATAGCAAATGATTGCGGAATATCTAAAGGTGCTTTCTATATATATTTCAAGTCAAAGGATTCTTTATTATTTGCCATTCTTGATTATTATTACAAGGAATTAGTACAGCTTTTTGACAGCATTAGGCTAGAAGACATCACCGCAAAAGAAAAGCTGGTCGAACAGACAGCAGCTTTTTTTGAACATGCTTTGAAGCATAAGGATTTCATTATTATGCAAACCCGTGAGCAGGCGATTCCCCTTAATGATTCCATCAAGCATTTAATTATGCAGATGCAAACAGATATCAGAGAGTTTTCTCTAGCATATCTGCTCGAATTATATGGAGAAAAAACGAGCCGCTTTCATTTAGATTTGCAAATCATGTACGAAGGGTTGCTGCAGTCCTTCTTAAGACTTCTTCTTCATGATCAGATTGACAGGAATGCTAAAGATGTTTCAGAATATTTATGGAGAAGAATGGACTCCATTGCAGCAGGTATTATGGAAGAGAAGCCAATATTCACTGAAGCGAATCTTTACAAATTAATGCATAAGCCAAAAATCGATTTTATGGCAGATGCTACAGAAAAATCACTGGATATCCTTAATCAAATTCGCAAGCTTACAGAAAGCTATCCTAACAAGGAAACGATTGAAGTTACCCTTGATGTTCTAGAGTCAGAAATCAAAACAGATGCCCCAAGAAGTCCAATTATTCAAGGAATGCTTTCCAATCTTGAAGGACATGAAGAATTGCAGGACTGGATTGAAAAAATTAAAAGGCATTATCAAATAACCTCACATAAGTGAACATATAAAAATCTTTCATTTCATTATGAAAGGTTTTTTATATGTCCATAATGGTTTTATACACATGATGATGAGGTGAAATATATTGCCGAATACCGTACTAACCGCTTTTCTGCGCCTGCCTATCAGTGTGAGGATTTTGTCAATCGCAGCAAGTATTATCCTATTTTTTGGATTAATCATCACCATAGTGGAGCCAAAAACCTTTCCGACTTTTTTTGAGGGGGTTTGGTGGGCTATTATCACAGCCTCCACTGTTGGTTATGGTGATTACGCTCCAAGCACCATTGTAGGAAGAATTGCCGGCATGCTGCTCATATTGACTGGTGCAGGGTTTTTATCGACTTATTTAGTAACTTTGGCAACAGCAGCAGTCGCCAGACAAAATGCCTTTATAGAAGGGAAATCAACTTTCAGAGGACAGAGTCATATCGTGATTATCGGCTGGAATGAGCGTTCGAAGGCATTGATTAATACGATCATCAAGGATGGGAAGAGATCACTCCTCACTCTTATTGATGAATCGCTCCCAAAAAACCCGCTGCCAGAATCGCTTCATTTTATCCAAGGCAATCCAAATATTGATGAAACACTCCTGCGGGCAAATATCTCACAGGCTAACAAGGTAATCATCACCTCTGACCAAAGCAAAGATGAAATGAACGCCGATATGAATTCGATTTTGACACTGCTTGCAATAAAAGGACTGAATCCAGAGGTTCCTTGCATCATTGAGATATTGACTGCTGAGCAAGTGACTAATGCACACAGAGCAGGTGCAGATGAGATTATTCAAACCAATCGCCTGTCGAGCTTTGTCATGCACAGCAGTCTCAATTCGCAAGAAACAATGATTGCCTTTCTCGATTTACTGGGGAACTTCAAGGACAAGAGATTGCAAATTGTTTCTTTGGGCGAACGGAAAAACGACGAGCAGCTGAATTTTGCTGCCCTCAGTTCGTATCTTCTTTTAGAGGACAAACTCTTGTTAGGAGTTAAAAGAGGCAGCCAATCCTACATTAAACCTGGTGCCTCCTTTATAGTAGAAGAAAAGGATGAGCTGATCTTGATTGCCGGCTCATAAATGCATGAAAAAACAGCGCTTGCCATATTTAGCGCTGTTTTTTTGTTTATTAATATTAGTTGTTTAAATAGGTTTTACATGCTTCCATACATTGCAAGCAAACTTCAGCACAATACTGACAATGCTTATGGTCATGTTTTTGGCATTCCTGTGCACAATCCTCACAAACTTGCATACAGATTTTAGCAAGTTCTTTAGCATATGGAGATTGACGGATAATAGCCTGTTCTAGATATCCACAGAATTCCAAGCATTCTCGGTCTGTTCGTATGCAGTCTATCATCATGCTTGATTTATCTTCAGCGAGACATTCATTCAGGCAATGATTGCAGACTATCATACATTCTTGCAATGCCCTTACTAATGTTTGTTCTTGTTCTACTAGCATAGTATCCCTCCTTAACACTTATGTAACCTAGTAGTTATTTATCCTTAAATCTCCTCCTAAAAACATGAAATGATAGATTTATAAAATGAGAAAGGGCAATCCATTTCGGATTGCCCTTTTTTACTCTTATTTCAAACGGCTTTCAAGTTCCGCTTTTTTCTCTTCAAAACCTGGTTTACCAAGCAATGCAAACATGTTAACTTTATAAGCTTCTACTCCCGGCTGATCGAATGGATTTACACCAAGAAGGTATCCGCTGATAGCGCAAGCTTTCTCGAAGAAATACACTAAGTAACCGAAAGTATATTCATCCATTTCAGGAATTGTCACAATCAGATTCGGCACACCGCCGTCTGTATGTGCAAGAAGCGTACCTTCAAATGCTTTGTTGTTTACGAAGTCAACTGTTTTGCCAGCAAGATAGTTCAAGCCGTCAAGATCGTTTTCTTCTGCTTCAATTGTTAATTCATGACGAGGCTTGTCCACTTTAACAACTGTTTCGAAAATATCGCGACGTCCTTCTTGAACATATTGCCCTAATGAGTGCAAGTCAGTTGAGAAGTTAGCGGAAGATGGATAAATACCTTTTTGGTCTTTTCCTTCGCTCTCGCCGAAAAGCTGCTTCCACCATTCAGAGAAGTATTGAAGTCCTGGCTCATAGTTGATAAGCATTTCGATTGTTTTGCCTTTATTGTAAAGCACGTTGCGAACTGCAGCATATTGGTATGCAGCATTTTCACTAAGTTCAGATGAGCTGAAGTCTTCACGAGCAGCTGCTGCACCTTTCATCATTGCTTCAATGTCTGCACCGCTTACAGCGATTGGAAGCAAGCCTACTGCTGTAAGAACAGAGTAACGACCGCCGACATCATCAGGAATAACAAAAGTTTCAAAGCCTTCTTCAGTAGCAAGTGTTTTTAGTGCACCGCGCGCTTTATCAGTTGTTGCATAAATTCTTGATTTAGCTTCTTCTGCTCCGTATTTTTGTTCCAAAAGCTTGCGGAAAATACGGAATGCGATAGCAGGCTCTGTTGTTGTGCCTGATTTAGAGATAACATTGATTGAGAAATCTTTGTCACCTAAGAAATCGATAACATCGCTCATATATGTTGAGCTGATGTCTTTACCGATAAAGATGATTTGCGGAGTTTTTCTTTTATCCTTAGACAAAGCATTGTGGAAGCTGTGGTTCAGCATCTCGATTGCTGCACGTGCTCCAAGATAAGATCCGCCGATTCCGATAACAAGCAATACTTCAGAATCGTTTTGGATTTTTTGTGATGCTTTTAAGATACGGGAAAATTCTTCTTTATCGTAATCAACAGGAAGATCAATCCAGCCTAAAAAGTCGCTTCCAGCTCCTGTTTTTTCATGTAGGGAATGATGAGCCACTTTAACTGCATCAGATAGGTATGTAATTTCATGTTCTCCAAAAAAGCTTAATGCCTTTGAGTAATCAAAACGAACGTGTGTCATGAATGATCCTCCATTATATTTATTTTTGTATCCTCTTTCACTTTATCGAAAGTGTCCAAACTAATCAAGAATGAGATTGTTTTGAAAGCGGATACAACTTGAGTTTTTTTCGGTTATTCTTCTTTTAGTCACTATTACCTACTAAGTCCCAACTATTAACATAGCTGGGACTTAGTAATTTTTTTATAATAAGCTCTGCTTACAAGGAAGCTTTGTAAATGGAGCGAACATCATCCGCCTTCAATAAATTGAAGCGTCCGAATTCTCCTCTTGCCATTGCTCTGTCCACCATCAGCTCAAGCTTGCTGTCATCAATATCATAGTCTGCCAGCCTTGAAGGTGCTCCGATGCTGTTCCAGAATTCTCTAAGCTTCTCAATGCCTTCCAATCCAGCTTCTTCATCTGTTTTACCTTCTGGATCAACCCCAAATACCCGAACAGCAAGCTGCTTGAATCTTGAAGGTTTTACACTTAAGTTATGCTTCATCCAGTTAGGGAATAGAATAGCAAGTCCCCCTCCGTGCGGAATGTCATAAACTGCTGATACAGCATGCTCAATATTGTGAGTTGCCCAGTCTCCCTGGTAGCCCATGTTAAGCATTCCGTTTAATGCCATTGTACCGGAGTACAGGATTGTGGAACGATATTCATAATTCTCTAAGTCGTTAACAAGTTTTGGACCTGTTTCCATTACTGTCTTAAGCAAGGACTCACACATATAGTCTTGGAATTGTGTATTTTCTTCCAAATGGAAATAATGCTCAAGTACATGAGACATCATGTCTACAATTCCATAAATTGTCTGATTTTTAGGTACTGTGTATGTATTCTCTGGATCGAGGATAGAGAAAACAGGGAATGTAAGCGGGCTTCCCCAGCCGTATTTTTCTTGCGTTTCCCAATTAGTAATAACAGAGCCTGAATTCATTTCAGAGCCTGTAGCTGCTAATGTTAATACAGTTCCAAATGGTACAGCATCACTTGGTATTGCTTTTCTTGTTACGATATCCCAAGGATCACCGTCATATTTTGCTCCGACAGAAATTGCTTTCGTGCAATCGATGACACTTCCTCCACCTACTGCTAAAAGGAAATCAATTCCCTCTGTCTTACAGATATCCACACCTCTTTGAACTGTAGTTAAGCGAGGGTTGGGTTCAACTCCTGAAAGTTCAAACACTTCTTTATTATTTTCTTTTAAAAGCTCAATAACTTGATCGTATAAACCGCTGCGTTTAATACTACCTCCACCATATACAAGAAGGACTTTATTTCCGTATGGAGCCAGTTGATCTGCAAGCTGGGATAGTTGGCCTTTCCCAAAGATCAGTTTTGTCGGGTTATAGAATGTAAAATTATTCATGTTCCCTTTTCCTCCTATTATAAATATTAATGCTCCTTTTGCTTCCCAATACTAGAAACCAGCAGGAGGACACTATTTATTATTTACTAAAGTAATTCGAAAATCAAAAGATAAGAACTGGATTTTTTTATAGTTGCTTACCAAACTTTATAATGCCCCAAAAAAGGAAAAAATGCAGACAAAGAAATGCATAAATATATTCTCTTTGCATCATGATAATAGGGAATCCAATACAAGGAGGAAACAATCATGAGTGGTATTCAAAGAACAGCTTTAGTGTTAACGATTATTGGAGCAATAAATTGGGGACTAATTGGATTTTTTCAATTTGATTTAGTAGCAGCAATCTTTGGCGGTCAAGAATCAGCATTATCCAGAATCATTTACGGATTAGTTGGGATTGCCGGTTTGATTAACTTAGGATTGTTGTTTAAACCAAGTGCCGAAGTTTCTCGTGAACCTGAACCAAGATCTGCTAAATAAGATTTTTCAATAAAAAAAGCAGGATGCTTATGGCATCCTGCTTCTTTTATTATTTCTTAATTAGGTCATTGCGGTTAGACTGGTCAATCCACTCTTGCAATTTGTCTTTAAGCGTATTGAAACCTTGGCTGCTGTCTGCATCTACTTTAACTGGTGCAGCTTGGCGTTTAGCACGAGGCTTTTTAGCTTTTTCAGCATCAGCAGGTGCTGCTGGCGCTTCTTCTGTAGCGCGGATAGACAAGCCGATTTTTCCAGCATTATCATCAACAGAAAGAACCTTAACTTTTACTTCGTCGCCTACTTTAAGAAATTCATTAATATCTTTAACATAGCCGTGTGTTACTTCTGAAATATGAACAAGGCCTTGCAAGTTTTCGTCTAAAGAAACGAAAGCGCCGTATGGCTGAATGCCTGTTACCTTTCCTGTAATTATGCTTCCAACTTCGATTTTATCTGACATGAGAACACTCCTAGTTTTTATATTCATTTTTCCTTTAATATGCATTATAAAATTATATCACAAAACAGACCTTAATACAAAAGTATTTATTATTATCTCTGAATTGTGCTTTGTCAGTTAAAGTTTTTGCAAATTTTTTAAATAAATGCTGACTGATTTTTTCCAAACGAAAGGACCGTTTTAAAAACGGTCCTTGTTACTTACTGTATCTTTCTGTAAAAGCCTTCATTCTCTTTAAAGCTTCTTGCAGCTGTTCTAAGGAAGATGCATAAGAACAGCGGATATGGCCTTCCCCGCTCTCGCCAAACACATTTCCCGGCACAACCGCTACCTTTTCTTCCATCAGCAGCTTTTCAGCGAATTGTTCTGATGTCAGCCCAGTTGATGTAATATCAGGGAATGCATAAAAAGCTCCACCTGGAATATGACAAGTCAGCCCCATTTCGTTTAATGACTGTACAACGAAATTACGTCTTCTTCGATAGCTCTTCTTCATTTCCTCGACATCGTTGCTGCCTGATCTCAACGCTTCAAGTCCGGCAAATTGCGCCATTGTCGGAGCACACATTAAGCTGTATTGATGGATTTTAAGCATAGCCTGCGTCAATTCTTCCGGTGCGCAAACAAAACCAAGTCTCCAGCCCGTCATCGCGAACCCTTTTGAGAATCCGGATATGAGCAATGTTCTCTCCCACATGCCGTTTAGGGCGCTCATACTTGTATATTCCTCGTCATAGCACAGCTCTGCATATATCTCATCAGAAATTATAAGCAGGTCATGCTTCTTAGCAACGTCTGCGATTGCTGCTAATTCTGCTGCAGACAATAGGGAGCCTGTCGGATTGCTCGGGGAGCATATCATGATTGCTTTTGTCTTATCTGTAATCACTTCCTCCAGCTGCTCTGGCAGAACCTTGAACTCATGTTCTTTTAACGTCTGAACAGGTACCGGCACACCGCCTGCAAGTGTAACTAGCGGTGCATACGCAACAAAACAAGGTTCAAGCACGATCACTTCCTCATCTGGATTTAGAATCGCCCGCAACGCAATATCAATCGCCTGGCTCGCACCAACTGTTACAATAATCTCTGAATTCGGATTATAAGCGACCTGGAATCTTCTGTTCATGTAAGACGATATTTCCTCGCGCAGCTCAAGCATTCCTGGATTTGCCGTATAGGAAGTATAGCCTTGCTCTAAGGAAAGAATAGCAGCTTCCCTTGCTGACCATGATGTAACAAAGTCAGGTTCACCGACTCCAAGTGAGATGACCCCTTCCATATTGGAAGCCAAATCAAAAAATCGTCTTATCCCGGAAGGCTTCATTTCTGCTACTTTGTCGGCGATATAGCTTTTCGTTTGATTCATCACGGTGACACCACTATCCTTTTATCATCATTATTCGGTTCAAAAATTGTTCCATCATGTTTATACTGCTTTAGAATAAAATGGGTTGTTGTGGAAAGAACAGAATCCAAAGTGGACAGCTTTTCCGAAACAAATCTTGCCACATCATTCATCGATTTCCCTTCAATAATCACAGACAGATCATATGTCCCTGACATTAAATACAGCGATTTCACTTCTTGGAAACGATAAATTCTTTGGGCTACTTCATCAAATCCAACTCCCCGTTTTGGAGTTACTTTAACATCAATCATTGCTGTAACGCCTTCATGTCCTTCAACCTTTGACCAGTCAACAATACTTGTATAGCGGACAACTACTTTCAAATCTTCAAGCTTTGCGACAATTTCTTTCGTTGTCTGAAGGTCCTCTTCAATCATTTTAGCTATGTCTTCATCTGTAATACGGGCGTTTTTTTCTAAAATTTCTGCCACTTCAATTTCTTTTTCCGTCAACTTCATCTTTATCCCTCCAGATTATACAGTACTTTTTTATTGCAAATTACAGGGAGCAAGAGCCGTTATCTTTTGTTAACAGCAGCTTTGTCGATATAGAAAGACACTCATCCATTGGTATGAATTCCTCAAAAGAAAACTCATAAATTTTTTGGATTTCTGCTGCAAGCTCTTCCCTATTGTCCAGCTCATGGACGGCATAGACGCAATCGGCTATTTCCGTATCATAATTCCCTTCCCCAAGCTTGAAGGGATCCCATTCATTCAGCAGTTTTACAAGCTCTAGATTAACTTCTTGATTGTTCATACTTTCACCTTTTTACTCCTATTTTGCTGTCCATATTCTATCACAAAATATACGCAGTTAACACGATAACAGCTAAAAAGGGCTATTTTTTTGCGGTCCTAATTTTTACGATACAGAGAACCAATAGGTCAATTTATTTACTCTATACATTTTATTGCAGATTCATTGACAAAATAGAAATCGAGGAATATCCTAAAGGAAAGTTGCGCAAAGGAAACATTTTATCACTTAGGAAAAATCAACAGAAATCAGGTGAACATATGGATAAAAGTAAAGAGGCTTCTCACGCAGGTTCTGTATTACATGGTCCTGGAGGGCTAAGAAAGTTCCTGCCGTTTCTTGGTCCTGCCTTTATTGCTGCAATTGCTTATATCGATCCAGGAAATTTCGCAACAAACATAGCTGCAGGTTCTCAATATGGTTATTTATTATTATGGGTTATCTTGTTTTCAAATATTATGGCCTTAATTATTCAGTCACTGTCTGCAAAATTAGGGATTGCTACAGGAAAAAATCTCGCCGAGGTCGCCCGGGAGGAATTTCCTAAGCCTGTCAGCATCGGTTTATGGATTCAAGGTGAAATAGTTATCATTGCTACCGATTTAGCAGAATTTATTGGTGCTGCACTCGGCATTTACTTACTGTTTGGCATTCCGATGCTTGAATCAAGCATTATCGCTGCAATCGGCAGCTTTGCCATACTGGAGCTGCAAAGACGAGGCTACAGATCGCTTGAGGCTGGGATAACAGCAATGCTGTTTATAGTTGTCTTATCCTTTATTGTGCAAATGTTCTTCGCAAAACCAGAGCTCCATTCTGTGCTGCACGGTTTGTTTACACCACAATTCCAAGGAACAGACAGTGTACTGCTTGCAGCTGGAATACTCGGAGCAACGGTTATGCCCCACGCGATTTATCTGCACTCTGCCTTAACGCAAAAACGGATTGTCGGTACAACAGAAAAAGAGAAGAAAATGATTTTCCGCTTTGAGTTTTTTGATATCCTTATTGCCATGCTGATTGCAGGATTTATTAATGCGGCTATGCTTATTGTCGCAAGTGCCTTATTCCATGCAAATGGCTTTATCGTAAATGACTTGGATGTTGCCTTTCAGCATTTCGAGCAGCTTGTAAGTCCAGCTTCAGCTATCCTGTTCGGTCTCGGCCTTTTAATTGCCGGCCTGTCCAGCTCGTCTGTTGGTACTATGTCCGGAGATGTCATTATGCAAGGCTTCATTCAATTTCGAATTCCCATCTATGTCAGAAGGCTGATTACGATTATTCCGCCCATTATTATTATTGCATCAGGAGTAAATCCTACATCAGCATTAGTATTAAGCCAGGTTATCCTTTCATTTGGAATTGGCTTCGCATTAATCCCGTTAATTATGTTTACAAGCAGCAAACGGATTATGGGCAGCCTGCAAAACTCGCAAGCAATTACGATTATCTCTTGGCTGATCGCAGCAGTTATTGTCCTTTTAAATCTTTTTTTACTGTACGATACTTTCTTCTAATAAAAGAAAAGAAGCATGCAAACCAACTGGTTTCATGCTTCTTTTTGCTATCTTTTGACTTCGCCGCAATAAACTCGTTCCCCCGAATTTCCTGCCGGCTGTGTCATTCCATCATCTGCCTGGTCAGTGATGACAATGGATGTTCCTTTCGGTTTAAATAATGAATTCTTGCCGTCCCTTAATGTGACTTGCGGTGCCAACAGCTCAGCTTTGACAGTTCCGTCATCCTCAACAATTAGATTGGGAAGGTCTCCTGCATGTGCTCCTTTTGGATGGAGCAGACCATGCTCCTTATCCTCAGGATTAAAGTGATTTCCTGCACTTTGAAATGTAGGAGCCTCACATTTTCCTACCTCATGTATGTGTAGGCCATGTACTCCAGGTGTCAACCCCTTTAAGTTGACTGTAAGCATCACTCCTGCAGACTGCTCCTCCAAATTAATACTGCCTAAAGAATCGCCGACATCATTGAACATTTCCACATCTACCTTTGTTGCTTCTCCTTCCGCACAGCCTGCCATTAAAAGAAGCAATGCTAACATAGGCATGATTTTTTTCATTTACGAACTCCTCCAATACCGATAATAGGAGTATTATTTGTAGAATTGTTTAAATTATGCTGTTTCCCTGTTTCTAACATAGTGATTTATTATGGTACTATTTAAGAAAGAATGTTTTTGGAGGCGAATGATGTGGAAGAACTAACAATTGGCACAAAGGTTACTGCCATATACAAAACAGGCAAATATATCGGCGAAATTACAGATATACGCAGCAACAGCTACTTAGTGAGGGTATTAGCTGTTCTTAAGCACCCTATGCAAGGTGATTTACATAATCCGAAGCAGGCAGAAAATGTCTTTTTTCATGAGCGAAAAGCCCTCTCATACAGAGAACAGATGAATACTCCCAAACCGATGGTAAAGCCCTATGAGGAGGAGACTCCAGAATACGGGACATCCCTTTTGCAGGCTGTCTCGAAAATGAAGGATGAACTGAGTAAAGACAATTCCCCATTTGCAGCAAGGAGCTTAAGCAATCTTGGCATACTGGAGCAGGAGTACCGCCGGGCAATTACAAAAGCTTAATTTTTTTCGGGATTTCTTCCTTATATGGGAGGAATCCTTTTTAGGCAAAAAAATAAAAGGGTGGCAACTAGTAGAACAAGCTTAGCTGTCAATCCTTTTTTCATGCAAATTTATTATAAAACTTAGATAGATCAATTAAATCGCCAATCGTTGTCGTTTCCGTCTTTCCTAAATACCTTTTGTCCTTTTCAACAAACTTAAATATGTCATAGGTTGTCAGCGCATCATCTAAGGCGCGGTGATGTCTTCCTGTCCCTTCGCTCCCGTATTCCCGCACTGCTTTCCATAATCCTGTCTGATTTTGGTCTCCGAAAAACCGCTTATATTCCATCGACAAATCTATTTCACTGCAAGCAAGAGGAAATGACGCACCTGCCATAGTGCAATTATTCCTGAGCACCTTCATGTCCATATTACCCCATGTTACAACTGTATTTGAGAAACCGCTGCCCATCTCCTTGATTTTATCGAGCAAACCGTGAAATGGAATTCCGTTATCGACTTGTTCCTGATGTATGTGCAGGAAGGATTTGCATCGCTCTGAAAGAATGGGAAACTTGCTTGGAGCCACATAGGCAGAAAAGGTTTCTCTTATCTTGTCATTAACGACGGCGACGATGCCCACTTCAATTATTTCAGGTTGAAAACCTTTATACTTAGCATTTTTTTCTGGCATGGTAAACTCAAAATCTATAAATAAATATTGTTGCTGCTTCTCCATTTTTTCACCTTCTTTCTCTAAGTAAATCTCCGATCCATCTATCCTAAAAACCTTTTCTTATATTATAACAGAATATTCGCGAAGCTTTAAAATTTTCTATTTATTTTTTTGTTTACTATTATGGTAATATTTTGCCCTTTTTTTCAGCAAAATACTTCATGCATATTTATAAAAAATCCTTTATGCTTTTAGTAACGGATTTTAAGTAATGAGGGAAAATTAATGCGAAAAAAACTTGGGGTTTCCTTTATAGTAATAATGCTAATTGCTTTAGTAGCTGTTCTTTATTTTACAGCAGCAGAAAAAAAGAAATATGTCAGCTTCCATCAATTTTTGGACGACAATATACCAGTCTCTTCCATGACACTCGCTCAATCCAGCTACATTTTGGATAATAGTGGAAGAAGCATATCAGAAATCAGCCCGCAAGCAGGGATACGAAAAAACTTGATAAATGAAGAAATCCCCCAATATGTGAAAGATTTGTTCATCTTATCAGAGGATCAGCATTTTTATGAACATGCTGGCTTTGATCTGCCGGCAATCGGGAGGGCTCTCTTGACCAATGCTGAATCAGATACTATTGAACAAGGCGGGAGTACTATTACCCAGCAGTTAGCCCGGAATATGTTTCAATCTTACGATAAAACCTACAATCGAAAACTAAAAGAGCTTCTTTACGCTTATGAGCTTGAAAGAAAGTGGTCAAAAGCAGAAATTCTTACTCAATATATTAATGCCGTTTATTTTGCCAATAATATGTATGGCATTGAAGCAGCAGCGAATTATTACTTCAGCAGCAAATCGAGTGACTTGTCCAAAGCAGAACTGTCTTTTTTGGCAAGCATTCCTAATAATCCAACTATATATGATCCGCTTAAACATTTTGAACAAACAAAAAAGAGACAAGAACGGTTAATATCCTTAATGGAAAAAGAGGGTAAAATATCCAGCAGTGAAGCTAAAAAGATGACAAATGAAAAAATAACACTTCACGTGCAAAAGAAAACAGATCTTTATCCAGACTATGTCTCATATGTGGAGGATGAATTACGAGCACTCGTTTCTGAAGAAAAAGGTTATGCTAAAAAAATAACAAAAGCAAATGACAAGGAAAAGGAAATTCTCAGCAAAGAGCTGGATGCCGAAGTTCAGAAGCTCCTTGAAAGTGGCGTTATTATTCATACAGGAATGGACCGCCGCTTGCAGGAGAAAGCGGTAAAAGCAGTGAAAAGCTCCCTGATAACAACAGATGTAGAAGCAGCAGCAGTTGTCATCGATCACAAGAGCCATACAATAGGCGCACTTGTTGGCGGGAAGAACTATAAAAAATATGAGTTTAACCGGAGCTATCAAGCATATCGCCAGCCTGGTTCTGCTATCAAGCCGCTTCTTGTGTATGGACCTTATCTGCAGGAAACAGGTAAAGGAGTTAAATCCACCGTTAATGCGGATGCTTTTTGCAAAGACGGTTATTGCCCGCAAAATTACAGTGGTCAAGACTATGGAAATGTCACATTAGATCAAGCTTTTATTCATTCCTATAATACACCTGCTGTCAGGCTTGCAGATAGTATTGGACTAAAAACTGCTTTCAGCTATTTAGCTCATTTTCCTTTTAAAAAGGTGACAGAAGAGGATGTTCATCTGTCCTCCGCTATCGGTGGATTCACAGTTGGTATGTCTCCGCTTGAGATGACGAATGCTTATACTGTCTTTGGAAATAACGGCAGCTTTAAAAGCTCACATGCCATCACGTCCGTAACAGATGCTGACGGCAATCTGCTTTATGAATGGAAGGAAGCAGAGGAAACGGTCTGGAATAAAGCGACGAATGACAAGATGAGAACCTTGCTAAAACACACAGTGACATCCGGAACAGCAAAGAAGGCAAATTTTCAAGCTCCTTATCTGGGAGGAAAAACTGGTACTACGAATGATTATAAAGATTATTGGATGGTCGGTTTATCTAATGATTTAACTGTTGGTGTTTGGGTCGGAAAGGATGCCCCAACCAATTTGAAAAGCATTGAAAGCAATGCTCCCCATCTTTCTATTTGGAAAAAGATATTGATACCATAAAAAAGCACCTGTTCAAAAAATGGACAGGTGCTTTTTTAGATTGGCAAGCTGCCAATAATAGCGTTATATAGCTTGATACATAATAACAGAAATCCTGTAATCATGACAGCCCATGTTAATACTTGAAAGAAAATATAAAAAATGATTCCGCTAAAATTCAGACTGCCGCTTGCAGAGTTAACGAAATAAACAAAGTAAACAAGTGTCGTCACGACAAAGATAGCAAGAAGAATAATATAGCTGTATACACCGAACAAGGAGAGAATACTGCCGCAAAAATAAATGAAGCTTCCTTTCCTTGTTTTGATTAAGCTGTCCCCTTTTGAATCAATGGAAAAAAACAATAACGATAACCCATTTAAAGTGTCTGCAATCAGTTTAAGTGCAGATAACGCCATAAAAATAAACACGCAAAAAAACAGCAGCAATGCAAGCCTAATCCCTGTCTCTGAGAAAAATTCCAACAAACCCTCATACATCCCCAGCCTTTTAAAAAGGTCAATCACTGTTGACTGGATGCGGATTGCAAAAGATAAGCTAAAAAAACTGATAGAAAAAAGCGGAAAGTAACTAGTCAGATATGTATTCATCTAATTCCTTTAATAACTCCTTATGCTAAACATTGGTAATAAAGATATAGCTCTTATTGTATTAGGAAATGCCTTATTAAGCAAAAATCCATCTTTCTAAAAGCTTACTCCTCTCTATTTTTTCCTTACATATTGGTTAATACACAAAGTATGAACAATTTTAATGAAGCTTTAAAAACAATATGTACCAATCCAATACAGGGCTTAATAAAGGAGGTTTAAGCACATACTATTATTGTCCTACAAGAAGGGGCAAATTATAACTGGGGTGAAGCTAAATGGAAAATATTCGTGAAGGTTTAATTCCGACTGTTTTAGGTACTGCAGTAACTACAGCTGGCCTTGTAATGAAGCAGAACCGCAAAATCGACTCTATGGTTTCCAATACGGTGTTTGGCTTTGGCTTAGCACATATTGTATTAGGAGCGATTGATTTAGTGGAGCACCGCAACAAGTAATGAATTTATGCATTAGCGCGAAGCGGCTTTTTCGTTTCGCCTAGTGCTTTTTTTATTACGCCAAAGGACATAAAAGTGCCTAAAGTGTACATATGAAAAACTGGATAGGAATACGATAAAGTAGCCACTAACAGAAACCGATTGGAGTGAATAATATGTTAAGACCTTCTCATCGTGTTTATCCTTATCAGCCAATTCCCATTCACCCATATTTGCATTATCCTTATCCCATTCGTCAGCTTCCGGAAGTAAAGCCAGATCAGTTTGTTAAAAGTGCGCAAAGCAGCATGGCCCTGTTAACAGATGCAAATACACTTATAACAAGATTCCAATCAAGAGATTATGCAAGAAGAGTTATGCAAGCAGCTCAAGCCTCCAATTCCAGCGCTGTAAATGAATTACTTCGCACAAGCGGAATAAAAAACCTCCCAAAAATTAAATATAATCCGGATGGAATCACACTTGATTTTGACAATAAGAATGCTCCTCCATGCTGTTATTTAACATTGAAGCTGCGCTGGAGTGAATAATAAAAAAAAACTCCCGCATACAAATAATGCGGGAAAATACTTTTAATAATAAGGGTATGGGCCGTACGGAGCTGGACCATATGGAACCGGTCCATAAGGGACTGGCGGTCCATAAAAATAAGGTCTTGGTCTAACTAGCGCACCTCCGACTGCTCCTCCTACTAATCCACCTATTAATCCACCAACTAATGGAGCTCCAAAGAAAATTCTTGAATCTTGAGGACGATATCTATATCCATACATATGCACGCATTGCCTCCTCTTCTTTATTTGTAGCAGTATACTCTATTACATATGCATCTGTCCCTCTTTTGGACTGGGCAGCCGCCTTCCCTGTAAAAATTCTCCCTTAATAGGCTTGGGGATTATCATTATTTTTCGCACCTTTCACCCACTGCTTGTTTATACTATAGGGAAAAAACTTGAACTACAGGAGGCAAGGGCATAGAGATGAATGAGTTGTTTGATCTAACAGGCAAAACAGCTATTGTAACAGGCGGGGGACGAGGGTTAGGCAAAGAGATGGCCGCTGCATTAGGCGAAGCAGGTGCCAACATTGTTATTTGCTCAAGAAAGCTAAGCAACAGCAGTGAAACAGTCGAGTTTCTTAAAGAAAAAGGTATACAGGCATTGGCACTTTCTTGTGATGTTTCCAATCAAAAGGATATCGATCAGGTTATCGCAAAAACTGAAGAACAGTTTGGCTCCATAGACATTCTTGTTAACAACAGCGGCACTTCCTGGATAGCACCTACATTAGATTATCCGGAAGATAAATGGGACAAAGTGATGGATGTAAATGTTAAAGGAACCTTTTTGTTTTCCCAAGCTGCTGCCAAAAAAATGCTGCAGCAAAAAAGCGGAAAAATTATCAACATCTCCTCTGTTACAGCTAACTTCGGCACACACCCTCTTTTCTTAGATGCAATTGCCTATAATACGAGCAAAGGTGCGATTATAACTCTAACTAAAGAACTAGCAGTAAAACTAGCTCCGTATAATATCCAAGTCAATGCAATTGCTCCGGGCTTTTTCCCAACAAAAATCACTTCTGTATTAGAGAAACATGAAAAACAGCTATTGATGAAGATTCCAGCACATAGAGTCGGCCATTCCAGTGACTTAAAAGGGTTGACACTATTATTGGCAGGCATAGGTTCGGACTATATAACAGGACAGACTATTGCCATAGATGGCGGTTTGTCATCCATGCTCTAAGCTTTGCAAGGGTGTGACAAATCTGATATTTGAAAAAGAAAGGATGTTAACAAATGGGTCAGGTTACATTAGATGTATATGATTTACTCAAAAAGGGAGGAACCTTCCTTCAGTTTAAAATTAACAATATGATTCAAAATCAGCTCAACCATTATTCATTAATCAATGTTGCAAAAACACAAACAAATGCCCTTACAAAAAAGATAAAAAAACTTCAACAATATACAGAACAAACAGCTGCTGTTTTAAATTTCCCTACTAAGACAGACCTGTCTAATGCCACACAGCTTATCCTGCAATCAGAAGAAAAAATCGACAATATTGACGACCAGCTTTATCAAATTACAAAAATGCTTCATGAAATGAAAGAGCTTGTCGCAAAGATTGCATTAAGCAATCATGAATCAATGGATGCTCCACTTTCTGCAAGCTTAAGTGAAGAAATTGCCAAACAAGAAGAGGAGATTGCCACACTTCAACAAGAGATGCTGCAAGTTAAACAAAAAATGGCCGAACAAAAAGAGCAGCTGATTATAACGGAAACACCTTCTGTTGATCCTTACAAGGTGAACTGATATGGTTTTAAAACGATTCTCTCATTTTTTGGATGCACTTTCGGAGGATGAAATACCTGTCGGCCTCTCTGAGAAATATCCAATCTGGAAGAAAAACAAAGCAACCCTCTGGTATTATCCTTCTAAACATAGAAAGTTTAAAGAACCGATTTTCTTGATATATTCTGTCGTTAACAAAGCATATATTTTAGATTTAGCTCCATCACTCAGTCTGATTGAGGCATTTACAAATGCCGGATATGACACCTATTTAATTGACTTTGGCACTCCAGGTTTCGAAGATCGCAATACTACAATTGATGACTATATTACGAAGTATATTGAAAAAGCATACACAAGAGCACTGCGCCATGCTTGCACAAACGAGATGACAGTTATTGGCTTTTGCCTTGGAGGGACATTGGCAACCGTTTTTGCAGCTATTACCGATCAAAAAATAAAAAACCTTATTTTAGCTGTATCTCCGATTGACTTCTCCCAATTTCCTATCTTTGACAAATGGCAGAAAGCCTTGCGCGACGGGGAAGTGAAAGTAGATGATTTTATTGATACCATTGGAATGGTACCGCCTGATTTCATTAAATACGGAACAAGGCTTATCGTTGCTCCTGTATCATACAGTCACTATCTGGCATTATTAAACCGCAGTGATGATCCAAAATACCGGGAAAAATGGCTGCGGATGAACAAATGGACGCTTGATCATATCCCGCTCCCTGGCAAAGCCTTTAACCAGCTCATGAACGACTATGTCCGCGATAACAAGATTGTTGAAGGCGGTTTAGAAGTTAACGGAATTCCTGTTGATTTTCGGAATATTACTTGCAACCTGCTTGTTTTTTCAACCAAATATGATCCCCTTGTTCCGAGTGAATTGTGCGAGCCGATCATGGATCTTGTGGGAAGTGAAGACAAGACATTCATCCTGTTTGAAGGCGGGCATGCATCGTTAGTTGCCAATAAATCTATGCCTTTCCCAATGGAGGATTGGCTACTCAACCATTGCACTCCAGTTGATGATGATTGTTAAAATGCTAAAAAGCTGCATCCCTTTGGATGCAGCTCTTTTAATATTTTTTATCCCTCTTGATTAAATCTTTCAACCAATAGCGCTAATGTTCTTGTCATAACACCTGTTGCTCCTGCTTTCTGCAGTTCTGAGCTGTTATTTGTATAAGAAGTACCGGCAATATCAAGATGTACCCATGGTGTTCCTTCCGCAAACTCACCAATAAAAGCACCTGCCACAATGGCATGTCCTTCTCGTCCAGGAGAATTGTTCAAATCAGCAACCGGGCTGTTTCTGACTCTTTTCTTATGGCTTTCAAATATCGGCAGTCTCCAAATAGGCTCTCCTGCTTCATAAGATGCTTCTAGCACTTGTTCAAACAGAGCTTCATCATTTGTCATTGCACCAGTTGTTTCCATACCTAGTGCAACAATCACACCGCCAGTTAATGTTGCTACATCCACTAAATAACCTGCACCGTGTTGCTTCGCATATGTGACAGCATCAGCAAGCACGAGACGGCCCTCTGCGTCTGTATTTAATACTTCAATAGTTTTGCCGCTCATCGAAGTGATAACGTCATCTGGTTTAAAAGCAGAACCGCTGATCATATTATCTGTTGAAGCAATGACAGCAACTACATTTTGTTCTGGCTTAAGCTCTCCAATGATTTCCATTGCGCCAAGAACAGCAGCCGCACCGCCCATATCTGTTTTCATGCCGACAATCCCGTCCTTCGGCTTAATAGAATAACCGCCCGTATCAAAGGTGACTCCTTTTCCTACAAGACCGATTACATCTGTCCATTCTTCTTTACCCTGATACTTAAGGACAATCATTTTTGGCGGTTCGGTCGAGCCTTGATTCACTGCAAGAATAGCTCCCATTCCAAGCTTGAGCATATCCTCCTTCTCCAGAATCTCAACCTCAAAGCTGTATTTTTCTCCAAGCTGCTTTGCATACTCAGCCATATCAGTAGCTGTCAGCATGTTACCAGGCAGGTTGACAAGTGTTCTCGCAGAGTTTGTTCCCTTTCCGTATGTATAGCCTACAATTGCAGCAGCACGTACTTCTTCTTCGTCTGTTGCGCTGTAGAGAATTACTTCCTCAATCTTTTTCTCTGGCTCATTGGATTTTTGCTTATAGCCTTCAAACTCGTATGTAGACAATGCTAATGCTTCTGCTAATGCATGGGAATTGTCAAGAGCATCTAGAGTTTCCGTCACAAAGGATTCTACAAAAACGGCTGCTTGCTGATACTTAGCTTTAGAAAGCTCTTGAAATACAGCTCCATAAATTTCCTGCACTTCATGGAAGGTAAGCTCCTTTTGTTTTCCTAACCCAGCAAAAACAATTCTTTTTGCACCAATTTGACCGAATGTATGCACAATATGTATGTGTTTTTTCTTTGCAGACAGATCGTTTTCCTTCAGCAGATTAGTTAATTCTCCTCCAAAGACTTCATCAAGCTCTGCTAATTTACCTTCCAGTTTAATAGACTTTTCAAACAATCCAATTACTATACATTCTAATTTATCTGTAAAGTTCCATTCTTGTTTAAAGTTAAACATATATTTTTCTTCCTCCATTCTGTTGCTGCTTCTTTTCTATTATAGCGGACTGCGAGATATTTCGTATAGCTAATTAGTTTTCTTCTCAAGATAATATTGCTTTTTAAGTAGAACTCCAGTAATTTGGTTATGTTATAATAAGAGAAAGCAATATCTTTCAATTAACACTATTTCCATAATTATTGACTTTTATTATTGGATTGGAAGGACTTGCTTTTCAAAAAGATTTAATTTGCTGCAATACGGGTAGTGTTTTATTTTAGAGAGAATACATAACCTTGAGGTGATTTTTTTGGATCTGCTTATCAATTTTCCTTTTTTAGCAAGTCTTGCAGCAATTTTCTTCGCTCAGTTTGTTAAGGTCCCAATTACTTTTTTTGTTACAAAAAAAATTGACTGGTCCTTGCTTACAAGCACAGGAGGCATGCCAAGTTCTCATTCAGCTGCAGTAACAGCACTCTCAACAGGCGTTGCCTTAGAAACTGGCGCTGATTCCCCGATTTTCGCCGTGTCAGCTATCTTTGCGATCATTACTATGTTCGATGCAACTGGTGTTAGACGGCAGGCTGGGGAACAAGCAATAGTGCTGAATCAGCTGGTGGATGATTTCAATAAATTTGTAGATGATGCTAAGGGCTGGCAGCAAAAGCCTGAACAGCAAAAGAGAAAGCAGTTGAAAGAGCTCCTCGGACATAAGCCGATTGAGGTTTTCTTTGGAGGACTTACCGGGATAGCTTTAACACTCATTCTCGATTTAATTTTTCACTAAAAAAAGTTCCACGGAGAAATCTCCTGTGGAACTTTTTTTTATTTGCTTTCTGCACTTGTGTATTGCTGGCGGAAAACCTGCATAGATTTCGCTTCATTAAACGCTGTTAATGTTTTCTCTGTCAGTTTCCCTTTGCCCATTTCCACTATGTATACGTCTACTGTTTTCTTGCCCCATTGGCTATATACGTCGTCTACTGTTTCATAGTATAAATCAAGCTTATTCCCTTTGATGGCAGAGCCAGTGTCTGCAACAACTCCAAATCCATAGCCTGGGATAAATAGCACGGTCCCGATTGGGAATACACTTATATCTGCAGCAATCGTGCTGTATAAATCACGCTTCACCTTTACACCAGAATAGGTGATGCCAAATGACGGATGACTAGGGTTTTTTCCTGTTGATTCAAAGCCAGCCGTATAACCAGTAGCCACAACTTGTTTCTTTGGATATTGGGACCAATCTCTTTCTTCAAGCAAAGGCGGATTGCCTGTTACCTCTGTACTAGAAGATATTTGTGTGCTTGCTGCAAAAGCTTCCTTCAAATTCTTAATTCCAAATCCAATCTTTTTAAATGTATGATCTAAATAAGAATCATCCTCTGTTTCATTACTGTCTGAAAGATGGAATGAGCTCGCTTGTACTCCTGAAATGGATTGAAATGTTGTTAGTAGTGCTGCAATGAAAAGTAAGGTCATTCCGACCCTTCTAAAAATTTTTTTACTTGTCATATTTTTCAACTCCTCCAAAACTATTCATTTCCCAAAATGGAAACAATTATTCACAAATAGTTTAAAAGAGAAGCCATTTACCTAGTAAATTAACAAAAATTGCTATAAAATACCGGTTTTTCACTAGTATAATTTGGTTAACAGCCGCCTATTTATCTTTTTCTGCACTCTTTTTTAGGTATTTTACATATTTTAAGAGGAGATTTAAAAGAGAAAAAAACTGCCTCTTCCATTCGGAAAAGGCAGTTTTTGTTTAGCACTCTTCAGGCGTACCTGCGTTAACTGCTGTGCGGAAAGAGGAACCGCATCCGCAAGATGCGATGGCGTTCGGGTTGTCGATTGTGAAACCGCCGCCCATTAAAGATTGTTTATAATCAATTTTTGTGCCTTTTAAGATGGCTGTGTCATTCTTATCAACAAGCACTTGAATACCGTGCTGCTCTGTTACATAATCATTTTCTTCTTTTTCAGGTGCAAAGCCCATCCCGTAAGAAAGTCCGCTGCAGCCTCCTCCTCTGATTGCAACCCTAAGATAAGAGCCTTCCTCTTCGTTGTCTTTCATCATTTCTTTAATTTGCAATGCTGCCGCATCTGTAATATGAAGTACTTCTTCTGTCATAATAAATCCTCCCTTTCTGATGTTTCTTCTTCCTTATATTATATACCTCGCGACAAAACTACTCAACTTGTGCAACTCACCAAATATATACCAATTAATTGCAGAAGCATGACAACTGTTATTTGATAATATTATTAATTTTTTAAATAATCGTTACTTTAATAGGTAATTATCCTTAATGTTATGTATAATAGTAGTATAAATTAACTAAATTATTTTTGGAGAGGTATGAGAAAATGACCACCATTGAACCTCTTTATGATAAAAATTGTCTATGTCCATTATGTACCACCTCTTTTACAACAAAGAAGCTGCGTTCCCGATTTATTAAAGCAAAAGGGTTTGATTCTGACTTTTTTCCATTTTATGAAGAACATAATCCGCTTCTTTATTATGTCAATGTCTGTCCTGCATGCGGTTTTGCGTTCGCAGATCAAGCAGAGGTCCGTTTAAATGAAGCAGAAAAAGCAATCTTAACAGAAAAGATTTCAAGCCAATGGAATCCGCAAAACTTTGGAGAAAGCAGAACGATAAGAGACAGTGTAAAAACATATAAACTTGCTGCATATGCTGGGATTCTAAGACATGAGAAGCATATTTTGATAGCTGGTTTATACATAAGACTGGCATGGCTTTATCGAATGCTGGAGGACGTAAACGAGGAAACTCGCTTCATGAAGCTGGCGTTATCTGAATACGAGCTGTCTTATTCAACCGGAGACTTCAGAGGAACTCAAGTTTCTGAAATAAAGACACTATATTTAGCAGGTGAGCTTTGCAGAAGAACAACAAAAACAGAACAAGCTGTTAAGTATTTCTCAAAAGTAATCGAACAGCAAAGCAAAACGATTGAAAAAAATATTATCAGTCTCGCAAAAGATGGCTGGCTAAAAATCAGAGAGCTGCAAAAAGCTTAAAAGCAGGCGAGTTTCGCCTGCTTTGTCTGTGTTCCTTCTATTTAAAACATCGGATTTTCTTCTATATGCTTGTACACATTCTGAACAAGCTCTTCAGGTGTTTCACCTGTCACCATTTCTCCGTCTACAAGGGCAAATAAAGATTCCCCGCACTGTCCGCACATGCCTAAACAGCCATAATCTATTACATCCAGTTTATCATCCTGCTCTAATTGGAGCTTTGCCGGTTCTGCCCCGGATGCTAGATTGCTTAAACAAAATTCAATAATCGGTTTAAACAATATAATCACCTCTTCAATAACACATATACTAACTTTTTTTATTTTATTTATCAAGCTTAACAGTATGTTTGTTATTTCTTCTTCAATTAAGAATAAACCGCCTAATCCTCATAATATACTTAAAAATAGTTAAGGATAAAATGCTTCGAAAAAGTTGTATATATTAACAACCTTTGTTCAAATACAATATGAATGTCCTTTTTAGGGAGGTTTTATGAAAAAACTAATTATACTTGGAGGCGGCTATGGCGGCATGATGCTGTTGTCCCGCCTGATTTCTAATCTGCCATATAACATAATGGTTATCCTTATTGATAGAGCCCCTTACCATTTTTTAAAGACAGAATACTATGCTTTAGCCGCAGGCACCGTCACAGATGAGCATATTAGGATTCCCTTTCCTAAACATCCCCAAGTTTCCATTCTAAATGCAGAAGTAGCAAGTATTGATTTACCATCACATAAAGTGAATCTCGTAAATGGAGAAAGTATCGTTTACGATGATTTAGTTATTGGCTTAGGCTGCGAGGATAACTATCATGGCATAACAGGAGCCGATAAGTTTACACACAGCATTCAAACGAGAAGCCGCTCACAGATGACTTACTCAGAGCTTAATCTATTGGCGGAGGAATCAAGGGTTGCTATCATCGGCGGAGGCTTAAGCGGGGTGGAGCTCGCCTCTGAAATTGCGGAGAGCCGCCAAGATTTGCATGTTACCTTGTTTGACCGGGGAGATACAATCCTTTCATCATATCCTTCGAAGGTAAGCGATTATGTGGAGAAGTGGTTTGGAGAACGAAATGTGGAAATAATCAAAAATTCCACTATTACCTTAATTGAAGAGAATACGGTATACAATAATGGAGAGCCTTATCCCTTTGACTGCATTGTTTGGACTGCTGGCGTCAAGCCGAACAAAATAGTTCTCGATCTTTCGGCAGACAAAGATAAAAAAGGGCGAATACTTCTCACCGATCATCATCACTTGCCTGATGATGACAAAGTATTTGTAGTTGGAGACTGCGCGAGTCTTGGCCTGCCACCGAGCGCCCAGCTCGCAGAAAAACAGGCTGTGCAAATAGCTGCCGTTTTGATTGCCCGTTGGAAAGGAGAGAGACTTCCTTCCTTTCCAACGCTGAAACTGAAAGGGGTGCTGGGCTCACTTGGAAAAAAGCATGGATTTGGGCTTATTGCCAACACTGCATTGACTGGCCGTATTCCGAGAATTTTAAAGCACGGGGTATTATGGAAAGATAAAAATAAAAAAAAAAGTTACTTCATTCAGCCCAAAAATCGCGGCTGAAGCGATGAGGCTTTGAGCCTTTTGAGGCTGACGAGACAACATCTCTTCAGCCTGTTTTCTTTGGATTATTGTGCGCTATTGTATCCGTACCTTTCAAACTCCTCATAAATCCGTTTCAGCTTCGGATTGCCTTCACCAATTATTTCATCGTCAATTACGACAACTGGATAGAATAAATCTTCTTCAATGACCCTTTTACAAAAGGCGTTTTTATCCTCATCATAATTAGCTTCAAAGATATCATAATAATGAATCTTGAAATCTTGATCAGGGAATTTCCTTTTAAGAGCAGCCTGCAGCCACTCATATGTATCCTTTGAAGAAGGGAGATTCACACAGCTCGCACAAATTTGTTCTGCACCGTAAATGCTTATTTCTAATTCTCTTTTCATTTTTCTTCCTCTCTTTCCTGTTTAATTCACTCATTGAAGTGTTGACATTATTGTCTCAGGAAGAGACAATGCAATATGAAATAATGTTTAGGTGTTTTCATGTTTCTAGAATAGATTTTTCTCTTTAATGTGATTATAATAAATTATAGGAAAGGAGTCGATATGAATGGCAGAATTAGAAATGAGAGAACAAGTACAGGAAGTACTAGATAAATTACGCCCATTCCTTCTTAGAGATGGTGGGGATTGTGAATTGGTAGATGTGGAAGACGGCATCGTAAAATTGCGTTTGCTTGGAGCTTGCGGAAGCTGCCCAAGTTCGACAATCACGCTAAAAGCTGGTATTGAGCGCGCTCTTTTGGAAGAAGTTCCAGGGGTATATGAAGTAGAGCAAGTATTCTAATACAACTTTAATAGCTAAAAAGGGCAGCCAATGGCTGCCCTTTTTATATATTGCTGTATGCTTTCCCTTTTACTTCCACACCATTCTTATCAATTTGCACGGGAAGATAATTCATATCAGGCAAAAGCTCCTTCAGTCCAGCGGCAACCGCTTCTGTCTTCCCTGTTTCAATGAAACATAAGACTGTTGGACCTGCACCGCTTAAGGCGACACCGTATGCCCCTAATTTCTGAGCATGCTGTTCTATTATCTCCAGATGCGGGACAAGCTCCTTTCGATACGGCTGATGATATTTGTCCAGCGCCATCATCTTGCCGGCAAGCTTGTTGTTGCCTGTCAGCAATGCGGCCACAAGAAGATTGGAAACAGCACCTGCTGCAACTGCTTCTGCAAATGGCATCGATTTAGGGAGCACATCTCTTGCTGATTTCGTAAGAAGCTCTTCATTCGGTATAACGGCCAGCAATTCCAATTCTACTGAATGGATTACTTCCACATCTGCCTCGCTTCCAAGCTGACATCCAACCACAAGGCCGCCAAATATGCTTGCACCGACATTATCCGGATGCCCTTCCATATTGGTTGCGATGGTAAATTTCTCTTCCTCTGTCAATTGAAGCTCACCTAAGGAATCGGCAAGCTCTATTGCAGCAACAATTGCCGACGCACTAGAACCGAGACCTCTAGCCAGCGGAATTTCGCTTGAAACGCTTACCCTGCAAGGCGGCAATTCTTTATTGTAGCTTTTGGCTACTTGTATAGCTGTTGCGATGATAAAGTTGCTTTCATCTGACGGAAAAGTCTTCAATTTTTCTGAGAGCGGTATTACCTCCCATTTTTCTGCTGGAGAAGCTTCCACAATCAAATATAGGCTCAGAGCCATGCCAAGGCTGTCAAATCCCGGTCCAAGATTTGCCGTACTTGCTGGAACCTTGATTTGAAGCATCTCACTTTCCATCATATATGAACGACTCCCTTAATATGAGCCGCCACTGCCTTTTCATCGTTCGGCAGAACAACAGGCTTAATTGGACTTACATCTATAGCTGTGTTCGGATCTTTTAAGCCATTTCCTGTCAGTACAGCAACGATCTTGCTGCCTTTAGCAATCTTACCGCTTTGCAAATGCTTGTAAACTCCAGCGATAGAAGCACAAGAACCAGGTTCTGCAAATACGCCTTCTTTAGCTGCAATCGTACGGTAAGCAGCGATGATTTCTTCATCTGTTACTTCATCAATAATACCTTCTGATTCCTGCTGGGCTTGTACAGCCAGCTTCCAGCTCGCCGGATTTCCAATGCGAATTGCTGTTGCGATTGTTTCCGGATTTTCAAACACACGATTATGGACGATTGCTGCTGCTCCTGCTGCTTCAAATCCATGAATCTTTGGCAGTCCTGTTTGTTTTGCTTCGTTATATTCCTTAAAGCCTTTCCAGTAGGCGCTAATATTGCCTGCATTTCCGACTGGAATTGCCAAGATATCAGGTGCTGTGCCAAGCTGGTCACAAACTTCAAATGCAGCTGTTTTCTGGCCTTCTAATCTGTATGGATTGACAGAATTCACTAGCGCAACTGGTTCTGTTTCGCTGATTTTCCGAACCATTTGCAATGCTTGGTCAAAGTTTCCTTCAATCGATATAATCTCAGCACCGTACATAACAGCTTGAGCTAGTTTACCCATCGCAATTTTACCTTCTGGAATTACAACGATACAGCGCATGCCTGCACGAGCTGCATATGCTGCAGCTGCAGCCGATGTATTTCCAGTAGAGGCGCAAATAACAGTGGAATTGCCTTCCTCCTTAGCTTTAGCGACAGCCATCACCATGCCTCTGTCTTTAAATGAACCAGTCGGGTTTGTACCTTCTGTTTTTACATACAGCTCTACTCCCCATTCCTCTGAAAGCTGTTCAAGCTTTATTAAAGGAGTGTTACCCTCATTTAAAGTCAGACTTGGTGTGTTATCGTTAATTGGCAAATAATTTTTATATTCTTCAAGCAGGCCTTTCCATCTCATTACTTAGTTCCTCCTTCTACACGGTAAGAGCTTTTTACTGTACGGACAGATGATAAGTCTCTTAATTGAATTAGTATATTTTCATAGTTTAACAAGGATGCATGATGCGTAATTAAGACTATTTCTGCCATGCCTTTTTCTTTTACAGGCAATTGCAGAATCTTTTCAAAGCTCACACCATTTTTGGAGAAGATTGATGTAATTTCAGCAAATACACCTACTGCATCTTCTACTTGCAGACGAAGGAAGTATTTGGAGTACATTTCGTCCGGTTTCTTCAAGTTCTTTTTAAATTGTGGTGTAATAGCGGTTTTTCCGTTTACACCCAATCTCATGTTTTTTAGGACATTCACTAAATCAGAAACGACTGCAGTTGCTGTCGGCATGCTGCCGGCACCAGGCCCGTAAAACATCGTTTCTCCTACTGCTTCACCGTATACATAAACAGCATTAAATTCATTGTTGACTGCCGCTAGCGGGTGACTGTCAATTAAGAAGGCTGGCTGTACGCTCACTTCTACTTTTCCGTCCTGTCTATGGGCAAAACCAATCAATTTCATCGTATAGCCAAGCTGCTTGCCATACTGAATGTCTTCTTCCGTGACCTGAGTAATCCCCTCAACCTTCACATCTTCAAGGCTGATGTTCATAGAAAAGCCTAATGTAGCCAATATCGTCATTTTCCGAGCTGCATCAAGACCTTCCACGTCAGATGTCGGATCGCTTTCGGCGAATCCGAGTCGTTGTGCTTCTTCCAAGACTTCGTCGTACGCTTTTCCTTGCTTAGTCATTTTTGTCAAAATAAAGTTTGTCGTTCCATTCACGATTCCCATCAGTTTCGTAATGTGGTCTGATGCTAGGCCATCGACAAGTCCTCGAATGATAGGAATCCCGCCAGCAACGCTTGCTTCGTAGAATAAATCACAATTATTTTCTGAGGCAACTTGTAAGAGGCGCGCCCCGTAAACAGCCATTAAATCCTTGTTAGCTGTTACAACGTGCTTGCGATTTTTAAGGGCTTGGAGCAGCCTTTCTTTTGTCTCCTCTACGCCGCCCATCACTTCAATAATCACATCTATTTCTGGATCATTCAGAATCTCATCTGGATTTGTTGTTAACATGTCAGTTGCAATGGATACATCCCGGTCTTTATCTATATTTTTTACAAGTATCTTTTTTACTTTGACGGGACAGCCGATTTGGTGCATGATTTTATCTTGGTGATTTTCTATGATTTTTACAACACCTGTGCCGACAGTGCCCAATCCAAGCAGTCCAATTGATATTGTCTCCAATTTGCTATTCCCCCTAAGATGTTCTCTTTAAAAAAACAACTGTCTTTGTATAGTAGACATTATAGTGTTAGATCTGATTTTTTACAAGAGGTGAATTATATATTCTTTGAAAATTTATTCAACTCTTATTTTTGTCATTTTACTGTTTTTTCTATTATAAAGTAATTTGTAAGAAAAAGGGGAACTATTTTGGACAAGAATACCCGGCTAGAAAGCGAGCCGGGGAAAGGGTAATTGTATAAAAAGGAAGGTTAATAAAGCCAGCTTAATGTGGGGATTTTTGATTTTTTGACAGGTGCTTCAACCATCTCAAAAAAAACGCGCAGGAACTCCTCTGAATCCTTTGACTGATTTAAATATTTCTTTAATTGATCCTCTAAATAATGCCGTTGTGCCTCACTTGAGCTTGAATAATAATTTTCGACACACTCCACAAAATGGAGAGGAAACAGCAATCTCGCATAGATCAGCCTCCAGGAAAACGGGCTTAATGGTGCAATGCTTTGATAGTCATTGTAAAAATTTCGAACATCCCGATAATAGGTTTTAATATTAAGAAAATATCTTTCTCTTGTCCATTCTGCTAAATCTCTGCCGCAATGATCGAATACCCAATCAAATGGATTCTTTACATAATACTCTCCCATCCATGTTGATTTCATGAAACGGTTATGGCAAATCGTCCCGCTGTCAATCGGTGAAGGTTCATCATCAAGCTCTGTATCGACCAAATACTGAATCGCATTTTCAGAAACTCCCATATAATATGGAAATGCCTCGAGAAACAGTTTATCAAATTCGCTTTCAGGTTCCTGGTACATCTTTGTATTCCAAAAGGCCTCCATCTGGTCAATCCTCTTTTCCCACAAACCTTTCCATTGTCCCATTCGCGAAATTTTCTCGACACCAAATTGGACCGATCTGCCCCGATAATGAAACTTTCCTAATTTCCTTCCTAATTGCTTTGATTGAAAAGGCTGAACATGCTCATTCAGCATAATACAGTACGCCTGTCCTTCCACCTCTTCTCTAATATTGCCATCCTTTGATTCCAGAAATGTCCCAACTCTGTAATCACCCAAATTTGTCATATGATTTACAAGCTCATGAAGCTCTAATATCTCTTCATCCTCTTTGTTGTCTACTGGTATAAGCGTATACAGCTTGCCATCCTTTCTGCAGGCTTCATAGTGACCAAACCTCATTTCATCTGTGACCTCTACGCCATAATGACTGTGTAAGATTTTCCGAATCATCATACTCCTCCTTTTCAAAGAACGAATCTGCAAAACACCTTATAAGAAAATATATGTCGTTAAGTGATAATCTTGAGTTTTTTCTTTTATAACCTGTTGCTAAAGAAATTTTCAGTAAAGAATGACACATACCTTTATAGAAGTCCTACATATACTAACAAGTATACAGCTATTATCACAGCCTGCCTTTTACGCAATGCTCGGTAAAGCGTACAGCCAATATTGGCATAGTAAGCAATGATGACCACTGTGTTTAGATAGTGAATACAATTAGAAAAGGTGATAATATGTCAGATATTACAGAAAAAACAGCGAGAAAATGGCTTCACGAGCGCGGAGTTACCATAGAAGATATTGGAGAACTAGTTTATTTATTACAGGAAAAATATCACGAGAATTTAGAAATGGCTGAATGTATCCATAATGTAGAGCGTGTATTGTCCAAAAGGGAAGTACAAAATGCCTTGTTAACTGGCATACAATTAGATGTGCTTGCAGAAAAGAAAATGCTCGAGGCACCGCTTCAAGCCATTATCGAAAGTGATGAAAGTCTTTACGGCGTTGACGAAGTACTGAGCTTTTCCATCGTAAATGTATATGGCTCAATCGGCTTTACTAATTACGGATATGTAGATAAATTAAAACCTGGCATCCTTAAGAAGCTTAATGATAAATCGACAGGGAAATGTCATACTTTTTTAGATGATATAGTTGGTGCTATTGCTGCGGCAGCATCAAGCAGGCTGGCACATAGTGTCAGGGGTGAAAAATAGATGAAAATAAAAAAGGAAGAACACACTAAGTGC
Source organism: Niallia laureatilytica (assembly GCF_046613985.1). NCBI lineage: Bacteria > Bacillati > Bacillota > Bacilli > Caryophanales > Bacillaceae > Niallia > Niallia laureatilytica. The sequence continues at coordinate 154,983 of NZ_JBKKHP010000009.1, read as the reverse complement.
TTCTTCCTTTTTTGTTATTCCCACTCAGAAAGACTGTTAACGGAATATGTAGGTTTTTGCTCATAAGTGGCTAAATGCTCTGCTGTTGTGACACCAGAATGAACTAACAATGTATCAATTCCTGCATTTACCCCAGCTAATATATCGGTATGATAATTATCGCCTACCATAATAGCCTCATTCTTATTTACGCCAAGCAGTTTCAATGCTTGTTCCACGATGATTGCCTCTGGCTTGCCCATATTAAGTGGGGCTGTGTTTGTTGAAACTGTTATGACTGATGTAAGGGCACCGTTTCCAGGAAGAAGTCCCCTCTCCGTCGGCAAAGCTGTATCACCGTTTGTGATAATGTATTTAGCTCCGCTGCGGACAGCAAGACATGCCTGCGCCAGCTTTTCATACGTGATTTGCTGGTCCATGCCTGCTACTACATAATCAGCCTCTTCATGATTAGCCAGTATTTGAATGTCTTTTTCTGTAAGTGCATGGCGCAAGCCTTCTTCACCTATCATATAAACACTTGCTGATTTGTTCTGTTCGTATATATATCCAGCTGCAGCCATAGCGGAAGTAAACACTTCCTCTTTTTTTGCAGGTATGTGGAAATCTCTTAACTTTTGGGCTACTTGCTCTGGTGTTTTTGTCGAGTTGTTCGTCACATATAAATATGGGATACCAAGGGCAATTAAGCGTTTGACAAATTCAGCCGCTTCTTGAATTACTTCTGTCCCTTTATACATAGTCCCATCTAGATCGATTAAGTATCCTTTATAGTTTTTCATGAATATAAAAGCCCTTTCTATTCCATTTATCATGCTAGTTTTTGAAGGCAGTAACTGGACCGAGTTCATTAATCAAGTAGTTTTTAACAGATAACGAGAAGGATTCAACAGAAGGTATTCCCTTCTCCAATGCTTCCCTGACAATCTCATGAGAGATATTCGTATAATCATGCACCAGTGTTTTTCTCAAACCTAGCAGCTCTTTAATTTCACCTGCAACGCTAACTGAAAGTACTTTTTCGTCAGTAAGAATTTCCATAATATCCTCATAGCTGCCTGGATCTCGCATGATAAAACCGTCAATCATACTGTTGCCGACATCAAGCATTGCCTCAATCATCATATGTGCAAGTCTTTCTAATGCCAATTTCTCAAGTTTGGATTCAAACGAATCCTGTTCTTTAAACATCTGAACCAATTGCTGTAAATATTGTAATTGCTGCCCGATTTTTTCCCGATCCACAAAATACATTTGAATGCCTCCTTCATTTTTTTTTAGTATAGACAAAACCTCACACAATCGTTTGCAGATTATTGCTTAAGCTTGTCGGCCTCGCATAAAAATAGCCTTGTGCCAAATCAACCTTATTTCTTGAGAGAACAAGCGCTTCTTCCGCACTTTCAATCCCTTCTGCTACAACTATTGAACCTACTTCCTTAGCTATTAGCAGCAAGCCTTTAAGCATCGATTCTTTGACAGAATTTTTGTCAATATTCTGGATGACAGAACGGTCTATTTTAATGATATCAGGCATGATTTCACTTATCGAGTTCAAGCTTGCATAGCCTGCTCCTGTATCATCTATAGCCACTCTGAATCCAATTAGGCGCAAAAGCTTCAAGTTAGAAATGAAGTATTCTAATCCCTCAATTGAATCCCGTTCTGTCACCTCAATGGTAATCCTGTTTGGAGATATCTCTTTATATTTGTTCATCAGCTTTTTCAAGTCTTTCACAAAATGCTGATTACCTAATGTTAACGGTGTAAAATTAATAAAAATATCGAACTTCCAGGTAGTTAATTTTATTTGTTCAAGCGCTTTTTCCAATACGACCATTTCAAGGTCATAAAGATGGTTGGTTTGCCGTGCAACAGAAAACAGTTGGAGGGGATTTTCAAGCGATGTGCCGACAGGTCCTCTTGTCAGCATTTCACATGCTTTAACCTTATTTGTTTCCACATCCAAAATCGGCTGTGCTAACAAGCGAATATCTTTATTTGCTACAATTTTCCCTAACGCAAATGACATTTCATTAAATTCGGACGTTAAGCCTTTTTGGGCCATCGATAAAGCCTGCTGATAAGCAAGATAAATAGCATCCCTTAATTGGTCGATTTGCCTGTCAATAAATATATAGCCTGTGCAAAAAATCGGCTGTACCGACTGCTGCAGAGATCTCCAAACTTTTGTTTGCAGCTTTTCCAATATTAACTGGATCGTAAAATCTATGTTAGGAACAGTGTCCATCTTGTGATCAATCTTCAAGAATAAGGCAATTCCATCCTGATAATAGGCACGGACTGCTGCAATTTGGTCAGAAGGTATTTCTTCTCTAATAACGGTATGGAATGCTTCTCTCACTTGCTCCCATAATCTTTGGGATGCTGCGCTGTCCATTTCCCGTTTTAAGATGGCCAAGTTATGGATGGAAAAGACAATTACAGCCACTTCATTTCCTTTATGAAGGGCCGCACTTACGTTTTGCTCCACAGGATCCCTCAAAATAAATTGAGGAGGATAATATTTTAATTTACTGGCAGGAAAAATAATCTTCCCCCAGTTCGTTAAGCTTTTTATTTTGTTGACATACACATGGACCATCTCTTCATTTCCTCTCATACAGCAAACCTGATAAGTAATAGCAAAACAGCTCTAAAAAAAACATTTATTTTTATTAGTAAACGTTTTCCTTATTTATGAAGAAGTGCTGCAAAAAGAGTCAGCACTGTACTTACATTATTGTTTTTTTATTTTCTTAACGACAAAATAAGGACATCCGAAATTGCAATATTCATACAAATATTCTGTTAACGTACTGATTTTTGTATCAAAGCTGGATTTCTGATTTTGGTCATCAAAAAATCCTCTGAGTCTAAGCTGACCATAGCCCCAATCACCGACAATATAATCATACTTTGTTAAAATATCACTGTATCTTCCTTTAAATGCCTCCTCATTGAAGCCCTCTTTTCGTTCTTCAATAAGTTCATAACAATGATTATTTATGCAAACCAAAACCTTCACCCCACTTTTTTGAAGCTTCCTTTTTCATATGTATATATGTATGACTTTATATGTAATCCTAAATAAGTCCTATTTAAGATAAACGTGCATATAACCTAATAGGTACTATATCTCACCATTTCATTATAACCCGACAATAGACAATTTACATAGTGCTGGCAAGGAAAAATTATAATAATTATGACAAGAAATAGGAAAGGCCCTCCATTTATAACTGATTATTCAGGAAAAACAAAAACAGAGTAAACTATGCTTCCTAAATAGCAGCAAGATTTACTCTGTTCCTTTACATTATGCTTCTTTCTTTTGTCCTGAAAGCATTTGGTTTTTCTTTGCCTCACTGACTTGTTCATCCGCATGATACGAAGAACGGACAAGCGGACCTGCTTCACAGTGACTGAAGCCTTTGCTTAAAGCAATTTTCTTTAGTTCCTTAAATTCATCTGGATGATAATACTTTTGTACTTTAAGATGCTTTGCTGTTGGCTGCAAGTATTGTCCTATTGTCATGATATCAACGTTGTTTGCTCGCAAATCATCCATCGTTTGAATGATTTCTTCCTTCGTTTCCCCTAATCCAATCATCAAGCTTGATTTTGTAGGAATCTCAGGATACATTTCTTTTGCTCTTCTCAAAAACTCAAGCGATCTTTGATATTTAGCACGTGCACGTACTCTTGGCGTCAGGCGCTCTACTGTCTCAATATTATGGTTCATAATATCAGGCTTCGCATCCATTAATTGGCGCAGATTCTCCTCTATTCCTCCCATATCAGACGGAAGGACCTCTATGCTAGTAAATGGATTTTTCCTGCGGATTGCCCGTACCGTTTCAGCAAAAACAGCTGCACCGCCATCCTTCAAATCGTCTCTTGCGACAGCTGTGATAACAACGTGCTTTAAGTTCATACTAAAAACAGAATCAGCAACTCTTTCCGGCTCTTGCCAGTCAAGCTCTGTCGGCAAGCCTGTTTTAACTGCACAGAATCGGCATGCTCTTGTACAAATATCTCCTAAAATCATGAAGGTAGCTGTTCGTCTCACAGCCCAGCATTCATGAATATTCGGACATCTTGCTTCTTCACATACTGTATGCAGCTTTTTTTCTCGCATCATTTTTTTTAAACCAGTGTAGTTTTCATTCGTGTTAAGTTTGATTTTCAGCCATTCAGGTTTTCGTTGGTATTCGTCTTTTCTTTCTGCCATTTCGATTCATCTCCTAGTGATCCTTTTTTAGAACTCGTATCTTCTAGTCCTCTCTTTTCTTTGTATTTCGAAAAAAGAGACAACTGTTTGTAAACAAGTGTCGCCAGCAGCTTAAAAATGCTGCAAAGCTAGCTATACTACAACACATGTCACAATGATTTAGATGTATCTTATACACAAATACTAGGCTTGTTATTGTTCCAATGTCACTTTAACATAACCAAATCTCACCTACAAGCTGGTTATTACCATTTATTGATATTCATTTATTTTGCTGGTTGCACACAAAATAAAACGACTAGTTTTAGGAAGGAGGGATTTGATGCGAAAAATATGTTTCTTAGCTGTCTTGCTTGCATTTTTGGCGCCTAATATTGTATCTCATGCAGCGGAAAATAAATCCTCTGCTGATGATACATATTATAAAAGGATGGAGCTGTATGAAAAGATTGAAGCGGTAACACAGCTGCCATGGTATTATATAGCTGCAGTTGACCAATATGAACGAAATATACGAGCTTCACGTAGGGATCTTCCTAAAGCGACCGGCTTGACCGGCATCTATTTCCCAAAAGAAACATGGGCTGGCATCATAAATCCAGACAGTGATGATACAAATCCTAAAAGCATTGCTTTTTTCGGAGGACTTGGTGTCGATGGCAATGGGGATGGAAAAGCAGACTCTTTAAATGACGAGGATGTGCTATTTACATTTGCCAATCATATTCTTAAATTTGGCGTTGATGAAGATAACTTCCGAATTGGACTTTGGGATTATTACAAACGAGATAAAACAGTAAGCATTATTATGGGTAAAGCTTCCATTTACCGGCATTTCGGCCGCTTAAACCTCGACGATCATGCATTTCCAGTTCCGTTAAGAAGTAATTACAGTTATCGGAGTACTTGGGGAGATGCACGAGGATGGGGCGGAAAACGAATACATGAGGGAACAGATATTTTTGCCGACTACAGTGTTCCTGTCAGGGCAACATCTTATGGCATCATAGAAATGAAGGGCTGGAACAGATATGGCGGCTGGAGAATTGGAATCCGCGATATCAATAACAATTATCATTATTTTGCCCATCTAAGCGGTTTTGCGAAGGATGTGCATAATGGCATGATTGTCGAACCGGGAATGCTTATCGGCGGTGTCGGCAGTTCAGGCTATGGACCTCCAGGAACTTCTGGAAAGTTCCCGCCTCATTTGCACTATGGCATGTATAAGGATAACGGCAAGACAGAATGGTCTTACGACCCGTTCTCCCATTTAAAAGTGTGGGAAAGGCAAGAAAGAATTAAATTAAAAGCAAAAAAATAGAATATTGGCTCATGTGTCCCGCTGCTTTTAAAAGGACCTTGAGCCAATATTCATTCTTTATTATCTGCCGGTAATTCTACAGCAGGAATACTGCTCCCGCTTCCATTATAAAACTCAGGCACATCTCCTTCAAATCCTGCCATCGCAATTAATATATCTTGTTTGACAGTCGTCAGCTCTGTTGCAAACGGGATAATAATTTGAATGTCTACCTTTAACTCCACGAATGCTTTTACTACAACATAATTAATGCCGACATTCTCTGTCTCTGTCTTTAAATCTGATTTAACACTGCCGACAACATTAAATTTAATTGGTACATCAGGACCAAGATTTGCGAGCAGTGCATTATTTGTTGCTTGGCCGATCGGGACATTATAAACTATTCCTTCATCTCTTGCAGTTAAATCTTTATCTAATTTAATATCCGTTAACTCTGCTGCTGCAGGAATATCGCCCTTTTCCATCCTGTTTATGTTGTCCTGTACTAAGCTCGTAATTTCTTGTTGTTTTTTTACAACTTGTGCCGTATTGAATACAAAATTATTGCCATCTATCATTAAATTATTCTCTTCTTCTCCTGTCTCGCTTTTAAGTGCATCATTAATCACCAAAGTTGCCAGCTTCTTTGTCTGTGACTGTGCATAATAGGCCAGCGTAGGCTTTAAGCCATTATTGATAATCCAGAGGCTCAATATGGTGGAGAAGATAAAAAACACTGCTGTAATTACAAGAGTCTGCTGAAAGGTCAACGGTTTTTTCCGAGTCATCCTTTGACGAAAATAAAATTTCCGCAAAAAAATATCCCTCCTTCCCATGCTAATGTATATGCAGAAAGAGGGACATGTAGAAGGCTAAACCACATGTGAATATTCGATATTTTGCTTACCCTAAAGCCTCACAATCAATAATTGTAATTGCAAGGTTTTCCTTTAAATCAAGATCATATGGTTGTATTGCTGTTCCATTCTTTTCAATAACGCGGATGACAGGACGTTCATTAAATCCTTTGTTCTGCCTTGAAACAATGCCTTTTTCACCGCTGCTTAACATAACACTTACTCCATTTGGGTAAAGAATGATGGCATTGCGGAATGCTTCGACAATTTTCGCGTCAAAGAGTGTATCGATCCCTGTATACAGCACTTCCAACGCCTCATGCGGAAGCATTGCCTGTCTGTAAACACGATTGGAAGTTATCGCATCAAAAACATCTGCAACAGCAATGACCTTGCCGAACAGATGAATTTCTTCCCCTGTAATTCCTCTCGGATAGCCTGATCCATTCAGTCTTTCATGATGTTGATAAGCACAGTGCGCTACAATTAAAGGCATATTATGGACTTTCCTAAGCATATCAAATCCAGCATTTGCATGCTTTTTAATTTCCGTAAATTCATCTAACGTCAGCTTTCCAGGTTTGAGCAAAATCTCCAATGGAATATCCATCTTGCCGACATCATGCAGAATCGCACCAAGACCGAGAGTCTCGAGCTGCTTCCTTGGCAGCTTTAACTCCATTCCTAACGCTAAAGAATAAAGAGTGACATTCAAGCTATGTGAAAAAATATAATTGTCATACAAAAACACATCGCTCATAATAGAAAACAGTTCTTGATGTCCTTTTAGTTCCTCAAGGACTTTGTCAATAAGCTGCTTAAAAGCAGGAGCTGATTTTTCCATGATGAAGGATTTTTCCTTACTGCTGGAACCCTTCAGTTCCTTAAAGCTTGTTTCAATTGTCTGCATTGCCTCTCTCTTTAACCGATCAGAGATCGGAGCAACCGGATAGATATCATCGGTTAATTTATCATCTATATATAAATAAGCAACGCCTAACTGCACTAATCGTTCTATTAATTGTTTATCAAGCCTCACGCCGTTGTTGACGAGAATATTTCCCTGTTCATTATGTATTGGTTTCGCTAATATTGCTCCTTCTGAAAGGTATTTTGTTCTTACTAATCTCATTCCATACTAGCTCCTATTGTCAACTTGATATAAGAAAATATGTGCCATGATTACATAAAAGACATAAAAAGGAGGGAATGGTTTTCCCATCCTTTTAGATTTAATAAAAAGCTTGCACAATCTGCTACACCATCTTTAGTAATGCTTCCTTACCTATCATACCCTTATGAATACCAAGGTTTTCTGCTTCATAAGTTATCGATTCCAGCGGGGCATCAAGCAGCTGCTCGATTGTCTTTACACCGACAGCCCTCCCGGCAATTACTTTTCGATCCTTTAATTTTTCATTTAATAAACCAACATCCAATGCTCCGCACATGATATACCCTTTATCATTTTTTACTACAAGCAGGTTTGTCTTGGGCAGCTGGACGCTTACTGCTATGAATGTCTGCTCCTCTATCACAATAGGATAAACTTCCACCATGACATGTCACCCCTCTCTTTTTCCTTATATACTATTCAGCGAAAGAAAGAGGCGTGTATTACAAGAAGTCCATTTTTAACAGCTAAACGGCCATTCTCTGCAAAGCTTCTGCCAAAATATTTCTCATAAACTCAGGCAAAAAATACTGTTTTTCTGGTGCGCGATATATAGATGGAAAGAAATCGCCGAATGTGAACATATCCGGTATTGCTACAATATATTCTGCTTTCGGGTCAAGTTCTTTGCCGCCTATCCAATAGGTAATAACTTCACCATTGGTTTTTGTCTGTACACCCCTTGAAATCATTTTGCCCATTAATGTTCCTCTAAACCCTAGTCCTTTTACATGAAGGGTTTCCCATGAAGGCTGCTTCATATCTGTGAGAACTTCTTTCAATTCTGCTCCTGACAAAGTAACATTACAAGGATTGATAGGATGTGGACAGATGCTTAAAAGGTCAAAATAGCTGACCGGGCCCTTGTTTAGATTGTCAAGAATCAAACCTTCATTAAGGATAGCTACATCTGCATTGCACCATGCAAGAACTGCCTCACATAAAAGGCCCGCTGTTTCCTGTTTCGTAAGCTGCTTAGACAGTGAGATCACTTCCTCAGAAAGTGCTTTTTTGCCTTCTAAATAAAGATTCTCAATATATTCCGCTTCGTTTTCTGCTGGAGGCAGCTTGCTTGTTTCATATACCTCTGCCTGTTTTGCCAGCACTTTTTTTGCATGAGGATCATATTTTATTTCAATATGTCCAGCAAATTGTCCATATTTACCAGCAGCTCCTAACAGGCTGTTATTAATGAGTTTTCCTTGATGAAAGATATGGTGTGTATGTGCTCCTAAAATTATATCAATTTCCGGATAGTTTTCAGCCATCTGCTCGTCATCATTAATTCCTAAATGCGACAAGACGATAATGATGTCTGTTTTATCTTTTAACAAACCCAGCTGTTCCTCTAAAGCCTGAAAAGGAAGTGTCAGCTTCCAGCCAAGCAATTCATATAAAGTGTGAAAATAGGCAGTCAAACCAATAACACCAATGCGTGTCCCTTTATTCGTTTCATATATCTTATGTGGGATGCACCAATCTGGCCTACTCCCATTTTTATGAAAGAGATTGGCTACAATCACATCGTAGGAAGCATCTTGATAAAGTTGATCTAGTGCATGATAGGGCAGTGTGATTCCTTCATTATTACCGATTGTTACTGCATCGAACTGTTCTATCTCCAGCAGTGTAGCATTCGCTTTTCCTTGTGTTGCCTCAGTGTATGGATGAGATAAATCTAAATGGTCACCAATATCAAATAAGAAAACAGAATCGCCTGCCTCTGTATGCCAGTTTTTTCTTTTTTGGAAAAGCTCCTTGATTCTAGGCCAGTTCTCAAAATGACTGTGCAAATCATTAGTATGATATATATGGATATTTTCCATTGTTTCGCCTGCCTATCGTATTAAAAGATTCTAGAACTAAGATGTTAAAACAAATCCAGTTGTCTAGGTGCAAGATTTCTATATTCAATGCCAAGTATTTTCATTAACTGCAGTGCATTGTCTGCAGCATCCCCGCCAGAATTATTGTTGAAAAGAACATAAACATGTTCACATTGCTTCTGTAATCGTTTAATATTCTCTGCCCATTCCTCTAATTCCTTCTGATTATATCTGTAAAGATACCGAACCTCTCTCCAGTTTGGATTGTTTTTTTGTGCCCAGCCGTAGTAGTTCCTGCCATGGAAACGGATAAGCACCTTATCGGTTCGGACAGTTTCTAGGATAGCAGGAATGGATCCTGGCATTACCTGGGGTTCATCACAGATGCTATGAATCCAATTTTCTTCCTGCATAAAGGCAAGTGTTTGCTCTCTAAATTTCTCATCAAACCATGATTGATGTCGAAATTCTAGTGCACAAGGGATGTCCTTCATCTTCGCTTTGCATACCCTTAAATAATCCACATGCGCCTTTGTGCAGTCAAACCATGGAGGAAATTGGAAAAGCACCATACTCAGCTTATTATTTTCAATATATGGTGAAATAGATTCAATAAACGCATCAAACATTTCTTCCTTCGTTGCAAATGGAAGCTCTCCTCTTTGATGGCCAGTCATGCCCTGATATGCCTTTACAATAAATTGAAAAGCCTCTGGTGTTGTAGCTGTCCATCTTTGCGCATTCTTTATTGGCTGTATAGCATAAAAAGAAGAGTCTACTTCAACTGTCGGGAAATAGCTTGCATATTCCTGCAGTTTATTTCGCGGAGAAACATGGGAGCCATACAAAGAATCATGGTCGCCCCATCCAGTTAAACCAATCTGAATCAAATGACCACCTCTACTAACATTATGTACGAAAACGGTAAAAGTTCCTAGAGCTAATGACCTATTTACCGCTTTTAATTTTCTGTTTATACAGGTTTCTAATATTATTATCTTAACATACCCAATCGTAACTTTGCTTTTTATAAAAAAAATTCGTATCTAAACTAGATACGAATTTTTTTACATTAACCGATGGAGCCTTCCATTTCAAACTTGATTAGGCGGTTCATCTCAACGGCATATTCCATTGGTAGCTCTTTAGTGAATGGCTCAATGAAGCCCATTACGATCATTTCAGTAGCTTCCTCTTCTGAGATACCTCTGCTCATCAAGTAGAATAACTGCTCTTCTGAAACTTTAGAAACCTTCGCTTCATGCTCAAGTGAAATATTATCATTTAATATTTCATTGTAAGGGATAGTATCTGATGTAGATTTATTATCCATTATTAATGTGTCACACTCGATATTAGCACGTGCTCCGTCTGCTTTACGGCCAAAGTGTACAATACCGCGGTATGTTACTTTTCCGCCTTGTTTCGAAATAGATTTTGAAACAATTGTTGACGAAGTGTTTGGTGCTAAGTGAATCATTTTTGCACCAGCATCTTGGTGCTGACCTTTACCTGCAAGTGCGATAGACAATGTCATTCCTCTTGCTCCTTCACCTTTCAAGATGACAGCAGGATATTTCATTGTCAATTTACTTCCGATGTTACCGTCAATCCATTCCATTGTAGCATTTGCATCACATACAGCTCTTTTTGTAACAAGGTTGTATACGTTGTTTGCCCAGTTTTGGATTGTAGTATAACGGCAATAAGCATCTTTTTTGATGATTATTTCTACTACTGCACTGTGAAGAGAGTTTGTTGTATATACAGGAGCTGTACAGCCCTCTACATAATGAACATGTGCCCCTTCATCAACGATGATCAATGTTCTTTCGAATTGACCCATATTTTCTGAGTTAATACGGAAATACGCTTGCAACGGCGTATCTACTTTGATTCCTTTTGGTACATAGATGAAGGAACCACCAGACCATACAGCTGAATTCAATGCAGCAAACTTATTGTCAGTTGGAGGAATTACAGTTGCCCAGTGCTCACGGAAGATATCTTCATTTTCTTTCAATGCTGAGTCTGTATCCTTAAAGACAATTCCCATATTCTCCAAGTCTTCTTGCATGTTGTGGTAAACAACTTCAGATTCATACTGAGCAGAAACACCTGCAAGATATTTCTGTTCCGCTTCTGGAATACCAAGCTTATCGAAAGTTTGCTTGATTTCTTCTGGAACTTCATCCCAAGAACGTTCTGTCTTTTCAGATGGTTTTACGTAATAAGTGATTTCATCAAAATTCAATGAAGCCAAATCTCCGCCCCATTGAGGCATTGGCATATTGTAGAAATGCTCTAGAGACTTCAAGCGGAAGTCAAGCATCCACTGCGGCTCTTCCTTCATTTTTGAAATTTCTTCAACGATTTCTTTCGTTAATCCACGCTTAGAACGAAAGATGGAAACGTCTTTGTCTGAAAATCCATATTTATAATCCCCAATATCGGGTGCTTTTTTTGCCATTTCGTTTTCCTCCATTCTAATGCAACTCCTAAGATGGGACTAAAAAGACTGCAATTAGTTAAGACCTTCGTTGAAGCCCTTTTCCATCGCTTTCCATGCCAGTGTTGCACATTTAATCCTAGCCGGGAATTTGCAGACGCCCTGAAGCGCTTCAATATCCCCTAAATCTATATCTTCACTATAGTCTTTTCCCTGCATCATTTCGGAGAAAGTATTAGAAAGCTCAAATGCTTCTTCTACTTTTTTTCCTTTAATCGCTTGTGTCATCATTGAAGCTGATGACATGCTGATGGAACAGCCTTCTCCATCAAACTTTGCGTCTTTAACAATGCCGTCCTCCACTTGCAGTGTCAGCAGGATTCGGTCACCGCATGTCGGATTATTCATGTTAACCGTCAGACTGCCTTCTAAAATCCCTTTATTCCGGGGATTTTTATAGTGATCCATAATGACACTTCTGTAAAGTGTATCTAAATTATTAAAAGACATCGCTGAAATACTCCTTTGTTTTAACAATTCCGTCAACAAACTTATCAATATCATCTTCGGAATTATAGAGGTAGAAGCTCGCCCTTGCTGTTGCAGAAACGTTCAGCCATTTCATCAACGGCTGTGCACAGTGGTGGCCTGCCCTTACAGCAATACCTTCTGCATCAAGCACTGTCGCCACATCATGAGGATGGACATCCTCAATATTAAATGTAATGACACCTGCTCTGTTTTCGGCACTTTTTGGACCGTATATTGTCAGACCCTCTACTGTAGACATTCTCTCCATTGCGTATGCAGCAAGTTTATGCTCATGCTCTGTAATATTATCAAGACCAATCTCTTCTAAAAAGTCAATTGCTGCTCCTAGACCAATAGCGCCAGCAATGATTGGCGTGCCTGCTTCAAACTTCCATGGAAGCTCCTTCCATGATGATTCATACAAGCCGACAAAATCAATCATCTCGCCGCCAAATTCGATTGGTTCCATGTTCTCAAGCAAATGCTTTTTGCCATATAAAACACCGATCCCTGTCGGACCGCACATCTTATGGCCAGAGAAGCCGAGAAAGTCACAGTCAATATCTTGAACATCCACCTTTAAGTGAGGAGCAGCTTGAGCAGCATCTACGACAAGCACAGCACCATGTTTGTGAGCAATTGCCCCTATTTCCTTCACTGGGTTGATGATGCCAAGAACATTGGACACATATGTCACAGAAACAAGCTTAGTTGAATCTGTAATTGTTTCCTCCACGTCGGCTAAGCTGATCGTGCCATCCGCTTGAAGTGGCAAGTACTTCAGAACAGCTCCTGTTCTTTTGGCCACTTGCTGCCATGGAATGATATTACTGTGATGCTCCATCGGAGAGATGACAATTTCGTCACCCTCCTTTAGGTTTTCCATCGCATAACTTTGTGCAACCGTATTAAGGGCAGTAGTCGTACCTCTCGTGAAAATAATTTCCTCTGTAGATGTCGCATTGATAAAGTTCTTGACCTTTTCTCTTGCTCCTTCATAACCATCAGTAGCTCTTGTCCCAAGTGTATGGACACCACGATGGACGTTGGAATTATATTCTCTGTAATACTTTTCTAATGCTTCAATTACTTGCACCGGCTTTTGCGAGGTTGCAGCACTGTCTAAATACACCAAAGGATGACCGTTGACTTCTTGGTTTAATATTGGGAAGTATGGACGAACATCTTTGATATTCATTATTTTACTTTCCTTTCAATTACCTCAACCAATTGCTTTTTAACCCCTTCAATTGGAAGCTGTTCCACTACAGGAGCCAAGAAGCCATGAATAACAAGTCTTTCTGCCTCATGTTTTGGAATACCGCGGCTCATCAAGTAGTAAAGCTGCAGTGGATCTACTCTTCCGACAGAAGCAGCATGCCCTGCTGTTACATCATCTTCATCAATAAGCAGGATCGGGTTTGCATCACCACGAGCCTTTTCACTTAGCATAAGGACACGTGATTCTTGCTCGGCATTAGCTTTTGTAGCACCATGCTCGATTTTTCCGATACCGTTGAAGATAGAAGAAGCACTATCCTTCATAACACCATGTTTTAAGATATAGCCTTCTGAGCTTTTACCGAAGTGTACAACCTTCGTTGTAAAGTTTTGCTTTTGCTCACCGCGGCCAACAACAACTGATTTCGTATCACCAAATGAACCATCGCCCATTAGGTTTGTTGTGTTTTCACTGATTGTGTTTCCATCGTTCATGAAGCCTAATGCCCATTCAATCTTCGCATCACGATTAGCTACTCCACGTCTGTTAACATATGTTGTAACACCTGTTGCCAAGTTGTCTACAGCACCGTATTGCACTCTTGAATTAGCATTTGCTACAACCTCTGTAATGATGTTGAAAACTGCTTCTTTCGGCTCTGCAACAGAAAGATAGTTTTCCACATAAACAACAGAGCTATTATCTTCTGCCACAACCAATACATGGTTAAACAAGTTTGTTTCCTCATCATCATGAAGGAAGATTGATTGAATCGGTTCTTCAACCACGACATTTTTCGGAATATACAGGAATACTCCGCCGTTCATCAATGCTGCATGCAAGGCAGTTAATTTATGCTCATCAATCTTCACTGCATCCTTCATGAAATATTTTTGCAACAGGTCACCGTGTTCTCTAGCTGCTGTGAAAATATCTGTAAAGATTACGCCTTTTTCCTTAAGCTCGTTAGAAACAGCTATAAAAGTAGGGCGGTTGTTGCGTTGTATATAAAGAGTTTTATTGTTTTCCAGGTCGATCAATGCTTTTGCTTCTTCTGGAAGGTCGTTTACACTGTCGAAGTCCTGGCTGCTCACGATATGTTTATCTATTTGAGTGAAGTTCCAGTTCTTGATGTTTGTTTTGTCCGGCTTTGGCATCGGCAAGTCTTCAGCCAATTCCAATGCTTTCACACGCAATTCTGTTAACCAAGCTGGTTCACCCATATCTTTTGAAAAGGAAGTGATGTATTCCTGATCAAATGGTAATTTAATTTCCGTTGTCATGGTCGGGTCCTCCTAACTATTACGCTTCTTGTTCAACTGTTTCGTCTTCAATGCCAAGCTCTTGCTTAATCCAATCGTAACCTTCTGCTTCAAGGCGTGCAGCTAGTTCAGGTCCGCCAGACTTAACGATGCGGCCTTGCATCATAACATGGACAAAATCAGGTGTAATGTAGTTCAATAATCTTTGGTAATGCGTAATAATTAAGCAACCGAAGTCTTCGCCGCGCATTTGGTTGATACCTTTAGAAACGACTTTCAATGCATCGATATCCAAACCAGAATCGATTTCATCCAAGATTGCAATTTTCGGCTCAAGCATCATCAATTGAAGAATCTCATTACGTTTCTTTTCACCGCCAGAGAAACCTTCATTCAAATATCTTTGTGCCATATCTTGATCCATTTCCAAGAATTCCATATTGCTGTCCATTTTACGGATGAATTTCATCAATGAAATTTCGTTTCCTTCTCCTAATCTGCTGTTTAGGGCAGAACGCAAGAAGTCAGCATTTGTGACACCGCTGATTTCACTTGGGTATTGCATTGCCAAGAAAAGGCCAGCACGGGCGCGTTCGTCTACTTCCATTTCCAATACATCTTCGTCATCAAGCTGAACACTTCCGCTTGTTACTTCATACTTAGGATGTCCCATGATTGCAGAAGAAAGAGTTGATTTACCTGTACCATTTGGTCCCATGATTGCATGGATTTCTCCGCCTTTAACCTCAAGGTTTAAACCCTTGATAATTTCTTTCTCATCAATTGCTACATGTAAGTCATTAATTACTAATTTAGATTGACCCATTATTTAATACCTCCACAGTAAAAGAAGTTTTGTTCACAAAATTGTCGAAACTTCATTATCAATTTATTATCATTCTAATCTTATAACAAATAAAATCTAATGGCAACCTTTGTAGCCCCAAACTTATTTGTTCATTACACATAATAATACCAAATATTATGTATTTTTTAAAATATGGCGATTTTTTCATTTTGCTGTAGTACACTGGAGGGAATTATTGTCATTTTTCCACTGTCAAACTTGAGTAGTAAAAACAATTTCCTTCCTTATTATATATTCCAAAAAAACACATCATGAAGAAGGAGCCGGAAGACGCTTAACGCTAACCCCCGGCTCCTTACTTCCTGCGTATCTTCATGCTTATTGCTGGATTGATGTAAATTCTGCCATTGCTTCTTGCACCAATGTAACAGCCTGACTCATAACAGCTCCGCCTCCGAAAGCAGCAGTGACACCAATTGCTTCGAGGATTTCTGCTTCTGTAGCGCCTTGGTCGATGCAGCCTTTTACGTGATAGATAATGCAGTATTCATCTTGAGAATACAAGCTAATTCCTAATGCGATAAGCTGCTTTTCCTTTTGCGATAAATGTCCTTCTTGGAAGCATTTCTCCGTATATGCATTAAATAATTCAGCAAGCTCAGGCATTTTTTTCGTAAATGTTCCTAATCCTTCTTTATAGTGGTGAATTGCATTTCCTATTGAACCATGTGTTTGCATATCCATCAATCATAGCCTCCATTTTTCAAAAGTTAGCACTAAATTGCAATGTGAATCGCAAACTTAGTATTGATAAATGAAGTAATTCTTATTCCTTAAAATAAAGAAACGCTCTTTAGAGATAAGAGCGTTTCTGCGTATTATTCAGATACAGGGATAACTGCACCTTTATATTCTTCGTTGATGAAATCTTGAATTTCTTTAGATTGTAATACTTCAACAAGTGTTTTAATTTCTTCTTTATTTTCGTCTTCTTTGCGAACTGTGATGATGTTTGCATATGGAGACTCGCTGCCTTCAATTTCAATGGAATCTTCAACTGGGTTTAGGCCAGTGTCCAATGCATAGTTAGCATTGATTACAACAGCGTCACCTTCGTTGTTATTGAAGATTTGCGGCAACAATGATGGCTCATAATCAGGTTTGAATTTAATATTTTTTGGGTTTTCTGCAATATCGTCAACCGTTGCGCTTACTTTATCTACGCCATCTTTAAGCTTGATTAAACCGCCTTTTTCCAATAGTGAAAGCACACGGCCTTGTTCTGCCACAGAGTTAGAGAAAATTACTGTTCCGCCATCTGGAAGTTCATCTAAGCTTTTGTATTTTTTAGAGTAAACAGCCATAGGTTCAATGTGGATTGCTCCAGCGCTGACAAAGTCATAGCCGTTTTCTTTAATTTGATTTTCAAGGTAAGGAATATGTTGGAAATAGTTTGCATCTAATTCTTTAGATTCTAAAGCTTTGTTTGGCAAGATATAGTCTTGGAATACTTCAATTTTTAAGTCAATACCTTTGTCAGCCAGGATTGGTTTTGCTTTTTCCAAAATTTCAGCATGCGGAACGTTTGAAGCTCCAACTACTAATTCTTTTTTATCGTCGCTGCCTGATGATGAATCTTCATCTTTAGATGAACCGCAAGCCGCTAAAGCCAACACTAAAGCTAGTGCAAATAGTAATGATAATAATTTCTTCATGCGTTTTACCCCTCTTTTTGTTTTTTTATTTATCTTGCATGATTTCCGCCCACATATACAGCAGGAAAGAAAATCAAGAAAATAACATTATCTTTTATCAATTTTCGATGTTATTATGTCACCAATAAATTGGATGACGAACACGATAATCAAGATGATAATTGTCGCAATCAAAGTTACATCAGATCTGCTTCGCTGGAACCCTTCCAGATAAGCAAGATTTCCTAATCCGCCTGCACCGATAACACCTGCCATTGCAGTAGAACCAACAAGGGCAATGGCCGTTACAGTAATCCCGGAAACTAATGCTGGCAATGATTCTGGGATTAAGACCTTTGCGATAATTGTCATCGGTTTTGCTCCCATAGCCTTAGCTGCTTCAATTACACCCTTGTCCACTTCTCTCAAACCAATTTCAACAAGTCTTGCATAGAATGGTGCTGCGCCGATAATCAATGCTGGCAATGCAGCATCTGCTCCTATCATACTGCCGACTAGCAGCTTAGTGAATGGAATAAGCAAAACGATTAAAATGATGAACGGAATAGAGCGAAAAATATTAACGATAGCACTGATGATTTTATTGATGACCACATTGCTCCACATATTCCCTTTCGCTGTCAAAAACAATGTAATCCCTAAAACTAACCCTAATACAAATGTGATAACGATTGAGTATCCAGTCATGTAGAGCGTTTCTACTGTTGCTGTCCACATTTTCTCCCAATCTACATTCGGAAATAATTGTGTCATCCTTCAATCACCTCCACACTAATTTCTTGTGATTGAAGAAATTGCAGTGCTTTGCCAACTTCTTCTTCTTGACCATCCAAATGGATATACAATGTTCCGTATGAACCATTTTGAGTTGGTGAAATTTTTCCTTGAATGATGTTTACTGTTATTTCAAATGAACGAATCAGCTGTGTAATAATCGGCTTTTCTGCGCTTTCGCCAACAAATCCAAGCATGATGATTTTGCCTGTTGAATAGTTCGCAACAAGATGCTCGATAGTATCTTTAGCATCATCCGGCTCGATTACTTGCTGTACAAATCTTTTTGTGATGTTTTGTTCCGGCTGCTTGAACACATCGATGACAGGTCCTGTTTCTACCACTCGGCCGCCTTCCATCACTGCGACACGATGACAAATTTTGCGGATAACATGCATTTCATGCGTAATCAGCACAATCGTAAGACCTAATCGTTTATTGATATCTACAAGCAAATCCAAGATCGCATCTGTCGTTTGCGGATCAAGAGCGGATGTTGCTTCATCACAAAGCAGAACCTTCGGATCACTTGCAAGTGCTCTCGCAATGCCGACACGCTGCTTTTGCCCACCGCTCAATTGGGATGGATAAGCATCTTCTCTGCCTTCAAGACCGACAAGCTTAATCAGCTCCAATACCTTTTTCTCACGCTCTGCTTTTCCTACACCAGCAATTTCTAACGGAAAGCTGATATTCTGTTTAACTGTACGGGACCAGAGGAGATTAAAATGTTGGAATATCATGCTGATTTCCTGACGAGCCTGTCTCAGCTTGCTGCCCTTTATTTTGGAAACCTCATATCCTACAACAGAAACTGTGCCCTCTGAAGGAATTTCAAGACCGTTAAGCATGCGGATTAATGTACTTTTTCCTGCGCCGCTGTAACCGATAACTCCAAAGATTTCTCCTTTATCTATCGTTAAGTCTACACTGTCTACTGCAGTCACTTTTCCTTTTTTCGAAGGATATATTTTTTTGACCTTTTGAATATTAATCATGTCTTACTCACCTACTTTGCTGTCTTATCAAAAGTTCCATCTACTTATTATCGTAAATAGTGTTTTACGGAATTGTCTAATCCATACTTTGGGTACAAAAAAAGCCTTCCTGCTTATATAAAATGAGCAGAAAGGCATTATGATTTAACCTTCCTCTCATCTGTCAAAGCAATTGCTTTGTGTGAATTGGCACCATGTCATACTTTGACGGTTGCCGGGCTTCATAGGGCACATCCCTCCACCTCTCTCGATAAGAGTATAGAATATATAGTTATAATAAGTTTGCTGAATAAATTTGATAGTCGTAATGTAACATGGGAAAACAGAAGGTGTCAATCATTTTTTTTAAGTTCCTAATATAGTGTTTTTTCTGAATTATATGTTTATTTATTGTAATATTTTCTAACAATAATATATATGGTTAACTTTTCTAAAAATACTGTCAATATCCCACTCAAAAGACTTACTCGACGATAATCCTTGGAAACACTTACAATTAATTAACATTATTTCAAAATAAAAACTTCCTTTAAATTAAGGAAGTTTTTGGTTAAGAGCAGCTTTTACACCAAGCTTGTTCATTAACATTCACTAGGTGAAACAGTGATTCTAATAGCAACAGTTTTCTCAAAGATGAATGAACTTCCACATCCTGCTCTTTCTTCGCACGTCGGAGCAGCACTCTGCCTTCAAAAACGTCTTCAATGGAGTTTCGGCTGCCTTTTAATAAAATAGTGTGGTTATCAGCAGTAGGCAGTACGGTAAAAACACCATTCTTTAATTCTAAATAAAAGCTGCTTTCTCCGCTTTCAACCTTAATAATAAAAGCTTCTCTTCTAAGCAGCGGTTTTATGACATGACTTTGATTCAAATTTTTCACTAACTGATTGAAAATATGCCCCATTGCTTCACACCCTCTATATTTTCATATAGTAGGTAATTCTGTTTTCTCCCATTATTCCCTCTAAAAACACCTAAATACTTTTAGACATGTTTCACCATTTCCCGGGAAATACAAAAAATCTTGTCGAATGGAATACTTGTTAGGAAGACATTTTCTCTAATAAATGTGGCACTGATTCGAAACGGTAGATTTTTTCTGTTAATTGTCCCTCCTGAAAAATTAACAGGCAGGGTACACTTTCTATTTTATACTCCTCTGCTAACTGAGGTGCATAGTTCAAATCCATTTTCCCTATCGATACATTATTGTTCATTGCTTCAACAACAGTAAGCATTTTGCTCGCCACCATGCATGTTCCGCACATCGGTGTGTATAAGTAAAGAAAGAACGGCTCCCTTTCCCGCTCCTTTAAGGCAGACCGCAGTCCGTCTTCTGTGCATTCAATCATGACTATCTCATCCTCATATCTAAAAATTTAGGGTAGATATCTATATTCGCCTGCAGCAATGCAGCCGCAATATGATGTTCAGGCGCACTTGCAACTTCCCGATACATTTTATCAATATATATATGCTCTGCTTCTGGCAATTCCTTTCTGAAGAGCTTTCTGATTTTTTCTCCAGATGCATCTGCATCAACAAGAATATAAACATCCTTGTCAAATAAGTCTTCAATAAGATCATCTAATTTCGAAATCCCGATTGTGCCATTCGTACAAATAATATCTACTGGTTCTCTTACAATATCCTTTACTTTCCGCTTATCTGATGTACCTTCGACAATAATAATTTTTTCCATTATAATCACCTGAAGTATTATTTTTGCAGCTAGTATCCCCGCATCTTGCAAGTTATATTATGTAATACTTTAACATATTGCTAATTGGAGTGAAAGTTATCGGCATTTGAAACGAAAAGAAGCACCAAAACGGTGCTTCTTTAACATCAATCTTCGTTTGTCATTTTATCATATTGTTCTGCTGTCATTAATTGCTCTGCATCGGCAATATTAGACGGCTCAATAATAACCATCCAAGCTTTTTCATATGGAGATTCATTTACGTATTCAGGATTATCACTTAAATCTTCGTTTACTTCTACTACTTTGCCGCTGATTGGCGCATATAGTTCAGAAACTGTCTTAACAGATTCTACGCTGCCGAAAGGCTCGTTCTTTGTTACTTCGTCTCCAACTTCTGGAAGCTCAACAAACACGATATCTCCCAATTCTGATTGAGCAAAATGTGTAATTCCAATACGCACATTTTCTCCTTCAACTTTTACCCATTCATGTTCTTCTGAATAACGCAAATCTTTCGGTGCACTCATGCAATATCCCTCCAAATAGATTAATATCCTTCAAGCGGCACAATTATGTCCAGCTTTCTTTAAAATCCTCTTCCTTAAACCCTAACGTAACCTTTTTTCCATCAGTTGTGAGAGGACGTTTGATCAGCATGCCATCAGAAGCCAGTATATCTAAAAGCTCTGAATCTGACATATCCTTCATTTTATCCTTCAAGCCAAGATCGCGATAACGCTGTCCGCTAGTATTAAAGAATTTCTTTAATTCCAAACCGCTGTTTTTATATAGGTCTTCAAGCGTAGAGCGTGAAGGAGGATTTTCAACTATATGTACGTCTTTGTAACTTACCCCGTTATCATCCAGCCATTTTTTGGCCTTGCGGCAAGTACTGCATTTAGGATACCAATAATATGTAAGTTCCATATGATCACCTTACTTACTTATGTATTTTTTTGAACATATAATTGAATATTATCATAAATTAGGACAAATTCATAACAATGTCTAATAAATATATCTTTATTATAAAGTAAAAAAGAGGAAAAACCTGCCGCAATTCAGGTTTCTCCTCTTTCTCGAACTTATACGACGTACTCATTGGCTTTAATAACACTTTCGGCAGCTTCACGCTTTAACGCAATCAGCGGCTTCGGCAGGAATCTAGTATATTTTTTTAAGATCGATAACGCAAAGCGCAAATCATCACCAGACTCCATATATGAAAGAGTATTAGTTGCTTCATTATGAATGATTTGGAAAGCCTCCTGGCAATATATTTCTGTATATAGAACCTTTTGTTTTTCTTCTGTATTTGATTTGGCTATAGCCTTCTCGGTCCGTAAAATACAGGATTCCATTGCATATAAGTGGGAAATCATTGTCGCAATATGAGCAAGCACCTCTTGCTGCTGGTCTGCTTCCATCATAAATTTTTTCGCCAGTAAGCCTAACAGCATGCTCACTGCTTTTTTACCATTTGTCACAAGCAGTTTTTCCTGGGAAAGAAGGCTGTCATCAGGCTCACTTGGGATAAAGGTGAACATTTCCTTTTCAACTGCTTTTGCAGCAGCTATTAACGGAACTTCCCCTTTCAGTGCTCTTCTTAAATAGTTACCTGTCACTGCCAACAGGTTAATTTCATTTGTTCCTTCAAAAATGCGGTTTATCCTGGAATCACGATACATTCTTGATATCGCATACTCCTCCATAAACCCGTTACCGCCATGAAGCTGCAGACATTCATCAACGATTTTATCCAAAGCTTCAGACGCAAAGATTTTATTGAGGCTGCATTCCATACTGTATTCATTGACAAGCTTGGCGGGGATTTTCCAATCTTCTGTCCCCTCCAATGGATCAAGAGCTTCAGACAATAAACCAGCAGTCCGGTAAACAGAGCTTTCAGAAGCATAAAGGAGTGCTGCCATTGTAGCAACTTTTGCTTTTGTTAAGGGAAAACGTGAAATGGGGGTTTGAAATTGCTGACGATTATTAATATAAGGTATAGTTACTTTCAATGCTTCCTTACTTGCGCCAATTGCTCCCATACCTAGTTTAAATCTGCCAAGATTCAAAACATTAAGGGCAATTAAATGACCCTTGCCTTTTTCCCCGAGCAGATTCTCCTTAGGTACAAGGACATTATCGAGGATGACAGAACAAGTAGAGGAGCTTCTAATGCCTAGTTTATTTTCTTCCTGTCCAATAGATACACCAGGAAATTCACGTTCCACAATAAAAGCTGAATAGTCTTTGCCATCTACCTTGGCATACACAGTAAAGATGTCTGCAATCCCGGCATTAGTAATCCATTGTTTCTGACCTTTTAATATATAGTGCGTGCCTTCTTCATTCAATACGGCAGTTGTTTTTATTCCGAGGGCATCAGACCCGGCAGTTGGTTCTGTTAAGCAATAGGACGCAATTTTTTCGCCTGTAGCTAAGGAAGGCAAATATTTCTGCTTTTGCTGAACATTTCCGAATAAAATCAGGGGCAAAGATCCGATTCCGACATGAGCTCCATGTGTAATAGAAAAACCGCCGGCTATGGACATTTTCTCGGAAATAATGGCAGAGCTAATCTTATCAAGACCTGAACCGCCAAACATCTCAGGAACATCAGCTCCTAACAAACCTAGTTCGCCAGCTTCCTTCATTAATTCAAGCACCTTTTTAAAATCATGTTTCTCCATACTGTCAAGATGTGGCATAACAGCATTTCGGACAAAATCACTCGTCATTTCTCCAACAAGTTCATGTTCTTCCGAAAAATCCTCTGGTGTGTATACATCTTTCCAGCTCGTATCTTCAAGAAGAAAACTTGCGCCTTTTTTCATCATTTCTCCACTCCTTCTTTCTTAGTCACAATGGCAGCGGTTTGCCTGCAGTCAATAAGTACAGCATTCTGCGAAGTGTCTCCCTCTCCTTCAGTAAGTCAATGAATGCCTGCCTTTCCAAGCCAAGCAAATAATCTTCCTCCACTTCTGTCTGAATAGGCACATCGCCTCCAGTCAGGACATAAGCAAGTTTAGCTGCAATAATTTCCCCATGCTTTGTGATAGCGCCTTTACTAGCAAAATCCTGCACCTTCTTTTGCAAAAGGTGGAAGCCTTCCTTGCCGGCCACTGGTATTTTCTTAACAACAGGTGGTTCATAACCTGTCTCAAACAGTTTGATTACTGTTTGCTTAGCTTCCTCCATAACATTAAGACTGTTAAAAGTAATACTATCTTCGCTGCTTAAAAAGCCAATTGTTTTCCCTTCCTCTGCTGAAGTGGATACATTGCTAGTCAATATTGCTTCAAAAGCCTTCGCTGCAGCTGTGATTAAATGACTGTGATCGATACCATCTTGTTCATCCAGCAAGTTCAAGTACAGCTCCTTTGTGCCTCCTCCGCCTGGAATCAGCCCTGCGCTTATTTCAACAAGACCGATATATGTTTCAATCGATGCATGAATTTTGGCAGCAGCAAGACAGATTTCCGCACCGCCCCCTAATGTTTTGCGATGGCTCGCTGCAACAACTGGCTTCTTACAGTATTTGATACGCTTTAGAGCTTCCTGAAACTCTTTCACCACAATTTCTAATTCTAAATAATCCTGATTTTGCCCTTCAAGCAGCATCATAGCCAAATTTGCTCCTGCACTGAAGTTCTTTCCGCTGCTTCCAATTACAAGACCTTTTATGCTGTCTGTGCTCTCTGCAATCGTTACAGCCTTATTTAGCATCTTTATCATATCCATACCGATAATATTATTTTGACTGTGCATTTCCAATAGCAGGACACCATCGTCCATATTAACTATGCTTGCTGCTTTATTACCTGCTATCACTTTTCCGCTTTGCCTTTTATGCTCTAGCCGATATTGATCGTTTGTCAGCGGTATTGGTTCATATTTGCCATTATGGTAGTAGGAGCGCTTCCCATCGACACTCTTATAAAAGCTTGTAAACCCATTTTTGATCATGTCTTCTATCCATTCTGGCAGCTTTTGGTTCTCACCCTTAAGTTTTTCGAGGGATTCCGTTAAGCCAATCTCATCCCATGTTTCAAAAGGACCTTGTTTGAAATTGAAGCCTGTTTTAATTGCTAAATCAATTTGAAAAATGTTTTCCGCAATCTCCAGTGCATGCTCACCAGAATAAAGCAGATACGGCATAACAGTTTTCCATAAAAAAACGCCTGTTGGGCTGCTGTCATAAATAAGCTCTTTCAGCTTTTCGCGGCTTTTGCTTCGTCTTGGGATTTGTTCCTCTACATATTGCATTGTATGATAATCAAGCACGAGCATTTTTTCTTTTGTTTTTTTATAAAAGCCTTGCTTTGTTTTCCTACCAAGCATCTTGTGATTAAGCATCTCCAGCAAGAAGACAGGAACCTTATACTGCTCTTTTTCCATCGTGTCTTCTGTCCTGTTCCGCACATTTTTAACAGTATGGAAAAAAGTATCTAATCCGACCATATCGAGTGTTTGGAAAGTGGCGCTTTTTGTCCTGCCAATAAATGGCCCTGTCAGCCTATCCACTTCACTTATGGTCAAATCCATTTGAACCATAGCATCTAATGTTGTAAGAAAGGCATGTGCCCCAATGCGGTTTGCAATAAAATTAGGTGTGTCCTTTGCTTCAACAACTACTCTTCCTAAGACAGTTTCAGCAAATGTTTTCATATAGGAAATTACTTCAGAGGAGGTTTTATTTGTTGGAATAAATTCAAGCAGCAATATATACCGGGGCGGGTTGAAAAAATGGGTTCCTAAAAAATGTGTTTGGAAATCCTCTGATAAGCCTTCTTTCATCTCAGTAATCGAAATTCCTGATGTATTACTGCTAATGATTGCTCCCTGTCTTCTCACTGCATCTACTTTGCAGAAAAGGGATTTCTTAGCATTTATGTCTTCTGTGATTGCCTCAATAATCCAATCAGCCTCTTTCAGGGCTTCGAAATCATCTTCCATATTGCCAATTTCTAAAAGCTGCTCGTTAGATGCCGAAGTAAGCATGCTCGGTTTGCTTAAACGGATCCGTTCAAGCGCTTGTGCAGCTAAACGGTTGCGAACCTTCTTGTCAGCAAGAGACAAATCAGCCGTTTTTTCTTCATCCAACAGGCTATCCGGGACCTTATCAAGGAGCAATGTAGAGATCCCGACATTAGCCAAATGCGCAGCAATAGCCGACCCCATGATTCCGGAGCCAATGACAGCCGCTTTCTTTATACTGTACATTCATTTTTCCTCCTTTTATTTATATTCATATGCAAATTTAGTAAATCCCTTCCTATCTACAATAAAAAACAATGATAAACTTCACAATAACCATATGCGGAAATTAGCTTACAGGAAAAAAGTTTAACCTTTAATTCTGTTCAAATAGGCCATCCTAAGGATATTAGCAAGGAGGTGACAATTATGGCTAAGATGAAAAAAAACCCTTCTAAAGGCGGAGTTAGTGCAGCTAGTGTAAAGGGAGATGCTGGCCCAACAGTAGAAAATGACGGCGGCGGCAAAAGGAACAGTCAAAACAATCAGTATAAAAAATAACAACTAGCTTTCATTCTTTATATAAACTTTTACAAGATATTGGAGGTTTTATCATGCAACAGCAATCAATGAGCAGCATGAGCCAAAATCAAGGGGTTATGATGGAGCCGCCGGAAATGGTGACAGTTAAAGATTCCTTGTACTTGGCAGATATGCTTTCCTGGAATCTCCTTGCGATGAAAAAGGCCCATTTCTTTGCTCAAAATATCCAGGATCAAAACATTAAGTTACAGGCAGAAAAATGCGGGCAAATGCATCAACAGCATTATGAGAAAATCTTAGCTCATTTAAATGAATCTAACCAAAGCAGTCTACAAGGACTGCAACAGCAGTGAACGGAGGTAGAGCATGAATCAGCAAAAAGTCCAAAATCCAGAAACACAAGTAGCCAAAACTCCACAAATGAATGACAGGGATTTCATCAATGATTTGCTGGCAACCGAAAAATACATGACTGCATCCTATTCTACAGCGCTTAATGAGGCAAGCAATGAGAAACTGTACGATGATTTGCTCAGCATTTTCACTGAAACGCAAAACATGCAGAGAGAGCTGTATGATCTCATGTTTCGTGAAGGCTGGTATAAGCTGGAATCAGCCGATCAGCAAAAATTGCAGCAAGCTTATCAGCAGTTTAAAGGATATGAGTCACAATTTCCTTATGGCAGCAGTTTGCAATAATAAAAAAATGCTAGTAGGCACAGGACTAGGAATAGTTGTCCTCCTACTAGCATCATATGATTTAATTTTTATTTTGCTTTTGATTATCATTTAAATTTTTTATTTCACTAATGATATCGACCACCTGCTGTTTCGCCTCAGGAAATTGACCATTCCAATGCTTCACTAAACTCGGCATTGATTTCGCCATCTGGTTGTAAAGCATCCAAATTTCCACTTCTTTCTTTAAGTGGTCATTTCCCTCTCCCAAAAGCAGCTCGGTATATTTTGACAGTAATGAATCAAATTTCTCGAGAAATTCCTTATCCACTATTATTGCTCCCTCCCCATTTTTTGATTTGACATTATGTTCATTATATTTTATTATAAATTTAAATCAATTGATAATGATTATCAATCTTGATTAAACCGCACTAGCAGCTCACTATTATTTTTCCCCCTCATAAAAAAATAATAGAACCTGAGTCTGTACTAGAAAAAAAGATGTCCTAAGATTAGCAAGCTCCCATGGATCAGGAGCGCTGCTTATCAAAGGACATCTTTTTTTAATGACGTTATTCATCACTTGAAAACATATATTTTTTATAATGGTATCGAATGGAGAAAATTAGCCCGATTGCTAGCATATTTCCAAGCAAAGAACTTCCTCCGTAGCTGATGAACGGCAAAGGAATACCTGTGATTGGCAAAACACCAACAGTCATCCCGATATTTTGGAACACGTGGAATGTCACCATGCTGATAACCCCAACACATATGCATGTATAAAAGGAATTTTTTGTTTCAAGTGCAACCTTCGTAATATGGTAAATGAGCAGGAAAAACAAGCTGATGATAATGCTTGCGCCAATAAAGCCAAATTCTTCTCCGACTACACTAAAGATAAAATCAGTGTGGTTTTCGGGAAGTACTACTTCATTTGTACCTATTCCCTTTCCTGTTGTTTGACCTGATCCGATCGCAAGCAAGGATTGGGTTAAATGATAACCTGTTGAACTTTGGTAGTTATAAGGATCAATCCAAGAGTATATCCGTCCAAACTGATACTCCTTCACTCCTAAGTATTTCTCCAGCCACTCAGGATGCCATATAACCATATATAAAATCGATGTAGCAAGCGTTACTCCGCCAATAAAAATGGGAGCTATTATCTTCCATGTGATGCCTGAAATGAAAATCATCCCAACCATAATAGCAATAAGTACAAGAGACGTACCTAAATCCGGCTGCTGCATGACGAGCAGCAATGGAGCAAACGTAATACCACCTATTTTCAACAGCAATAAGAAATCCGTCTGCAAAGTTTTTACCAGATGCTTTTCCTGATGGTCTACAATAACTTTCGATAAAATCAGGATTAAAAATACTTTAACAAACTCTGATGGCTGCAAGGAAAAGCCCGGAAGCGTGAACCAGCTTTTTGCTCCGTTTATTTCACGGGCAATACTGCTTGGCGCAACAATCAGCAGCAATAATAAGACAATTCCAATGCCATACAAATACCAGGATAGTTTCTTAAGCTGATCAGAATCCAGCTGCATAATCCCAGCGATAATTCCAGTTCCAATAACATAAAAGACAACCTGTTTAATTACAAAACTTGAATCAGCACTGTATATGGCAATAAGACTTGCCAAGCTTAACAACATTAATATAAGTACAAGTGTAAAATCTATTTTTGAAGTATTTCTGTTTGGGGTCATATTTCATTACTCCTCGAATATGTGAAACTTTAAGGTTTTAAAATGTCAAAAAAACAAGATAAGCTCATTAATAGTTTGTACAATTCTTCATTATATTTGTAATTGCAGCAAATAACAACTTTCGACAAGCATTTAATCAAAATTTAATGTTTGTTACCCCAAAAAATCTTTCCAATAAAAAAAGAAGCTTAGAAAAAGCTTCTTACAGAGGCTGTTGGCAAACACCTTTAAAGTAGTAGATATCTCGCTTATGAGCAACAGAAATCACTCGCTGCTTGTGTGAGACCCAGTCTCACTAATTGAAGTAGAAGTTACCCCAATTAAACTAACTGCTCCTTTTCACCAACAAATAAATAAAGAGAGTTACTTACGATATATTTGCGTCACTTCCACTAATTCATCTGCAATTTTTGCAAGTGATTGAGTGGACACTGTAATTTCTTCAATTGCAGCCAGCTGTTCTTGTGATGATGCGGATACATTCATGGAGTTTTGGCTGTTTTCTTTGGCAATGCTAGTAACTTGATCGACAGAACCTGCGACTTCGACAATGCTGGCATTGATGTTTTTCGCTGCATCAAGGATATTTTCCATCTGTGCGCTCATATTCTCCATGCTGCTTGAAATCATATTGAATTTTTCCTTCGTGTTGTTGGTAATATTGATTCCGTCTTTAACTTCATCTGTCACTCTTCTCATTGTTTTCACAGATGTGAGAGTATCTTTTTGAATTTCATTAACTAATACAGCAATTTGTTTAGCTGACTGATTTGATTGTTCTGCAAGCTTTCTGACCTCTTCTGCAACAACGGCAAAGCCTTTTCCAGCTTCTCCTGCTCTTGCTGCCTCAATAGCAGCATTAAGAGCAAGCAAATTTGTCTGATCAGCAATTTCTGTGATGACCTTCAAGAATTGGCCAATTTCTTGGGAACGTTCCTGCAGAAGTTCAATGGTTGTGTTCGACTCTTTCACTGAATTTTGTATTAAACTCATTTGCTGAACGGTGCTATCCACAACGGCTTGTCCTTCTTTAGCCCCCTGCACTGTTTCATTAGTAGATGTAACCATCGCTTCTGTGTTTTTTGCGATATCTCTTATTTCATTGTTAACAACAGCGACAGCGTCTGCTACACTCTCCATTCCCCTTGTCTGTTCCTCTGATCCAACTGCAACACTTTGAATCGCTGCAGAAATTTGTTCCGATACATGGCTTGTTTCAACTGCATTAGCAGTCAATATTTCTGCAGAGGAATTAACCATGTCTGCTGTTTCATTTACCTTATCAACCATTGCCTTAATAGAGTCCTTCATTAAGACAAATTCATCTGTAAGCTGGCCGATTTCATCATTAGATTTTTTTTGCAGAGTATTATCAAGATGTCCTTGGCGTATTTCCTTAGTCGCAGCAAGCAAACTTTTAATAGGCTTAATAATAATTCTCCGCGTAAAGAAAGAAGCAATTAACGTAGTGAATACTAAGTTAATAATTGTATTAATAATCATGCCTAATTCTGGCGCAAAGATTCCTGCCTCTCTAAGCATTTCATTTAATTGTATGGAAATAGGCGTGCTTATTATTGTAGCCAACACTATAATGAAAGCTATTTTTGTTCGTAAACTATGAAACAAATTTTTCTTTTTCATATACAACCGCCCTAACTATTTGTTTTTATAGGATATTATACCTAATTATTTTAGGTAAATATAGCACGAAATCAGTATAACAGTCATCCTTTTTGCTTTTCCTTTGAAATAATTCAAAACTTTTATACTATAACCTATAAAAAAAGGACCATTATGTGCATTGCACATAATGGTCAAAAGTGAGAGGAGGTTATGGGGTTACGGTATAAAGAAAAGCGCTGTATTTCTTTCGGAAAAGATGATACAAGCTATTCTTTATACTTATTAGATATGCTTTTTCTGACGAAAAGTGAGGGCTTATCCCCTTTTCAGCTGAAAAAGGGCAAGCATCTTACCTTTTCCTTTATAAGGTTTGTCCTGTCTCCGCTTCTAAACATACAAGTCAAGCCATATATTATACAGATTGTATTTACTTAGGGAGCTGTATGTAAGGAGGTTACTCTTTGGAAAAACTAAAAAGACTCACTAGTGTTCAATATTGCATGCTTTGGACATTTATCAGCACGCTGATCTTCTATGCTGCAACAGATATCTCCGTGTACACGGTCGCTGCACTAATTGCAGGAATTGTACTTTCCTTCATCAACCTGCTGGAAGATGAGGTCATCCATCAAAAAATACGTGGAGATTAATTTTTTTTAATTTCATGTATAAAAACAAAAAAAAGGGACCACAATGTTATTACAAAGTGTAATTCCCCCTTTTGTTAAAGAGGTATTAGGCCATCATCCCCCCTAAGGATTTTTTAGCCGAATACCTCTTTTTTTTTATTGCAGCAACTGCAGAAATTTTTTCGTCCTTGCTTCCTTAGGAGCAGAGAAAAACTCCTCTGGAGTTCCTTTTTCCACAATATAACCGCCGTCCATAAACAGGACTTCGTCTGCTGCTTCTCTGGCAAATTTCATTTCATGTGTGACGACAATCATCGTCATCCCTTCTTTGGCAAGATCCTTCATTACCTTTAAAACCTCACCGACAAGCTCTGGGTCAAGTGCTGATGTTGGCTCGTCAAAGAGCATTACTTCCGGCTCCATTGCCAGCGCTCTTGCGATGCCTACACGCTGCTGCTGTCCTCCAGACAGCTGAAATGGATAAAAATCAAGCTTATCAGCCAAGCCAACTTTTGCAAGAAGCAGTTCCGCTTTCTTCCTTGCTTTTTCTTTGTCTTCTTTTTTGACGATAACAGGTCCTTCCATCACATTTTGCAATGCAGTCTTATGCGGGAATAAGTTATAGCCTTGAAAGACCATGCCTGTTAATTTTCGAAACTCTGTCACTTCTCTTTTGGAAACCTTTTGAGAAAAATCGATGCTTTTATTACTGATGCCAATCGTTCCTCCTGAAGGTGTTTCAAGCAAATTTAAACAGCGAAGCATTGTCGTTTTCCCTGAACCTGATGGTCCGATTACAACAATTACTTTCCCTTTATCAACATCCAAGTTGATATCCTTCAAAACTTCCAGCTCTCCAAAGCTTTTGGACAAACCTTTAATGTTAATCATATGGCATCCTCCTTTCTGCGCAAAAGTGCGTGCCTATTTAAGTAAATGCCTGCTGAATCGATCTTCCAGCCTTTGCTGAACGATGGATAATGGGAAACATATCAACCAATAAAGCAGAGCTACTTCTGAATACAATAATAAAAACTCGTAGTTGGTGCTTGCAATCTCCTGTGCTTTCCGGAACATTTCTGTCACTAGAATTAGGGCAGCAAGCGATGTATCCTTCACCAAGCTGATGAAAGTATTAGATAACGGCGGCAGTGATACTCGTGCTGCTTGTGGAAGGATAACTCTTTTTAAATTTTGTGTATATGTCATCCCAATCGAGTAGCCTGCTTCCCATTGCCCTTTAGGAATGCTGGAAATGGAGGCACGGACAATTTCTGACGCATAAGCCCCGACATTCAAAGAAAAGCCGATAATTGCTGCCGGCACCGGATCGATTGTAAGGTGTTCAGTACTTATATTTGGAAGTCCGTAAAAAATGATAAACAGCTGTACTAATAATGGCGTCCCTCTAATGATGGAAACATATATACGTGCAATAATTTGAAAAATCTTTATGCTTGATAACCGTGCTAACGCGGTTACTACTGCGAGTATAAGACCGATGATGAATGACACAATGGCTAAAGGCAACGAATACAAAAAGGCCCCCTTCAGCAAAGGCAGAAGGGAACTTGTTGCTATATCCGTATATCGTTGGAGCTGCTCCGGATCTGTGAAGATATTATTTAAGAACATCTTCCCCGAACCATTTCTCAGATATTTTTGTGTATGTGCCATCATCGATCATATCTTGAAGTGCTTTATTGACTTCATCTACTAAAGAATCGCTGCCTTTTCTGAACATTAAGCCACTTTGTGCAACATCATCTGCTGTATCAGCAATCACGATATCTACATCAGGCTTTTGTTTTTTGTAATCTAAGAAGGATAGCTTATCATTAACTGTTGCATCAACACGGTTAGAGTTTAGCAATTCAACCGCTTGGTTAAAGCCATCAATACCGACAAGTTCAGCACCGTATGACTCTGCTGTTTTCGCATAGTTGCTTGTTAAGGACTGAGCTGATTTCTTCCCTTTAAGATCCTCAAAACTCTTAATGTCTGAATCAGACTTTGTAACTAAAACAGCAGTTGAAGAAATATATGGATCAGAGAATAGGTATTTTTCTTTTCTCTCATCATTAATCCCAACTTGGTTTGCAATCATATCAAAGCGTTTTGCATCAAGACCTGCAAAGATTGCATCCCATTGTGTTTCTTTAAATTCTACGTCGACACCAAGACGCTTGCCCACTTCTTTGGCAATCTCCACGTCAAATCCAGTTAAGTCGCCTGTTTTTTCATCATGAAAAGTAAACGGAGCATATGTACCTTCTGTACCAACGACAAGCTTTCCATCACTTTTCACTTTTTCAAGAAGATCCTCACTGCTGCTGTCAGCATTTGAATCTTCTTTTTCTGCATTGCTGCCACATGCAGCCAATGCTATAGTTAAACTTAATAATAAGCATAGCAGTAAACTAAATTTCTTCATGCAAAAATCCTCCTAATTCCGATATGTCTTGTCAGACAAAAGCTATCATATTATATCGTGAAGTTATTTGTCAAAACATATTTACTTTCAACTATATTTTCACCAAAAGTCTGCTTGTTAACCGCATTTTTATAAAAGAGAGCAAAAAAATAACCATCATTTGATGGCTAGGAAATATGAATAAGTGCAAAAGAAAAATGAAAATAACTTAAAAGGAAGAGATAGGCTGCAAATGAAAATAATGTTGCAGTTTCCCTTCATATATATGCTCCATTTTATAATCATCAAGCAAGTCATACGGCGTTACTAATGATGGGTGCTTATTCCAATACAAAGCTCCGCTTTCATGAAGAACGGAAGCAACAAACTGTGAGCAAAAATACGCGTTTTTACGCGGAAAAGGAATGTTTAACATAATAAAGAATAAACCGAGCAAATTGTAGCGGTAACAATGCTTTTCTTTTTCAATCTGCTGAATAATCTCCTTCATCTTATCAAGCTGCTCTTTTGTGACGCGAATGCTGTAAATCGCGCAACACGCATTTCTAAAGAAGTCATCCCTTATATCTTCTCTGACAAATCCGCCTATAAACGGATTATTCGGCTTCTTTCGTCCAAAGCTGTAAACCTCAATCAACTGGGAGTCAAAAGAAATAGAGGCATGGTTATGCGGTTTTTTTGTAAAAAGCTTAATGCACCGTGTAAACAAGGTGCCAGTATCACTTAGTATTAAATAAACAATATGCTCATCCATTCTTTACCTCCACCAAAAAACCGTTTTATTGTATAACGACTAACATATGCAAAAAGTTTCCATTTATTGAAAAAATGGTTCATTTATATCAATAGGAATATATCCATTAAATGAAGCATTTTCCTATCTTTATCATATATACTAACAGCTTTTTGGTGAACAATCTTTAGTATTATCTTTGCTCGGACTAAAGTCTTAGAGTGGGATTAACACAAAAAAAGAGCGGACAGTTCTCCGCTCTTTTTCTTGCTGACATTAAGCAGTCGCTTCTGAAAATTGACTGTAATACAAATCTGCATAAAAACCTTTTTGCTGAAGTAATTCTTCATGATTGCCCTGTTCAATCACTTGCCCGTGTTTCATGACAAGGATGATGTCTGCATCCTTAATTGTTGAAAGCCTGTGTGCAATGACGAAGCTGGTTCGATTTTTCATCAGCTCTGCCATTGCCTCTTGAATTTGTGCTTCCGTTCGAGTGTCAACACTGCTCGTTGCCTCATCTAGAATCAGCAGGCTTGGGTTTGCCAGCAGTGCCCTTGCAATTGTAAGCAGCTGCTTTTGTCCCCCGGAAATATTCGAACCATCTTCATTAATGACTGTGTCATAGCCTTCAGGCAATGTGCGGATGAAATGCTCGGCATTTGCAAGCATTGCAGCTCTTGTTATTTCCTCATCTGTCGCACCTTGCTTACCATACGCTATATTGTCGCGAATCGTCCCTTTAAACAGCCATGTGTCTTGCAAAACCATGCCAAACATACTTCGTAAAGCTCCTCGATCCATTGTTGAGATATCAACACCATCAATCTTAATAACCCCGCTGTCAATATCATAAAATCTCATCAGCAAGTTAATCAATGTAGTTTTTCCAGCACCTGTCGGACCAACAATTGCCACTTTCTGACCCGGTTTAATTTGAATCGTTAAATCTTTAATAAGCTCCTCATCTTCTTTATAGCTGAAGTAAACTGCATCGAAGTCTACTGCGCCCTGCGGCTGCTCTATATCCTTCACTCTGCTGGTATCTTTCGGCTCCTCTTCTTCATCGAGCAGCTCAAACACCCTCTCAGCAGAAGCAATCGTCGATTGAATGATATTTGAAATATTAGAAAGCTGCTGAATCGGCTGTGAAAATTGTCTTGCATATTGAATAAATGCTTGCACGTCCCCGACAGTAATTCTGCCTGCCGAAACAAAAATCGCCCCGATAACAACAACAAATACATAGCCTAAATTATTGATGAATTGCATCAATGGCATAATAAGCCCAGAAATAAACTGAGATCTCCAGCTGGATTCATACAGCCTGTCATTAATGCTGTCGAATTCCTCCATCGCTTTTTCCTCATGGCCGAATGCCTTAACAATCTGATGCCCGGTAAACATCTCCTCGATATGCCCATTTAACGCACCGAGTGTTGCTTGCTGGCTCCGAAATTGCACTTGTGAGCGCTTAGCGATTTTTACTGTCGCTAGTATGCTTAAGGGAATAGTTAAAAAGCATACAATGGCAAGAACAGGACTAATCGTAAGCATCATAATAATAACACCGACAAATGTAATGACAGATGTAATCAATTGAGTGACACTTTGCTGCAGCGTATTATTAATATTATCAATATCATTAATGGCTCGGCTCAATGTTTCACCATGTGGTGTTCTGTCAAAATATTTAAGCGGAAGTCTTTCCAGCTTTTCGTGCACCTCTTGGCGAAGCTGGAAGATTGTCTTTTGCGAAATATTAACCATAATGATCTGCTGTATATACATAAACAACGCACTTATAATATATAAAAGAATAAGCCAGACAAGGACCTGTCCGATTGCAGCAAAATCTATTTCTGCCCCTGGCACACCGTTCATTTTATTCATCAGCCCATTAAAAAGCGTATCAATTGCTTCAGCTAATATTTTCGGGCTGAAAATGGAAAAAACAGTGCTTAGGATCGCAGCGGCAATCACAAATAAAAGCTGGATTTTATAGGTACCAAGATAACGAGCAAGCCGTTTTAGCGTCCCTTTTGCATCCTTAGCTTTTTGAACAGGCATTCTTGGGCCACCATGTCCTCTTGAGGGAATAGGTGAAGGATGCTTGCTTTGATTATTATGTCCACTCATACTGTCTCCTCCACTACACCTTGTGACTTCACGATTTCTTGATACACACTGCAGCTTGCCAGTAATTGCTCATGTGTGCCAATCCCTGCAATCTTTCCTTCGTCTAAGACGATAATAGTATCTGCATCTTTAATGGTGCTGACCCTTTGTGCAACGATTACAACATTTGCATCCGTAATTTCCTTATTCAACGCTTTTCTTAAATTAGCATCTGTTCGATAATCAAGGGCGGAAAAGCTGTCATCAAACAAGTAAATGCGCGGCTTTCTTACAAGTGCTCTCGCAATGGACAGACGCTGCTTTTGTCCGCCTGAAAGATTTGCGCCTCCTTGTGAAAGTTCTGAATAGATGCCCTTCTCCAGCTCATCGACAAACTCCTTCGATTGGGAAATCTCCAAAGCTTTCCGTATTTCTGCCTCTGTAGCATCTTCCTTTCCAAATCGGATATTATCGGCAATTGTCCCTGTAAAAAGGACAGCTTTTTGCGGCACATAACCGATTAGCTGGCGCAGATCGCCTTGAGCATACTCCTTTATATTCATTCCATCTACAAGTATTTCACCTTTATTCACATCGTAAAATCTTGCTATTAAATGAAGGATTGTGGATTTCCCTGAGCCTGTCCCGCCAATAATGGCAGTTGTCGTTCCAGGTCTCATTTGAAACGAAAGATGCTCAAGCACTGGCTTTTCTGCCAAGGGATAAGAGAAACTCACATTCCGAAATTCTACATCTCCTCTGCGTAGCATTTGACTGTTTGTTTCGTTATCCTTCATTACTGGCGAAATTTCAAGTACCTCATTGATACGCTCTGCAGAAGCAGAAGCACGAGGCATCATTACAAATATCATGCTGACCATCATAAGAGAAAACATAATTTGCATTCCATATTGGACAAACGCCATGATGTCACCGACCTGCATATTTCCTTGGTCTACCTGAATAGAACCGAACCAAATAATAGCAACTGTAGATAAATTAAGAACAATCATCATAATCGGCATGGTAATCGCCATAATTTTATTGACCTTTAAAGCAGTAGTGGTCAAATCTTCGTTAGCATGACGAAAACGTTTCTGTTCAAACTCCTCTTTATTAAAGGAGCGAATTACACGAACACCAGTCAAATTTTCTCGAAGCACACCATTAAGGTTATCAAGCTTGTTTTGCATCACCTTAAATAATGGGATGCCCTTTTTTATAACAAGATAGATAGTAAGTGCGAGTACCGGGATGGCCACTAGGAATATCAAGGACAGCTTCGCATTTTTTGATATTGCCATTACAATCCCGCCGATACACATCATTGGCGCTAACACAACCATTCTTAATATCATCATTGTTACTTGCTGCACTTGACTTACGTCGTTTGTTGTTCTGTTGATTAGCGAGGAAATTCCTACTTGATTTGCTTCCTCTATTCCGAAGCTCTCTACCTTATAAAACATCTTTCTTCTTAAGTCCTTTGCAAAAGATGATCCAACTTTAGAGGAGTAATAGCTTGAAAAACAAGCACATACCGTGCCAAAGGCAGCGACTGCAATCATCAATCCACCTAGTTGCAGCATTAGAGGGCGGTTGTCCTTTACAATTCCATTATCGACTATATCAGCCATAATTGTCGGCAAAAACAGTTCTGCCAGTACTCTGAACAGTGTTAATAACAGTACGATCGCAACCCCTATCTTATACGGTTTTAATCCTAGCAGCAGCTTCTTCATCCATTTCCCTCCAATCTTCCTTCATTGTTGCTATAATCTCTCGACAGCTTCACTGTATACCTCATTTAGCAACTCAATAAACTTATTATTAACTGCTATATCTCTTGCTCTTTTCATACATTTACTTTGTACTATCATTTCCTTTATCTTATAAAGAAAACCTTTCAACCTGTCTGTTCCTATTTATAAACAAAGCGACAATTCTTCCTTTCATTAGGCAGGCTAACTAATTATAGGAAAGGGTATTTTTGATGTCAATTAATATAGAAGAACAGCAATCTTGCACAAAAAAACCCGCTTTGCCGGCGGGTTTTTGTCTTACACTTTAAATTTATTAACAATAACAAGCAGCTCTTCTGCCATTTTTGTCAAAGCTTTAGCAGAGGAATTAATTTCTTCCATGCTGGCAAGCTGCTCTTCTGAAGCGGCTGCCACCTCTTGGGCACCTGCTGCATTGCCAAGTGCAATTGTGGCAATATCATTGGCTGAGGAGGAAACCTCTTGTAGGCCTGCAGACATTTGCTGTGCAGCCCCAGATACGTCTTCCATTTCCGGACCCATTTCTTTTGTGCTTTGTATAATTTGGGCAAACTTGTCAGATGTAGCTTCTGAGATGGATAAACCTGCTTCAGCATTTTTTGATACTTCTCCCATGATGACAACCGATTGATCTGTATCTTTTTGAATGTCAGCAATAAGGGCAGAAATAAGCTTAGCAGACTCCTGCGATTGTTCTGCAAGCTTGCGAACTTCATTGGCAACAACGGAGAAACCTTTGCCGTGCTCTCCGGCTCTTGCTGATTCAATGGCCGCATTTAAAGCCAGTAAATTAGTTTGATCAGCAATGGAGCCAATAACTTGAATGATTTTGCCGATTTCCTTGGAGCGGTTATTTAATTCCTCAATCACTTTATTTGATTGCTTAATAGACTGGTGAATAAACTGCATTTGTTTCAAGTTTTTCTCAACAAATGCTCCGCCTTCTTCAGCCAAATGATGTGCATCCTTGGAAAGAGCTGCGACAGCAGTTGATTTATCTGCAATCTTCATTACATCTTGAAGAACTTCCTCTAACGAAGTAGAGTTTTGCCCAATACTTGTCGTAATGTTCTCTGCATCATGAGCAATTTGCTGCACAGATGTAGTCACCTGATTAGAAGCAGCTGTCGTTTGACCAGCACTTGCCACCAATTGTTCAGAAGAGGCAGTCACCTGCTCCATCGAATGATTCAGACTTGTAACAACATCTCGCAAGTGACTCTGCATGCTTGTAAAGCCTTTGGCAAGCAAACCAATTTCGTCCTTTGCTTTAATCGAAATATCTTCTGTTAAATCACCGGCGGAAATTCGTTCTGCACTTTTAGCCAACAGCTTCAATGGCATAATAATAGAGCGGATAATATAGAAAATAAGTGCGCCGCCAATTATAATTGCCGCAATCAGCACAATCGTTGTTGTTGAAAAAATAGTCGAAGACGCCTTTCCTATCTCCGATTGATCCATAACGCCAGCAATCTTCCAGCCTGTTTTTTCATCAGACTCATAAATTGCTAACCTCTCCTGCTGTTCGTCAGTAAAGGCCACTTCGCCTTCCTTCTCTTTATACATTTCCTGAATCCACTGTGAATTATCCTTTGCACCAGTATTTGAATTAGGATGATAAATATAGTTTCCTTGTGCATCCAGGAGCAGCATATATCCTTGTTCACCGATTTTCGAGCCTCTGATCATATCCTTTAAAGAACTGATCTTTAAATCGATTGCAATGGCACCTTTTTTGTCATACGTGACCTTAGAGAACGTAACAATCGAATTCCCTGTTCGCTCATCCTCCCTCGGCTGGAGCATCACAACATTCCCGTCTGAATTAACAGCTTCCTTATACCAGGTTTGATCGAGAAAATCTATTCCATCTGGCACTTCCTGATTTGCATTTATGTATACCTCGCCATCTTCCCTAAC
The DNA here is from genome assembly GCF_046613985.1 of Niallia laureatilytica. NCBI lineage: Bacteria > Bacillati > Bacillota > Bacilli > Caryophanales > Bacillaceae > Niallia > Niallia laureatilytica. Next base: position 114,950 of record NZ_JBKKHP010000009.1, on the reverse strand, counting down.
ATAGTAAACATTAAGAACATCTTGGTTCTGTCCTAAGTATTGGGTGAATATTCTTCTTATTTCATTTCTGTCTCCGTCGAGCATTGAATCATCAATTGCATTCGCCATAAAGGTTGCATCCTGCTCTTTCTTAGTTGTTATAGATGCAATTTCATTATGAATAAACTTGACACTTTCATGTGAGGAAACAATTAGATTTTGTTCAATTTTATCTTTTGCTATTACATAGGAAACAATGGAAATAATTAAGCTGGGAACTAGGAGAATAGTGAGAAAGGAGAATATAAGCTTTTTTCGTATAGATACGAACTTAGTCTTTGTCTTTCTATTTTTCCCCAGTCTTGCAAACACAGTATTAATTCCTTTTTTCCAGTTTCGTATGCTAGCTGTTACTTTAGTGCCACCTTCTTTCTTTTTGAAAAATTTAGACTTTTTGCTTTTCATGAATACTACTCCTTTTGGGCTATTTATGAAAATATTCATATAAATCAAATTACCTATTCATTATAGCAAAAAACTAAATTTTTCTGAATAAATTATTTATAAAAAATATTCTTTTTAGTCGTTTATTGTCACTTTATGTTGTATTTCTCCTTTTCGTAAGTAGCTTTTAATATTTCCTAGCACCATATCTCCTATTCTCGCTGAACATTCCTCTGTAGCCCCGCCTATATGACTAGAACAGATAACATTATCAAGCTCAACTAATTCAAGCACAGGCGGTTCCTTGCTAAAAACATCTAATGCAGCTCCTTTTATCTTGTTAGCTTTTAAACAGGCGATAAGCGCCTTTTCATCGATTAAATCTCCTCTAGCAATATTGATTAAATAAGCAGAGCTTTTCATTAAGGAAAGTCTCGTTTCATTTATTAAATGATAAGTTGATTTTTTTAGACTAGTGCTGATTACTACATAATCAGATGTGGCTAGCAGTTCTTCCAGACTGACAAATTGCACACCAAGCCTTTGTGCTTCTTTTTCATCTTGGTAATTTGCAAATGTGACTATATCCATATCGAAACCTGTTGCCCGCTTGGCAACTTTTTTGCCAATTTCTCCAAATCCAATGATTCCAAGCCGCTTTCCTTCAATTTCATTGCCCATATGCAGCAGCCAATTGCCGTTTTTAACTATTTCATTTGATTTTGTTAAATTCCTTGAAACAGACAGCATCAAACCTATTGCAAGGTCTGCAACAGAAGATGCATTTTGGCCGGGAGTATTTGTAACCATAATGTCTCGTTCTGATGCAGCAGCCAAGTCAATATTATCAACACCAGTCCCAAACTTGGAAATATATTTGAGATTTGGAGCATTTGCTATCGTGTCTCGATCAATCCGCTCTACCCCAGTCACAATAATTTCTGCATCATGCAGGTAATCTGTTATACTTTCCTTTTTTGTTGTAATACTTGTTACCGAAACACCAAGCTTGCCTAATTCCTCCTCGAGCTTTCGCTTCTCTTTCGTAAAACCCTCACTTAAAGACAGTAAAATATTTGTCATGATTCTTCCCCCCATTAAATAACTGCTCACATAATAGTTGTATTATACAAAATCTTCTAACTAATTTCACATTCAATGGAATAATTTCTAACATAAAAAACCAGCTCTTTATTAGAAGAGCTGGTTTTTATGAGGATTAGTAAAAAATTTTTCGGCAATATTGCTGTAGCCTCCAATGTTAGGCAATGCTCCTGGTTCCTTGGCAATTAATGCACCCATTATGTTCCCATTGCAGGCATATTCAGCAGCCTTTTGAATGTTGGCAGGAAAACCATCTGTATAAATACTGTATAACACTGCCCCCATAAAGGCATCTCCTGCCCCTGTCGTATCAACTGCCTGTACTGCTTTGCTCTTAACATGCTGCACTTGCCCTTGAAAAACAGCATATGACCCGGCTTTTCCTGCTGTCACAAATAAAAGGGGAATATTCATTTCTTTTACTCTACTCAATGCCGCATCAAGACTTTCTTCCTCTAGTAAGAAAAGAAGCTCTTCCTCTGAAAACTTAACAATGTCAGCAATCGGCAGTAAAGATAGAATAGTGCTTCGGCAATGCTCTTCGCTCTCCCATCTTTTCAAGCGGATATTGGCATCAAAGCTAATGTAAACACCATTGTTTTTTGCTGTCATAATTGCTTTTACTGTTGCCTCCTTTGCCGCTTCATGAAATAAGGTTCCCGAGCCAAAATAGAACAGCAATTTATTCAAGAAGGCTTCCTCTTTAATATCATCAACTGACAGGACATCATCAGGTGTCTTATTTTCATAGGAGTGGAAATGCCTGTCCCCATTTTGATCTAAATGAATGTAGACACTTGGAAGCAGCTTTCCTTTCGACAGCACACTATAATCAAGCTTAATATTTTCCTTAGCCAATTGTTCCTGTACAAACTGGCTATCTTGTTCATTTCCGAGCTTTGTCACATAAAAGCTTGGAATACCGAATCTGCTTAAATGGACTGCCAGGTTCACAGAAGCTCCTCCAAGCCGCTTTTCATAATTGTCATTGTTCTCATTAATAGACAAATAATCTATAAAAGCATCACCGATAGCAATTGCCCCTTGATGTACTATTCTCATCTTCTTATTCCTCTCTATCTGTTCATATTCTCCTATTTTATTGTAAAAACCAAATAATGTGAAACCCTTTTGGTTTTTTTCCCGTTAATATATTGGTGGACTTAGTTTAGTTCCTATGGCTTATGGAAAAGAGGGTAGATGCCTATAGAAATGGGAGTTTTTCTTTTCAAATAAATTTGTTATGATAGATAGGACATGCGCATAAAATCAATAGATTATTAATTACATATAAAGCATTAGGAGTGGATAGTTTGGACGTTTTATGGGAAATAGTTGTCGCCATCATCTTAGGGATTGTGGAAGGACTAACAGAATTTGCACCTGTTTCCTCAACAGGTCATATGATCATCGTGGATGATTTGCTGCTTAAATCTGGAGAATTGTTTAACCCTCAGGTTGCCAATACTTTCAAGGTGGTTATTCAATTAGGGTCTATTTTAGCTGTTGTCATTCTTTTCTGGGGTCGTTTTATGAATTTACTTGGCCTGAAAAAAGATATTAACGGCAAAAAAATCGAAGGACCTAAATTAAGTCTTGTACAAATTATTATCGGTTTACTGCCTGCTGCAGTTCTTGGCTTCCTTTTTGAAGACTATATCGATTCGAAGCTCTTTGGCATTCGCACAGTCGTTTACGCATTGATTGCTGGAGCTGTTTTAATGATTATTGCTGATTATGTACAAAAAAAGAAAAAAATCACAGCAGAAACTGTCGATCAAATCACTAATAAACAGGCATTCTTCATCGGCTTGTTCCAGTGTATCGCTTTATGGCCTGGTTTTTCCCGCTCTGGATCTACTATATCAGGGGGAGTGCTGATGGGCTTAAGCCACCGCGCTGCAGCAGACTTCACCTTCATCATGGCAGTTCCAATCATGGCAGGAGCAAGCTTTTTATCACTATTGAAGAACTGGGAATACATAACTGGAGATGTTCTGCCGTTTTTCATCGCAGGCTTTATCAGCGCATTTATATTCGCATTGATTTCCATTAGATTCTTCTTAAAATTAATAAACAGAGTTAAATTGGTGCCATTTGCCATTTACCGCATCCTTATAGCGGTTATCATCATTCTTGTATTCTTCTAAAAGAGAAAGCTTTTAAGCTTTCTCTTTTTTCATATAAAAACCAATCAGTATAAAAGAACTAATTTCCTTCATTTTATGGAATACTGGCAGGAAAATACTTTTTATTTCTCCCTTATTTTGTTAACATGCAAAAAGTAAGTTCAAATCCAAGGAGCCTGCCAAAAATGCCAAACATTTCGAAGGAAACGGAAGACATCAAGGAATTGCTGCGAATGATAGACCATTTAAGGGATGAGTTGGTCCAAATTGCTTCAAGCGAAGGCTTTTCAAGTCCAAATACAATCAGGACAAGCCAGCTGCTTGATTCCTATCTAGTTAAGTACCAACGAATTTGCAAAAAAAAGAAAGATTAACTACAAAAAAACAAGTGCAATAAATGCACCTGTCCTTATATTAAATCCTATTTTTATCCTTAACCTCTAAAATATCCAATAAGAAAATAAAAATTGGGATACCTACAATCAGTCCCCATACCCCAAAGAAATGCTCTGAAAAAATCAGGACAATAAAGGTAAAAAATACAGGTAAGTCAGTTTTTGAGGACATAAGCTTCGGATTAAGTATATATGCTTCAATTGCATGCACTACCATTACAATAATAATGACTGTTACTACCTTCGCAATACCGCCTATCGAAAACGCAATGATACATAATGGAATCAACGAAATAATGACGCCCGCAACAGGAATAAGCCCTAATATGAAGATCATCATGGCAATGCCAAACAGCTGTGGGAAACCTAGAAAGTATAAGGAAATCGTCGTCAAGCCACAGTTTACTAAAGCAATAATGAATTGTGCCTCAATTACCTTGCCAAAGGTTCCAGCAAATTTACTCCCAAAATAACTCAATTCACGATAAATCGGAGCAATCTTGCTTTCATTGAACTTATGAGAAAACTGCTTGAGCCGGTCTTTCTCCAATAAGTAAAACAAGCTTAAAATAATAGCCAAAAACAGCTGCAGACCAAGTTTACCGATATTCGTAAAATAACCGAGAACGAAGGAAAAGCCCTGCTCTAAATAATTAAGGACCTGATAACGGCTAATTGTCTCTATCATGTAGTTGATAACCGGATTATCATTCGGTCTCATGTAAAAACGGATTATATTGCGCACCAATTGTTTAATTTCTTCAATAAAGACTGGCAAATAGGCGGAAATTCCGTACACTAGCGCACCTATGACAATGATATATAATGCGATGGCAATAATGCTCCGCTTTATAGGAAGTCTTTTGGAAAATAACTCGACAAATCGATCCATCAAAAAAGCAAAGATGAACGTAAATAATATTAAGTTAATCATACTGCTCACTGCATAGAGGATGACAGCAAACAAAACAAGAATAAAGAATCTCTTTATATCCTTGTTAGCAAAGATATTTTTGTACTCACCCATAAAAAGACTCCTGACACCAATAAAATAAGCGATTCAAGTTAATCACTTCAAACATGAAATTTCTTCCAGCGTTATCCAAAAATTTTTTAACTTTAAAAACTTTCCTATATCTTATTATCAATTTAGTTGCACAAAATAACAAGTGTAATTTATTAAGGATGGAAGGAAATTCGAATCATTCATCAGGACAACCCCCTTTCAACACTTGTCCTTTTCTCCTACTGTTTGGTAAATAGTGGTTGTTTTTTCACAAAGCTGTCAAACTCAGCATTTTCAAGCAATAATGTTTATATTTTTTTGAAAATTTCTTCTTTACAGTTTATTAAAATCCTAGTAAACTGGACAAAAGTTTCAACTTTAGATAATTTTCGATCTATTTCGACATCAGGAGGTTCTTATGAACATTTTTCGTAAAAAAGCTGTTTCCACTAGCTCAGCTACTTCGTTAAATCGTGTACTTGGCGCATTTGACTTAACCATGCTAGGTGTCGGCGCAATTGTTGGAACAGGGATATTTGTTCTGACAGGTGTAGCAGCAGCAAAGTATGCCGGACCTGCACTTATACTTTCATTTATTATCGCTGGGCTTGCATGTACATTCGCAGCTTTGTGCTACTCTGAGTTTGCATCGATGATACCAGAATCAGGCAGTGCATACACATATAGTTATGTAGCTTTTGGAGAGGTTATCGCATGGATACTCGGCTGGGACTTAGTGCTAGAATACGGACTCGCATCGGCTGCGGTTGCAAGCGGATGGTCCGGATATTTCCAAGGCTTGCTTGCAGGATTTGGCATCCATTTGCCGACCTTCATGACAAGTGCTTATAATCCTGCAGCAGGCACGTATATTGATATCCCTGCCATAGTAATCGTATTTATTATTACACTCGTATTAACGAGAGGGATTAAAGAATCATCGAAGCTGAACATCGTGATGGTTGTCATCAAGATTGCTGTTGTTCTATTATTTATCGCAGTTGGGGTTTGGTACGTAAAACCAGATAACTGGGCACCGTTTATGCCATTCGGTTTCCAAGGTGTCGCCACAGGTGCAGCAGTTGTTGTGTTTGCATACTTCGGTTTTGACGCAGTTTCCACAGCAGCTGAAGAAGTAAAGAATCCGCAGCGGAACTTGCCGATCGGAATCATATCTGCATTAGCTATCTGTACAGTTCTATATATTATTGTATCCCTTATTTTGACTGGAATTGTGCCTTTCGCACAGCTTGACGTTAAAGATCCAGTAGCATTCGCATTGGCTTTTATAAATCAAAACTGGGCTGCCGGTCTCATTTCACTAGGTGCCATCATTGGTATTACAACCGTTTTAATGGTAATGATGTTTGGGCAAACTCGTTTGTTCTATGCAATCAGCAAAGACGGTCTATTACCGAAACCTTTGCAAAAAGTCAGCCCAAAGAGCCAAGTGCCAATTGTCAGCACATGGGTCACTTCTGCTTTAGTTGCTATTTTCGCAGGGCTTGTCCCACTTAACCAGCTAGCAGAGCTTACAAATATCGGTACATTATTCGCATTTTCAGCAGTTTCACTAGGAGTCATCGTATTGAGAGTCAAACAGCCTGATTTAAAGAGAGGCTTTAGAACACCGTTTGTTCCGCTTATCCCAGGCTTGGCCATTGTTTTCTGTGTATACCTTATGCTTCAGCTAAGCTCATTTACATGGAAAGGATTTGCTGTATGGCTGACAATCGGACTAGTTATCTATATCGGATACGGCTACAGAAACAGCAAGCTTAACGCAAATAAAGCATCATCCTAATAAAAAAAACGGGAATCAGATGATTCCCGTTTTTTTTACTCATTATTTGGCCGTTTAAATGGCCACCAGTTTGCTTCACCGAAATTCTTGACCATAACAGGGATAAATAGCGGCAGGATAATCAATGCATACAGGAACAAGCCAACTAAAACAATGCTTGCTATTTGCAGCAGTGACAGCATGCCAGATGGCATCATCGCTGCAAACGTCCCACCTAAAATGACTGCTGCTGAGATAATGACAGTCCCCATTTTCTTCATTGCTTCAAGCATTGCTTCTCCAATCGATAAATCTCTGTATTCATTGAAGCGATCCATTAAGAAGATACTATAGTCCACTCCAAGTGCGACAAGAATAACAAATCCGAAGAACGGAACAGCCCAGCTTATTCCCGTGTATCCTAACAGATTGACGTAAATCGCTTCATTGATTCCCATCGCTGTATAGAATGTCAAAATAAGTGAACCGATAATATATGCCGGCATGATGATGGAACGGAATAAGAAAATGAGGACGATTCCAATTCCTACAAGCATCCACAGCACCGTTTTCGAGTAATCCTGATTAGACATTGTGCGCAAATCCGCATTGGTGCTGGTAATTCCCCCAACTGCCACTTCTGCATTTTCTAATTTCGTTCCCGTAGTTGCTCTTTCCACCGTATCCTTTATATCGTCAATTTGGTTGATTGCTTCATTAGAATAAGGGTTCGCTGAAAAGACTACATCCATTGTCATAATTTTATTATTTTTAGATAAGTAAGCATCTAAAGCCCCTTGGAAGTCATCACTTTCTAGCACCTCCTCAGGCAAATAAAATTGATTTTGGTCATTTTTGGATAAACCAGATAAATAATCTGTTGCTGAGTTCAAGCCGTCTGACACTTGATCAAGCCCGTCAGCACTTTGATTCAAGCCCTCAGTCAAATCGCCAAGCTGTCCGTTAATGTCACCAAATCCATCAAGCAGCTGCTTCTGTCCGTCATTAATGCTTGTTAACCCGCCTGTCAGCTTCGGCATATTGTCGACGATTTGGCCTTGCCCGTCAGCTAATTGGTTTAAGCCGGCTTGTTGTTGTTCGATGGCTGCGATGAGCTGTTCTAGTCCTGTACTTACAGCAGCTTGATTTTCTAAAATTTCGCCATATGTGTTGTTGGCTTCACTGACACCTGCTTGAAGTTTAACTAAGCCTGCGTTTATGTTCATAATACCACTATATAAATTAGGTAAGTTATTTTGTGCGCCCTGCACTGCCTCTTTTATACCTTTATAAGCAAGGTCACTGCTAATACCATTGTATCTTTGTTCAAGACCGGTAAAGTAATCAGGCTCAATCTTAGCAAAACCGTCATTAAGTTCTTTTAAACCATCTTCAGTCTTCTTGTAATTAGTAAGAAGTGTAGACAAGTTTGATTCTGTTTGTTCATAGCCAGCCAGCAATTGCTGATGATACTTAAGAAGATCTTCAGCACCTGACTTCGCTGTCTCCAGTCCTGCTTTAATCTCATCAGACCCAGCAGAACCTTGACGGATACCGTCTTCTATTTTAGCTAAGTTCGTCTGTATTGTACCTAAATTTGTTTTAACTTCATCAGTACCTTTAATCAAGTCATTAATGCCACTTGTTGCGTCATTTAACTGAGGTCCTGATTTGGACAGCTGATCTCCTGCTTCATGCAAGCCTTCGCTGATTTGATCAATGCCGTCCTTACCTTCGCCCAGACCTTCTTCTAATGTTTCAGCCTGCTTAGAAATATAGAGATCCTCAATTGGTTCTCCTGTTGGCCTTGTGACGGAACGGACATCTTTAACAAGGTCTACTTTCTCTAATTCCTTGCTGATGTTTTCTGCCAAGCCTAGATATTCAATAGAATCCATTTCTTCATCATTTTTAATGGTAATGGTTGTTGTCATCGATTCACCTGGACCAAAGCTGTCAGCAATTGCGTTGAAAGCTTTGATGGACGGTGCATCGTCGCCGATTTCATCCAATGAGTTAAAGGAAAGTGTTCCATCATATGTAACAAGGAATGGAACAGTGATTGCAGCAACAATGGCAAGTGCAATAATAGGGCGCTTGATGGAGAAGCGGCCGGCAATCTCCCAGATTTTACTGTCACCATGCTCTGCACTGCCTTTTGAAGGCCAAAAGATCTTCTTCCCGAGCAGCACCATAATGGCAGGTACGACTGTAAATAACGCTACTAATAATAATGCTACACCAACAGCAACTGCTGATGCTGATTGATACAGCTTAAACTGAGAGAAACCGATAGCAGCAAACCCGATCATAACTGCTATTCCGCTGAACAGCACTGTTCTTCCTGCATTTCGATATGTCTCAACAATAGCTTCTGCAATACTTTCGCTATGCATCATCTCTTCCTTAAATCTGCTTAATAAAAGAATGCAGTAATCTGTACCGATACCAAATAGAACGGCAACAAGGAAGATTTGTGTGTAATTAGAGATAGGGAAATCGAATTTATCAACAAGGATAGATACGATTGACTGGGAAGCCAAATAGCTCAATCCGACTGTTATAAGCGGTATGAACGGCGCTATAACCGAACGGAATACTATTAAAAGTACAGCAAGTATAAATACGACCGTTATACCTTCTGTCTTTTTTAAGCCTTCTTCTGAGCTTGTTGTTAAGTCTTGGTCAATCATCCAATTACTTGTATAATAATGATCTACTTTAAACTCTTCTAATTCGTCATATAATGCCTTACTGACTTCTTCTGCTTCTCTGTCATTCCAGCTGACCTTTAGTGATACAAGAATGGTTTTGCCATCGTCAGAGACGAGCTGGTCTTTAAGACTTTCATCTGTGAAAGAGGAGAGAATTTCTGTGATGCCAAGCTTTTCCTTGTCTGCTTCTAGCTTTTTAACAGCCTTCTCAGTTTCTGCCTTTTCCTCTGCAGTCAATTTCTTGCTGCTATGAAAAACAAGTGCAACTGACGACTGATCACCTTGGTTCTCTTGGCTTTGAATCTCATCCATGATTTCTGTTGCTTTTGCAGAGGAAAAAGTATCTGGCACACTTACCTGCCCTTTCTCTCTGACAAGATCCCCCATATTCGGAGCAATCATAAACAGCCCGACAATAGCTGCTATCCACAGAACAAGAACAATCCATTTTCCTTTGAGAATGCTATTCACTCTTTGACCTCCGTCTTCGTATCTTTATTTTCTTCTATTAATTTGTCCAGCTTTTCAAACGTTGCTAAAAAGCCTGAAATTTCCTGATCATCAAATTTATTGATAAGACTCTCCACTAAGCGATGTATTCTTTCTTCCATTTTCGTAAAAATCGCATTGCCTTTTTCTGTTAATGTCAAATAAATGACTCTTCGATCTTTTTCATCCCTTGTGCGTTCAATCCATTCTTTTTCAAAAAGTCTATTAATAATAGATGTAATCGCACTTTTATTAACACCGAACACTGCAGCCAGTTCAGAAGATGTACAAACCTTCACTTGGTTAATGTGGCGCATTGTGTAGTGCTGTTCACAAGTGAGAACATCTCCGATTTCCATTCTAATGAGATTATCCAATTTCCGGTTTACAGAGAAATTGATGTCCACATACCTATCGACGACATCTTTAATTTTTTTGCTGCTGATTGCTTTCACCCCCAAATAATAGTTCAACTACTTAACTATTAAACATTTTAACTTTCTCCTTGTTTTTATGTCAATCAGTTTCTTTTTATTCTTTTATTTTTTCTCATTGCATAGAGACTATGCTATAATGACCTCAAAATGAAGGGGCTAATGCATATGAAATTCACTAATGAAAACACACTTATGGAAAGACTGGGAATTGAAATAACAGAAGTAAAAGAAGATGGAACATGCATTGCCACAATGCCTGTTGATGAAAAAACAAGACAGCCTTTTGGCTACTTGCACGGCGGCGCTTCTGTTGCCTTAGCAGAAACGGTTGCAAGCTTAGGTGCTGCAAGTCTTGTCGATTTAGAAAGCACAGCTGTCTTTGGCCAGGAAATTAATGCTAATCATATCCGCTCCAAAAAAGACGGAATCGTTACAGCAATCGCTTCTGTCATCCATCAAGGAAAAAGCAGCATGGTATATGAAATAAAAATTCAGGATGAAGAAGGCAAACTCATATCGATTTCCCGCTGCACGATTGCAGTCGTGAATAAGCGTAAATAAAAGGGTGCATCCATAAGATGCACCCTTTCTTTATATGAATTAGTTTGTACTTATATCCCTGATTTCAGGCGGACTGTCCAGAACAGTTTCTATATAATTTTTACCCCAATTGTACATGCTGTCGAGGATAGGCATTAAGCTTTCCCCTTCTTTCGTAAGGGAATATTCAACCTTCGGCGGAACGACTGGATAAACGACTCTTTTTACAATAAGATCTTCCTCTAGTTCACGAAGCTGGTTTACAAGCATTCTTTGTGTAATACCTGGCATTAATGCCTTTAACTCACCAAATCTTTTCGTCCCCTCTTTGCCGAGATGCCATAAAATCAGCATTTTCCACTTTCCGCCGATAATACCTAAAGTCAGCTCTTTCTCACAATTGAAGACCTTATCTTCCATGCGGCTCATAGACACTCCTCCATTCCTTTTCCCATACTTAGTATACTTTTAGACACTATATATAAATAAAGTGCGTACTTACGTATTAAAATTATAAGCCGTATAATCGACATTGTACAAGAAATAGGAATCAAGGCGGCTTTGTTAGGCAAATAATAAAAAGCCCCAATCAAAAAAGGAGTGTTTAAAATGAAATTACAATTAGCATTAGATTTAGTAAATATCCCGCAAGCAATTGAAGTAGTATCTCAAGTAGCAGATCATGTTGACGTTGTTGAAATCGGAACACCGGTTGTTATAAACGAAGGTCTTCGCGCTGTTAAAGAACTGAAAGATGCATTCCCAAACGTGACAGTTCTTGCTGATTTAAAAATCATGGACGCTGCTGGTTATGAAGTAAGTCAAGCTGCTGCTGCAGGAGCTGACATCGTAACAATTCTTGCCGTTGCAGAAGATGAATCCATCAAGGGTGCTGTAGCTGAAGCGAAAAAGCAAAACAAACAAATCCTCGTTGATATGATTGCTGTAAAAGATATTAAAGCACGTGCTAAAGAACTAGATGAGCTCGGTGTAGACTATATTTGTGTACACACTGGCTATGATTTGCAAGCAGTCGGCAAAAACTCTTTTGAAGACTTGAAAGCAATTAAAAGTGTCGTAAAAAATGCAAAAACAGCTGTTGCAGGCGGAATTAAGTTAGATACTCTTCCTGAGGTTATTGCAGCACAGCCTGATTTAATTATTGTCGGCGGCGGCATCACAGGCCAAGATAACTTACAAGAGACTGCTGCTAAGTTTAAAGAATTGATCCTTCAAGGGTAACAGACTATGAACACAAGCGGATACTTGGAGGCTGTTTTAGCTGAGCTGAAAGAAGCCTCCACACATGTTTCCACTGAGCAGACTGACTCTCTAGTTGAGGCAATTTTGTCAGCCAAAAAGGTATTTGTTGCAGGAGCAGGCCGCTCTGGTTTTATGCTTAAATCCTTTGCAATGCGAATGATGCATATGGGCATTGATGCATATGTAGTCGGTGAAACTGTAACTGCCAACTTCGAAAAGGAAGACTTGTTGATCATCGGCACTGGATCAGGTGAAACGAAGGGCCTTATTTCGATTGCTGAAAAAGCGAAAAGTATTGGCGGCAATGTCATCGCTGTGACGATTTTTCCAGAATCCACAATCGGCAAAATTGCTGATGCAGCGATTAAACTGCCTGGATCACCAAAGGATAAAACAAACAGTGACTTTAAAACAATTCAGCCAATGGGCTCCTTATTTGAACAGCTTATGCTGCTTACACTGGACAGTGTCATCCTGAAATATATGGAAGTAAGAAATCTTGATTCCAATACAATGTATGGTAAACATGCCAATTTGGAATAAACTTATATAGGCTGCCTTATAAGCCAAAGCCAATTGATTGTATAATGGTTCCATTATATAGTATATTGGCTTTGGCTTTATTTAGTCTGTCTCTTGTAGACTTAACTAACTTGATAAAGGAGTAAATAAATTATGCAATCACTTAAAGGAAAAACGGCATTAATTACAGGTGCTGGCAGAGGCATCGGACGTGCGACTGCTATTGCACTTGCACAGGAAGGCGTAAACCTAGGATTAATTGGGTTAACAGAAGGCAATTTAAAAAAAGTTGCAGAAGAAGTAAAGCAGTATGGTGTATCTGTTGCAATTGCAACAGCAGATGTATCTGACAACCAATCTGTTATTGATGCTGTAAACAGTATCAATCTTGAGTTAAAGCAAATAGATATCTTAATTAACAACGCTGGCACTGCTAAATTCGGCGGCTTCCTCGACCTATCTGCTGAAGAATGGGAGAATATCATTAAGGTAAATCTAATGGGTACTTACTATGTAACAAGAGCGGTGCTTCCAGGAATGATTGACAGAAAAGCTGGAGATATCATTAATATTTCCTCAACAGCTGGACAAAAGGGCGCACCTGTTACAAGTGCATACAGTGCTTCTAAGTTTGCTGTATTGGGATTGACTGAATCGTTAATGATGGAAGTGCGCAAGCATAATATCCGTGTAACGGCGTTAACACCAAGCACAGTGGCTACAGATCTTGCCATCGATACAAACCTGACAGACGGAAATCCAGAAAAAGTAATGCAGCCAGAAGATTTGGCTGAATACATGGTTGCACAATTAAAGCTTAACTCTCGTGTATTTATTAAGACTTCTGGTATGTGGTCTACTAATCCATAAGAAAAAAGCAAACTCGGCGGACGAGTTTGCTTTTTTTCACACCTTTTTCGCATAAATAATATAGCGCTGCGGCGCATTGCCAACAAAGCTGAAAGGATAGCAAGTGGTCAAGACGAGCTCTTCTTTCGTATTATCCAACGTAATAATAGTCTGATCATCTGCTTCAACAATCTTTGTGGACGTGATTTCATAGGAGAAGCTTCCATATGGAAGCACCACTCTCAGCTCATCACCGAGTTCTAATTCACCAGCCCTTCTGAACACCGTATCACGATGTCCTGATAAGACAATTTGACCATTTTCGTTCGGATAATAGCTGCCCTTAAAGTGTCCGACACCTTTTTCCAAATCATCCGGATCTGTTCCTTCTACAATCGGCAAGTTCCCTTCGATTTTTGGTATCTCCAGAATGCCGACCGATTCCCCTGTAGGAGGCACGAAACGATTATCCTGCTCCTCATCCACCCAATCGTCCTTTTTCTCTTTAACCACAGCTTCTGCCTTTGATAATGATTGCTCTGTTTTCACCTTTGTTTCAGCTATATTCCATGCTCCCAATCCGAGAAAAACCGCTCCTCCTACTATAAGCAGGAGGGCAAACCATTTCAATTTTTTCATTATCAGCTTACGCCTTTCTTCTTTTTACGAATAGTACAACACTTCCTACTACTAGCATCATACACCCAATCAGAAGATAATTATAGTCCATTGTTGCTGTATTCGGCAGCACAGGTGTTGGATTTGTCTCTTTATCAGGCGTTTCTGGATTCTCACCTGGTTCTGGATTCTCACCTGGTGTTTCTGGATTCTCACCTGGTGTTTCTGGATTCTCACCTGGTGTTTCTGGACTCTCACCTGGTGTTTCTGGATTTTCACCTGGTGTTTCTGGACTCTCACCTGGTGTTTCTGGATTTTCACCTGGTGTTTCTGGATTCTCACCTGGTGTTTCTGGATTCTCACCTGGTGTTTCTGGACTTTCACCTGGTGTTTCTGGACTTTCACCTGGTGTTTCTGGATTCTCACCTGGTGTTTCTGTGTCTTCATCAGTGATTTCAGAAATTCGTTTTTCTGCACTGTATGAAATCGGCTCTGTAAATGACTTAACAAAATCTACTGTCGCCTGCAGATCATCCGGTCCTTGTACAGGATTTTCACCGAATTCAGTTAAACGGTATTTGTCCGTAGTATGTGGGTACATATAGTTATTAACAACAACTGTATATGTTTTAGACAAGTCTAATTTTGAGCCGTCTGGCAGCATTAAATCAACTACTTCTCCAAATTCACCAAGTGATGCATCCCACGTATACTTAAAGCCTGCAATGCTTACATCTGGACCGTATGAGCTGAATTGAGTATTAAGCACTTCTTTTAATTCAGCACCTGTCAGCTCTAATTTAACTAACGTGTTACCGAATGGTTGAATATTAAACAATTCCTCCCATGTGATTTCACCTTGAAGCAAGTCATCACGAATTCCTCCGCCGTTCATTAAAGCAAAATCACTGTCCATTGCTGCTACCATGCCATCAGCAATTAAGTTACCAAGTGCATTGTCACCGACTTCCCCTTTAGAAGCGTAACCACCTAAAATATCCGTTGCCGCTACTCCAACAACTTCCTTCAGCTTAGGGCCAACTATGTCTTGATATTTATCAAGAATTGCTTGCACTTTTGCATCTGGTGTAACTCCCTCTTGTTTCACATCTACTATTTCAGCAGATTTCTTCACAATGTCCTTCGTAACTGGATCGATTTCTAAATCAATATCAGAAAACGCCTTGCCATATTCCCATGCTTGAACAATCAGCTTATTATCAACTAAACCGTTTATTTTCACATGATTATGTGCTGCAAAGATAACATCAACCGCATCATCCACTTTGTTCGCGATATCAGCGATAGTTCCTGTAATTTCTCCACTGTTTGCATCTTGATTTCCAGGAACATGAGTAACCACTACAATTGCCTCTATTCCTTGCTTTTGAAGCTCAGGAACATATTTATTGATCGCTTCTATTTCATCTGTGAAACGAACATTTTCATTTCCTTTTGCAATAATCTGGCTTGGTGTATCAATATTTGCCACACCGATAAAGCCTACTTTTACGCCATCCACATCTTTAATTGTATATGGATCAAGCACAAGCTTACCTGTATCCTTATATTCCACATTTGCTGCAACAATTGGGAAGTTCATGCCGTCATAACCGGCAGTGCCATTCGGGTGCTCGCCGCCATTAATCATGCGGAGCATCTCGTCCACACCTTCGTCAAACTCATGGTTCCCAACAGTTCCGACATCAAAGCCTAATGCTTCCATTATCTCAACTGTCGGCTCATCTTGAAGCAATGCAGAAACTGGTGAGCTGCCGCCAATCATATCGCCTGCATGAACAAGTAATGTGTTTTCATTTTCTGCTTCATGCTGTTTTAAATAGGTTGCCAAGTAAGAAGCATAACCATAATTAACGCCATCTACTGTTCCAGTAACATCTATTTTACCGTGTAGGTCATTTACACCTAATAGCTGTGCTGAAATATTGCCTGTTGGACCATCAGTAGCATTCACTTCTGAGATTCTTCCCGTATTGTAAGAAATCGGACCATTGAAGCTTTTCACATAATCAACAGTCGCTTGCAGGTCTTCTCCCCCTTGAACAGGGTTTTCACCAAGCTTAGCAAGCAAATACTTATCGCTGCTATGTGGGTACATATAGTTATTCACTGTTATTGTGTATTTGCCATCTGGATCAATTTTTTCTCCATTTGGCAAGAAGATATCAACAACTTTACCAAATGATCCTTGCTTGCTGTCCCATGTATAGGAGAAGCCGCCAATACTGACATCAGGACCATAGCTGCTGAATTGGCTGTTCAAAATTTCCCGTAAGTCATCACCACTTATTTCCAGCTTAACTAAAGTATTGCCAAATGGCTGAATATTGAACAATTCATTCCAAGTAATGTCACCAGCATTTAAGTCATCACGAATGCCGCCGCCGTTCATCAGCGCAAAGTCACTATCCATTGCAGTAAGCATGCCGTCTGCAATCAAGTTTCCGAGCGCATTATCGCCAACTGCACCTTTTGTAGCATAGCCACCTTCCATAATCGTTGCTGCTTCTCCAATTACCTCATTCAGCTTCGGACCAACTTCCTCCGAATACTTGTTTAAGATTGCAGAAACCTCTGGATCAGGTGTGACACCCGCCTGCACTACATCAACAATATCAGCAGATTTTTTAACGATATCACCAGTTGCTGGGTCAATTTCAAGCTCTACATCTGCGAATGCTTTGCCATATTCTCCAGCTTGAACAATCAGCTTATTATCAACAACTGCATCAATCTTCACATGATTATGGGCTGCAAATAGAACATCGACTGCATCGTCTACGTTTTTCGCAATATTAGCAATATCACCTGTCGCACTGTCACCTGATTGATTGCCAGGAACGTGAGCAAGGACGATGATTGCTTCAACACCTTGATTTTGCAGCTCTGGTACGAATTTGTTGATTGCTGCTGTTTCATCTGTGAAGCGAATATTTTCATTTCCTTTACTGATAATCATATTTGGCGTATCAGTCGTTGCAACACCGATAAATCCAACTTTCACGCCTTCAACTTCCTTAATTGTGTATGGATCAAGCACTAGCTTACCTGTATCCTTGTATTCTACATTTGCCGCTACCATTGGGAAATTAATGCCATCATAGTTTTCCGTTCCGTTTGGATGCTCTCCGCCATTAATGAGGCGCAGCATTTCGTCCACACCTTCATCGAACTCATGGTTTCCGACTGTCCCAACATCGAACCCTAATGATTCCATAATTTCTACAGTTGGCTCATCTTGCAGCAATGCAGATACAGGAGGACTACCGCCTACCATATCACCAGCATGTACAAGCAGTGTATTAGGATTTTCAGCTTCTCGTTCACGTAAATATGCTGCTAAATAATCCATTCTGCCAATTGTGTTTGAACCATCTGCATATTCTTCGCTGATCTTCCCATGCAAATCATTAACGCTTAAAAGCTGCAGTTTAATATTTTCCTTGCTTCCTTGATTTTTAGCTTTATAGCCATTTGTTTCTGCTTCTTCTGCACTTGCAAAGAAGATGCGTTTTTCAACAGGCACCTCTGCAAATTTAGAAGGCTCCACATATTCCTTTGTCTCAGAATTTCCGACATATCTCGTTAATCCTTTACCTTGCTCTCTTGCCCGGAATTCAAATGGCAATTCTTCTAGAGGATTCTCTGCATTCCAGATACCTTTGCCATTGTCCTTTGCTTCTTTTACCGCAGATTGAAACTGATTATATTCAGCTTCCTCTCCGATTGGCCAAATGAAGTAAGTCGATGCATACCCTTGTTTAACCATTTCCAAGTTTGTATTCAAGCTATCGCTCTTGCGGATGATTTGAGCAAGCAGTCTTCCATAGTCATCTGTTGCCTCTTCTCCGACCTTAACGATTACTTTATCACCTGGTTTTAATAGGGAATTTAAATATGCCTTTGCTTCTTGTCCATGCTCTAGCTGACTTTCATCAGCAGCATTTTTTGGAGTATGATACGTTTCCGGTGTATCAATATTCACGTAACGCACCTTTGTCGCCCCAAGAACTGGTGATTCAAGATGAATAGTATCTCCGTCTACTACACTGCTAACAGTAGATTCATATTCTCCTGCTGAAGTTGGTGCATCAGGCTGCTCAGCAAGCAATGTTACGTCAGATGCCTTTCTTGGCAACACTTGGTAAGTATTATATTGACTCAATACACCTGTAAACTCATACCATTTTCCTGCTTCAATAGCAGATATAGCCTGTGTTCCTTCCATTACTCGCAATGTTGTTCCATTAAAGTTCTCATCAATTACGGAAACATTATAGCCCCCTCCAGCTGGAGTGGCAGGAATGGATTGTACATACCCTTTAAACTTAACTAACTGGCCTTCTTTTTGCTCAGCAAGACTAGCATCTGCCATGTTTTCTAGTGAAAATTCAATTGGTGCTGGTACTGCGTTTCCTTCTGATATGATTTCAATTCCATCAGCATTTGGTGCTATTTCCAGCAATTTGTTATATTCTGTGACTTTTCCTGTTACTTTTACTTTTTGTCCCTCTTTTAGGGCCGGGAAACTGCCAGCATTATTTGCATATAGATTGATACCTGCTGTATCATCTTGAATATATGTTGATAGCTTGCCGCCGCCGATTCCTTCATTATCAGCAGTTACAACACCTTCAACTGTTACAACTTGTCCATTTTTTGCTCGTGCATCAGAAATAGAGATTTTGTCTGTTGGAGTGGAAGGAGTTTCCTCTTCCTCTTGTCCTGGGTTTTCACTTCCATTGTCTGTATCTCCAAAAGTATGCTTGCCAAGATCAGCAAAATGATCAATATCATAGATATCCCATTCTAATGCTGGATCAAAGCTCTCACTTCCAATGCTTCCTTTCGTTACAGAGCTTTTGCGAATAAGAGTATGGTTTTCAGCAGCACCATCTCCCCATTTTTCTTGCACACCAACAGTGCCAAACACATCGATGACTGCATCATTTTTTTTGAGCTCAATTACATCGTCACCATTAAAGTTGACGACACCATGCTGAATATCAGCCTTTTCCTTTATTGCGGCGCTGGCAGAGCTATGTGTGATAACATACACATCTCCATCTGCAAGCTTCCCTTCAAGCTTTAATGTTGTATTAGGTTCTGTCTTACCATTGGCATAAAGTACCAGACTATAGCTGGCAAGATCTACTTCACTGCCAGTCCCATTAAAAATTTCAATTGCTTTATTGTTTGAGCTGCCTTCTATGTATTCAGAAATAAATAAGTCATCAGCCGTTTGGCTTGCAGCAGAAACACTTGGAGTAAAATTGCCTAAGAAGTTCGGTATAACTAAAGTGAAAATTAGCAATATTGACAAAATTTTAAAACTTTGTTTCCCCTTCATCTATATCCTCCTTGGTCCATAAATTGCCTTACCAATTAAAGATATCTTAATATTGTAAAATTCACACTAGAATTCTGTAAAAATATTAGATAATTTGTATTATTTTGATTAAAATGATTAATTTTTCCTATAATTTGTCATTGTTACCTCTACAAAACTACCAATTTATCGACAATTTATATTTTACATTATTTGTAAACCTCTTCATTCACAGCTTACTCCTTTCAAGACAAAATCACTAAATTTTTTTAGCAATATAATAAATTCCCCTTTTTTATTCCATAAAAAAACTAGCCTAATCATTTTCCGGCTAGCTTAACACTTCTATACAGCTGTTATTCTTCAGATGGAATATTTAAAATCTTAACTGTCTTAAATGCAGGTATAATCTTAAAATTCAGGTTCCAATTGGAAGAAACTACTTCAAACTCCTGGTCTGTGACAGAAAATTGCATTACTACATCATTTTCTTCATCCAGCAGGACATAAGAATTCTGATTTGCGAACATTTTGTAGGATCTGTCCGCTAGAAGCGTCCAGCCATTTAATAATTCATGCGTTTTATTGGCCAATCTTTCTCCTCCTTTTTCTTTCCTATAATCGATTGTCATTATAACATGCAGTCTGCCCAATTTTTCCGTTTTCTTTCAAGAACACATTTTTAATGTCAAAGTTATGCAGAGATTATGAGTCTGCATGGGATGATCCATTTCAATATTGAGATTTCCTCTCCAAAATATATATATATAATGATTAGAGTTTACTTAGTCCATCATTGAGGAGCTTGGAACATGTACAATACAATTTACCTAGTCAACTTCAGTTTTTATAAGATTATGGAGGACAATGTCAAACTGATCGATACTCATGTAAATCAGCAGGCAACAGAGAATAAAGAAAGCTTGGAGAGCCTTTTACGACTGCTTGGGTTTGAATTCATTGGCAATGATGATCTTTGGGGAGTTAGAACAGATAACATCATTATCATCGCTGAAATAAGCCAGAAAAAAAGCAGGGCCAATAAGCACTACCCATTTCAGCCGCTTTAATAGCAATCATAAAAATAGAAATGTCTTGTGCCATTTAATGAGGAGCACTGAAGTTGTACGTTGAATAAAATAACACATCAAGTTCCTGCACAACTAATGTGCAATCAGCCCCTTTCCCCATTGTTCAGTTTCAAATTCTAAGAATGGAACAATATAAATCAAGCTGGCAGTAAGCAAACGAACGAGCCTAGCCTTTGAATTAAGAAGTGTTACTGTTAACATTCTCTGTATTTTCATACATAGAATACGCAATTTCAAAAAAACCTCTAATCGGCTGCTGCTCACTCATGGGGAGTTGCTCTTTTTCAACACGGGGACTTATAAATTCAGATCAGGTTATACTATCTGTAAAAATTTTTTAAGGAGGCATCACCTATGATTGATAAAGTCTGCACCATTGGACCTGCAAGCAGCAAAGAAGAAATCCTCCAAGGGCTTGTCGAAAAAGGAATGACTATTATTAGGTTAAACATGTCACATGGCAGCCAAACAGATCATCTCGCTGTTATAGAAGCGGTTCGAAGCATAAGCAAGACAACAGGAATTGCCATCAAGATACTAGGAGATTTGCAAGGGCCGAAAATCCGCTTAGGAAAAATAACGGGAGATAAGGTATTGTTGAAGGATGGGGACAGCTTCATGCTGACCGTTGATGAAATAGATGGAGATAACACACAGGCAAGTGTTGATTACAAGGGGTTTATCCAAGATATAAAGGTTGGAAGCAGAGTCCTTATTAATGATGGTGAGGTAGAGCTTCATGTTGTTGAAACAGGGGAAAGCACCGCCAAAACGATTGTTAAAGCAGGGGGAAGCATCGCATCTCGAAAAGGTGTCAACGTTCCAGGAACATCCCTGTCGTTACCTGCTATTACAGAAAAAGACAAAGGGGATATTGAGTTTCTGTTAAAGCATGATATAGATATTATCGCATGCTCCTTTATTCGAAAAGCAAATCATTTACAGGAAATAAGAGAATATATAAAAACATTCACCAACACTCCGCCAAAGCTGATGGCAAAAATTGAGACATTAGAGGCAGTATCCAGCTTTATTGATATTTGTGAAGCAGCAGATGCTATCATGCTGGCAAGGGGTGACTTAGGTGTGGAGCTTCCTTATTATTGGATACCTCTCTTGCAAAAAGCGATACTTGCTGAATGTAATAAAAGCGGAAAATTCGTTGTGACTGCTACACAAATGCTTCAGTCTATGACAGAAAATGCTGTTCCTACAAGAGCAGAAGTAACAGATGTATTCCAAGCTGTTTTAGACGGCACAAATGGTGTAATGCTTTCAGCAGAGAGCGCTGTCGGAAAGCATCCGCTAGAAAGCATTCATGTGCTTACCACAGCAGCTGCTTTCTCTGAACGTTTTAAACAGACTATGCCTGACAGCTACACTGATCTCATCGATTTACTAAAGCAAGAACTATGATATACAGCTGGAGGATCAACCTCCAGCTGTATTGTCATTTCCTTAAAGGAAGCCACTCAAGCACATCCTGAATTTTTTTATCCCAATATCCCCATTCATGTTCTCCTGGAGAGAATTCATACGTATAGTCAAATGCAGTATGTTCACAAGCCTGCTTAAACCGCTTATTATCTTCAAATAGAAAGTCCTCTGTACCGCAGCATTGGTAAAGGGAAGGTTTCACGTTCTGATCCTTTACCTTCTCTACAAGAGAAAATAGATCATGCTCTGTCCCTCTAATGCTGTTTTCTCCAAAGATAAGCTGATAAAGGCCACCTTCTGATCTATCTTGAAGTGTTTCTACATCCATTGCACCTGAAAGGCTGGCTGCTGCGATAAAACTATCGGGCTTATTCAGAGCCCATTTGAATGCTCCATAGCCGCCCATCGACAGGCCTGCCACAAAATTATCTTCCCTTGCTTCTGATAAAGGAAAAAAAGACCTTGCGACCATAGGCAGCTCCTCTGTCAAAAAAGTCCAATATTTGTTGCCGTAAGCCATATTTGTATAAAAACTTCTGTCAACCTGCGGCATAACTACTGCTAAGCCAAGGGGTGCCGCATAGCGCTCAATAGATGTCCTTCTTGTCCATATCGTGTGGTCATCACTCAGCCCGTGAAGTAAATAGAGTGTCTGGTGCTTATTCCCGCTGACAGTATTTTTCATGCCAATTTGTGCGTTTGTTTCCTGCGGCAGAATTACTGTCATCGAAGTGCTCAATTGCAAGCTTTCAGAGAAAAAATCACATTTAATCAATGCCATATTGCCTGTCACCTCTCCTATTATTTAAACGCTTTCACATAAGGGAATTATAGCCGTTTTTTTCCTGTTTGGGAATTCATCTGCTCTTTCCATCCCTTTCCTAAAAGAGAAATACAAGCAGGCTTAATGAAACATATTTTTTTCTGTTTTTGCAAAAGCTAAAACAGAATCCTTATCGTTATGAAGGAGAGAAAAATGTGGACATAAATTGGTATATACTGTGTGCGGCAATTCTGTCAGGGGCAGCAGGATGTACACTCGTGCTTTGGAAAAAGTTCCAGTACTATAAAACAACCCTTCTCATTCATGCGGTGCTTTCCATCCTGCTTTGTTTATTCTTTTATTTTAATGGCTTTTACCGCTATGCACTTCCCGTCAGCTATATTCTGCCAGCTGTCGTAATAAATTTCGGGCTGTTTATTACATTTCTAATTCGATTTGAACCGAAGGGAGATACATTCCGCTTCTATTTTGTCTTAATTACCTGGACCTTCAGCCTTGAAATTGTGCTGGAATACTTCGGCTTTATCCGTTTTAGAAATGGCTGGGATTTTTGGGATTCTTACAGCCTTTATTGGATTTATGCAAGAATATTTAGTCATATCGGCAAACGATTGGTCCCGATGGATGGAAGAACACCTGTCAATATTTCCAACCGAGGATTTCGTACTCTTTATTACATGACCATCTTCTTTTTCTTTATCGGACTGTTAATCTTGCTCCGAACTGCTGCCTAACATGCTAAAAGCACAGCAAAAAAAGCTTGAACAAAACGCTTCAAGCTTTTCATCACTACATAAAGGTACTTGTTTGGACAGGAAAGAGCTGACCGTCAATGGAGAAGGAGATTCTCCCTGTTTCTTCTGAAACAACGATAACCAATGCATCTGTCTGCTCAGTTATGCCGATAGCTGCTCTATGTCTTGTACCGAGTTTATCTTTCCCATTATAAAATTGAGACGTAGGAAAAATATTAGCAGCCGACACAATCATATCTTTATCAATCAATACACCGCCATCATGTAGCGGGTTCCCTGGATAGAAAATGGCTTCAAGTAGGTTGGAAGACAGTTGTGCATTTAAGGTAATCCCGGAATGGACGAAATCCTCTAAATTATCCTTTCTTTTCATAGCAATCAGCGCACCATGCCGCTTCTCCGAAAATTGCTGGGCAGATGCCGTAAGCATCTCCATATAATCTGTGAACGGCTCCAAATAGGATTGCAAATAGTAAGAGGCTGCGAAGCTGTGAATGCTTTTAAACTGCTTGTTCATTTTCTCAAAGTCATTTAAAACACAGCAATCTCGTTCACCAATGGAGTCATACAGGCTATGGAGATTTGCTAATAGAGAATGCAAATCTGCTTTAAGCTGACTCTTAATAAAAAGCGGCATATTCATATCCTCTGCAGACAAGCTAACACTCCTTTTTCCTCATGCTCCTTTTTCTATACTATTTCCACTCTATTGCCTTTCTATTCAGCAGCTGCTTGTTGGTGAAGGAATGAAATTCTCCTAATAAATTTGGTTTTTTAGCATATTTACCTTTCTTATGAAGGATTTTCCACTCTATTAGCGAAATGATAGACAAGACATAACGAAACATCAACATAAGGGGTTGATTTAGATTGCAATGGAAAAAAATGATTATCTGGCTTATCGGGATAGTGATTGGAATTGGGGGATTGACTGCCTCCGTCGTTTTCGCTGTCTTGATATTCTTAGAAAAAGATAAACCTTTAGAATCAAAGAGTGAAAAGCCTGCCGTGAATGCAGCTTCTTCTCAGTCGGCAGGGTCAGAAGATATGAGCACAGAACCAGTCCATGAACCAATGGATGAAAGCATCGTTACATTGGCTGACGGCTCAAGCGGCCATGACTTTATCTCTGATTGGCATGATTTCTATAATGAAACACTAGGCTGGGGTAAACTTGAGACAGCGGATTATACAGAACAAAAAGAAGCGGCAGAAAGCATACTGTCCCAAGCTGAGAATATGGTCATTAATAACAGTCAAATCTCTGCTGATTTAGACCTTATTAAAGAAGCGGCAAACCTTGTAGCAGCAAACGACAATCGAGATGCTATGCGCAGCCTCCATCGATACTTTCACGACTTAGACATATATTTTAATGGCTACGATTATACCCAAACTTTTGGTGTTACTTCCTTTAAAGGAGAATAACGAACAATGCCTAATTTTTTCGCCTGTTGAAGAAATTAGGCTTTTTTATTTCATTGTTATAGCGTTTATGAAAGATGTGCGTCGCAGCAGGAGACAGAGGCGGAATCAGCCAAGCCCAATTTCCAGTTATATCCCGGCCTGCCTCCTCCTCCTTGCCTTCAAATATTTTAAACTGCTGTGCCGCTGTATGATGATCAACAATGGTCACACCTAATTGCCGAAATGATTCCAAAACGGCAATATTCAATTCGACAAGCGCCTTGTCTTTCCATAAAGAGGCAGACTTTTTCGTTTGAAGTCCCATTGCTTCCCCAATAGCTGGAAGCATATTATAACGGTTTTCATCAGCAAGGTTTCTTGCGCCGATTTCTGTTCCCATATACCAGCCGTTAAATGGGGCTGCAGTATAAGAAATGCCGCCAATCTCCAGCCTCATGCTCGAAATGATCGGCACAGCATACCACTGCAGCTCTAAGTCGGCGAACCAGCTATATTCCGGATGGCAGATGGGCACTTGTAATACAAGCTCTGCCGGGATTTCAACCAGCTTCGGTTTATTTTGATTGATTTGCACGACGAGCGGCAATATATCAAAATTCGTTCCCTGCCCTTTCCAGCCAAGTGTCTCACAGTATTCTGTAAAGGAGATGGAATCAGGATCTCCTACTATTCCATATTTTGTATTATAGCCAGCATAACGAAGCAATTGATGATTCAAAATATGGAAAGACTCGCCTGCTTTCTCTTGCGGAAATACAGTGATAGTCGGCCTTATTTTTCCCCCATTAGTTGCATACTCCATATGTTCAAATAATGAATTAATCATTTCCTCTTCCGATCGTACAGATCTCCTATCGATTACATGGAGATTCTTCCAAAATAATCTGCCGATACAGCGATTGCTGTTTCTCCAGGCAAGCATTGCACCATATGCCAGTTCTTCATATGTATGCTCATAGTATCCTTGGGATAAAATTTGCGATTTTATTTCTGCCAATCTACCTTCAATCCGATCATTTTGCTCCCATTCAGAGTAGCATAATTGAATAAAGGCTGAAGCTTCCTCGAATAAATCAATTTCCAACGAAAGTCCTCCTGTTTTAAAAAGTCTTTTTTATATTTTACAATTTTATGGAGAAAAACCATCATTTCAAAAACCGTCGGACAAGCTTGAGCTGCTGATCTGTATATGGAGGAAAGAGGTCTGTCATCTTTAAGCTTTTCCCCCTTTTTAAAACACTTCTCTTATGGGAAAAAGCCTCAAAGCTGTAGATACCATGATAGGAACCAATACCTGAGGTTCCAACGCCTCCGAACGGCAAATTAGGATTTGCCAAATGTGTCAGTGTATCATTTATGCTGACACCGCCAGATGGGACAGTGTTTAGCCAATACTCTTCCTCCATCTTATTTTGTGTGAAAATATACATCGCTAGAGCCTTTGGCATGCTTGTTACCTTTTTTACTGCTGCCCTTTTTTCTGAATAGCCGATAATCGGCAAGATTGGTCCAAAGATTTCATCCTGCATGGAAGGTGAATCCCAGTCAGCACTTATTATTGTTGGCTCAAGGAACCTTTCGTCTTCCTTCCCGCCACCGCCATGCACAATGCTTCCTTCTTCCGCTTTCATAATTTGCTGAAGCCGCGCAAAATGCCTCATATTAACAATTCTTCCGAAATGCTCACTTCTTTCAACTGATTCTCCATAAAAACGAGTTATCGTCTTTTTCATTTCCTCGATAAGTTCATCCTTTATACGTTCATGTGCTAACACATAATCTGGAGCGACACAGGTTTGTCCTGCATTGACTGTCTTTCCCCATATAATCTTGTCAGCAGCCAGCTTTATATCTGCCGTTTCATCAACAATCGCCGGACTTTTGCCTCCTAATTCTAACGTTACAGGAACGAGGTTTTCTGCGGCTGCCTTCATAACAAGCTTCCCAACAGCTGGACTTCCCGTAAAAAATATATAATCGAATTTCCCTTGAAGGAGTGCCTTGTTCGTTTCTACTCCTCCTTCGACTATACACACAAAACTTGGATCAAATGTGGCTGAAATCATTTCTGTTACAGTCTTTGATACAGCAGGTACTAGTTCGGACGGTTTTAAGACAGCACAGTTTCCTGCTGCGATTGCGCCAATGAGCGGTTCAATCAGAAGCTGAAACGGATAGTTGAAGGGACCAATAATCAGCACTGTGCCATACGGCTCGTGACGGATATAGCTTTTGGCTGGAAAAAGCGCTATTGGCGAGCTTACTTTTTTTATTTTTGTCCATTTTGATAAGTTTTTTATCGTATAGGTGATGCTTTGCAATACAAAGCCTATTTCTGTTGCATAGGACTCAAATGGATGCTTGCCTAAATCTGATTGCAAAGCATCTATAAGCTTTCCTTCATTATCAAGAATAGCCTGCCGTAATTTTTTAAGCTGGTTTATTCGGAAGCTAACATCTAATGTTTGTTTTGTTTCAAAAAACTCTTTACTCTTTTTTATGATTTCTTCCACTTCATACAATTCAATGTCTTTTTCGTTCATATCAGGTCCCTTTCTGAAATTAGATTATAAAAAAAGGAGAATCCTTAACAGATTCTCTATGTTGTCATATGCTGTCATGCAAGATAGCCATTGCTTGTTTTAATTTCCCGATCGGTATTTGTCCAGGAGCAGAGGCTTTTTTGGCGGCGCCAAATGTAAGAGCCGAACCAAAAGCTTCGCCGGCAATACGGCTTATAGCTCCTTGTCCTCCCATTGACATAGCTATGATTGGTCTGTCCGCATATTTCTCTTTCATCGTATTTACTGCATCCAACAGTGTAATCACATCTTGCATGCTTTGCGGCATGAGTGCAATCTTAGGCAGGTCCCCGCCCAATTCCTGTGCCTTTTTCAGCCGGGCAATGATTTCTTCTTTCGCCGGTGTCTGACCAAAATCATGATTGGAAAGGATGACCGCAACTTGGTGGTCATGAGCAAACTTAATAAGCTCCACTACATCTTCTTCTTGCCCAAACAGCTCCACATCTATTAAATCAGCAGCTCCTGAACTTGCTGCCGCTTTATTTATCATACTATAAGCTTCCCGCTCAATCTCTCTTTCGCCGCCTTCCTTCTTGCTTCGGAAGGTAAAAACAAGAGGCGTATCACCGATCCAATTTCTAATATATGTGAGCGTACGAAGTACTTCGTTTACATCGTCTCCATTTTCAAAAAAGTCAACGCGCCATTCAATTACATCGACTCCTTCGCTCATCAAAAATTCTGCTTCTTCCTTAAGCTGGCTTGCTGTTTCACCAATTAATGAAACACAGATTTTGGGTATGCCTTCACCGATTGTAACAGCTCTAATTTTTAACGGTCTAACCATTTATGCACCTCTATTGTTATTGTTGATCTTCGTTTTAATTACCTTGGTTCATATAAATCCCAAGCATATTTTAAAGAATCAACAATATAATCTGCAATTTCTTCCATATCCTTGCTGTCTGTATCTACCTTCGAATGGTGGTCAGCATAAATTTGTTTCCTGCTGTTGAACAGCTCCTCCATATCATCAAGCGATTTATCCTTAAGGACAGGTCTGCTGTCAATGATAAGATTAATTCGATCCTTCCAAGAATCCCAAGATAGGTCTAGATGGATAACAATACAGTTGTCTAAGCAAGCCTGCTTAATTTCTTCCTGCAAGAAGGAACCGCCGCCAAGTGAAAGAACAAGGAGCTTTTTTTTGCTCAGCTCTGTCACCACTTGCTTTTCTTTTTCTCTGAATGCTTTTTCTCCAACCTGTTCGAAGATTTTTGAAACAGGCATGCCATACTCTTCTTCAATAACATGATCTACATCCAAAAAGTCGCGATACAGCTTTTTGGCAACTATCTTCCCTATACTTGTTTTGCCAACGCCCATAAAGCCAATGAAAACTACACTTTTTTCCCTTAATGGTACCCGATTGTTTTCCAAGATGATGCCTCCTACTATTTTCGTGACAGCAAAATATTTTTTACGTCGTATTCTACTATTCATTATAAAATAATTATAGGGCTAATCCTAGTTTATTCTTCTGAATATTCTATTGTCTGCATGCATACATATGATTGATTGGATGATGATGAAAAGAACTGCCTCTTTCTCAATCGTTGTAAAATTTTCTCCTTTATCATTCAATTCCCTGTAATAGCTGTTCTATTTTCTCTGCTGTGTAACCCCTTTCTTTCTTATCATTACAAGAATCTTTCATTTTAGCATTCTATCATTCAAAAAAAGTTATTTATAATAATTATAAAATAGTATTGATTTTTTAATTATAGATGATATTATTATGTACATAAGATAAAGAACCAACAAATTATGAGGTGATTATATGTCAAACAATAAACTAACTACTAGCTGGGGTGCACCAGTAGGAGACAACCAAAACTCTATGACTGCTGGCGACCGCGGACCAACATTAATCCAAGATGTTCATTTGCTTGAGAAATTAGCTCATTTTAACAGAGAACGTGTACCTGAGCGTGTTGTTCACGCAAAAGGAGCTGGCGCACACGGCTACTTCGAAGTGACAAATGACTTAACAAAATATACAAAAGCTAACTTCCTTAATGAAGTAGGTAAAAGAACTCCAATGTTCATTCGCTTCTCTACAGTTGCAGGTGAGCTAGGTTCTGCTGATACAGTTCGTGACCCACGCGGTTTCGCTGTTAAGTTTTATACAGAAGAAGGTAACTATGATATCGTTGGTAACAATACGCCTGTATTCTTTATCCGTGATGCAATCAAGTTCCCTGACTTTATTCATACACAAAAAAGAGATCCAAAAACACATTTGAAAAACCCTACTGCAGTTTGGGATTTCTGGTCTCATTCACCAGAATCACTGCACCAAGTTTCAATCTTGATGTCTGACCGCGGTATCCCTGCAACACTTCGCCATATGCATGGTTTCGGAAGCCATACCTTTAAATGGGTAAACAAAGAAGGCGAAGCTGTTTGGGTGAAATATCACTTCAAGACAGAGCAAGGTGTGAAAAATCTTGATGTTGCAACTGCAGCAAAATTAGCTGGTGAAAACCCAGATTATCATACAGAAGATTTATTCAATGCTATTGAAGCTGGCGACTTCCCTGCTTGGACATTATATGTACAAATCATGCCTGTTGAAGATGCTAACACATACCGCTTCGATCCATTTGATGTAACAAAAGTATGGTCTCAAAAAGACTATCCATTAATTGAAGTTGGTCGCATGGTGCTTAACCGCAACCCAGAAAACTATTTTGCTGAGGTTGAGCAAGCAACATTCTCACCTGGAACATTCGTACCAGGAGTTGAAGCATCACCAGATAAAATGCTTCAAGGCCGTCTGTTTGCATATGCTGATGCACACCGCTACCGTGTTGGTGTTAACCACAATGCACTTCCAATCAACCGTCCGCAAAGCCCTGTGAATAACTATCAACGTGATGGTCAAATGCGCTTTGACGGCAATGGCGGAGGCTCTGTATATTATGAGCCAAACAGCTTCAGCGGTCCTAAAGAATCTGCCGAGGACAAAACATCTTCATTCGCAGTTTCTGGAGTAGCTGACAGTGTTGCATATGATCACAATGACCATTACACACAAGCTGGCGATTTATACCGCTTATTATCAGAAGAAGAGCGTGCTAGATTGGTAGAAAACATTGTTGGTGCAATGAAACCAGTAGAATTAGAAGAAATCAAACTTCGTCAAATCGGACACTTCTACAAAGCAGATCCAGAATACGGAACACGCATTGCAGAAGGACTTGGCTTAGCTGTTCCTGAAGCAGTAAAATAATTAATTTCTCTCATATAAGCCCTTAACATTTATTTGTTAAGGGCTTTTTGCATTTTTTCTAAGTCAACTTAATACATATTCATTGAAAAAATCTGGTACAAGCTATACTCTTTAAATATGTAAGGGCTTTTAACATGGCCAATTTAAACCTTTAGAGGAGCTGATAAGATTGTCATTAACACTTAGCAGTACAAAAAAACTTAGCAATGGTGTAGAAATCCCTTATTTAGGCTTAGGAGTCTTTCTTGTGAAAGATCCTGCAGAATGTGAAAATGCAGTGAAAGCTGCGATTAAAAACGGCTACCGTTCCATTGATACGGCAACCCGGTATGAAAACGAAAGCTTCGTTGGCAATGCACTACAAGCAGTTGATGTGCCGAGGGAGGAATTATTCATTACAACAAAGGTATGGCTGAGCGACTTTGGCTATGAAGAAACGAAACAAGCACTGCGCCGATCATTGCAAGAAATGCAGCTTGAATATCTTGATCTTTATCTTATTCACTGGGCTGCTCCAAACTATGCCGAAACATGGCGGGCAATGGAGGATTTGTACGAGGAAGGACTTGTGAAAGCCATCGGTGTGTGTAACTTCCAAATTCACCATCTTGAAAAGCTTGCAGAAACGGCAAGAATTACACCGATGCTGAATCAGATTGAAACACATCCTTTATTCCAGCAAAAAGAATTACGCGAATATATGGAAAAGCATGGGATTGCACATGAAGCATGGGCACCGTTAGCTCAAGGCAGAGATGGACTTTTTGAAAATCCGACATTGCAAGGTATCGGAGATAAATACGGAAAATCAACAGCGCAAGTTATGCTAAGATGGCATCTTCAAAGAGATACAATCATCATTCCGAAGTCTGTTCATGAGCATCGCATTATTGAAAATGCCAATCTGTTCGACTTTACTTTAACTGATGAAGATATGAAAGCGATTGAGCAGCTTGATACTGGTTCACGTGTTTTCGGTGATCCTGATGATATTGAAAGATTAACTGCCTTACAGCAGCAATAAAAATAAAGAATGCAATGGCTAAAAAGCCGCTGCATTCTTTTTTTGCTATTCTACTGATTTTTTGTTAGTAGACGCCCACTGGTTATCAGTAGCTGTTTTTTCTTCTCTTTTACTTGTAACTTCTGCATTAGCTGCAGCCCATTGATTATTTGTTTTTGTCTTTTTTTCCTTCGCCATGATTTTGCCTCCCATGCTAATGATATAGTGATGCATAATTAGTATGAGATAAAAAAGAGCAGATTATGAACAATCACAAGCAATTTCGCAACAAACACAAACTACCATGTTCATCGCATATGTCTCCTAGATAAAATTGCTGTTCTGTAAAGCAACTGGTGTCAGCATTTCAATTTTTCCATATTCTTTTACATGCACTTATTTAATTAAAGTTTACTTGACCCTATTATGTGTCAAATTGAAAATTATGATATATTGTTTGTATGAAAAATATTTCTCAAATCAGCAGAATTTCCTTAAGAGATCAAGTTTACCAACAGTTAAAGCAGGCCGTAATTCATCTCGAACTCGCCCCTGGCGAAAAGATCAGCGACAAGCTTCTTGCTGAACAATTCGGCGTCAGCAGGACACCAGTAAGAGAAGCGTTGAAAAGATTGGAGGATGAGGGACTAGTCATATCTTCTCCTGGTTCAGAAACAAAGGTTAGCTTGATTGACATTGAACAGGCTAAACATGCCTTTACAGTCGTTGCAGCCTTAAATGCTTTAGCTGCAAAACTCGCTCTGCCTTATTTAACGGAAGCACACTGCAAGGAACTAATCACCTTAAATGAAGATTTTGAAAAAGCAATAATGAAAGAAGATAAATATGAAGCAATTAAAAAAGACGATCAATTTCACTCTGTGCTATTGCATGCATCCAATAATCCAGAGATTGAAATGGCGCTTGAGCGCCTTCTTCCGAAAATTAGAAGACTTGAGTTGCTTAAATTTAATAAGGTGGACGGTCTTTCATCCATCCGCCAACATAACGAAATAATTGCCTGCCTCGAAAACGGAAACCACCAGGAGCTTTCAAAGCTTGTGGAAGAAAACTGGCTGAGTCTGGCATCCTACTTAACAAAAGTATAAAAAGACCAGATGATTGAAATACCTCAATCACGCTGGTCTTTTCGTTTACCCCTCATAAGCTAGTATAGTGGAGAATAGCATCTCTTAAAAAAACAGCTGCACCTTGTTCAACCTTATCGTAATAGGCAGTAAACCGCTCATCGTCCACATACATTCTGGCAAGATTAGCATGAGCTTCTTTGCTGTAGGAATTCCAATAAAACGTGAGCCAGCGCTTATGAAGCTCTGCAGTCCTTTGTGCTGCCGCACTTTGTGGATCTCCTGTTTTCATTGCTTCTTTTAATCTTTCCAACACCTCTTCCCCAAGCCTTTCTGCTTCTGTGAATTCGGCTTCTGTCATCTTCAGCAATTTCTTGTTAGACTGATCGATTGTGTCCTCCCCATACTTTTGTCGAAGCTCTTCGCCATACTTCTGTTCGTTTTCTTCGACCATTTTTTGCTTTAAACCTTCAAACCTGTCTTTATCGCTCATTCTCACTCTTCCTTTCGTCTCTTCTAACGTTTTGTCGACATTTTGAATAATCATGTCTATACGGTTTCGTTTTGCCAGGAGATTCGCCCTATGTTCCTCTAACGCTCCTTTAATATCAAAGGAAGGGGAAGAAATAATTTGTTTAATATCCTCTAAACTGACTTCAAGCTCTCGATAAATCAAGATTTGTTGAAGCAGCTCTACCTCTTTTTTTCCATATATACGGTAGCCTGATGAATTGACCCTTGCCGGCTTAAGCAGACCAATTTCATCATAATACCTTAATGTTCTGGTGCTGATTCCAGCTATTTGACTTAAGCTTTTAATCGTGTATTCCACTAAGCATCTCCTCCTGACTATTTCATCTTAAAGGTTTACGCAGCGTTAATGTAAATAGGTATTTTGAAAAAAATATTAAAATTTTTATTTTATTATGGCACAAAAAAAAAGGCCGGAAACCTCCAAAGCCTTTTAAATATTTCAGCGCTTAATATTTACTGTTGTTACCTCAAACTTATCATATCGATGCCTTGAAAAGGAATACTCGAACGGAACTCCATTGTTTAAAAAACCCACATGCTCTACTTCCAAGATAGGGTCATCCTTCATACATACAAGATGAGCTTGATCTAACTCATTGGACTTGCATGCCCGTATCTTACGATGTGAGCCGGCAATCGTGAGACCTAAGCTTTTCGTGATATGCTCATAAATGGAACCGTCCAATATCTCATCCGTAATGCCTGTAATAAGGGTTGTCGGCATATACGTTATCTCCATAACGTAAGGCTCCCCGTTTACAAGCCTTAACCGAATCAAATAGTAAACAGGTGTTTTCAGGTCGATAGCAAGATGTTCAGCAACGTCTTCTGATGGAAAACCAACTTCAAACTTAATGACCTTGCTTGTCACCTGCTGCCCCTCCATCAGTCTGGACAAACCTGTGACCTCATTGCTCAATACATTTACGCGGCTGTCTTGAATGGCTGATTTGACAATAAATGTGCCATGTCCTCTTTTCCGGTAAAGAAGCCCTTCAAGGACCAATGTGTCAAGCGCTCTTTTCATCGTCATCCTGCTGCAGGAAAACTCTTTCGAAAGAGTTATTTCATCAGGTATTGGCTGATCGAAAGCATAGTAGGACTCTTTAATTCTTTTCTTCATTTCTGCTGAGATTGCTTCGTACTTGTTCATGATGGAACCACCTTAAAAAATAGATAGTTATATTATAAATTTATTGGTTTGAAATTGTTAGCTATCCCAGTGTTTTTTTGAAAGATGGCTTTATAGTCCAGAATGGCGAAAACACATGTAAGGGATACGCTGCAGGGATTCACTGCTCCGAGCAGCGTAAATCCTCCTGTAAGAAATTCTAGTAAAGGGCATCTTTCTTATTTCTGTCCAACTATTCTTCCAACCATTCATCAACTACATTATGATAATGAGACTGTTTCTGATTCCTCCAGATTTTCGCCGTTTGCTGCAATAACTTCTTTGTACCAGTTGAAGCTCTTCTTTTTGTAGCGTTTTAAGTCTCTTAAATCTGTCTCTCCTCTGTTGACGAATATAAAACCATAGCGCTTCTCGAATTGTCCGCCTGAGCTTATTAAGTCTGTCGAGCCCCATGTCAGGTAGCCGAACACTTCCACTCCTTCTTCCATCGCTAGCTTCATCTGTTTAATATGTTCTCGCAAATAATCGATGCGGTAATCATCTTCAACTGTGTTTTGCTCATTCAATTCTTCTCTAACGCCAATCCCGTTTTCTGTAATAAAAATCGGCAGCCTGTATCGCGCGTACATATCCTTCAGACTAACTCTAAAACCAATAGGGTCGATCGCCCAGCCCCATTCATTCGCCTTTAAGTTCGGGTTAGGCGTGATACCTGAAATGATTGCATCCTCTTTGACTTTCTCACTGCTGACAGTCTGACTTTGATAATAGCTGATACTAATATAATCAACAGTATTTTCTTTAAGAAGTTCTGCATCGCCTTCTTCAAAATGAGGCATAATGCCTTTTCGCTCAAGATTGCTTGTCACATAGCTTGGGTATTCACCGTTTGCAAACACATCTAGATAGAAATCAACCAGCAGTTCTTTTGCTTTCATGTTGGCAATAACGTCTTCTGGAAGACAGCTGTTCGGGTATGTCGTCATATACGTGACCATTCCTGCCATTTGACCACCTGGCACAAGTTCATGCAGTGCTTTGACTGCTTTTGCATGTGCAATAAAGGAATTATGTGTAACTTGATAGCGCAACGCCTCTTCATTGTCTGCTTCATCAGTAGAAACGCCCCAAAATTGAAGATTTGTTAATACAAGATTCTGCTCATTAAATGTAAGCCAATATTTGACCTTTTCCCCATAACGGGCAAAGACTGTGCGTGCATATTTTTCGAACAGGTCAACAACCTTCCTTGATGCAAACCCGTTGTATTTTTGTGCAAGTTTTAGAGGAAGATCAAAATGATATAAAGTAATAACAGGCTGAATGCCGTTTGCAATCATTTCATCAAATAAATCATCATAGAATTGCAAGCCTTCCTCGTTCGGCTCTCCTTCTCCATCAGGGAAAATCCTTGCCCATGAAATGCTTGTACGATATGCATTAAAGCCCATTTCTTTAAAAAGAGCAATATCCTCCTTATAGCGGTGATAAAAATCAACTGCAGTTTTCCAATCAGACTGCCCCTCTTTCACAGGTCTTGCATCAACAATGGAAGGACCTTTTCCGCCCTCATCCCATGCACCTTCTGTCTGGAAGCTTGTCACCGCTCCACCCCATAAAAAGCCTTCAGGAATAACAGATTTCTTTGTCATATTAACCTCTCCTCTTCCTACTAGTTATTTTTATATGAAACTGCTAACTTACCAGATTGGCACAAAAGTATTGATTTCTTCCAGCACTGCTTCTATTTCCTCTAAAACAGAAGCGTTTAACTCTAGGCCGGATGCCTTCACATTTTCTTCTACCTGTCCAGGTCTGCTTGCCCCTATAATGGCTGAGCTGACATTAGGCTGTCTTAACACCCACGCTAATGCAAGCTGTGATAATTCCACTCCTAGACCATTCGCAATGGCTGAAAGTTTCTGAACACGTGTCAGCACTTCGTCATTCAAGTAGCTTGTAATCCATTTATTTGTTTCTTCATTTGCTGCACGGCTTTCAGATGGCACTTGCTCGTTCGGCTTGTATTTTCCTGTTAAAATACCTTGTGCAAGCGGGGAGAATACAACTTGGCCAATTCCCTCCTTCTCACTGACAGGAATCACTTCTTTCTCAATATAGCGGACCATCATATTGTAGATTGGCTGATTAGAGATGAGCGGTCTTAAATTCTTCTCTTTGGCAATATGTGCAGCATCGGTTATTTGCGCTGCCGTCCATTCGCTTACACCTGCATAAAGAATCTTTCCTTGTGCAGTTAGATCATCGAGTGCTCTTAAGCTCTCCTCTACCGGAGTTTCCGAGTCAAAGCGATGGAATTGATACAAATCTATATAGTCTACACCTAATCTCTTCAAGCTTGCATCACATTGCTCCATAATATGCTTTCTCGACAGTCCCCTGTCATTCGGACCATCTCCCATCGGGAAGAAAACCTTTGTTGCCAGCACGTAGCTTGAGCGGGAATAATCTTTTAATGCTTCCCCAAGGACTGTTTCTGCAGCTCCCTTATTATAAGCATTTGCCGTATCGAAAAAGTTGATGCCAAGATCATATGCCCTGTGAATACAAGCTATGGACTGCTCCTTTTCCACTGCGCTTCCATATGTAAGCCAGCTGCCTAGTCCAATTTCACTTACTCTTAAGCCAGAGTTTCCTAGTTTTCTGTACTTCATTTCTAATCACCCAACCTATTCGTTTTTTTTAGCCATGCTTATGTGAGAATCTGCCACAAATGTGACAGCTTCCCACAAAGTTTTAGATCATCAAATTAGAAACGCTTACAATTATATTATAAAGGGTTCAAAATAAATGTCTATACTTTATATAAATTAGAATAGACATTTAAGTTTCATCCTACTTCCAAAGATGTATGCTGAGACGTATAAAGATGCCAATATTGTCCTTTTCTTTCCATTAATTCATCATGTGTGCCTTCCTCTGCAATTCGTCCCTTATCAATGAACAAAATTCTTGTTGCACTTTGAATGGTAGAAAGGCGGTGAGCAATAATGAAGGACGTTCTTCCTGCAAGCAGTGTTCCTAAGCCTTTTTGGAGAGCAAGCTCTGTTTCTGTATCAATGGAAGAAGTTGCTTCATCTAATATTAAAATTCTTGGGTCTGCCAGCAGTGCTCTTGCAAAGGAAATAAGCTGCCTTTGTCCTGCAGAAAGCCTTGTTCCTCGCTCATTTACCTCTGTTTCATAGCCATCCTTTAATGTCATAATGAAAGCATCGGCCTGAACCGCTTTTGCTGCTTCTATTACTTCCTCATCGCTTGCATCGAGACGTCCGTAGCGGATATTATCCATAATTGTTCCCGAAAAGATAAACGGATCCTGAAGCATAATGCCCATTTGCCTTCTGAGTGAAGGGATTGTTACTGTGCTGATATCCACCCCGTCTATTTTAATTTTGCCTCCATTCAAGTCATAGAAGCGGCTGATTAAACTAACAATGGATGTTTTCCCAGATCCTGTCGCCCCGACAAGCGCAATCGTCTCTCCAGGCTCAGCCCTGAAATGCACATCCTTCAAAACCCTTTCCTCTCCTTCATAACCAAACTCAACATGCTCAAACTCGACTTTTCCGTTAATTTGCTGAAGCACTTTTCCATCTGGATTATTGCGCACTGTCGGCTTTTCATCCATCATTTCAAAAATTCGCTCCAAATAAGCCATTGCATTAATGATTGCATTATAGAAGTTGCCGATATTGGAGATCGGCGTCCAGAACATCCAAATATATCCGACGAACGCTACTAAAGCACCGACGGTTACTCCTTGCCCAATCATCGAAATCCCTGCAACATAGATGAAAGATACTGTCAAAACAGAGATGTTTTCAATCGATGGCCAAAGAAGAAACTGAATATAGACAGCTTTCATCCATGACTTTTTGTAGCCTTTAGATACATCTTCAAAGATTTTCTTGTTCTCTTCCTCCCTTGCGAATGCTTGGGTTACCTTCATGCCATTGATGCTTTCATGGATATAGGCGTTCATATTAGACTGTTTATTGCTTAAGTCCTGCCAAGCCTTGCGTTGAGCATTTTTTATAAAAAAGATAACAATGGCTAACAGAGGGAAACCAACCATTGCATAAATAGCCAAACGTACGTCGATGGCAAACATAAACCCGATAATGACAATCAAGCTAAATATATCCGTAATCAAGTTGATAAGCCCATTAGAAAGAAGATCACTAAGTGAATTCACATAATTGACGACCCGCACCAATATTTTTCCGTGGGGACGATTATCATAAAAGGAAAAGGACAGTGATTGAATATGTGTAAACAAGTCCTTGCGAATGGTCTTAATAACATCCTGACCAATCTGGGCCATCATCCTGATCCGGTACTTCATACAAATTCCTGTGATAATCAGCGCTCCTAAATATATACCTGCAAGCAGCGACAGTCCGCCGATATTCCCTTCTGGAATTTCTTTATCGATTGCCTGCTTGATGAGATAAGGACCAATTAGGTTAGCACCGCTTGCCACAAGCATGATAAGAATCGTGACGATGATTTTTTTCTTATATGGCTTTATATAACCAAACAAGCGCTTTAGATGAGCAAAACTAAACGGGGTTTCTAACTCCTCATCCACATCGAACTTATTCCGTGCCACTAGATCACATCCTCATCTCTGTGCTTTTGTTCGAAGTTTCCATATTGATTTTTATACACATTAAAGTAATAACCCTTCTTCCGCAGGAGTTCATCATGTGTGCCTCGCTCCATAATTGCGCCATTATTCATCACCAGTATTTGATCTGCATCTTTTACAGAAGAAATTCTATGGGCAATGATAAAGCATGTTTTGTTTTTTTGAATAGATTTCAATGTTTGCTGAATTCGGTGCTCTGTTTCCATGTCAAGGCTTGATGTTGTATCATCAAGAATCAGGATGGACGGATCTTTTAAGATAGCTCTTGCCAGTGCAATCCGCTGCCTTTGTCCGCCAGACAGTCCGACACCTCTTTCCCCGACAATGGTGTCATAGCCTTCTGGCAAATCTTTAATAAAATCATGGGCATCTGCTAATTTTGCAGCAAGTTTAACTGCTTCATTAGATGTATTGGGATCACCGTAAGCAATATTGCCTTCAATCGTATCAGAAAACAGGAAGATATCTTGCATAACCATTGCCATTCCTGTGCGGAGCTGCTGCAGCTCCCAGTCCTTCACATTTCTGCCGTCAATCTTGACCTCACCGCTTGTCGCATCATAAAAGCGGCTAAGCAAATTAACCATTGTTGACTTGCCTGCTCCTGTCGGTCCAATGATGGCTAGTGTTTGACCTGGCTTCACTTTAAAGCTGATATCCTTCAAGATGGGTTCCTCTCCATAGCTAAAGGACACCTTATTAAACTCCACGACGCCTTTATAGTCGCCAATTGGAACAACGTTATCGAGACTGGCTATTTTTGGCTTTGTCTCTAGGAGATCCTCCACCTTTTCGGCAGATGCTATAAAGCGCTGTACATCATTTAGCAGCCAGCCAGCCATTTTCATTGGGTTGCTTAACGCCCATATGAATGAATTAAACATTACTAGCTCTCCAAATGTGAGTGTGCCTTTAATAACCATCACACCACCGGCAAAAATCATCAGCACTGTCAGCACACCAGCCAAGGAATCCAAAATCGGCAAATATTTTTCCCAAATTTTTGATGATTTTAAGTTCTTATCTTTAAATCCTTCATTGGCAATCGAAAATTTAGCGATTTCATAATCTTCTTTCGCAAAAGCCTTTACTACCCTGTTTCCACTGATATTCTCTTGAACGACTGAATTTAATTTCGCAAACTGGTTGCGAATCTCCGTAAAGGTCGGCCGGACATCCCTTGTCAGCCTGAAAGCGAAGAAGCCAATCACTGGTGTTACAATCAGGAGAGTAAGCGCCAAGGGCGGATGTATATAAAACATAAAGGCAACTGCAAACAGTAAAATGGTGGCGTTTTCAAAAATCATGTAAATCGTCCATGCTGTGAAATGCCTGACCGCTTCCATATCCCCTGTCATTCTTGCCATAATATCGCCTGTTTTAGTACGGTCGTAAAAGCTGAAATCCAATCTGTGCAGGCGGTCATACAATTGTTCTCGTATATTGTAAATAACATTTTGTGAAACATTCTCAAAAATCATCTGATACGTATAGCGGATTATCGTCCTAATAAATGTTCCAGCAATCATGATACCAAGTATCGGCCACAGCAAATGAAGCTGCTTGCCATACATAACATCATCCACCATCTTCCCAGCCAAATAAGGGTTTAACACACTTAAAGCTGATACGATGACTGCGCAAAAAAGGCCGATAGCTATCTTAAGACGATAAGTATGTAGAAACCCCCATATCCATCGCAGACTATGCATCTAGTCGGCTCCCCCTTCTATCTTTTTTTCCTTTACAGCAGCATGTATTTTTTAGCTCCCTCCCTTAAAACAAACATTACCGAATAATCATATTAGCGTTACTTGCTTTCTATGTATGTCCTCCAAATAAAATCTATCATTTTTTTAATAGACCAAATTACACAGCAACCTCTGCTTTCTTTTTCTTCCATTTAAATGTAAATATAAATCTCGCACACGTCCCGTAGATGGCAGGAGCGAAGAATAGGAAAAAAATGAAATTAACATAAATCAACAAATAGATAATTAAAATCACTAAAAGCAAGATAAAGGAACGAAAGGGTTTCTTCACAACTAGAAAAAGACTGACCAGCACAGTGTTCTTTATTGGCAATTGCAGGTGCACTAAATTCCAAACTAAATAAGTAAAGAAAATAATGGATAGCAAAAAAGCATATATGCACACAAATTTAAGGACTGCTGCCGCAAACGAGTCAATTGTTTGTGGAAACGGCAGAATGATGAAGGTTCCGATATAGATAAATAAACCAAACATAATCGCAGACAGTCTTTTATTGTTGGCATATTTAGGGCTGATCTCTTGAAACAGCTTGCGCACAGAAGTGCCGTTTCCTTTGAATATCTCATCAATAACCGCCAGTAATGTGGATGTGGAAGAAATCAATCCGCATACAAAAAAGCCTTTTCCTGCATAAAACCAAAATAATAAACTTGCCCTGACTAAACGGTATGTAATGTCCATAAAAGAAAAAAACTTGCTGTCGATGAATCGGCTTTTATACAAGATACTCCCTCCTTATAAAAAAAGGCTGCCTGAAACCAGGCCGACCAATACAAGGTTTCCCGTATTAGGTCAAAGCATTTCCAGACAGCCTCTTTATTGTTATTTCAAGCCATATTCTTTGCGGATTTGATCTGCTACTTCCTTCAGCTGTTTCTCTGCATCCTTGCTGCCATTAAGATTGATGTTATCAATGACAGGCTGGATTTTACTTACAATTTCAGCATACTCAGGAATGTAAGGAGCGTTCATAACCGTTCTGCCTTCTGCTAAAATTGTTGACAATGCTTTCGCATTTTCAGGCGCATTTGCCATTGACTCAATTTTATCTGCATTCCTTTTTACGACAGGCACTGCTGATATTGTGTCTACCTGCAGGTCTTGACCTTTTCCAGTAGTCAAGAATTCAAGAAGCTTATATGCTTCGTCAGGATGCTTCGTCTTTGAGCCAATTCCGATTGGAAGATAAGAAGCTGCTGCTACATTTCCTGCTTTTCCTGCCGGAAGTGGAACAACATCCCATTTGAAGTTAGCGTTTTTCGATGTATCAGACCAATCCCATGGTCCCATCATTTTCATTGCTGCTTGACCAGCGAGGAACATATTGGATAAACCTTGGCTTTGAGCAGAAGTTGGCTGCACATGATATTTATTGATCAAGTCTGCCCCAAATTTAATTGCCTCAATAGATTCAGGCGAATCAACGATAACTTCCTTGCCATCCTGGCTGACAAAACCTCCGCCATTTTCAACAAGCAATTCATTTGTATAGAAGTTTTCCATACCGAACTGAACTGTTTTGCCGTTTTTCTCGACTGTCAGCTTTTGAGCTGCTGCAAGGAAATCATCCCATGTCCAGTCATCCTTAGGATATTCAAGACCAGCAGCATCAAACATATCCTTGTTGTATCCAAGCATGAAGGCAGATGCATCACGAATAAGTGCATACTGTTTTCCATCCACTTGGCCTAGTGAAAGAACATTTGGCATATACTCTTCTTCATTGATTTCTTTATCAGATAAATCCATCAACACATCTTTACCCACAAATTGACCGAATGCAGAAGGCTGAAGCCAAACTAAATCAGGCTGATCGCCGCCAGCAGACATTGTCAGGAATTTATCATTGAATTTATCATATGGTGCATAGACTTGCTTTACTTTAATTCCAGGGTTCTCTTTTTCAAATTCCTTAAAAATTTCCCCTTCCAGCTTTGTTCCTTCTGGATTATTATTCCATACGAGAATACGCAGTGTTACATCTCCTGATTCCCCGCTAGCAGACTCAGAATCTGAGCCAGAACAG
This sequence comes from Niallia laureatilytica, assembly GCF_046613985.1. NCBI lineage: Bacteria > Bacillati > Bacillota > Bacilli > Caryophanales > Bacillaceae > Niallia > Niallia laureatilytica. The sequence continues at coordinate 71,785 of NZ_JBKKHP010000009.1, read as the reverse complement.
CCTGCTAAAAATGCAGATAGAGCTAATACAAAAGTTAACAGTAAAGCACTTAATTTCTTTTTCTTTCTCACGTGATTTACCCCCTTAGGTAATGTTTTTGTATGGATAACGGATAAATGAGATTCATTTATCCAAGTGATACCATAGATTAGCCCTTTCCGCCTGTTGTAGCAATTCCTTGGACAAAGTACTTTTGACCAACAAAGAAAATGATAATAAGCGGTAAGATAATAAAGACGCTCGCTGCCATCATCGGTCCCCATTGAATTAAGAGAGCCCCTTTAAATTGCAGAATTCCCAGTGCAAGCGTATATTTGGAATCATCATTTAAATAGATTAATGGATTAAGAAAGTCATTCCACGTCCACATAAAGCTCAACAAAGCGACAGTAATAATAGAAGGAACTGATAACGGAACGATAATTCTCCAGAAAATACCGAAAGGACCACAGCCATCGAGATAGGCACTCTCTTCTAGCTCCTTTGGGATTGTCTTAAAAAATTGACGCAGTAAAAAGATGAAGTAAGCGCTACCAAAGAAAGATGGAACAATTAGCGGCAGGAACGTATTAACCCACCCCAGCTTAGAAAAAATCATATAGACAGGAATCATCGTTACTTGTGGCGGAAGCATCATTGTTCCAAGCAAAAGCACAAACCAGAAATTCCGTCCTTTCCCTTTTATCCTTGCAAAACCGTATGCGACGATTGTAGAAGAAACAACTGTCCCAATAACTACACATACAGTGACAATAATAGAGTTCATGTAATACTGCCCAAAGTCCACTAATGTAAATACTTCTTTATAGTTCGCTAAATCCCATTCCTTTGGCAGCAATGTCGGTGGAAATGCCATTGCTTCATTTTCCGGTTTTACAGAAGTTCCAATCAGCCACAAAAAAGGGAATAAAAAGAGAATAGAAAGTGCAATAAGTAAAAAGTAAGTAAGTGCCTTTTCCGCTTTTCTTCCTTTCTTCATGCTGCGCAGTTTCTTTGCTTTCATTGCAGCAGTCGGCTTCGCAGGTGTTATTTCCATAACTGCCCCTCACTTTCCTTATTCATCGTATTCGTAATACACCTTTTTCCCAAATACTTTAAACTGAATTAATGTGAAGATAAGAATGATAATGAATAAAATCCAGGCGAGTGCAGACGCATACCCCATCTTAAAGAACTTAAAGGCATCCTGGTATAAATAGAATACATAAAACAGAGATTTATAGTTTGGTCCGCCATTGCCGCTGCTGACAACATAGGCTTGTGTGAATATCTGAAAAGAACCAATCAGCCCCATAATCAGATTGAAGAAGATAACATTAGAAGTCATCGGGATGGTAATATTCCAGAACTTATGGAATTTACCTGCCCCATCCAGTTCGGCTGCTTCATACAGAGATGCGGGAACACTTTGAAGTCCTGCGAGATAAATAACCATACCGCCGCCAGCACCCCATAAGCTCATAATAATCAGTGTCGGCTTTACCATGCTTTCACTTAACAGCCAATTTGATGTCGGCAAATGAAAAAAGGACAGGATGCTGTTCGCAATACCGAAATCCGGCTGAAAGATTAATATCCATAGCAACGAGCTGGCAACTGTTGGCACTAAGGAAGGTAAATAAAAGATTGTCCGGAATACCCCCATAAATCTCACCTTTGTGTTCAGCAAGACAGCAAGCATGTAACCGACAACTAAACCAAGAGGAACGCCGACAATTGTATAAAAGAAGGTATTCCATAATGACTGCCAAAACAGCGGATCTTCAGTAAACAGCTTTTTATAGTTTTCTAACCCGACCCAATTCGCTGCCCCAAGTCCTGAGTAATCAGTAAAGGACATGTATAGGGAATACACCATCGGGCCAGCCGTAAAGACGAAAAAGCCGATCAGCCATGGCAAAATAAATAAGTAAAACAATAAAGTTCTCGATTTATTCATTTGCTTCACCTTCCATTTGATAAAATCACCAACTGCAATTCTTGCTTGCTAAATCACTCCCCCCCTTTTTCTTTATCTTAAAAAACGCAATACTTTAACCATCATGTAACTACTTTTTGTCAGTTATTTAACTTACAAATAAAGTTATGTAAGCCTTTTCAACTACAATTACATATTAACTTCTCAATTCAAAATTATCAATATATTTTTAAAGTATTTTACCTAAATTTTTTTAAACTTATTAAGTAATTAAATTAGTTTAGTAACCTAAAATAGTCAGTACAACCCTCGTACTTCTCCAACATGCGTATTTATACCTATAACAAAAAAGCTTTTATATATAGGAGATTATCTATACACTTAAGCCAATTTCTACAGTTAAGTTAATGATACTTTCTATAAGATTACCGATTACTTAAATTAATTCAAATACTTATTGTCTTCCATATTTATAATTGATACAATCAAACATATAATGTTGTAAGGGTTTTCATTCCAAATGGCGAGGTGCAGTGATAATGGCAATCCATGTAAATCTAGAAACGAAGGAATTTCATTTGTGTAACGACAAAATCAGCTATATTTTCAGAGTGCTAGAGAAATCCAACCAGCTTGAGCATTTGTATTATGGAAAAAGAATTCGTCACCGTGCGTCTTTTAGGCATTTAATTGAAAGGGAGATACGGCCATCCTGCAATTTATTTGAACATGATCATACTTCCTCCTTCGAGCATATTAAGCAGGAATATCCGAGCTTTGGGACAACTGACTACAGGCAGCCAGCCCATATGATCACAGATAACATCGGCAGCAAGGTAACAAACTTTTGTTATGAAAGCTATAAGCTTATCAAAGGTAAACCAGCACTTGAAAACCTCCCTGCTGTGTATACAGAGGCAGAAGCCGAAGCAGACACATTAGAAATAACTCTTTACGACAGCGTGCTTCAGGCAAGTCTCCTCCTCAGCTATACGATATTTCGTGATCGCAATGTTATTTGCAGAAGTGCGAGGTTCCATAATACATCTGGCAGTCCCTTCTTTCTCGATTCAGCGATGAGTGCATCTGTCGATTTGCCTGATGACCAATTCGAGATGATTAGTCTTGCAGGTGCATGGGCAAGAGAGGCACATATGGAAATCCGTCCTTTATCCCCCGGGATTCAATCGGTGTACAGCTCAAGAGGTGCAAGCAGTCATGCCCATAATCCCTTTGCCGCATTTAAGCGCTTCGACACGACAGAGCATACAGGGGATGTTTATGGTTTCAGCCTTTGTTACAGCGGTAATTTCCTTGCACAAGCAGAGGTTGATACATATGGAGTTTCCCGTATTATGATGGGCATTAATCCGTTCCAATTCAGCTGGAAGCTTAATCCTGGCGAAACATTCCAGACACCAGAATGTATTATGGTATATACAGATGAAGGCTTAAATGGAATGAGCCAAACATTTCATCAGTTATATCGCGAGCGTCTGGCGAGAGGTTATTGGCGGGATCGTGCCAGACCTATTCTTATTAACAATTGGGAAGCTACTTATTTTGATTTCAATGAAGAAAAGATTCTTTCTATAGCTGAAACAGCCCAAAAGTTGGGTATTGAGCTGTTTGTCCTTGATGATGGCTGGTTTGGCAACAGGAATGACGATACCTCCTCTCTTGGTGACTGGTTTGCAAATGATCAGAAGCTTCCCGGCGGTATTAAAGGATTGTCTGAGAAAATTAACCTACTGGGAATGAAATTCGGTTTATGGTTCGAACCAGAAATGGTATGTAAAGATACTAAGCTGTTTAAAGAACATCCTGACTGGATTATTGCAACACCTGGCCGCATGTCTTCACATGGGCGCAACCAATTTATTCTAGATTTCAGCAGAGATGAAGTGGTGCAGCATATTTTCAAACTCATGGATGAGATAATTGAAAATGCTGAAATTAGCTATATCAAATGGGATATGAACAGATACATGACAGAAGCCTACTCAACTAACCTGCCAATTGATCAGCAAGGAGAAGTGAGCCATCGCTACATCCTTGGTGTATACAAACTGTACGAGATGCTTCTGGCGAAATACCCAAAAATCCTGTTTGAATCTTGTGCCGGCGGAGGCGCCCGATTTGATCCCGGTTTGCTTTATTATGCACCGCAAGCTTGGGCGAGCGATAATACAGACGCTGTCGAGCGTTTAAAAATTCAGTATGGCACAAGCTTCGTCTATCCGCTCTCTTCCATTGGCAGCCATGTGTCTACTGTTCCAAACCACCAAGTTGGACGGATGACACCATTGGACACACGGGCGAATGTCGCTTACTTTGGCACATTTGGTTACGAATTGGACATAACCAAGCTTAACGATGAAGAGAAAGAAAAAGTCAAACAGCAGACTGCTTTCATGAAAGAACACAGAGACTTTATCCAAAAGGGAAATTTCCACCGTATATTATCACCGTTTGATTCCAACGAGGTATCTTGGATGGTTGTCGCAAACGATAAGAAAAAAGCAATTGTCGGCTATTATAAAATCCTCGCTAAGCCAAACGAACGTTATCACAGGCTTAAGCTGACAGGACTTGATCCTGACAAACTATATTCCATTGAAGGCAGAAACACACAGCATTATGGGGATGAGCTCATGAATGTCGGCATTCTGCTTTCCGAGGATTATACTGACCGTGCACAAGACTACTGGCAGCGGGAGAAGCCTAGCGACTTTGCTTCCTGCTTGTTTATCTTGACTGAAGCTTAAAATAAACAACTCGATTTTTAGGAGGACATCACATGACGAATTATATGGTTTTCGACGTTGGAGGCAGTATGATTAAATTCGCTGTTATGAAGGACGATGGCGAATTTATCGAAAAAGGCGAACTGCCAGTTTCCGACTCAGATTTCAGCCTGTTCCAGGAAACAATCATTGAGACAGTGCTGGAGAACAAGGTAAAGCATCAAGTTGCAGGGATTGCCTTCAGCTGTCCAGGTGGAGTCGAAAGCGATACAGGCATTATCGGCGGTTCCAGCGCACTTCCCTGTATTCACGGACCTAATTTTAAAACCATTTTCAGTGAGGCGACAGGACTTCCTGTTGAGCTGGAAAATGATGCGAATTGCGCTGCATTAGGAGAAGTCTGGAAGGGTGCGGCAAAGGAAAACGAAAATGTGCTGTTTACAATCATTGGCACAGGGATAGGCGGAGCGATTATTAAAAACCGCCGCATTCATAAAGGCGCCAATCTCCATGGCGGAGAAATAGGCTATATGGTGCTGCAAGTAGTAAAGGAAGACGGAAAAACAGCCTTCCAAACATGGAGCCAGCTAGCTGCCACAGGCGCTTTAGTTAAAAATGTCGCCAAACGCAAAGGCATGAAGCCAAGTGAACTGAATGGAAAATTAATCTTCGAGAAAGCTGCAGAAGGGGATGAGATTTGCCTAGAAGAAATTGATGAATTTTATCTCCGCTTGGCGCAAGGTATTTATAATATCCAGTATGTGTACGATCCAGAAAAGATTATCCTCGGCGGAGCCATCAGCAATAGAGATGATTTGATTGTGCAAATCTACAAAAAAATCGATCTTCTGCTCGAATCTGTGCAGGCTGCAAAAATTAGACCAATCATTGAGTCCTGCCAATTTAAAAATGATGCTAACCTGCTTGGAGCACTATATCACTATTTGCAATGCCAAGCACCTGAATCGGTGGAAGCATAACAAAAAGAGGGGGTTTATAAGCGATAGCTTACAGACTCCCCTCTTTTTGTTTACTTAAGGCTTTTCACTGAATTGCGATGAATAATCTTGCCATTAATTAAGGTTCTGCCGTATTTTTCATTAGGATTATGAAGCTTTTCCATTATTATTTTTACAGCAGCCTTTGACATTTCTTTAATATTTACCTCAACCGTTGTGAGCAGCGGCTCCGTTAAAGCAGCGTAAATCGAATTATCAAAGCCGACAACTGAGCAGTCATCCGGTACTTGATAGCCGTTTTTTTGCAGGTTGTTAATCAGATTATAGGCAATCTCATCATTATTGCATACAAACGCTGTCGGCATGTCATCAGGAAAGCTTATATCAATATATCTGCCTCGCTCATCACGATCATTAATAATATAATCCTGCCTCAATTCAATTCGATGCTCTAACAGCGACTTGTAGTAGCCTAGAAATCTGTCTTGTATGCTGCTAGTCGCATATATGTTGCCGACATAGGCAATTTTTTTGTGGCCGTTTTCCACAAGGTAATTCGTTAATTCAAAACCGCCGAAGAAATTGTCTGTCAGCACAGAATCAATTTCGTTTTGATCTGTGTAAAAGTCTAAAAAGATTACAGGACTGTCAATCTTCTGTATCTCTTTCACATAATCGTTGCCGATCTGCCCAAGAATAATGAAGCCGTCGACCTTTTTCTCACTGTAGATTCGCGGCAATACTAGCTGGTCCTCATCCTCCTGACCCAAAATATAAAGGATGCCAGAGTAATGATAGCCATCAAGGATTCTTGTCAACATTTGATAAAATTGCAGATAGAATGATTGTGTCTTCCCTGTGAAGCGCTCTGGAATGACAATACCTAAATTGTAAGACAGCCCATCCTTGATTGACTTTGCATGTGTATTAAAACGGTAGCCCATCTCATCTGCCAATTGCTTTATTTTCTCTTTTAATTCTTCACTGACCCCATCTTTATCATTTAGCGCTTTGGAGACAGTCACACTGCTGACACCTAATTTATTGGCGATGTCACGCATCGTAACATTGCTTCTCACAAAAATTCCTCCGATATAAAATAGTTCTAACAACATAATACATTCATGGAAATACTATACTATAAGATTCGCATTTTCTACATCCAAAAGCAAATCATGCAGACTACATATCCGCAAAAAAGGCATGTACTTTGTCTCCTAATGTCCTTATATACTCATGGCCATACTCAAAATAGATCAGCATCTTCTTATCTGATTGAATTTTATTGTAGGCTGCAAATTGCGTAGAAGGCGGACAAATCTCATCCTCCATCCCTGTTGCCCACAATACATCCGCCTTGATTCTGTCAGCAAGATGCTGGATATCTATATACCCTAATTTTTCGAATACCGCTTCCTCCCGCTCATGATTAGGATCAATAAATTTGAAGTAATAATGAATTTCTTCATAAGCAGAACTCGCTATATCAAGCTCCCATGCCCTTTTAAAGTCGGAAAGAAACGGGTAGACAGCAGCTGTTTTCCTGATTCGAGGCTCAAGACTTGAACAAGCAACCGCCAGGGCTCCGCCTTGTGAGGCACCGTAAGCGCCCACTCTTGATTCATCAACCTTCTCCATCGCAAACAAAATTCTAGCTGCCTGAACCGTATCTAAATAAACATTGCGGTAATACAGTTTGGCTGTATCCTCTTCATCTATCCCTCTGATGATATGCCCTTTTAATGTTGTGCCCTTTACTTGAAGAGTATCTTCAGAAAGCCCGCCTTGTCCGCGGCAATCCATCGCCAGAATCGTATATCCTTCAGCAGCATAGCCGATTTTATCAATCCAGTCACCGCTGTTCACATGATAGCCATGAAACCAAAGCAAACCAGGACCTTTCTCTGTTTGCCCTTTTGGTCGGACAAGCTGGCAATGCACTTTCGCACCATTGATACCTGTAAAGTATAAATGATAACATTCTGCCACCCTGCTTTCGAATGCAGCTGGGATTAACTCGTATTCTAACGAGTGCTCATTTAATTCTTGCAGGCCTAAGTTCCAATAAGCATCAAAATCAGCTGGCTTTGGATTTATTCCTTTGTATTGATTCAGTGCATCCAAGGGCATATCGAATTTCATCAGGCATTCCTCCATTTTATTTTCACGATTTTATGTATGCGTTATCATTTTGTTTAACTTAAACGATAACTTAATTATAAAACGTTATGAAGTTAACCGTCAATAGAGAGAAAGTTTCCTAGAATGCAAAATAAAAAAGTGATTTCTATGTGAAATCACTTCTGACTGCCGACAAACCTAGTGTTTTTAAGTTATTTTTATTTTAAAGCGGTTGAGAGTTCTCCGAAGTCTACGCTCGCTTTCCGCGGATAAGCACCGCTTCTCGGCAAACTTTCTGCTTCAAGTGGCCTTTTTTACTTCATTGTGCATTCTATTATTTTTTCCCTTTAATTCGCTCTAAAATATCATTACCAAATAATATAGCTAGAATAAAACTACAAACATATAACTCAATATTTTTAGGCAAAAATTTCAATACCCATATAGACATCATAATAGTAGATATGGTTAGAAGATTAATTTTTTCCTCTTGTTTCAATTTTTTTAAATTTGTCACCAATACAATATAGCCAATTGGTGGCGTAAGAATGCAAATGCAATATAGAAATTTTTTTCTTAAATACCAAGGAGATTTTTCCACCATGCAAATCCTTCCAATAAACTATATTTTATTAAAAATTAAATGGGAATAACCATCGTTAACGTTTTTGCAATTTCCGTTTGCCACCCAATTAGGCATACTAGATACAATGTATTGATTCCACGGTATGCCTTATTTTCAATAGTATCAGTAACTCCTATAAAATTATTTGTTACTTTAATTAGAAGAAATACTTTAATAGCTTTTTTCCATTTCCTTATTGACTCTTTCATATCAAATAGTTTCTTTCTCTCACTACCCAAATCCTTTGCGTTCACAAAAAGGTCATAATGTTTCGTAAGCTTGATTTCACAAATAAGTCATATTAATTTAGACCAAGGCTGAATATAAATTAATCACTTTAACATGTTATATTTTAATACCGGTCAATAAGATTAAAAGAACTACCATTTATGACATAATACACCTGTTTGAATTTTAGGCTTAAAGCTAAAAAGCCCCAGTCGAATGTTTAATTTGACTGGGGCTTTTCTACTATACGAGGTGATTTCTATACGAAACCACTTTTTTCAACCATATTAGAAGCCGTTATTTTCTGCGACTGTTTTAAACCATTGTCCACTCTTTTTAATTGTGCGTTCTCCGTCTTTTTCAAGATTAACAGACACAAAGCCATATCTGTTCTTGTAAGCATTTGTCCAAGACCAGTTATCCATGAATGTCCATAGATGATATCCTTTTACGTTAGAACCTTCCTCGATTGCTTGATGAACCCATTTAAGATGGCCTGAAATGAATTCAATCCGGTAATCATCCTGAATGATTCCATTAGGATCACGGAACTTTTCTTCTCCTTCAACACCCATCCCATTTTCTGAGATAAAGCATTCAATATTGCCGTAGTTATCTTTCAAATTAATAAGAATATCATATATTCCTTTTTCATAGATTTCCCAGCCGCGGTGAGGATTCATTTTTCTGCCCGGCATCACATAGTTATCAAAATAGCGATCTGGCATAAATGGAGCTTCTGGATTTGGAAGATGCTCTTTTGCTTTCACTCGTCTTGGCTGGTAGTAATTGACACCAAGCAAGTCGACTGTATTGTTGCGGATGATTTCCAAATCTCCATCCTCTATTTCAGGCATAAAGCCTTCCTCTTTAAGAATATCAACAAGCTCCTGCGGGAATTCCCCTTTCACAGACGGATCAAGAAACGATCTGTTAAAGAAGGCATCAGCAAGCACAGAGGCTTTTACATCTGCCGGATTTTGGCTGCGCGGATATGATGGTGTTAAGTTTAGAACGATACCAATTTTTCCATCTTGTCCTTGTTTTTTATAGGCTTGAATTGCTTTTGCACTTGCAAGTATTGTATGATAGCCGACTTGGACAGCCTTCTTAAAGTCTACTTCATTTGGATAGTGGAAGTCATACAAATAACCGCCTTCTACTGGAACGATTGGTTCATTATGAGTAAACCATTTTTTCACACGGTCCCCAAACAGCTCGAAGCAAGTGCCAGTATAAGCTACATATGCATCAACCACTTCTCTGTTTGCCCAACCTCCGATTTTCTGCAGTTCCATTGGCATATCGAAGTGAAACAAGCCGACAAATGGCTCTACGCCATTTTCAATGAATTCATTAATAACATTATTGTAGAATTCAACTGCTTTCGGGTTTATTTCTCCTTTACCCTCTGGGAAAAGCCTTGACCAAGAAATAGACATGCGGAAGGAGTTATGGCCAATTTCCTTCATTAGTTTAATATCTTCCTTATACTTTACATAAAATTGTGATGTATCTGATGGCCCAACTCCATCAAAAAAACGTTCTGGCTGTTGTTCGTACCAGTAATCCCATATATTTTGTCCTTTTCCGTCAACATTAGCTGCTCCCTCTGTTTGTGTTGCAGATGCAGCAGATCCCCACCAAAAATTATCTGGAAAACGATATTTCACTTCATTATTTACAGTCATTGCGTAATTCCCCTTTCAAAAACCTATCTAAGATGTATTGCTTATAGGAAAAAGCAGGAATACTGCGCTTTGCTGCCGCTAAAGCCAATACTCTGCTTCCTCCCTTCTACAATTGAGTTATATTAAGATGCTTTATTCATTTCTTCTTCTTCCTTCTTCACATTGACACGGTCAATGACTTTCAGGAATGGGAACCAGATTGCAAATACAATCGCCATATTGACAAGCTGCATCAGTCCTCCTGCAAGGGAGTTAGTAGCCATGATGCCGTTGATGAAGAATGGCACAGTCCATGGCACGGTAACGCCAGTAGGCGGCGGAACAATTCCAGTTGACATTGCAAAATAGGTTACTAATGTAACAATCATTGGCGAAATAATCCAAGGCACTACAATCAATGGGTTCATAACTATTGGCAAACCGAAGATAATCGGTTCATTTACGTTGAAAATACCAGGTCCAAGTCCAAGTTTTGCTACTTGCTTCATCTGCTTGCTCTTCATGAATACAAGGATTGCAAATACTACTGCAAGTGTCATACCTGTACCACCCATGCCGACTGTATAAATCTCCATGAACGGTTTTGAAATGATATGAGGGATTTCTTGTCCGCTCGTATATGCAGTCAAGTTTTCCACTTGAAGTGTGTTCCAAATTGGATCCATTACAGAGTTGATGATAATTTGACCATGAAGACCAAAGAACCATAGAATCTGAATGAAGAATACGGCAATAAGTGTCGGAATGATGCCGCTGCCCAAGCCTACAAGCGGTGCTTGAATTGCTTTATAAATAACATCATGCAGATTTGTATCGAAAGCTGCTGTTACAATAACATTCACAAGCAAGAAGAAAGTCAATGTAAGAACGGCAGGAATCAATGCTGCAAACGATTTTGCCACTGCTGGCGGTACACCAGGAGGCATCTTAATAGTGATATTCTTTTGCACGATTGTACGATAAATTTCACCGGCAATAAATGCTGTAATCATACCAAGGAACATGCCCTTCGCACCGAGGCGATCGACAGGAATAACCCCGGAAATAGCATCACCTGTCTCAGGCTGAACGACGAATGGCGTTAATAATAAGAAAGAAACAAGTGCGATTGCACCGCCAAACACAGCCTCCACATTATAGCTTTTGGACAGGTAATAACCGATACCAAACACGACGAACACAGACATGATGCCCATTGTTGCAGAGTTGGCAATTCCAAATAATGATTGGAAGGTTGCAATAGAATCAGCACTCATGAATTTTTTCAAGAATGGCAGGTTTGTCAGTACGACAAAAATGGACCCGAAAATTGTCAACGGAAATGACAGCATAAATGCGTCACGCAGAACAGTTAAATAACGGTTGTTATTTAATTTCCCTGCTATTGGCACCAAATATTTGCTTAATTTTTCAAACACAGGATTCTCCCCCTTTGGATATACAGTAATGTTTATAATTTCTTTTCTTTAAAAATTTCCAGCAATTCCTTAACAAGCTCCTTCATGGAAAGCGTAGACATTAAGTGGTCTTCTGCATGCATTAGAAGAAGAGCGAATTCCACCTTGTTTCCAGATGCCTCCTGCTGAACAAGCTTAAAGTGAATTTCATGAGCAACACTTAAATCTGCCTCTGCCTGTACAAGCAGCTCGTCTGCTGCTTCCGGGTTACCAGAACGATACTCACGGAGTGCTTCAATGATTTTGCTTCTTGCATTGCCGCTGTGAAGGATAAGCATGAAATTGATTTGTTCTGCCGTTAATGTATTAACATCAATCTTTTCCATTACTTATCACCCATTAAAGCAAGTGCTTGTTCATACGCTTTTTTACCGTCTGCCAAGCCATATGCCATCATGTCGATAACATCTACTTTAATTCCATATTGATCTGCTGCTTTTTGAAGTTCACCCTTCAAGAAGCTCATTTGCGGCCCAATCAAAACTACATCTGCTTCAGCCATATCTTGCTTAGCTTTGTCCTGACCGACAGCCCAAATTTTTGCATCTGCTCCAACTGATTTTGCATGTTCTTCCATCTTTGTAACTAGTAAACTAGTAGACATTCCTGCACTGCAAGCTAGTAATATCTTTTTCATATCGATCATGCTCCTTTATCTTTTATATATTCTATTTCACTAAATCGTTTTCAAAAACCGCTTACATTTATTATTATAATCATTTAATACTATTTGTCTATACATTTAAAAAATAAAATGTAATCATTTTCATTATTTGAAAATAGACAAAAAAAAGATGCCAAGATGGCACCTTCTGTAGTTCTCTTTCTTCCTATTGTATCTGCTGCAGTCCTTTTATCATCACCCGTAAACTTAATAGGAAGTCATCCTTTGACTTCAAACCTTCATTTGGCGAAAGAAAATGGTGATAAATATATGGAGCTTCTTCTTTTGAAATTTCGGCAATAGCTTGGGAGAACTTCTCTTGGATTGCTTCAAATCCAATTTCTTCAAGCAGTCTTTGCTGTTTTTGCTCGTCGAGTACGTATGCCGTCACATATGTATTGATATTGTTAACGGCCTGAAAAATTTTGTCCTCTTGCAAGCCTGCTCGGTGAAAAATGGCGAATGTCCTGTCAATCAGCAGCAACCGCTGCCTTGTTACAGGCAATGTATCCATCATTATTTCTGCTCCATCGGGAACAGACAATAATACTCTCCTTAATTCAAGGGAGAATAACTCAATTTCTTCCTCCCAGCTTTTGCATTCTTCCGGAAATTCAAATTGGCTTGATATGTATTCAGCAAGCAGCTGCAATAGCTCCTGTTTATTTTTTATATACCAATATAAGGCTGGGGCCTTTATTTTCAGCTTAGCTGCAACATTTCGCATCGTCACATGCGATAAGCCGTTTTCATGAAGCAGCTCAAGGGCCGCATCTGTTATCGTTTCTTTGCTGACATTTTTTCTCGTCATGAAAGTCACCTCTTATACTTATATTGTATATTATTTGTGGCAATAATTCTTTACTAACCTATTTAACCATGTTAAACTGCATATTGTTCATTTAACACTGTTAAATAAGAAAAGAGGGTTATACTGTATGTCTTCTAATCAGACAAAATTAGTTCCTGTTATGATTGCTTTAATGCTTGGTATTTTTGTTGCGTCTCTTGACAACACAATCGTAGCCACTAGCATGGGTTCCATTATCGGTGACTTAGGCGGAATGGATAAATATGTTTGGGTTACTTCCGCTTATTTAGTTGCAGAGATGGCAGGTATGCCGATATTCGGGAAATTATCAGATATGTATGGCAGAAAGAAGTTTTTTGTATTTGGAATTCTCCTATTTCTAGCTGGCTCTGTCCTTTGCGGAATGGCAGACTCGATGATACAGCTATGTATTTACAGGGCAATTCAAGGAATTGGCGGAAGCGCCTTGATGCCTATCGCTTTCACTATTATCTGGGATGTCGTGCCTCGTGAGGTCCGCGGTAAAATGAGCGGTATTTTCGGAGCTGTCTTTGGGTTATCGAGCATCGCCGGTCCTTTATTAGGATCCTTTATTACAGAGCAATTCGATTGGCGCTGGATCTTCTTTATTAACATTCCAATCGGAATTATCGCATTAGCATTAATCGTTATTTTTTATAAAGAATCTAAAACACATACGAAACAATTCATTGATTGGTTCGGATTCATATTTTTGCTCGGCTTTACAATAGCTTTAATGTTTGGACTGGAACTAGGCGGAGAATCCTATTCATGGATTTCATGGCAAATCATTTCCCTGTTTTGTCTATCTGCTGTCTGCTTTATCATCTTTCTTGTAGTGGAAAGATTGGCGAAAGATCCGATTTTGCCATTCAACTTATTTAAAGAACGTCTTTATACAACAACTGTATTAACAGGCATGTTTTACGGCGGTGTATTTATGGTCTCAACTATCTATATCCCCCTTTATATCCAAGGAGTAACTGGTGGAACGGCTACCAACTCAGGGCTGCTTCTTTTGCCAATGATGGTAACATCAAGTATTGCAGCAGCACTTGGCGGATCACTTGCCAATAAATTCAGCTATCGATCCATCATGCTTACCTCCGGAATCATCATGGCTGTCGGAACATATTTGTTAAGCACCCTTGAACCAAGCACACCACGCTTAGCTGTTACTATCTATATGATGGTAATTGGACTTGGAGTAGGACCCTCATTCTCGGTGCTTGGAATGGCTGCGCTGCAGAAAGCTTTACCGCAGCAGCGCGGAATTGCCAGCTCGACAAGCAATTTTCTCCGGTCACTTGGCATGACATTGGGAATTACTGTTTTCGGAGTAATTCAAAGAAACAGCTTTACAGACGGACTTCCGGCATCGATGCAGGAAGGAGCAGGCAGCGCAGAAAGCGGAAGTATTCTCTCACCTGAAGCAAGAGCACATATCCCTGCAGATATTCTGAAGCAGATTACAGATGTACTCGCAGACTCAATCAGCACAACTTTCCTGTGGACCTTTGTTCCCCTGCTGCTGTCATTTGTGTTTATCCTGTTCATGAGCAAAGAAAAAATTACCGATTCGAAATTAAATCAACAAGGCTAAAAAGCAGAAAGGGACCACTGTACAGAAACAGTGGTCCTTTTGCTGTTAAATCTTTTTCTCTCTTATTGACACTCGGTGGATATGAATCATGAAGTAGGCAAGCTCATCCTTCGTCATTTTCATGGAATATTCCTTTTCCAAGTAATCGGCAACCTTCATTGTACATTTATATGCTTCGGCATATTGTCTTTTGACTTGGTTATAAAGAGCGTCATTATGCTCATCATTTATTTCTCCGCGCAGCATACGGTAGGCAAAATAGCGCAAATGTGTAACGAACCGGCTGTAATTGACTGATTCCTCATTAAAGTCTATTCCATAATGATATTTAACGATATTCGTCACATCTTTAACGATATTTGTCATCGTTACGGTTTCTTCCAAGCCAGTATTATCTTGCCTTGCATTAAAGATATGCAGTGCGATGGAGGCAACCTCATCTTCCGGGAGCTCCATACCTGTTCTTTCCTTAATCAGTCCAAGAGCAATGCGGGCAACATGATATTCGGCTTTATAAAACTTCTTCACTTCCCACATTAATGCGTTTTTGATGGGGATGTCATTTTTAATTCTCGTAATGGCAAAGTGGATATGATCCGATAACGATAAATACAACGAATCGTTCAGCTCTGTATGCAATTCCCTCTCTGCAAGCTCAATAATGTCTTTTGAAAGTGACATAATCTCATAAGGAATTTCATTTAAAAGCTCAGAAAGCTTGGCCGCGAAGTTTTCCGAAGGCGAGACAAATACCTTTTGCACTTTCTCTTCATCTATTTCATCTCCGACCTTTTTCTGAAATGCAAGTCCCTTGCCCATCACTACCATTTCCGTAGAATTAAGGTCTCTAGTCAAAGCGACGTTATTATTAAATACTTTTAAAATTTTCATTCTAATCACTTTTCCTTCGAATTTTATCATAAAAAAACCCGAACCAAATAAACTCATAGATAAACTGCTTTGCTCCATAAGTTTAGTTGATTCAGGTTTTGCCTGCCTAACAGTAACAATCCTTACTAAACCTATTATAGATGATAACGTTTTCTATTGCAAGAATATTATGCATCAATATTACTAGAAAAAACCGCTTTTTCCCTTCTAAATTATTCCACTAATCATTTAGAAGAACGCAAAAAGAATTTCAAAAAGGTATTTCTTTTGGTGCGTCGAATAAGTTACTTAAAACAATCATTATCCTTAAAAAAAAGCAAAGTGAGGGTTTGTTTTGCTAATAAACGACCAACAAAATAAGCTTATGTTATTTCTAATAGAACACCAGTCTACATTTATCAATGAATGGATTAATATGTCCGTCTTTGAAAACGATGATCCTCATAAGGCGGAAATTGAGAAAAATGCTGTGACGATGTATGGACTTCTCATAAAGGCAT
The DNA here is from genome assembly GCF_046613985.1 of Niallia laureatilytica. Taxonomy (NCBI): domain Bacteria; kingdom Bacillati; phylum Bacillota; class Bacilli; order Caryophanales; family Bacillaceae; genus Niallia; species Niallia laureatilytica. The sequence continues at coordinate 55,549 of NZ_JBKKHP010000009.1, read as the reverse complement.
TGTCAGATACTTATTCCGAAGCTGAGCTCCAAGAGTTTGCCTATAAGGTTGGCAAACAACGGCTTGAAGCCGGCATTAATATTGGCGATTTCATCTTTAACGTAAATACAGGCAGAAGCATTCTGATTAAATATTGCTTTCAAGCACAGCTGCCGCACCATGAATTAGAATCTTTCGTCAACAATCTAAACAGTCTATTTGATTCTTTCTGCTATCATGCAGTGAAAAGGTACACCCAGCTAAAAAATCGGGAACTGCATACGAAAACTAAATATATCAATGAAAACCATATGGATAAGCTTGCGATTCTTGGACAAATTTCCTCCAGCTTTGTTCATGAATTTAGAAACCCCCTTACAGCCATAATCGGGTTCAATAAAATCTTGCGCGATGAATACCCTGATTTAAAATACTTGGATATTATTCAACATGAACTGAACGAATTGAATTTCAGAATTACACAATTTCTTCATACCTCCAAAACGGAAATCGTTAAAAAAGGGAAGGAGAATGTTGCGATTGATCTGCTTTTTGATAATTTAAAGCAGCTTTGCTATGCGAGCACAGTTGATAACAAAATTAATCTGACAATCGATAAAGCGAAGCCGCTCTTCCTTTATACGTTTAAAGACGAATTAAAACAGGTGTTGCTCAACCTGATAATGAATTCAATTGATGCATTAAAGCAAAGGTCCTCCAGCAGAGAATTAAGGATAAGCACCACAAAGAATGCTAAAGAAGTAATCTTTGTTATTTCCAATAATGGCCCGATGATTGAAGAGGAAAACACAAAGACTATTTTCGAACCGTTCTACACAACAAAAGAGCTTGGGACAGGGATTGGCTTATTCGTCTGTAAACAAATTATTGAAAAAATCGGCGGCACTATTTATTGTAAGTCTGACGAGAATTGGACCTCTTTTTTCATTCATCATCCGATATCATCTTAAAGTAAGAAGCAAAAAAGTGTGCAGAGACTCTGCACACTCTTCTTTTATTATTTGTAGAATTTCACACGATCTTCTAATGGCTTGAATTCTTTTTCACCTGGTTGTGCAGTTGGTTTACCGAATGGCATTTGAGCGATAAGCTTCCATGTAGAAGGAATATTCCACTCTGCTGCAACAGCTTCGTCAATCAATGGGTTGTAGTGCTGCAAGGATGCACCAAATCCAACCTCTTCAAGCGCTGTCCAAATTACTAATTGATGCATTGCATTTGTTTGGTTTGCCCATACTGGGAAGTTTTCTGCATACAATTCAAATGCTTTTTGCAAGCCTTCAATAACTTCTTGGTCTTCGAAGAACAATACTGTTCCGTAGCCAGCCTTAAAGCTGTTCAGCTTTTCTTCTGTTGATGCAAAGTTCTCTGCAGGTACAATTTTCTTTAGCTCTGCTGCTGTAATATCCCAAACTTTATCATGATTATCGTTTAAAAGAACAACCACTCTTGTGCTTTGAGAATTGAAAGAAGAAGGAGTATGAAGTACTGCTTCATTCACAATTTGTTGAATTTTTTCATCAGATACAACCTGTTCTTTGCTGATTGCATAATAAGAACGGCGGTTTTTAATTGTTTCTAAAATACTCATTTTGATTACCCTCCAAAAGTTATTTCGTTATCCTACCTTTAACTATGTAAATGTAAATAACGGTTATCATTCATAATTACTCAGCGAGATATCTCAACATAACATATCTCTACTTCAAGATAAAATTATTATAACACTCTAGAAAATAATGTCAACTTTTTCTTCTTACAGACAGAAAAAACCTGAAAAAATTTTTCTTTCAGGTTTTTTACTCCCTTAAAAGTCTATTTCTGCCAACAGTTCATAAGATCTCACCTTATCTTCAAACTTGTAAACATTAGTCAAAACCATAAATTCCTCTGTGTTATAAAGCTCACTAAGACGAAGAAGCTCTGACCGAACAGTTTCTTTAGTACCGATAATCATTCTCCGGCGATTTTCCTTTATCGCTTTTTTATCGTCTGGTGACAGAACTTTGCGGTTAACCTGTTCCGGACTGAGAATTTCTGCATTCGCTTCCCCTTTACCAAGTGCCAGCAGCCATATATCTAGACTCGCAGCCATTTGTTCTGCTTTTTCAGTAGTATCTGCACATATAACAAAAGTGCAAATATTGGCTTTCGGCTTGCTTGCATGAACAGACGGCTGAAAATATTTGTAATAATAATCCATTGCCCTTCTTCCATTCAATGGTGCAATGAAATGACCAAAGGTAAAAGCTAACCCCAGTTCTGCTGCTAGTCTTGCACCGCGATGGGACACTCCAAGCATCCACATTTCAGGAAAGCTTTCATGAACAGGGTAAGCAGTAACAGTATGCTTATCCTGTTGATTGCCAACAATGAATTTCTGCAAATCCTGCACTTGCCTTGGGAATTCATTTAAGCTTTTCCGAATGCCATCCGTTAAGGCTAGCCGTGTCTCAGGAGATCCTCCTGGGGACCTGCCAATTCCTAAATCGATACGATTTGGATACAAAGCTTCGAGCACCTTAAAGTTCTCTGCTACTTTATAAGGACTGTATTGGGGCAGCAGTACACCGCCTGAGCCTACTTTAATGCGCTTTGTCTTTGCGGCTATATGGGAAATCAGCACTTCTGGTGAGGTGCCTGCAATGCCGTTCGCATTATGATGCTCTGCCACCCAAAAACGTTCAAATCCTAGTTCTTCCGTTATTTGTGCTAATGCTGCTGTATTCTTTAAGGCAGTATGAGCTGTCGACCCACTGCTGATCACGGATTGATCTAATACACTTAATCTCAATCTCCCTGCTCCTCCGATCAACTTTTATTTGCTTCTATTATTATAAACTGATTTGCAGGGATATACTTAAAACGTGCTCATGTAAAAAAAACCCTTAAGCAAGCCTGCTTAAAGGTTTAAACTTTTTCTTATTTCTTTTCGACCGCATGCCCGCCGAACTCATTGCGAAGTGCCGCTACAACTTTACCTGTAAATGTATCGTTCTCAAGTGAACGGTAGCGCATTAGAAGCGACATGGCAATAACAGGAGTTGCTGCTTGTAAATCAAGTGCTGTTTCAACTGTCCATTTTCCTTCTCCTGAAGAATGCATAATCCCTTTAATCTCATCTAATTTAGCATCTTTAGAGAATGCATTCTCTGTCAATTCCATCAGCCATGAGCGAATAACAGAACCGTTGTTCCAAACCTTTGCAACCTTTTCATAATCGTAGTCGAATTCACTTTTCTCCAGTACTTCAAATCCTTCTCCGATAGCTGCCATCATGCCGTATTCAATTCCATTATGGACCATTTTCAAGAAGTGTCCGCTGCCGGCTTTACCAGCAAAGAAATAGCCATTTTCAACAGCAGTATCACGGAATATCGGTTCAACTACATCCCATGCAGCTTGATCGCCGCCAATCATGTAGCATGCGCCGTTTCTTGCTCCTGCCATACCGCCGGATGTACCAACATCCATAAAGTGCACACCAAATTCCTTCAGCTCATTATATCTGCGGATTGATTCTTTGTAATGGGAATTTCCAGCCTCAATTACAATATCTCCTTTAGCTAATAATGGAGCCATCTCACCTATTACAGAATCGACCACATTATGAGGTACCATAATCCAAAGCACTCTCGGTGTTTCCAATGATTGAACAAGCTCTGTTAAGCTAGTCGTTCCATCCGCACCATATTCCTTCATTTCGGATACAGCGCTTGGATTTAAATCGAAGGCTGAAACTTGATGTTTATTATCCAATAAATTTTTCCCTAAATTTAGACCCATCTTCCCTAAACCAATTAAACCAACTTTCATTATTAAACCCCTCCTGATTAACTGTGAAAAAAATGTATTATTACGAAGCCTAACATATTGGCAATGTTTGAAACCTTATACGAACAATGTGAGACAGTTGATAATACCTATATCATGTTCCAATTCCAATGCCGCTATGTTATGTCATCGAAACTAATTTACTTAAGCTTTCCGGCTTGCTGTCCAACCACCATTTATATCCATTTTCGGCAAGCAGTTTATCAGATGCTTCTGGTCCATTTGAGCCAGCTGGATAGAAATGAAGCGGAACCTCATTTTGTTCAAATGCATCTAAAATCGGCTGTACCCATTCCCAAGATAATTCCACTTCATTCCAATGAGCAAAGAAAGTAGAATCTCCCTTAATTGCATCAAAAATCAACCGTTCATATGCCTCTGGAACGTCTTTTGGAACATCTGAGAGATCAATTTCAACCTGATCCATTTTTCCATTTTCGAATGGGCTCTTGCTGTTAAGTGTTAATTTAATATTTTCATTCGGGCTGATTTCAATAATCAACAAATTAGGTGCAACTTGATCCTTTTTCTCTTCATAGAGATTTTTAAGGGTATCCTTGAATTCAATGACAATACGGGTTGATTTTTCCTGCATCTTCTTCCCTGTTCTAATATAGAATGGGACCCCTTCCCACATCTCATTGTCAATCCAAATCCGCGCTGCTATAAATGTATCTGTATGAGAATTTTCTTTAATATTCGGCTCATCTCGATAGCTCACAGAAGCTTGGCCATTCACTTCGCCACTGCTGTATTGTCCCCTGACAATATTTTCGGCAATATCCTCTCCCTTGACTGGACGAAGAGCTTCCATTACTTTTCGCTTCTCTGCACGAATTTGCTCTGGACCTACCTTTTCTGGAGTATGCATAGCAGTCATCATCAGCATTTGCAGCATATGGTTTTGCACCATATCACGAAGAGCACCGACATGATCGTAATAGCCAGCCCTTTCTTCTACTCCTACCATCTCACTTGCTGTTATTTGGACATTTGCAATATGCTGTTTATTCCATAATGCCTGCAAAACAGGATTCGCAAATTCCAATGCTTCAAGATTTTGAACCATAGGCTTCCCTAAATAATGGTCAATGCGATAGATTTCTTCCTCTTGGAATGCTTTACTCAATCTCTCATTCAACTCTCTAGCTGACGCAAGGTCATGACCGAATGGCTTTTCAATAATCAATTTCTTCCATCCAGCCGTATTACCCAAACCGCTTTCCTTCAGGTTTAAGGCGATGAGATCAAAGAACTCTGGCCCAACAGACAGATAGAACATGCGATTTTGTGGTATGTTCAGTTCAGCTTCCCGCTTTTCCACCTTTTCCAACAGTGTTTGATAATCCTCTATTTTCGTTGCATCCAGGATGCTGTAACGGAAGCTTTCAATAAATGCCTCCAATTGTTCTTCGTCCGCAGCTTTTCTTCTCGAAAAAGTTTCGATTGAGTTTCGCACATGCTCTTGGAAAGTAGCATCCGTGAATTCTTTTCTTCCTAATCCGAAAACGGAGATGGCCTGCGGCAGCTTATTGTCTAAATATAAATTGAAAAGTGCAGGATATATTTTTCTCTTCGCAAGATCACCTGTCGCACCAAACAACACAAATGTCATTGATTCCATCACTTAAACCTCCATATCTAAAACCATTGATTGGTTATATGAGTTACTTTTTATTACCTTAGTTATTTATCATAACAATAATAAGCCTGTTAGTTTTTCATGTCAATTACAACAACTTCGCTACGCGAAGTATTTTCCCCAAACGGACACTTCCTCATTCTTGGTAAGATATTGCTTACTTATCAAGTATTATTAACAAATAATTCCCATTAGAAATTAAAGGAAGTTTTTTTACGGCAAAATGAAGCTGCTTTCTAACATAGTTTCCGTTTAAGTCACTTTTTTAATAATGGTTATTAATAGTAACAATTTATGTACAATATAAAAGAACGGCTTTTAGGAGCCGCTCTAATCATTATTTGTCTTTACTCTTAACTTTAAATTTATTTACCTCTGCAGTTAATTCTTCTGCGAGCATTTGCAAGTCTTTTGAAGAGGCAGCAATCAGCTCTGTGGATGCTAGCTGTTCTTGACCTGAAGCAGATATTTCTTCTGTATTAGCAGCAAATTCCTCGGCTGTGTCCGTCATCTGCTGGATTTGCTCTGAAATACCTCTCGATTTGCTATTTATTGAATTTATATGAGCAGCTGTCTGCTTGAAGTTATGAACAATCCCGTCATAGGTGATTTTAATGTTAGTGAATGCTTCTTCCGTTATCTTTAATGCATCTTTTTGCTCATCAATTAAAGTATGTGCTTTATTAATATGTGAAACAGCTTCGTTTGTTTTTTCTGTTGTATCATGAATAATACCTGTAATTTCCTTCGCTGCTCTTGAGGATTCCTCGGCTAGATTTCTGATTTCCTCGGCTACTACACCAAACCCTCTGCCAGCTTCTCCTGCTCTTGCTGCTTCAATGGCTGCATTCAGTGCAAGCAAGTTCGTCTGTTCCGCAATATTCCTAATGACTGCTACGAAATTGCCAACTTGTCCAATCATTGTGCTTAATTCATGGATAGAGGATGTTGCTTCTGCTGACACAGAGATATTTTCATCCATCTTATTGCCTTGCAGTTCAACAGTGTTTTGACCTTCGACAATTGAATCAATGGATGCTGCTGCCTTATCGGCACCTGCAGAAGCCTCCGTCGTTATAGTTTCCATCAGACCGACCACCTCAAGCAATGTCGAGTTCACTTCACTTATTGTTTGAGCTTGACTATTGTTTCCAACTGCAATTTCTTCAATAGTTGCCACTACTTGATTAATATTTCTCGCATTTTCCTCTGTGTTTTTCGTAAGACTGCTCGAATGAGCTGCAACTGTTGACGAAACATACTTCAATTGAGTTGCCATTGACTTTAGCGAATTTCTGGTTTCAAGCAGGGCTCTTGCCATTTCTCCGGTTTCATCCTTTGATGCAAGTGTACGGCCAAAAATACTTTCATCCTCACTCAATTCAAGCTCTGATGTTTTTTGGGCTATTTCTGTCAGTTGGACAATTGGCTTCGAAATCAATTTCCCTAAGAAGTAAGACAAGATAACACCAAGCACGATAGAAACGGCAAGTCCTATGAGTACTTGCGTTGGCGGCAAATGGCTAAGCAGCCCGCTTTGCGCTTGCTCAGCACCTGTTCCCTCTGTATTGCTTCCTTGGCTGCTGCTCATAAAGAGTGAGGCACAAACATTGATCGCTGCCACAAACATCGAATTAATTAATGATAATATAATAATTTTTGTAGATATCTTTTTCACAGTAATTTCCCCTAATCTTTTTATTGTCAGTTTGTTATAGGACTTACTATAGAAGAGAAATCTTAAAATTCCCTTAAGCTAGTTATAAACTCCTGAATAAAAAGACCTACAACTAACTTTTTTTCTTATAATCCTGTTTTTTTGTTATAGTTAATGAAATAAACTTTTTAATAGCTTAATACAGGAGGGTAACAAATCGTGATAAGACCTATTCAAGAAAAGGATTTGCCCCAGATTCTAAACATCTATAATGATGCAATCCTTAATACAACTGCAGTGTATACATATAAACCAGATACTTTAGAAAACAGACGCATATGGTACGAACAAAAGATGAAAGACGGCTATCCGGTGATTGTGTATGAACTTGACGATAAGGCAGTTGGTTTCGCAACCTTTGGACCATTCCGAGCTTGGCCTGCTTATAAGTACTCTATCGAACATTCGGTATATGTTGACAATAATTATCGAAGAAAGGGTATTGGCGCAGCACTATTGAAGGAGATTATCTCAATTGCTACTGAAAAGGAATATGCCACATTGATTGCGGGTATAGATGCAGCGAACGAGAAAAGCATAGCATTGCATGAGCATTTCGGTTTTGTCCACTCAGGCACGATTGAGAAAGCTGGTTTTAAATTCGATAGATGGCTGGATCTTGCTTTCTATCAATTACACCTGCCAGGACCAAATAATCCAGTCGGCGAATAAGACATAATAACAGGCTTTTAGGATAAAAATTCTTAAATGGAGGTTAAGTCCATGTTAATAGGTCATATTGAAGAAATTGTCCGTCATCCTGTCAAATCCTTTCGTGGCGAAAGTGTACAAGCAACAAATGTGATGGAATACGGCTTGTATGGGGACAGGAGTCACACTTTTAGAGATGACACAAGAAACGACAAATATTTAACCATCACGCAATTTCCAGAGATGGTCCGTTATGCAGCCAAATTTGCAGGCGTGGAATCGACTCAAGAGTACCCAAAAGTGGAAATAACAACACCTGAAGGAAAAGTGTTGGAATGGGGAGACCCAGCTCTTCTCTCTGAACTGGAGGAGAAATCCAAACGAAAGGTTTCTTTTTTATCCTATACACCTGAGAATGTCCCACTAGGAGCCATTGAAGAGGAGCATATTCAGCTTGTGACAGACGCCTCCCTTGATAAACTCCATGAGCTATGGGGAGAATCAGTTGATCAGCGCCGCTTCCGTCCTAATCTTGTACTTTCTTTGAAGGACAAGATTCCGTTCATTGAAGAAAGCTGGTTCGGCAAACAGATAAAAATCGGCTCCGAGGTCGTACTGAGATTGAACAGGCATTGTGAAAGATGCATGATTATTACTGTGGACCCTGACAGTTCAGAAAAAGCTCCTTCTCTTCTTAAAACCGTTTATAAGGAAAGAAAAAATAATTTTGGCATCTATGCTTCTGTAATTAAAACAGGAAAAATTCATGTTGGAGATGAAATATATTTGGTTGATTGAAGGCTAACAAACTGCATCTATCTAAAAGATGCGGTTTTTTTGTGTCTTTCCTTCCAATCCTGTTCATATCTTTAATTGATTATGTCTAAGGGAGGGAAATGAATGAAAGCCATTGTTTCAAACAAATATGGTACACCAGATAGTCTCCAATTATTAGAAGTAGAACGAGCTGTTCCTAAGGAAGGAGAAGTGCTTGTAAAGATTCAAGCTGCCTCTCTCAATTACGGCAATCTTGTTTTACTGAGTGGCACTCCCTTTCTTGCCCGCTTCGCCTTCGGTTTGTTTAAACCAAAATATACGATTCCTGGGGGAGATATTGCAGGGATTGTGGAAGCTGTTGGCATGGGAGTTACACAATTTAAGAAGGGAGATGAAGTATTCGGCGATCTTTCTCAAAGTGGTTGGGGCGGCTTTGCAGAATATGTCTCAGTTCCAGTCAAAGCATTGGTACATAAGCCAGCAAATATCTCCTTTGCGGAGGCTGCTGCTGTTCCGATGGCAGGAACGACCGCATTACAGGCGTTGCGACATAAGGGAGTAATTCAGCCAGGGCAAAAGGTGTTAATTAATGGAGCATCTGGCGGTGTAGGCACCTTTGCTGTGCAAATCGCCAAAGCATTTGGTGCAGAAGTTACAGGTGTATGCAGCACTGGAAATGTGGAGATACTCCAAGCAATTGGTGCGGATCATGTTATTGATTATAACAAGGAAGATTTTACTCAAAGCTCCGACAAATATGATCTTATCCTTGCAGTAAATGGATATCAGCCAATTCTTTCTTATATGCGGGCATTGAAGGACCATGGAAGATATATTATGGTCGGCGGCCAAGGGAAACAGATGAGTGAAGCCATGATGCTTGGTCCTTGTCTTTCCGTCACAAGCAGTAAAAAGCTGGGCAATATGCTGCAGCGGGCAAACCAGGAAGATTTGCATTTACTCAAGGAGCTTCTTGAAGAGGAAAAGCTGCAACCGATTATTGATAAACAATTTAAGCTGAGCGAAGTACCTGAAGCATTTCGGTATTTTGCAGAAGGTCACGCCAAGGGAAAAGTTGTTATTACAATGTCAGAAGACTAGAGAACGCCGCAAAGCGTTCTCTTTTAAAAAAAGATGGAAATAGCACTGTAAACAAGCAGCAATGCCATCACGATATTGAACTGGCTCTTATATTTGGACAAGAACCTTTGAAACATGCTGCCAAACAAACTCCAGCTGAATGTGCTTAAAAACCCAACAAAAGCAAGTATCACAGCAAACAGCAGCAAACTAAGCTGAGATTGATAGTATGGAAGAATAAATGTTGCGATGACCGTTATCCCGTACAGTATCCCTTTTGGGTTAATGAACTGCAGCAGCATTCCTGCCAGGAAGCTGTTATTCTTGTCTTCTTCCTTTTCACCTCCATTATCCTTGCTGGAAACAATTTTATAGGCTAGATACAACATATAGACTGCACCAAGTATCGTCATTACAAACTCAATCTTAGGCATAAAGCTTTTCAGCATTAAATTAAAATAGCTGCAGATAAGCATAATCACAAAGAAACCGGCACTTACACCTGCACAGAAGCCAATGGTTTTCTTCAGCCCATATTTGTTGGCAAAAGCCATTGCCATTATATTATTAGGGCCAGGAGTAAAACTAGTTACAGTCACGTACAGCAAAAACGATAACAACGGCATACTTTTTCTCCCCCTTTATATGTATGTTATAATGTACATATTAGACAATATAACGATTTACGTTTTATTGTACAATACGGTCGCTATATTGTACATATGACAGGAGTGTTTTTTATGGAAGAAATTCAGCTTATTTTGGCAAAAAACTTAAAAGCGATTCGGGAAAAGAAAAAGCTTAGTCTTGAAAAAACCGCAGACTTGACCGGAGTAAGCAAAACGATGATTGGCCAGATTGAAAGAGGGGAATCTAGTCCAACACTTAATACTATTTGGAAAATCGCCAATGGCTTGAAAATCTCCTTCACCTCTCTTATTCAGCACCAGCAGCCTGAAGCAAAGGTTGTGAAAAGAGACGAAGTGCAAGTCCTATCAGAGGATGATGGCAAGTACAACATCTATCCTTACTTTCCATTTGAAGAAGATAAACGCTTTGAGATTTACTCAGTTGAAATCAAAAAGGGCGGCTATTTAAGTGCCGAGGCACATCAGGAAGGTACGGTAGAGTATATTACCGTTTTTGATGGAGTGCTGACAGTTCGAGTAAATGACAATGATTACCTAATATCTGCCGGTGACTCCATCCAGTTTAATGCAGACAAACCTCATACGTATCATAACTCAGGAGATAAGCTGACAAAGCTCAGCATGACTATATACTATCCTGGATAACCTAGCCGCCTCCTTATTGGGATGCGGTTTTTTAACATAAAATCCATGCTTGTCCTCCTACAGCTACCCATGTCATTCTTTATTACTTGAATAAAATGATAAGTGAATAATGAAAAAGGAGGATTTCTTATGAGCAAAGTATGGTATCCAGGTGAAGGGGATAATGACCAAAGCAATAAATCTAAATCTCGTTCTGGTGACAGTGACAGCCGCTCTGATGCGAATGTGGATTTCGAAAGTGACAATCGCTTAAAATCAGACACAAATGTAGACAACGACAATGATTTAAAAAACATCGACAAAAATACGAATGTCGCTAAAGTCAGCCGTTCTGGCAATGCAAAAATTGATCTTTGCATTGATGTTGAATCTGATTCAAAAGCTCGCGTTCGTTCTCGTTCAAAAGCGAATGCTGATTCTGATCAGGATCAGGACAACGATCAAGACAACAGCCAAGATCAAGACGAAGATTAATAATTGTGAGACGAGAATGGTCAAGCCCATTCTCGTTCTTTCGCAGTAAAGGAGGGGTAATCATGTATCCAAACCGCAAGCCAAGAGGCAGAGATAACATGAACTATGAGTTTCGCAACAACGGTCATACAGAGCTTGATGCGAATGCGGCGCAAATTGGGGAAAGCGGAAACTCAGATGTAGATGTTTATGTAAATGTTGAGGTTAATACAAACCCGATTGCCTACGCAATGCTATGTTCCTTATTGGCTACTAGACAAATAACAAGACCAGAATTTGATGAAGCAATAAAGCATTTAGACAGACTGATGAAAGAAACAAACAACAGCAATAACAGTACAGGAAGACTGCAAGGTCCTCCGCCGAGAAACCGCTAATGAATATCTCATAAAAAAAGAATTAACCTGTCACGAAATAACGTTAATTCTTTTTTTATTTGCTTTATAAGTTAAATTTAGTAGCCTCGTCGATTTCCTTTTTTGACGTTCTCCCAATCTACCTCAATATTTTCTCTGACCTTTTTCAGGAGTTCATAAAGAACCTCTGTTTGTTCATGAGACAATCCAGCAAGTGCAGTTTTGTCTGAATGATCTGCCTCCCTTTTTAGAAATGGATATACCTCCATTCCTTTTTCTGTAGGAAACAGCAGCTTGTTTTTTTTATTTGTCTCATCCTGTCTTTTTTCTATAAAGCCGTTCATTTCAAGCTTTTTAATAGCTCTGGCTGCAGTCGTGCGGTCAACTTTTATCATTTCTGCCAGCTTTTCTTGAATGATTCCCGGATTCTCGTATATTCGGACAAGGTATAAATATTGGCCCTTCGTCAAATCGTATTCCTTAAATTCAATATTGCTGATAGAATCAAGTGCTCTGGCAATCATGCCAACTTCACGAAGAATTTCCTTCATAAAAATAATAAACCTCCAATAATTGTTGTATTTACAACAATATATTTTTCCTATACACTGTTTAAAGATGATAAATAAATTATGACTTGTTTCTCATAATAAATCCAGAAAGGAATGAATAGCGATGGAAGCAAAAAAAATTACAACAACAGACGAACTAGAGCAGGCATTACATATAAGAAGGACAGTATTTGTGGAGGAACAGGGTGTTCCGTTAGACGACGAATACGATGAATTCGATAAACTTGATGGTAAATGTGAGCATATTCTTGTTTATTATCATAATGAGCCAGTCGGCACTGGACGGGTTAGATCGGTTGAAGGCTACGGCAAACTAGAAAGAATCTGTATCTTACAGGAATACCGTAAATTTGGTCTTGGGAAAGTTATTATTGCCAAGCTTGAAGAAATCGCCGCAGACCGAGGAGATTTAAAGGTAAAGCTGCATGGCCAAACACACGCAGAGGGCTTTTATAATAAGCTAGGCTACGAAACTGCTTCCGATGTATTTATGGAAGATGGCATCGCTCACGTGTTGATGGTGAAAAATATCGCAGAAAAGAGCCAGTCATCATGAACTGGCTCTTTCTTTGCTAGTTAGTTTATATTTTACAGCCTGTATGTCTGTTTTCCCGTTATAAGCAAAAAAACGGATATCCTGACTGTTTTGATCTGGGAATATTCTTGCAGTGAACACTTCTGCTCCGTCGTTCACAAATACCTCAACAGAAGAAACATCCACAAATATTCGGAAGGAAATTTTGTCTGTTTCTACTAAACATTTTCGGACCGCTCCATATTGTATGCCTGCTGCTTGCCCAGACTCGCTTCTGTCAAAAATCACTTTTTTCTCCTGCATGTCATATTTCAGGACTGTTTTCTCCTTGTCACTAGCTCGAAGCTCTATACCGAACTGCTCTGCCGTAAAATTGGAAAACTCTGCAGATAATTCATAGACATCACCAGCAAATCCTTCTATCCCCTTCGTCTCGTTATCTATTGTTATATGAGCTTCTGTTTCTTCCCCTCTAAGCAGCTCCAATTCCTTAACTGGATTTTGCCATAGTCGCCCGTTCTTTACAGTCAGTTCGCGCGGCAATGTTAAACAATGGGCCCAGCCGTTACTGTCTGTCGGATACTCTATTTCAGGCAGACCCATCCACCCTACTAATATTCTTCTGCCGTCAGGTGCTTCCATTGTCTGTGGTGCATAAAAGTCAAACCCTCTGTCTAATTCATGAAACCCACTGTGCACAAGCGTCCGCTCTTGAACATTCAGCCTGCTGCCGAGCACATAGCCTGATTGATAAATATTATGATAGCTGTCTCTGTCTCTCTCCAAGCCCTGTGGACAAAACAGCAGCACACCATGATTATCTAATTCGAAATAATCCGGACACTCCCACATATATCCGAATTCATTAAGGCCTATATCTACTTCGCCTTCTAAGTCCCATTCCAGCAAATTCTGCGAACGATACAGCATAATTGTACCTGTCTCGTTTTTACGCTGTGCTCCAATTACAGCAAAAAAACAATCATTATCTTTCCAAACCTTAGGATCACGGTAATGATCCGTATACCCGTTAGGAACTGCAGGAATCACTGGTTTTTCAAGCTTTTTTATTTGTCCCTCCTTATTCATGACAGCTAGTATCTGATAAGGATGTCTTACCCAGTTCTCGTCACGGTTGTTTCCAGTATACATAAGGAATAATTCGCCGTTATGCTCGATTCCGCTGCCTGAGTAAACACCGTGACTGTCAAACTCATTTGTCGGCTCAAGCGCAACGCCGACATTTTCCCAGTGAACGAGGTCCTTTGATTTAGTATGATACCAGTTCTTTAATCCATGAACAGCGCCAAGGGGAAACCATTGATAGAACAAATGATATTCACCATTATAATATGAGAAACCGTTTGGATCATTGAGAAGCCCTGTCACAGGCTGAATATGAAAGGTTTGTCTCCAGTTACACTGCTTGACGAGATTTTCAAGTTTCCTCCGTTCTGTCTTTGAGGCATCCTCCCATCTTCTGTACCGTTGTTCTCTGCTCCAATTCATTGATGCTTCACTCCCTAAAAAGAAAGGAGACAAGAGTCCCCTCCTATGCTTATCGATTTTTTATGCAACGATGCCTTCCTTTTTTACACTCGCTTCCTTTTTAGCCGCTCTTTTCGCCAATACGATGGTTACCGTAAATCCGACTACAAATGCGACTGCCATTCCAATAATATAAGGCACAATTTTATCTGGACGAATGGAGATGATGCCAGGCAATCCAGCAGCACCTAATGCGACTGCCTTCACTTTAAACAAAGTAACAAAACCAGAACCAACTGCAGACCCTACGATAGCACCAATAAACGGATACCTTAATTTCAGGTTTACCCCAAACATCGCCGGCTCTGTAATACCAAGCAATGCAGAGATGCCCGCAGCAGAAGCTGTTCCCTTAACTTTTGCATCCTTTGTTAGCTTCAAGACAGCCAATGTTGCTGCACCTTGAGCGATGTTAGACATGGTAGCAATCGCAAACAAGAAGGAGCCGCCTGTTTTTGCGATATCTGCTAACAGTTGAGTTTCAACAGCAATAAAGCTGTGATGCATGCCAGTGATAACGATCGGTGCATACAAGAGGCCGAAAATTAACCCGCCGATTACTCCTGTTGTGTCATACATCCAGACAATGCCATCAGTAAGAAGATTTCCAGCCGTTCTTGTTAACGGGCCGACTAACGTAAATGTCAAAAAACCAGTAATAAAAATAGATAAAAGCGGTGTCAATAAGTTATCCAAAGCCGAGGGCACAATCCTTCTGAGATATGTTTCAATCTTAGCCAAAATAAACGATGCTGCAAGTACAGGCAGCACTGTTCCTTGGTAAGCTACCTTCTCAATCTCCAAACCGAATATATTCCAGACAGGCACTTCATTTTTCAGCATGGCATCTGCATAATTATAGCCATTCAGCAAATCCGGATGAACCATCAGCATACCAAGTGCTGCTCCGAGATAAGGATTTCCGCCAAACCGCTGGGTAGCAGAAAAGCCAATCAGAATTGGCAGAAATACAAAGGCAGCGTTTGCAAAAGTATTAATAAGTGCAGCTAAATCTGCCATGTTTGGATATGCATCAACCAATGATTTGCTCTCTATAAATAAATCTTGAGCAGTCAGGACATTATTTAGTCCCATTAGTAAACCGCCGGCAACAATAGCTGGAATAATCGGCACAAAGATATCAGACAGCATTTTCACAAATCGCTGAATCGGATTAAGCTTCTTTGCTCCAGCCTCTTTTACTTCCTTCGTCGACATTTCTGAAAGACCTGTCATCCCTGCAAAATGCTTATACACTTCATTAACAGTGCCTGATCCTAAAATAATTTGATATTGACCGCCTGTAGAGAATGTTCCCTTCACCACATCCATCTTATCAAGCACATCTTGATTAACTGCTGATTCATCATGCAGTACTAAACGAAGCCGTGTTGCACAGTGAGCTGCTGCAGACACATTCTCTTTTCCGCCGATTGCCGCGAGAATTTCTTCTGCGATTTTTTTATGGTTCATTTTACGTTCCTCCCTATTATATCCGGCAATATAGAACCGGTTCCAAAATTACACAAAAAGTAAAACCGTTTAAGGAACCGGTTCCAAATAAAAGCTTAAAAAAATATGATTCTAACGAAACCAATTATAAATTTCATTGGAATCGATTTCATTAGAATTATAATTCATCATGCTAGATTGTGTCAACGCTTTCTCTTTTAATTATTTCAAAATTCATTGTTGTCAGTATTTCTACTGGCCGCTCATGTACTAGCTCCACCATATTAACTGCGGCCTTTTTCCCTGCTTCTTTATAATGAAATTTTGCTGTTGTAATGCCAGGATGAATGGCTTCCGTGACATCATAACCGCCAAAGCCAGTAACAGACAAAGTATCTGGTACAGCTATCCCCAGTTTGTATGCTGCCTTCAGACAGCCAAGGGCAATATTGTCTGTAGCACAAACGACAATACTCTGGTTGGAATTTCTTAAGATTTCCATGGCGGCAGCTTGGGCAGCAGGAATATTAAATTCTGTCTCATAATAATGGACATCAATATCTTCCTTCCCCTCCAATGCTTTTGTAAAGCCTTGTTTTCGTTTTATTCCAACAGCAATATCAAGCTCTGTCACTCCTAAGTAAGCAATGTTGCGATGCCCCTTTTCCAGCACATATTGCCCTATTGCCATACCGGCATGATAATCATCATGAATAACACTATGAATTTCCTCATGCTCCTGACCTATTAATAAAACTGGAATATTCACATCAGCTATTGCTTGAAGATGCCTGTCCGTAATCACGGTCGCAAGCAAGATAATACCCGCCATCTTCTGGTTTGCCAGGCTGTATATACTCTCAATTTCCCTGTCTAAATCTTGGCTCGTATTGGATATTAACATCTGATAGTTCAGTTCTTTCAAGCGCTCATCGATTCCAATCAACGTCTGTGATGACGCAAAAGAATCCAGCCTTGGAACAATCGTGCCAATGATATTTGTCTTTTTTGCTTTTAAACTTTGAGCAAAAGGGTTTGGCGTGTAGCCAGTCTCTCGAATTGCCTTTTCAATCTTCTTCCTTGTTGCCTCTCCGACAGAGCCTCCATTCAGGTAGCGGGATACCGTGCTTTTGGCGACTCCGGCGATTTTAGCAATATCCGCAATGGTCCGAATCATTAGTTTACCAACCTCATAATTGTATTTATGGTTATATTATATACTACTTATTCAAGCTTTTTGGGCAGCTGTTTCAAATTTAAGCCTAGACCCCTACATTACTGCCTGTTAATTGATTCACGAAATCTTTTTATATCACTGACTGGAGGAGCTCCAAACATTCTGCTGTATTCTCTGCTGAATTGGGATGGACTTTCATAGCCGACTTGAAAAGCCGCTTCACCTGCTTCCATCGGTTCAGATAACAAAAGCTTCCGTGCTTCCTGCAGCCGAATCATCTTTTGATACTTTAATGGGCTCATTGCTGTCACTTGTTTAAAATAATGATGGAAAGAGGAAACACTCATTTTAGCTATTTTTGCAAGCATATCTATCCGCAGCGGCTGGTTATATTCCTCATTGATTATGCGGATTACCTCTTTGATTGCCTGCGCTTGACTTCCCATTACTGCAAACTCTCTCATTTGATCTCCGTCTTCATTATTCCAAATTCTATAAAGAATTTCTTTTTTATAAAGAGGTGCCAGTGCTGAAATGTCTTGGGGCGTATCAAGCAAGCCTATCAGCCTGATAACTGCATCGAGTATATTGGATGTTGTCTTATTCACCATGATGGCTCTTTGTGCGGGAAATGAGTGATCTTGCTTCATCTTAATAACATCGAGAATCTCTTCTGTTGTGAAGCGGAGTTTGACTCCTAGATAGGGGCTGTCACTCGTCGCCTTCATGATTTTCCCTGTTATCGGCAGATGGACAGAGGCAATAAGGTAGTGATTGGGGTCATAATGAAAGATGTCATCCTCCAGCATCACGATTTTTGAGCCTTGGGCAATAAAGCAGACAGACGGCTCGAACAAGGAATGAAGAGGCTCTGATAAAGTCGATGAGCGGATAAAGCTCAATGTATCAATTTCCGCAGCAAATGTCCCATCCCTATTTGTATGTTTTTCAATTAAAGTCACTAACTGCTGCTGCCTGTCTTTCATGCCATTCACCGCCTTTTTTATATATTTTAACGTTTATTTGGAGAAATAGGCAAAAATAATAGACGATTCAGCTATCTCGTTATTCGTAACTTTATTTATAATTTAGAGGAAAATAGAGCTTGGAGGAATAAATGATGACAAACTTACAGGATAAAGTCGCAATAATTACAGGCGCATCAAGAGGAATAGGCGCTCAAAGTGCAATAAAATTAGCAGAACTGGGAGCTAAGGTTGTTGTTAATTATGCTAACAGCCCACAAGCAGCAGAGGCAGTGACCTCATCTATCATGGAAAAGGGCGGCCAGGCGATAGCTGTTAAAGCAGATGTGAGCAGCCTTAAGGAAATAGAGTATTTATTTGAAACGACCATTAGCCATTTCGGCAAGGTCGATATCCTTGTGAATAATGCAGGTATCATGCATACCATTCCAATCAGTGAAGTGACAGAGGAACAATTTGACCAACATTTTGCGATTAATGTTAAAGGCACCTATTTCGCCTGCCAACAAGCCTTTAAGCATATGGCACCGAACGGACGAATCGTTAATTTCTCTACTTCTGTTGCAGGAGTAATGTTCCCAGGCTACAGCATTTATGCAGCTACTAAAGGGGCTGTTGAACAAATCAGCAGACAGCTGGCCAGAGAATTCGGACCAAAGAATATAACGATAAATACAATCGCCCCAGGTCCGACAACAACAGAACTATTCTTGGAAGGAAAAACTCCTGAACAATTGCAGGCATTAAAAGGAAACAACGCCTTCGGAAGATTCGGAGAAACAAATGATATCGCCGATGCCTTAGCCTTTTTAGTAAGTGACGAATCCCGCTGGATTACAGGACAAACAATCCGTGTTAATGGCGGTATGATCTAGAATATTGAAAAGAAAAGATAGAGGTAGTGCTCTATCTTTTCTTTATACAGACTTCCTCTTCTAATTGAAAACAATTCTCATTTATGATACGTTTGTTGTAAATAATATGAAGAGAAGGTGGCTAACTTGTATTACGTTGAAACATACACAGCAACGAAAAAGGAATCTAAGGAACTTATCAGTAAACTGCATACATACTTCCATCAATATAATAGTCAGTTCTTATTCAATAGAATTTACCGGCGGAAACTGACTTTCTCCACTGAAGAAAAGAGTCAGCTATGGAATGTCCTTGTGATGATGAAAGCAGCAGATGGGAAGCAATATGAACATTTCCAAAATATTTTCAAGGACTATCAAACACAGTTAATCAGACAAGAAAACATGCTGCCAACACCAGGCTCCTTCCTCCCTTCTAACGAAAAGAACGGCTTCATACATATCGTTGAATACGTTCATGTTCAACCCGATTATCTAGCAGAATTTAAAGAAATAATGATTCACAATAATGGCCCTGCTATGGAGCATATTATCCAATCAAAAAAGTGGTGCAAGGAATTTATCGCCCTTGAAACGACAGAAGTATTATTCCATAAGGCTGATTATCCCGCATGGAATCAAATCCATCTAATCGCAATGCTTCCATCTGGAGTTTTTCACTTCAAAAAAGACTTTAATGAAGGGTTAATAAAAGTAAACGCTCCGAACTTTGCCGAAAACTTTGAAAGACTTGGACAAATTCGGAAGTTTACTTCAAAGGTAAGTGCCGCCCGCGAGTTATAATTAATTACGTCAGCTGCCCTCCATATTTAAAATTCTCCTGTACGCTCATTAAATGCTATAATTTAATATATTGCTATTTTCATTTTGACAAGATAACAGGAGTTTTTGTATGAATGTAAACAATGTATTGCCTCATTTACATAAAGAACTGCTTCACGGAATGTATTTTGACTATGATGATACCAGCACGAAATTTCTAGACATTATTACGATTACAACCAGTCTATTCTTATTTGCGCCAGAGATAAAAAAAGGCCAAAAAGATCTTTCCATTACCATTCCCGTTTTTCATTATTCTGTTTGGGAGAAGGAAAAAGCTGCGGCAGAAGCGTTTTTTTCCTGGATGACAGACACGCATGTGTCACTTCAATTTACAAATAACATTCCGCCAGATACGGAAGAAGGATTCTTATTGTCATTGCCAGCCTATCAAAACATTGCATTGTTCTATGATGATATCGAATCAATTGCCGGCATAAATCACCAGTTAGTATGTGATTATATACGCATTCCCAACAAAAATAATGAAAAAACAAAACAGCAGAAACTAGCTGCTTTTTTAAGAAAGACAGCATCCGATTCGAGCGAAATAATAAATATAGATATTAAATTACTCAACAAAAGAAAATCCAAAACTACTCCTGCGGCCATTTCCTTAGTATTGGCGATAGCTGCTGCCAAAGCCTATTTTAACGGCGGAACAAAAGTATATTATTATCAAAGCCAAAAGATAGATGCAGATTCTCTAAACCTAGCTAAGACTGCTCATCCGAAAACATATCAACTGCTGAATGCACTTTATCAATGCATTTCTGCAGATATGCAGATTGAGACACCCCTCTTGCATAAAACGAGGATAACTGTCCTCAAAGAAATGCCTAAAGAGCATAAATTACAAATTAAAAATACAAATGAATGTTTGAGAATGAAAAGAAAAACAGCATTAGCGGCTGCAAATACTCCTTGTGGCATTTGCACAGCTTGCTTCCAACGAAAGATTGCCTTAGCTGCAGCAAACAGTGAAGTATATGATGGTTTTTACCAATATGACTATGGCCAAAAGATAGCCGAAATAACGGACGAACACGATCAACAAATTTATCGAGACACTCTGGAATTAATGGAAACTCTCAGTCAGGAACGAAAAACCACAGAAGAAGACGAGTATTTAGCTGATGATCTTAGGTCAGCTTTTGCGTGTTTTGTTGATAGGTATAATCCGTACTGAAACCACGAAATCTAATAAACTCAAAGACCTCCTTTTTCGGAAGGTTTTATTCTAGGCTCCCTTTGCCCTTAAAAAATGTAAATCTAGCAAAAAAGAGCCGCCAAACGGCAGCTCTTTTGTTTAAAAAATGGTCGGAACCATTCCGCCATCCATACGGATTGGTGATCCTCTAAATGCAGATGCATAGGGACTGCATAGGAATGTGGCTAATCGTCCTATTTCAATCGGTCTGATAAATCGCTGTATTTCTGATTGAGGCAAATTAGTGACCATAAATTGTGTTTCTTTTTCTGTAAAGGTCATGTTTTCATCACTGTAAATACCCTCAATTATAGCTTGCACATTTTCAGAAAGTGTTGGTCCAGGCATAATGGTATTGACTGTAACTTCTGTACCTTTTGTTAGAAAAGACAAGCTTTTTGCTAATGATAGCAGCATTGATTTTGTCATACAATACTGTGGCATTTGTCCAGAAGGCATTACGGCTTCTTCACTAGCAATAAAAATGATTCGGCCATCATTTTTATTCAGCATTTTTGGAAGATAATGTTTACAAAGCCCATTTGCAGCTAATACATTCGTTTCAAAGTATTTTTGCCAGACTTCATCTGTAACATCTTCGTATTGCATGATTTCGTATATCCCCATATTGTTAACTAAAATATCGACATTAGGATATTTCCTAAATAGTTCCTCTCTTTGTTGCACATCGACAATATCAGCTGCAGCATTTTGAGGGGAAGTTAACGGGAATTCTGATTTAATTTCCTGTACAGTTCGTTCTACCTCGTCATAGTTGCGGCCATTGATGAGAACATTAACTCCTTCTTTAGCCAATTCTTTTGCTATTGCTTTCCCGATTCCTTTTGTTGAGCCTGTAACTAAAGCGGTTTTATTTACTAATTCCATTTCCAAGATACATTTCTCCTTTAAGTAGGTTATCCTTGTCGTTCGTCTATAAGTGCATGTTCAGTACGCCAATTTAAAGGAGTGTCACCTTCCCAACAACGGAAGGCACGATAGAACGAGCTATGGTCTTTATATCCAACGAGAAAAGCGACTTCTTTAATATCTAGGTCAGGATCAGCCAAGTACTGTCGTGCCTGTTCATGACGGACTTCCTTTAAGAGATCCTTAAAGCTGGTTTTTTCATCAGTAAGCCGTCGCTGTAAGGTACGTTCGCTCATGCCCAACTCACTTGCAACATCTTGTATGTCAAGTCGTTCTCCTGTTAAATTGCGTTTTAAAATCCACTTAACTATCTCCGTTATTGAGTGACTGTGGCGCTGCTCCTCCAATGTTTGCTCCAATACTGGTGTTAGTATCTGCAGTAATTCAGCATTATAGGAAGTAAAAGGACGATCAAGATCTTCTCTTTGCAATATCAGTCTATTATGTTTTGCTCCGATATGGATCGGGCAACCAAAATAATCTTCCAGTGCTTGGACTTGACCAAAAGAATGTGTAAATTCTACTAAGCTCGCTTTTATAGGATATCCGGTGCCTCTTCGTCCTAGTTCCAGTAAAAACGCAAGTGTTGTTCCGACAAGCAGGGCTGGTCCTGCTTGCTCGGTTTCCAACCATTTCAGTTCAATTACACAATTTGTATCTTGTTCCACAATGCGTAATTTTTCAGGAGGGCACATTTCTTTGTAACGCGCCATTCTGTTAAGCGCATCCCGATAATCACGGGCATGGTAAGCAGCCAGTACAGATGGGGGATACTGTGTTGTTTCAAATACTGTCGGAAGCTGCAACATGCCAGCTTCACTATCACCGATCATATCGGAATATGCTTGCCATAATGCATAATATTGTTCAACAGTGACAACTGATTCACTGATTACAGTCAGCGGCATTTTTGCTTTTCGAACTAAATCCTGCGCATTAAATCCTAGTTTTTTTAATCCAGTCCAAAGTCCATCCGGTATTCTAATACGAGTATTTGCAGTCATATTTATTTACACCTCTCTATCTATCAGCACATTACAGCTAATTCTGTTAACGGGATAGTTATTTCATTTTACTTTTATATTGTCTTACTGTAATTAGCAGGGAACGACAATCAATTAGCCAAAGACGCCAAGAGAAAAAATCTATGTTCATTATATCAATTTCGTTAAAGCTACTTTAACTAAAATTAAGCTCAAACTCAAAAAATGAAGTGTAATTTTAAACTAAATATTACATTAAACTCTAAATCAAGGATGATAAGCGGGAAAATCGTGAACATAAATTTTTGCTTGACCTCAAGAAAACTCTAAGTCATATGATTAAAAAGTACAAAAAAATCTATTATTGGAGTGAAGAACATGAAAGTAAGAAGACTTGGAAATAGTGAGTTGGAAGTATCATCCATTGGCCTAGGGTTGATGGGGATGTCACCAGGAATATATGGTCAGACAAATGATGAGGAATCAATTAGAACGATTCATAGTGCAATGGAATTGGGTGTGACATTATTAGATACGGCAGATGTTTATGGAAATGGTCATAATGAAAGTTTGCTCGGCAAGGCTTTGCAAGGTAAACGAGATAAAGCAATTGTTGCTACTAAGTTTGCTTATACAACAAATTATGAAAAAATCATCGGTCACCCTGATTATATCCAAAAAGCTGTTGATGACAGTCTGCGCCGATTAAATATTGACTATATTGACCTTTATTATCAACATCGTGTCGATCCAAATGTTCCGATTGAGGAGACAATCGGCGCAATGTCCGATTTAGTTACGGCAGGAAAAGTTCGAGCAATTGGATTATCCGAAGCATCAGTTGATACCATAAAACGGGCACACAACATACATCCTATTTCTGCATTACAAACAGAATACTCCTTGTGGAGCAGAGATATTGAGGAGGAAATCTTACCTGTTGTAAGATATCTAGGAATTACACATGTAGCTTACAGTCCATTAAGCAGAGGGTTTATAACCGGAGAAATAAGTAATTTCAAAGATTTTGGCGATGATGATTTGCGCAGATTTATGCCGCGGTTCCAAGGGGAGAACTTCCAAAAAAATCTTGATATAGTCAGTGAAATTCTGAATATGGCTAAAGAAAAGAATGTTACACCTTCTCAATTAGCTATCGCTTGGACAATTGCAAATGGTGCCCTGCCAATCCCTGGGACAAAGCGTCAAAAATACTTAGAGGAAAATGTCGGCGCTTTAGAAGTCGAATTAACTCCTCAAGATTTAGTACGTCTTGACAGTATAAATCCCAAAAATACGGTCTATGGAAATCGCTATGATGATAATAATATGAAGGATCTTAGTCTGTAAGTTTTTATGGGCACTACTCTTTTACGCAGTGCCCTTTTATTATGGCAGTATCTTTAAATCTTTTTCATGAATATCATAAAAAGCTAATTTATAATTTATTTTCTCCAGATAGCTATAAGTTTCTTGCAGCTGTTCTTCTACTTTTTTCTTATGCTTAAGCATCATTTCTTTTCTTTCCCTAATAGAGGCCTTGCCATACTGTGTTAATTCCACATATTTCTTCATTTCACTCAGCGGCATATTCGTTGCACGCAAACACACCATAAAGCTTAGCCACTCTAAGTGATAATCCTCATAAATTCGAATTCCATTATGATCTCTATTAACAGCAGGAACAAGTCCTTCTTTTTCATAAAAACGCAGTGTGTGCGGAGATATTCCTGTTTTTTCAGCAACCTCGCTTATCGTAAGCCCCATATGGCCCCTCCTCTTATACCTCATTCTATTTTCATGTATTTTACTTTATATCTATTTATTTCCGCAATTAAAAGCATATTCCTATAAATATGTTCATATTGAGAAAAGACCTATTAACGAATAATAGGCCTCTCCCTTTCATTCACATAATAATCTTATTACTGCATATACTTCTCCACTAATTCAAAGCATCTTTCTTCCGTAAGATTACCTAGCACAGCCACGTATTCCAACTCTTCCATCGTACCGCCTTCATATTTTAAAGAAGCCTCTTTTGCAGTACTATCTCTGTATTCAATCCACTTACGCTGTTCATTTCTCAACTGCTCCATTTCGTCAGAAGGCAGTTGCTTCTGTAAGACACCATAAATTTCATTTACTAAGCCATCCCACGTGTCATATCTGTCACCTTCAACCTTTATCATGGCATATGTTGAGTCATCTTCTGGATTGTTCCGCCGTTCATCCATTTCTTTTTTTGTATCATTTAATTTCTTGAGATACACTTCCTTTTGACTCTCTGCAGTATCATTAGCAGCTGTGTTTTTTTCCGTTTTATTTGTACCAGTATTTTCTTTAGGTGCCTCACCATTTGCTGTTTGAGAACTGCTGTTATGTTCAGCTTGTTTATCTGCTGAATTGCTTGATTCTGTGGATGAGTTATTACAAGCAGCCAAAATCAGTACCGCAACTAAAGAGAAAATCACCTCAAAAGTTTTCATTATGAAAGTCCTCCTTTTATGGAAGTGAATGACGTTCCTCCTTTTATCCCCTTTATTTAACAATATAACAATTACAATTATTGTTAATCAATTTATATGTATATTTCTCGGTTTATTTTTAGAAGCAAGACAGCAGCATAAATAAAAAAGCACCAAACCCCCAACCGGGAATTTGATGCTTCATATCTCTAAGTAGTAAAAAACCACCAAACATATGTATTTGGTGGAGACGGTGGGAGTCGAACCCACGTCCAGAAACATCGGCACTTAAGCTTCTACGAGTGTAGTCAACATATTCGCGATTCGCTCATTCTTATGCCTGCTGACGGGCGTCCGATGAGCTAGCCTGGTTGTTCTCTTCCTTCTTCCTCAGACGGTGGAATCCGGCGTAGCCCACTTAAAGTGAGTCCCTTACCCTACCACATGGGCGATGGAGGGAGGAACCGCTAAGCGCTATTAAGCAGCTAAAGCGAAGTTGTTTTGTTGTTTGCCAGTTATAGGCTTTGACGTTTTAACGAGGCCGATCCCCTCGACTCGCAACCTAAGCTCGAACTATCCCTGTCGAATCCGTAACGTCCCCATAAGGATAAAATCTAGTGATTGTTACATCACTGGATTCACGCTATTTGCGTTAACGTTAGGAAGCTCAAAAATAGGAGCTTTAAGTTATGCTTGTCTTAACGACATAATTTATTATAACATAAACATCCTAGATTTCAATTGTAAGTTTTTGGATTACATTTTTTGTCTATCTCTTAAGGCACGCTCGATGCTGCGGTTTGCTTCTTTGCGCTTTAATGTCTCACGCTTGTCATAGTTTTTCTTACCCTTACCGAGCCCGATTAAAACCTTGGCAAAGCCGTTTTTCATATAAAGCTTCAATGGAACTAGTGCATAACCGATTTCCTTCGTGTCGCCAATCAGCTGGTTTATCTGCTTTTTGTGAAGCAGCAGCTTGCGTGTTCTCAGCGGCTCATGATTATAACGGTTTCCTTGTTCATATGGGCTTATATGCATGCCATACAAAAATACTTCACCGTTATGAACACGGGCATATGATTCCTTCAGGTTAACCCTGCCAGCACGGATTGCCTTAATCTCTGTTCCTTGCAGCACGATGCCTGCTTCATATGTTTCCTCAATAAAATAATCGTGGTTCGCTTTTTTGTTTTGAGCGACTACTTTCCCTTCACCTTTTGGCATTAAAATCCCCTACCTTTATAACCTAATTGTATCAAATTATCTCTGTTCGGACAATTTTGATAAAGTTTATCAAAGGGAAGCAAGATATGCTTCCCTTTCTCAAAAACATTTTAGCGTTTCTTTTTCTTTCTTTTTGCTTTTGGGGCATTTTCATAAAACTTTCTTTCTTTTTTGCCCTTGCGTTTTCCTTCCCCGTTGCTGCCGCTGCCATTGCCATGGCGTCCATCTTTGCCGGCCCCAGACTTTCCTTTCCGTGGCGCGCGAGATGTGCTGCCAGTTGAAAATACTTTGCCCTCTTTTTTCGGATCTCTGCGGCGAGTTCCTTTCATGCCGACAATTTCGAAGTCAATGGCACGCTCTTCTTTATTAACATTAACAACACGAACTGTGATCTCATCACCAATACGGAATACTTTGCCTGTTCTTTCACCAATCATCGCAAAATGGCGTTCATCATAGCGATAATAGTCGTCTGTCATATAGCTGACATGTACAAGACCTTCAATTGTATTCTTAAGCTCCACAAACATTCCAAAGTTTGTGACAGAGCTGATGATGCCGTCATATTCTTCGCCGATTTTATCCAGCATATATTCTGCTTTTTTGAGTTCGTCAGTCTCACGTTCTGCTTCAACAGAGCGTCTTTCCATATTGGACGAATGCTCTGCTATGTCTGTCAGCTTGCTGTTCCATTTCTCTTGAGTAGGAGCGCTAATGTCACCTTCTACTAGATATGTGCGAATAAGTCTGTGCACAATTAAATCGGGATAGCGTCTGATGGGAGACGTGAAGTGCGTATAGAACTCTGTTGACAACCCGAAATGCCCTAGACTTTCTGGATAATATTTTGCCTGCTGCATGGAGCGGAGCATAACAGTTGAAATAACCATTTCTTCTGGTGTGCCTTGCACCTCTTCAATAATTTCCTGAAGAGCTCTCGGATGAACTTCATTCGCAGTACCTTTCACGATATAGCCGAAGTTTGTAATAAACTCAAAAAACCTGCGCAGCTTTTCTTCTTTCGGGTCTTCGTGAATACGATAAATAAACGGTACTTGCAGCCAGTGGAAATGTTCTGCTACTGTTTCATTGGCAACAAGCATGAACTCTTCAATAAGGCGTTCTGCAACAGAACGTTCACGAAGGACAACATCCTTTGGCTTTCCATTTTCTTCAACAAGAACCTTTGATTCTTTGAAATCAAAGTCGATTGCTCCTCGGCCCATCCGTTTTGTGCGAAGAATCTGCGCAAGCTCTTCCATTCTCTCAAACATTGGAACAAGCTCAGCATATCTTTCTCGCAGCTCTTCATCTTTGTCATTTAAGATTGAGTTAACATCGGCATAAGTCATTCGTTCTGTTGTCTTAATGACACTTTGGAATATCTCATGGCTAACCACTTCACCGCTCGGGCTGATTTCCATTTCACAAGACAATGTCAGACGATTTACTTTAGGATTCAAAGAGCAAATCCCATTTGACAGGCGATGTGGAATCATTGGAATAACTCGGTCTACTAAATAAACACTTGTGCCTCTGTCTTGTGCCTCTACATCAATTGGTGAATCTTCCGTCACATAATAAGAAACGTCTGCAATGTGAACCCCAAGCTTGTAGTTGCCATTTTCCAGCCTTGTAACGGTTACCGCATCGTCCAAGTCCTTTGCATCAGCACCATCAATTGTGACAATCTGCTGATCCCTTAAATCACGTCTGTTTTTGATTTCACTTTCATCAATTTCATCTGGAACACTGTCAGCCTGTGCCATCACTTCGTCAGGAAAAGCAAGCGGCAGTCCATGCTTATGAATAACAGATAGAATATCCACACCAGGATCATTTTTATGACCCAGTATCTTGATAATCTCCCCTTCTGCATTCTTTCTTCCTTCTGGATAAGCAGTTAAGTTTACAACTACTTTATGGCCTTCTACAGCACCCTTTGTGCTGCCTTTAGGAATGAACACATCTGTGGCAATTTTTTTATCATCGGGAATAACAAACCCAAAATTCTTGCTTTCGGAATATGTACCGACAATTTGCTGCACACCTCGTTCCAGAATACGGACGATGGTTCCTTCCCGTCTTTGACCAGAGCTTTCTGAAGTGACACGGGCAAGCACGATATCGCCATTCATCGCTGTCTTCACTTCATTTGGCGGGATAAAGATATCGTCTAGACCAGGCTCCTCTGGAATAACAAAGGCAAAACCCTTTGCATGGCCGGATATCTTCCCTTTCACTAAATTCATCTTTTCAGGCAGACCGTAACGATTGCTTCTCGTTCTTACAACCAACCCTTTTTCTTCCATCTGCACTAATGCCTTGACGAACTCCTTAAAGTTAGAAGAATCCTCAATTCCAAACGCTTCCTCCAGCTCCTGTACTGTCAGGGGCTTATACGCCTCGTCCTTCATATAATGCAGCAGCTTTTCTATATGCTCTTGAATTATATCCAAACAAACAACCTCCTTTTAATTAATTAATCCAATCTAATCGATCAATAAACTGGTAGAAATCCTCAAAAACCTCGTCCTTTTCTTTATCATGTGTAATAACATGGCCAGAATTCTCATACCATTTGATCTCTTTATCATCACTTTCCACTTCATTATAGATAATATTTGCACTATCTGTATTAATCATGTGGTCATGTCTTGCTTGTATAACAAAAACAGGGGAATAAATTAAATCCACTGATTGACGGACATCTGCAATCAAGCCTTGCAGCTCTTTTAACGTATTCATCGGGGCGAATTCTGCCATTTCTTGTTCAATGACTTCCTCCGATTTTCCTTCCCTAACCTTATAGTTACGAGCATATTCAAGGACGCCCTCATACATGACTTCTTCGCTTTTAATATACATTGGAGAACACATTGTTACGATACCCTTTACAGGTACAGTGTAACCTAACTTAAGAGAAAATACCCCGCCTAGAGAAAGTCCGCCCACTGCAATTTCTTCATAACCTTTTTCTTTCAAGAAATTATAGCCTGCCTGAACATCTTTCCACCAATCTTCTGGCCCATACTGCACAAGGTCCTCTGGCGGCACTCCATGGCCTTTATACAACGGAATATAGCAGCTGTATCCTTTAGTATTCAAATAGCGTCCAAGCATTCTTACATCTGATGTGTTGCCTGTGAAGCCGTGCAGCAGCAATACAGCACGTTTATTACTTCCTTCAAAATACAACGGCTTTTGTTCCACTAATTTCATTTTAAAAACACTCCTTGCCTTATCTTTTCCCATTTCCATCGGATTAACATATGTATAGCTGATTTTCTTTTTAGTAAATCTCATCCTATTTTAGGCAGAAAAAAGGATAAGAATCCAGCAAAAAGCTTCCAAAACCCCTCTTGCAGAAAAAAAACCTGACCGCATCCGGCCAGGTTTTTCATCTATACCGTTCAGCTATTAAATATCGAAATAGCTGACTGCAATCGTTAAAGCAAAGAACAAAATTGACAGTACGATTGTTGTATTATGAAGTATTAAGTCTAAACCGCGAGCTTTTTGTTTACCGAAAAGCTGTTCTGCCCCACCTGAAATGGCCCCGGATAGACCTGCACTTTTTCCTGATTGCAGAAGCACTACTACAATAAGAGCAAGAGCAACAATAATCAGTAATGTTAATAAGATTGTGTGTAACATACAAGCACCTCCATTAAAACGAACATACATTACTCTTAATGTACCATAATTTATCTTGTCCCACAATAGCATTACAACGGTTTTATCCAAGTTGTGGCAACAAAAAAGCACCTGACACAAAAATGTCAGGTGCTTGAAGTTCAAACCTTATTTAGTAAGGTTGTAGAAAGATTTAAGACCATCGTATACAGCTAGGTCGCCAAGCTCGTCTTCGATGCGAAGAAGTTGGTTGTACTTAGCAATACGGTCTGTACGAGAAAGTGAACCAGTTTTGATTTGGCCAGCGTTAGTAGCAACAGCGATGTCAGCGATTGTTGCATCTTCTGTTTCACCAGAACGGTGAGATACTACTGCAGTGTAACCTGCACGTTTAGCCATTTCGATAGCTTCGAAAGTTTCAGTCAAAGTACCGATTTGGTTAACTTTGATAAGGATTGAGTTAGCAATTCCTTTTTCGATACCTTCAGCCAATTTTTTAGTGTTTGTAACGAATAGATCGTCACCAACCAATTGTACTTTAGAACCGATGCGGTCAGTCAACAATTTGTGACCTTCCCAGTCGTTTTCGTCAAGACCATCTTCAATAGAGATGATTGGGAATTCGTTAACTAGCTCTTCGTAGAAAGATACTAGCTCTTCAGAAGTTAAGCCAGTGCGGCCTTCTCCAGCAAGATCGTATTTACCAGTTTCTTTGTTGTAGAACTCAGAAGAAGCAACGTCCATTCCAAGCAAGATGTCTTTACCAGGCTCATAGCCAGCTTTTTTGATTGCTTCGATGATAACTTCAAGAGCTTCACGGTTTGAACCAAGGTTTGGAGCGAATCCACCTTCGTCACCTACAGCTGTGTTCAAGCCTTTTGCAGATAGAACTGATTTAAGTGCATGGAACACTTCAGCACCATAACGCAATGCTTCTTTGAATGTTGGAGCACCTACTGGCAAGATCATGAACTCTTGGAAGTCCACGTTGTTGTCAGCGTGAGAACCACCGTTGATGATGTTCATCATTGGAGTTGGCAATTGCTTAGCATTGAATCCGCCAAGGTAACGGTACAATGGAAGACCAACAACTTCAGAAGCAGCGTGAGCTGCAGCCATAGATACACCAAGGATAGCGTTAGCACCTAATTTACCTTTGTTTTCAGTTCCGTCAAGCTCGATCATAGTTCTGTCGATTCCAGCTTGGTCAGTAACGTCCATACCGATGATAGCTTCAGCGATAACTTCGTTTACGTTTTCTACTGCTTTAAGAACACCTTTGCCAAGGTAGCGTGATTTGTCGCCGTCACGCAATTCTACTGCTTCGTATTCACCAGTTGATGCACCAGATGGAACAAGTGCACGACCGAAAAAACCTGATTCTGTTAAAACTTCTACTTCTACTGTTGGGTTACCGCGTGAGTCTAATACTTCGCGAGCATATACATGTTGAATGTATGGCATAATAAATTCTCTCCTTTTAATAAATCAATTATTTTTTAATGATAGATGTACCAGTCATTTCTGCTGGTTGTTCAAGTCCTAATAACTCAAGCATAGTTGGAGCCAAATCTCCAAGCTTTCCTTCTTGAAGCTCGACACCAGGCACTGTCACAATGACAGGCACAGGGTTTGTTGTATGTGCAGTCATTGGTTTTCCATCAAGTGTTACCACTTCATCTGAGTTACCATGGTCTGCTGTAATGATAGCTTTGCCGCCTTTTTCTTCAATCAGTGTGATGATTTTGCCTAAGCATTCATCAACAGTCTCGATAGCCTTGATAGTAGGTTCAAGCATTCCGGAGTGCCCAACCATATCAGGGTTTGCAAAGTTTAAGATGATAGCATCAAAATTATCTGCTTCAATCTCTTTTAGAAGTGCATCTGTCACTTCATAAGCGCTCATTTCTGGCTGCAAGTCGTATGTTGCAACTTTAGGAGAGTTGATCAAAATACGCTTTTCACCAGGGAATTCCGCTTCACGTCCACCGCTCATAAAGAACGTTACGTGTGGGTATTTTTCCGTTTCCGCAATGCGGAGCTGAGTTAATCCATTTTGGGAAATAACTTCACCTAATGTGTTATCCAAGTTTGTCGGCTTGAAAGCAACATACCCTTTTACTGTTTCACTGAAATGAGTTAAGCATACGAAATATAAATCTTTCGGATGATTTTCTCCGCGATCGAATGAACGGAAGTCCTCATTTGTGAATACATTAGAGATTTGGATTGCACGGTCTGGACGGAAGTTATAGAAAATTACTGCATCTTCGTCTTGAATGGTTGCAACCGGCTTACCGTCTTCTTTAGTAATAACAGACGGAAGTACGAATTCGTCAAAGATACCGTTTCTGTAGTTATCTTCTACAACATCCAATGGGTTGGAGTAGCTAGGTCCTTCACCATAGGCCATTGCACGGTAGGATTTTTCAACACGGTCCCAGCGCTTATCTCTATCCATAGAATAGTAGCGTCCTGAGATTGTCGCAAATTCACCTACACCGTATTCTTCTATTTTTTCTTGTGTAGCCTTAATGTATTTTTCCGCAGTCTTTTGACCGACGTCTCGGCCGTCTAGAATTCCGTGAATATATACATTTTTTACACCCTCGTCTTTTGCAAGGCGAAGAAGGGCATACATATGTTCAATATGGCTGTGAACTCCTCCATCTGATAAAAGACCGAACAGATGAAGATTCTTGCCTTTTTCCTTCACATGCTTGATGGCATTTACGAAAGTTTCGTTCTTAGCGAACTGACCTTCTCTGATTGCCACATTCACTCTTGTCAAGCTTTGGTAAACAATACGTCCTGCTCCAATGTTCAAATGGCCAACTTCAGAGTTACCCATTTGTCCTTCTGGAAGACCTACATCTTCACCGCTCGCAACAAGTGTTGTGTGAGGATATTGATTCCAGTATTTATCAAAGTTTGGCTTTTTTGCTTGAGCAACAGCATTTCCCATACGTTCGTCTCTCAATGCAAAGCCATCCAAAATGATCAATGCTACAGGAGATTTACTCATGCCTTACCTTCCTCCAATAATTGCAGGAAGCTTTGTGCTTCTAAGCTAGCTCCTCCTACAAGAGCACCATCGATATCAGGCTGTGCCATATATTCTTTGATGTTCTCAGGCTTAACGCTGCCGCCGTATTGAATGCGGATGCTTTCTGCTACTTCTGGAGAAAACTGTTCGCTTACTGTTTTACGGATATGTGCGCAAACTTCGTTAGCATCAGCTGATGTAGAAGATTTGCCTGTTCCGATTGCCCAGATTGGCTCATAAGCTACAACTGTTGCTTTAGCTTGCTCATCTGTAAGACCAGCTAGAGCTTTTGAAACTTGAGAAGCAACGAATTCGTTTGTTTCGCCGTTTTCTCTTTGCTCAAGCGTTTCACCACAGCAAACGATTGGAGTTAAGTTGTTTTCAAATGCTGCAATCGTTTTTTTGTTAACAGCTTCGTCTGTTTCATTGAAGAACTCACGGCGTTCAGAGTGTCCAAGGACAACGTATTTAGCACCGATGTTTTCCAAAGCTACAGGGCTGATTTCACCTGTGAAAGCACCATTTTTTTCGAAGTGCATGTTTTGTGCACCAATTTTCACTTCTGTGCCGTCAGTCAATTCTACTAATTGACCGATGAATAGAGCAGGAGCAACAACTACTGCATCAACCTGTTCACTAGAAGGAATTGATTCTTTAATTTCTTGGATAAAGTCCACTGCTTCAGGAAGTGTTTTGTTCATCTTCCAGTTTCCAGCGATAATAGGTTTGCGCATGTATAACATCCTTTCATGCTTGGTTAATTATTATTTATCGTTAAGAGCTACTACACCTGGAAGTTCTTTGCCTTCCATGAATTCCAACGAAGCACCGCCACCTGTTGAAATATGGCTCATTTTGTTTGCAAGGTCAAACTTCTCAACTGCTGCTGCAGAATCTCCACCACCGATGACAGAGTATGTATCTTGTGATTCAGCAAGAGCTGTTGCTACTGCTTTTGTTCCTTTAGCAAATGTATCTAATTCAAACACACCCATTGGTCCGTTCCAGATAACCAATTTAGAGTTTTTGATAACATCTGCATAGATTTCTCTTGTTTTTGGACCGATGTCCAACGCTTCCCAATCAGAAGGGATTTCTTCTATGGAAACAGTTTGTGTGTTAGCATCGTTAGAGAAGTCGTCTGCAACTGTTACATCTACAGGCATGTAGAATTTAACACCTTTTTCTTTCGCTTTTTCCATATAAGATTTCGCTAGTTCGATTTTATCTTCTTCAAGAAGAGACAATCCGATTTCATGGCCAAGTGCTTTTACAAATGTATAAGCTAATCCGCCACCGATGATCAAGTTATCTACTTTATCAAGAAGGTTATCGATTACGCCGATTTTGTCTTTTACTTTAGCTCCACCGACGATAGCTGTGAATGGACGGTCTGGATTTGAAAGTGCTTTTCCTAATACATCAAGCTCTTTTTCCATTAATAGACCAGATACAGCTGGGATATGGTGTGCAATACCTTCAGTTGAAGCATGTGCACGGTGTGCTGCACCAAATGCATCGTTTACGAATACATCAGCTAGTTCAGCATAGCTTTTTGCTAGTTCTGCATCGTTTTTCTCTTCACCAGCATTGAAACGTACGTTTTCAAGCAATAGCACATCGCCTTCAGACAGCTTGCTGATTTCAGCTTTAACAGCTTCACCATAAGATTCATCTGTTTTTACAACATTTTTGCCAAGTAGCTCAGAAAGACGTGCAGCAACTGGAGTTAAACGCAATTCTTCTACCACTTCACCATTTGGACGGCCTAAGTGACTTGCTAAAATTACGATAGCACCTTTTTCTACTAACTCGTTAATAGTTGGTAGTGCTGCTTGAATTCTTGTTTCATCCGTGATTTTTTGATCCTTCATCGGAACGTTGAAGTCAACACGAACAAATACTTTTTTTCCTTTTAAATCGATATCGCGAATCGTTTTCTTGTTCATTAAATGAGACCCTCCACTTGCATTATTTTAAGCTTTTAATCCGTATCCACTAAAGATTGCAAAGCTATTTTTAAAAGAGCGGAAACAAAGCTGTTTCCGCTGTTTGATTAAGGGCTTTAGCTTAACAAAATTATTTTGTAGCTAATTGTGCAAAGTGTTTAACTGTTCTTACAAGTTGGTTTGTGTAAGACATTTCGTTGTCATACCAAGCAACAGTTTTAACCAATTGCTTGTCGCCAACTGTCATAACTTTAGTTTGAGTTGCATCGAACAATGAACCATAGCTGATTCCGATGATGTCAGAAGAAACGATTTCGTCTTCAGTGTAACCGTAAGACTCGTCAGCAGCTGCTTTCATTGCTGCGTTAACTTCTTCAACTGTTACTTTTTTGTCAAGAACTGTTACAAGCTCAGTTAATGAACCAGTTTTAACAGGTACACGTTGTGCAGCTCCGTCTAATTTACCGTTAAGTTCTGGCAATACTAGACCGATAGCTTTAGCAGCACCAGTTGAGTTAGGGATGATGTTTTCTGCAGCAGCACGAGCGCGGCGGAAGTCACCTTTTGGATGTGGAGCGTCAAGAGTGTTTTGATCTCCAGTGTAAGCATGGATAGTTGTCATTAGTCCTTCAACGATACCGAAGTTGTCTTGAAGTGCTTTTGCCATTGGAGCTAGGCAGTTTGTAGTACAAGAAGCACCAGAGATAACTGTTTCAGTACCATCAAGAATGTCATGGTTTACGTTGTAAACGATTGTTTTCATTTCACCAGTTGCAGGTGCAGAGATAACAACGTTTTTAGCGCCAGCTTGGATATGAGCTTCAGCACTTTCTTTAGTTGTGAAGAAACCAGTAGATTCAATCACTGTATCTACGTTAAGCTCGCCCCATTTAAGGTCAGCTGGGTTTCTTTCAGCAGTAGTTACTACTTTTTTACCGTTTACTAGGAAGTAACCTTCGTGTACTTCGATTTCACCTTGGAAAGTACCTTGAGATGAATCATATTTTAAAAGATGTGCCAGCATTTTAGTATCAGTTAAATCATTGATAGCCACTACTTCCAATTCTGGGTTTTCCATGATTTTTCTGAATGCTAAACGTCCGATACGTCCAAATCCGTTAATACCAACTTTTACTGTCATTATTATTTCCTCCTCTAAATTTAGAGATAATTATATATAAAGGGATTTCCCATTATATCAAGTTTTTTGCCGCTCCTTCATCTGTGATCAGAATGGTAGAGGGTGGCGCTTTTTTTAAATAGGCTCTAATAGCCTTTGATTTCGACGATCCTCCGGCAACTGCGATTACATTTGGAACAGTAGAAAGATTTTCAAGTCTAAGGCCGATCGTCTGAACCTTATGGACAACCTCTCCGTCTTCATTAAAGTAATAACCAAATGCTTCACCGACAGCATTTGCCTGCACGATTTTTTCCAGGTCACTTGCACTTGTACTGCGGCGTTCTGCCATTGTAATGGCATCTCCAATTCCATGAATAAGCAGGCTAGCTGATTTAATCAACTGTAAAACTTCATTGATGCGGGCATCTTTGACAATGCTTTTGTACATCTCCTTGCTCACTTCATCAGGAGCATACAGGACACGATGCTTGCTGTCTGTGCGATCAGCCATCATGGAACAGATCGTATTGGCCTGGTTTTTAACATCTTCCCCAATGCCGCCACGCGCCGGAACAAACAGCCATTCACCGTCCACTATGTTAGGCGTAAGCATCTCTGCCACTGCAGCCATCGTGGTTCCACCATTAACTGCGATGATATTATTGCCTTTTAATAGTGATTTCATACTATTAGCTGTTGCAAGTCCCAGTTCTTTTTTCAACCATGGAGAATGATCGCTGTCTCCAGCTACAATAATCACCCTTTTGATATGCAGCTTCTTTTCAAGCTCTTTCTCCATTTCGTTAATACCCGTTACTTCCCTCATTACACTAGAAAGACTTTCCAAAGTTTCTTCGCCAATTGGAGTGAGTGTCATGCCAATGTTCGTAATATGTATAAGCTTCTGATCTTTTAAGAACTCCACTTCGCTCCTGAGCACTCGTTCCGTCAATCCAAGGCTTCCCGCCAAGCTTCTTCTGCCGACAGGCTGCATATTGCTGATGTGATGAAGAATGTAATATCTTTTTTGCATAATTACGAGTAAATCAGGCAATAATCTTTTTTGA
Source organism: Niallia laureatilytica (assembly GCF_046613985.1). NCBI lineage: Bacteria > Bacillati > Bacillota > Bacilli > Caryophanales > Bacillaceae > Niallia > Niallia laureatilytica. Next base: position 18,120 of record NZ_JBKKHP010000009.1, on the reverse strand, counting down.
ATCTCGATAAATGAATTCATTCTTGGTGCCCCTTCACTTACAGTGGTCATTTGAAGTCCCGCATAGACATATTATGTCCCACAATCTCCAAAAAAAATCATTTCCTGCTACAAACTCATTCTATCACCAGCGAATAGCAAATTCAACTTATAAACGTCCATTTTTCAAGAAATTTGACGAAAATTCGAAGATGGTTCGCATGTGAATTTCATCACGTTTTCATTGCTTTCATTCTATATAAACAGGTACAGCAGCAAAAAAGGATAAAGATTTAGAAATGGTTAGATAGCTCGTCCCCGTGATAGGAGCGGAATTCTATATCCTCACTTTCAAAGGAATTCAAACAAAAAAAGACTGTCGAAAATCCCATAAAGAGATTGTCAACAGTCTTTTTTTCAAATAGCGCCCTCGAAGGGAATCGAACCCCTATTTCAAGAACCGGAATCTTGCGTGCTATCCATTACACCACGAGGGCAGAATTTTTTAAAGAACGTTTTGATTATATGATATGTTTCGCTTTAATGCAAGGAATAATTGTTTAAAAATATCCAGTCTGGGTATCATGGTAAGGATAAAATCTTATTGTAAAAACATGAATGGAATGACAGTGACATAAAGTGTCGAAGGATATTTTGCTGTATCCGAACGTAAACGTTTGACCTTAATTGACCATCCGTGTATCATTAGGATTACATACAGTAATGAATTTATTTCACTACTGAAGAAACACATACTTATAAAGCAAAATTTATTTTTAAAGGAGGATTTTTTTATGAACTTAATCCCTACAGTTATCGAACAAACGAATAGAGGGGAACGCGCTTATGATATTTATTCCCGTCTGTTAAAAGACCGCATCATCATGCTTGGAAGTGCGATTGACGATAATGTTGCTAACTCTATCGTTTCACAGCTCTTGTTCCTAGATGCTGAAAATCCTGAAAAGGACGTTTCCCTATACATTAACAGCCCTGGCGGTAGCATTACTGCTGGAATGGCTATTTATGACACAATGCAGTTCATCAAGCCGAATGTACAAACAATCTGCATCGGTATGGCTGCTTCTATGGGTGCTTTCTTGCTTGCAGCTGGTGAAAAAGGCAAACGTTATGCCCTTCCAAACGCTGAAGTTATGATTCATCAGCCACTTGGCGGAGCACAAGGTCAAGCTACAGAAATCGAAATTGCTGCAAAACGCATCCTGTTCTTGCGTGACAAGCTGAATGGTATCCTTGCAGAGCGTACTGGCCAGCCAATCGATATTATCGCAAAAGACACAGAGCGTGATAATTTCATGACAGCAGAAAGAGCGAAAGAGTATGGTTTAATTGACAATATTATCACTCGCAATGAACTGTCAGACAAAAAAGATAAATAATAAAAAAAGGAACACCTCGCAATAAAGCGCGAGGTGTTTTTATAATAATTTTTCCAATGTTTTAAGCGCTTCCAATTCATCGCTGCCATCAATAATAAGTTTAATGTCCGCACCTGAGTGTATCGCCAGGCCCATAATTCCCATGATACTCTTCGCGTTTACTCTTCTTCCTTCTTTCTCAATATAAACTTCAGAAACATAGTTTGTCGCTTCTTGAACAAATATCGCTGCAGGTCTTGCTTGTAAGCCTGATTTCAATGTTACTTTAATATCTCTTTCTACCACCTGAAATCTCCTCCCCGATTTAAAATATACAAGGAGGATAATATACCCTTACAACTTAAAGTTTTAAGATATATTATCCCTCTATACTTATTATACTTGTTCTCCTCTGCGTAGCGCATCAGCAATTTCATCTATTTTTCTCAGCCTGTGGTTAATACCGGATTTACTGATATTCCCGGAGGAAACCATTTCGCCAAGCTCCTTTAAAGTCACATCCAGATAAGCTACTCTCAGCTCGGCAATTTCACGCAGCCTGTCTGGGAGCACTTGAAGTCCAACCGTCCGTTCAATAAAGCGGATATTTTCCACCTGTCTCAATGCGGCGCCAATTGTTTTGTTCAGGTTGGCAGTCTCACAGTTAACAAGCCTGTTAACAGAATTTCTCATATCCCTGACAATCCGGATATCCTCAAAGCGAAGCAAAGCTCCGTGAGCACCGATGATATTTAGGAATTCTGTAATTTTTTCCGCTTCTTTCAAATATGTGATGAAGCCTTTCTTTCTCTCCAGCACTTTGCTGTTTAAATCGAAAGTATTCATCAGATTGCTCAATGCAACAATATGCTCTTTGTAAAGTGATGTTATTTCCAAATGATAGGAGGATGTTTCCGGGTTATTGACAGAGCCTCCCGCAAGAAAGGCCCCTCTCAAATAGGAGCGTTTGCAGCATTTTTTCTTAACAAGGTCTTCTGCAATTTCATGTGTAAACATAAAGCCCTCTGTTAAAATGCTCAAGCTTTCCAAAATTTCCTTCGCTTTCGTGGAAAGTCTTACAATATACACATTGTTTTTTTTGAGTCGCATCTTCTTTCTCACCAACAGCTCGACAGGTATGTCGAAATACTTTTTGATGAGTGTATATATTCTTCTTGCAATCGCGGCATTTTCTGTCTGAATGTCCACCACCAGCTTTTGGTTGGAAAAGGATAAAGTGCCATTCATCTGGATCAGGGCAGACAGCTCTGCCCTGCCGCAGCAATCTTTAACTTCAATAGTCGTTAATTCTTTTTTCGTCTCTGAAGCGAAAGACATACCTTCACCCCCATTTTAAAACGCAAACCCTATTCCCTGTTATTGATCGGCTTTCAGTTCTGGATCAAGCATAGAATAGAGGATTTTCGCCACTTCCAACGTGTTATGGCGGATGACCTTTTCCTCCAGGCTGATAATTTCTCCAAGAATGACTTCTAGTCCAAGCTTCTCTAATTTCTCTGTATCAAAAAAGACAGGTTTTGCTTTCTCTTCATTATACCGTTCCAGAACGTTCGCTGGGATATTTTCTTTATTTACCAATATTGTGTTTAAAAAAGGCTCTGGCATATGCTCATAAATAGCCTTAACATGATCGCTCGCTGAGTAATCAAGAGTTTCGCCGGCTTGTGTCATGATGTTGCAAATATAAACTTTCTTTGCAGCTGCTGTCATGATTTCCCTGCTTATTTCAGGCACAACAAGATTTGGAAGGATGCTCGTATAAAGACTTCCCGGTCCAATCACAATCAAGTCTGCATGACGGATTGCCTGAATTGCTTCAGGCAGCGGCGTCGCATGTTCCGGTGTTAAAAACACCTCTTTTATTTTCTTCCCGCTCTCGGGAATTCTTGACTCACCTGTAACGATTGAACCATCTTCCATTCTTGCATTTAAAACTACACTGTGGCTTGTAGCCGGCAATACTTTTCCGCGCACATTAAGCACTTTGCTCATTTCCTGAATGGCATAGGTGAAATTACCAGTAATCGATGTCATCGCTGCAATAATCAAGTTGCCTAAAGAGTGTCCATTTAAATCCTTGCTGTTCGAAAACCGGTGCTGAAACATTTCCTCCACCAACGGTTCGACATCGGATAATGCAGCCAGTACATTTCTAATATCACCTGGTGCAGGAATGTCCAAATCATCACGCAGCCGGCCCGAACTTCCTCCATCATCTGCAACAGTGACAATAGCTGTAATGTCCAAAGGATACTTCTTTAATCCTCTCACAAGGACAGACAAGCCGGTGCCGCCACCGATAATTACAATTCTCGGATGCTCCACTTCATTCATGCTTTTTGGTCCTTTCTCCTCTCCATGTCACGATGAGTTATTTCGACATGATAATCACCTTCGAAATGTTTGCCAATATACTCCGATAAGGCAACAGAACGATGCTGGCCGCCAGTGCAGCCAATTGCTACAACGAGTTGGGACTTCCCTTCCCTTTTATACTGCGGAAGCATAAAGGTAAGCAGATCAATGACTTTTTCAAGAAATTGGCCTGTTTCTGTCCATTTCAATACATAGCTGGACACATCAGCATCTAATCCTGTTTTTGGTCTCATATGCTCAACGTAATGAGGGTTTGGTAAGAAACGAACATCAAATACTAAATCAGCATCAATCGGGATGCCATGCTTAAAGCCGAAGCTCATGACATTCACCGTAAAAATCGTATCTTTATTCGCTGAAAACTCCATTAATATTTTTTCTCGCAATTCTCTTGGAGAGCTTTTCGATGTATTGTAAATGATTTGTGCTCTGCCTTTTAGCTCCTCAAGCAATTCTCGCTCCATTTCAATTCCTTCAAGGGGAAGGCCTGAGGGTGCAAGAGGATGCGATCTTCTTGTTTCCTTATATCTTCTGACTAGAGTGCTGTCATCTGCATCCAGAAAGAGCACTTTCGGCACTACCCAAAATTTTGCCAAATCATCCAATGCACTGAATAAATTGTCAAAAAACTCTCTGCCCCGCAAATCCATCACAAGGGCAACCTTATTCATCTTATTCTCTGATTCCTTCATAAGTTCAAGAAACTTTGGCAAAAGAGTAGGCGGCAAGTTGTCTACACAGAAAAACCCTAAGTCCTCAAAGCTTTGTATGGCCACTGTTTTACCAGCCCCAGACATACCTGTAATAATAACAACTTGCGGCTCGTTCACCACACTCGCACCCATGCTCATTCCCCCTTTAATGTTTTAGCTTGGATCCAACCGGTAGCTAATCAGTTCAAAATCAGGCGTATATGTGAATGTTCCATATATAATTCCATTGCCGTGAATCATATAATCCAAGATGTGATAGTCTCCTTCTGCCATCGGCAGATTTTTGATATTTTCAATATCATGCCAAACTATTTTTCCTTCTTCAGACTCATCCACATGAACTCCGTCAGCGTTTGTGGAGAAGAAGGTGAACATCATCCATTCAGAAGTTATTTTGTCGCCATCCTTGATAATGAACGTGAATATTCCTTTAATATTGGGATTTCTTAAGTATATACCTGTTTCTTCTCGGAATTCTCTGATGCATGAGTCTCTTACAGACTCCCCTGGCTCCATCTTACCGCCTGGAGCAACCCACCAGCCTCTTCTTGGCTTTTGCAAAAGGAGCACCTTATTATCCTTCAGTAACAGGCAGTTCGTCACACGCTGCACTATTATCACCTCAAACATTCTGTAATCTCTATGTAGCATGAAACTACTGCTTAGTTCTTATATTATACTATTATTGTGAAACACCCACAATAAAATGCCTTCTTCAAATAAGTTCTGCTATTTCTCTTTAAATAAAGCGCAAAAAAAAAGCATAGGCTTTATGCCTATGCACCAAAATATATATCTTAAAAGGGGGTCAATTTCTATTATTATGTTACCCGAATTATATTTCACTACTGTTACAGTACAATTAAAAGAGAGTAACACTTTGAAAGCTTTTTCATTACGCCTTTTGTTGTAATGATTCAGCAAGCTCTTCCACATAATGCTGTGCAGCTTGAGCAGCGATACTGCCGTCTCCCGTAGCTGTAACGATTTGACGAAGTGTTTTTTCACGAATGTCTCCTGCCGCGAAAATACCTGGTACTTTCGTTTCCATACGGTCATTTGTTTCGATATAACCATTTTCGTTCGTAATGCCTAAGTTCTCAAACGGTTTAGACAGAGGCACCATTCCGATATAGATGAACACACCGTCAGCAGCAAGTTCCTGCTCTGTGCCGTCCGTTGTAGAAACAAGTGTTACACTGCCGACTTTTCCGTCTTTTTCATTAATTGCTTTAATTGTGTGATTCCAGATGAAATCAACTTTATCGTTAGCAAACGCTCTGTCTTGCAGAATTTTTTGTGCTCTTAATTCATCGCGGCGATGAACAATTGTTACTTGTGAAGCAAAACGTGTTAAATAAACGCCCTCTTCTACAGCTGAATCTCCTCCGCCGATGACGAACAGCCTTTTTTCTTTAAAGAATGCACCGTCACAAACTGCACAATAGGAAACTCCGCGGCCGCCCAATTCTTTTTCGCCAGGAACACCGACTTTTTTGTATTCAGCACCAGTCGAAATGATAATGGATCTTGCTTTATATTCCTTTGAACCTGCTTTGACTGTTTTATATTCTTTCCCGTCAATAATTTCCTTAATATCGCCATATGCATATTCTGCACCGAATTTTTTTGCATGGTTGAACATTTTATTAGAAAGGTCCGGGCCAAGAATGCTTTCAAATCCAGGGAAGTTTTCTACTTCTTCTGTATTTGCCATTTGTCCGCCTGGAATACCTCTTTCAATCATCAATGTGGAAAGGTTGGCACGGGAAGTATAAACAGCTGCTGTCATACCAGCTGGACCGGCACCAATAATAATTATGTCATAAATTTTTTCTTCCGCCACTTTTAAACACTCCTTTATCTAAACACTCTATATTCATTAACGCACGCGTCAGGACCGCACGCTTTAAATACTAGCTCACTCTTTGTAGTATTACCATCTAATACTATCCTATTAGACACAGTCTCTTTAGTCCAAATATTTGCTCACAAAAGAAAAACTTCCACCATTGTCTCTCCAATGGCGGAATTCTCTTTATCAATCATTATATTTTTTAATGATTTTAATATATTTTTGCAACGTTGCTGTAGACAGACCGTAAAGGCTTGCCATTTCTTTTTGGGAAGTCTTTTCATTTCTGTACTTGCTCCAAATATAATCCATTGCCGCTGCCAAAGCACTGCTGTTATCCATTTTCTCACCTGCTTGAAAGATTTGAATGAAAACAGAAAACCACATTAAATAAAGGCCAGCCTCAATCGTTCCAATCGGGCGGTGCTTGCTGTAAATAATCTCAGCAGTATTGTGTGCATTCAGCAGGATAGTATTAGTGCTTGCACCTGTCTTTACAAATGAAAGATACTCGTTCTCTAATGAAGTGAACGTACTGTTGTCTTTCATTTGTTCCGAAGAAAGGATTGCATCCTTATTTTTCGAAATGGAAGTAAGGAACACAGCAAACAGTCTTTCCTCTTGGTGTATGCTGGAATATCTCTTTAAAATGGAAGGCATATGATCTTCGAAGCCGTTAACTCTGTCTTCTTTTTCTTTCCAAGGTTCATGTCCCGCTTTTTCCGGATTCAGCTCAAGGACTTTTGCCCACACCGTTTGTGCAAATTTCGTCCTGCCGACAAAGTAAGCGGAGGCAGACAGCCAATAATAAAAAGTAGCATCTTCTGTATAACCTTGTTTTTGCAGCTTTCTCAGTAGGAAATAAGCTGCTTCATATTCCCCTACAAGAGCAAAAGTCGTGCCAAGCTTAAATTGATGGTCGACAGAAATCGGTTTGATTTTCTTCAAAATCTCCGTAAGCTGACTGATATTCTCACTATTGCCTTCATAATAAGCAAATACTAGCTTATTGCATAAGGCGTGCAGATTTCCAGCATTCTTTTCGAGCACATCCTCTAAAATGCCATTCGCCTTTTTTACTTCACCTAGATAAAAGTAAGCCAGTGCCAGGTTATTATAAGCAGACCAGTATTCGGGGTAATCAGAAATCACTTTATTCAGCATTTCAACAGCTCTGTTGAAATTGCCTGATTCCAGAAGTTCTCTTGCCTGTTCCTGCCTGGTGATTAGGTCTTCCTCTTCATAAGGCTCCTCTTCTTCCAGATCATCAGACTCTAATGTTAGCACCTCAAGCAAATCCTCTGTATCTTCCCGGAACTCTCCGTCCGGTTCCAGCTTTAAATATAATTTCGCGTGATAATAAGCATCTTTGAAAAATCCTAAATGCGCATAATTATTTGCAAGGAAATAATAACATTCCACCATTTCTTCATCCAGTTCTTCAATAATCAGATGAAGCAGTTCATTGGATTTTTGATATTCTCCAATATCTGCATAAACAATCGCAAGCTGACAAAGAATTGTCGGTTCTCCTGGGTCAAGCTGCATCGCTCTTTGCAAATATTTCAATGATTTATTATAATCTCTTTGATGATATGCTTTAATGCCTTTGGAAAAATAATATTCGCCTGTAGGATTAAATGTAATAAGTTTACCCATTGGTTGTAAAGTATTTGAGTCTTTATTCATATAATCCTCCACAATCTATTTAAACTCACGTAGAGCAATTCTTTTGCTTCAACTTATGTAGTATACCATACTTCAAAGGATGCGGAGAAGGCTGTTTCTAGAAAATACATATACATAACTGGAAATATGACACTTCTATGTTTCTTTCCATGATACCGAAGCAATTATTATTCTAACATACAAAAAACTGCCCTCAGGAATAAAGCTGAGTGCTCAAAATCCATCAGACAGTTGTATGATTATTTCTCTTGATGACGATTTTCCAAAACCTTCAGTATTTCGGCAAAAGGAAGATTTTGTTCCCTCAGCAATACAAACAGATGGTAGAGAAGATCAGACGCTTCCCATTTGAGTTCCTCTGTATCACGGTTTTTGGCTGCAATGATAACCTCAGCTGCCTCTTCACCGACTTTCTTCAGGATCTTGTCGACCCCTTTTTCAAACAGGTAAGTCGTGTATGCTCCTTCAGGACGATTTAATTCTCTTTCTTGAATAACAGCTTCCAAGTCTTTCAAAATTTGATAGTTTGCCAATTCCTCAATCGCGGCTTCCTTATTTTGATATAAACTTTCAGCAAAGCAGCTAACCGTTCCATTATGGCAAGCAGGCCCATTTGGTTTAACTAGCACTACAAGGGCATCTTTGTCACAGTCAAATTTAATTTCGGCAATTTGCTGTGTGTTTCCGCTTGTTGCTCCTTTATGCCAAAGCTCATTCCTTGATCTGCTGTAAAACCATGTTTCTCCTGTTGCTAATGATTTTTCCAAAGATTCTTTATTCATGTATGCCAAAGTTAACACTTCTTTTGTTGCGGCATCTTGAACAATTGCTGGTATTAGTCCTTTTTCATCAAACTTCAGCTCGTCTACTGTCATCTCACAAGCACTCCTCTTTCATGTAAATATCCTTTGACTTCATGCACGGAGGTTTCTTTATAATGGAAAATACTAGCAGCAAGTGCTGCATCTGCATTTGCTTCTTGGAACACATCAAGAAAATCCTCTGCATCACCGGCACCGCCAGAAGCAATAACAGGAACAGAAACCGCATCACTTACGGCTTTCGTTAAGGCTAAGTCGAATCCCTTTTTCTCTCCATCTGAATCCATGCTCGTCAGCAATATCTCGCCTGCTCCAAGCTCTACCGCTTCTTTCGCCCATGAAATAACATCTTTATCAACAGGGGTGCGTCCGCCATGTGTGTATACTCTCCATGTTCCCAATTCTTGATCATATTTTGCATCGATGGCAACAACGATGCATTGAGAACCGAAAAAGTTTGCTCCTTCTTTGATAAGGCTGGGATTTGTAACAGCTGCTGTGTTCAGTGAAACCTTATCAGCTCCTGCACGCAAAGTCCTTTTCATATCATCAAGAGAGTTAATTCCTCCGCCGACAGTGAAGGGAATTGCAAGCTCAGAAGCAACTTCCTTAACCACCTCAACCATCGTCTTGCGGCCTTCATGTGATGCTGAAATGTCGAGAAATACCAGCTCGTCTGCTCCCTGTTCATCATAAAACCGAGCAAGCTCAACAGGATCGCCAGCATCTCGCAATTGCACGAATTGCACACCCTTTACGACACGCCCGTCCTTAACATCCAGGCATGGAATGATTCTTTTCGTCAGCATTATCTTTCCACCTCATTAAGCGCATCTCGCAATGTAAAGCGCCCTTCATATAATGCTTTGCCGATAATTGCTCCAGCGACACCGTCCTTGGAATATTGCTTTAGGGCAACTAAATCCTCCAAGCTGCTGACTCCTCCAGAAGCAATAACATCCTTCTTCGTCACTGCCGCCAATTCTTTGACTGCTAGTAAATTAGGACCACTGAGCATTCCATCTGTAGCAATGTCTGTAAAAATAAAGGTTTCAGCACCTGCATCGGCAAATCTTTTCCCTAAATCAACTGCTCTTATTTCAGAGGTTTCAATCCAGCCATGTGTGGCGACAAAGCCATTTTTTGCATCAATGCCAAGGGCGATGGCACTGCCGTATTTCTTTATCATCTCTATTGCGAAATCAGGATTGGAGATAGCAATGCTGCCGATAATGACACGTGTAACCCCATTATCCAAATAATGAACAATATCCTCCTCAGTACGAATCCCTCCGCCGATTTGCACAGAAACACCAAGTTTTTTTGCTGTTTCTATTACAAAGGAATCATTCACTCTTTTGCCGTCTTTTGCTCCATCCAAATCGACCATATGTATCCATTTTGCTCCTTGGTCTGCGAAGCTTTTGGCCATATCAAAGGGAGAATCGCCGTAAACAGTTTCCTTATCGTAATCTCCTTGAAGGAGACGGACACACTTGCCGCCTCTCATATCAATGGCAGGATATAAGGTAAAGCTCATATTGTTCATCCTTTCTTTATAAGCTTCGTAAAGCCGCTCAATAATTCCATCCCAAGCTTGCTGCTTTTTTCTGGGTGGAACTGCATGCCATACACATTGCCTTTTCCGACAACTGCTGGTACTTCCTTGTCATACTCACTGCTGGCGATAATGATTTCATCATCTGTTTCTGCATAATAAGAATGAACAAAATAAACATAGTCATCTTCTAGACCTGTTGTAGCATCAGAATTCTTTTTGAAATGGAGACGATTCCAGCCCATATGAGGCACTTTATACTTCACACCTTCTGCCGATTCCCCTGGAAAACGAACGATTTTCCCTGGCAGTAAGTGCAATCCTTCTGCATGGCCATGCTCCTCACTTTCTTCAAAAAGCAGCTGCATGCCAAGGCATATGCCGAGCAGCGGTTTATCACTTTTCGCATATTCACGGATCATGTCAGACAGGCCAGTTTCGTTCAGCTTCACCATCGCATCCTTAAACGCCCCTACACCAGGAAGAATTAAAGCATCTGCTTCCATCAGCTTTTCTTTGTCCTCAGAAATAAAGTAAGGGATGTCCAATCTTTCCAGTGCTTTGCTCACACTAAATAAGTTGCCCATGCCATAATCGATGATTCCAAGCATTTACAGCATTCCTTTCGTAGATGGAATTCCTTTTACTCTAGGATCAATGGTTGTCGCCTCATCAAGGGCTCTTGCCAACGCCTTAAAGATTGCTTCAATCATGTGATGCGTATTTTGGCCATAGTGAAGGATAACATGCAGATTGATACGTGCTTCTAATGCAAACTTCCACAGAAATTCATGGACAAGCTCTGTATCGAATGTACCTACCTTATTGCTTGGGAATTCTGCCCGAAACTCCAGATGCGGGCGATTGCTTAAATCGACAACTACTTGAGCCAATGTCTCATCCATCGGCACAAAGCTGTTACCGTAACGTTTAATGCCCTTCTTGTCGCCAAGTGCATCCTTTAGTGCCAACCCAAGGCATATGCCGATATCTTCTGTTGTGTGGTGATCATCGACCTCTATGTCTCCATTAGCCTGAACGGTCAAGTTAAATTGGCCATGCTTCGTAAAAAGATCAAGCATATGGTTCATAAAAGGTACACCTGAATCAATTTCGGAGATGCCTTCGCCATCAATATTGTAGGACAATTGGATATTTGTTTCTCCTGTTTTCCTGCTTACCGCTGCTGTTCTTCCCATTTTTAACCCTCCTGTAAAAGATGCTACCTGTTTTTATTTCTTGCTTCGATTGCTCTGGCATGCGCTTCTAAGCCTTCCAGACGGGCAAAGGCAGCTATTTTATGTCCATTTTGTTCAAATGCTTTTTCACTGTATGAAATAATGCTGGATTTCTTCTGGAAATCGTCGACATTCAACGGACTGGAGAACCTAGCCGTTCCATTTGTTGGCAACACATGGTTTGTACCGGCAAAATAATCTCCAACCGGCTCTGAACTGTAACGGCCGATAAAAATAGCGCCTGCATGCTTGATTCTGCCAAGCAATTCAAAGGCATTGTCTGTGATAATTTCTAAATGCTCTGGGGCAATAGCATTAATAGATTCAATCGCTTGATCCATTGTATCTGTTAATACAATTAAGCCATAATCATTGATTGATTTTTCAGCTATTTCCTTGCGCGGCAAGTCACTTAGCTGCTCTTCCACTTCTGCTGCTACTTGTTCAGCAAGCTTACGAGAGGTTGTCACTAACACTGCAGATGCTCTTGTATCATGCTCTGCCTGTGATAATAAGTCTGCAGCTACTTCATTTGCATTTGCTGTATCATCTGCAAGAACAGCAATCTCACTCGGTCCTGCAATCATATCGATATCAACATCGCCATATACTTCTCGTTTAGCTAATGCGACAAAAATATTGCCAGGTCCCACAATTTTATCAACACTTTTAATCGTTTCTGTACCATACGCAAGTGCAGCAACTGCTTGTGCTCCGCCTGCCTTATAAATCTCTTTCACACCGGCAATATGAGCAGCTACTAAAACTGCACTTGGCAGTTTGCCGTCTGCATTTGGAGGTGATACCATCACGATTCTGTCGACTCCGGCAACTTGGGCAGGAACAACATTCATCAGTACAGAGGATGGATATGCTGCTGTTCCGCCGGGAACGTAAACACCAACAGAATCCAAAGATGTTATTTTCTGACCGAGAATGGTGCCGTCTTCCTTTGTTATCATCCAAGATGTTTTAAGCTGGTTTTGATGATATGCACGAATATTTTCGGCGGCCTCTTGGATGATCTGGACCATGTCTTTGTCAACATCTTCATACGCAGCCTCTAATTCCTCTGTGCTGACTCGGAGGTTAGATAAATCTGCTTTATCGAATTGGAGTGTATACTCCTTTAATGCGCTATCGCCTTCGCTTTTCACTGTAGCTATTATGTCTTTTACAATCTGTCGCTGTTCCTCTGTTCCTGCGTCAACTGAGCGCTTTAAATAGGAACTGTCTACACCATTTACTATTTTCACCTTCGGGTCTCCCCTCCAAAAATACTAGTTTTGCACTGTTGCTTTCACTACCCTGCTGACACGATCAACTAACTCGCTTATTCTCTTATCCTTCATCCGGTAGCTTGCTGGATTGACAATAAGACGGGAGGTGATATCAACAATTTTCTCGTACTCGACAAGCCCATTTTCCACAAGTGTTTTGCCAGTGGATACGATATCGACGATTCGGTCTGACAAGCCAATGATTGGAGCAAGCTCAATGGAGCCATTTAGTTTAATGATTTCTACTTGTGAGCCTTGTTCCCGAAAATAGGCTGCTGCCACATTCGGATATTTCGTTGCAATTCTTGGGGCAATTTCATTTAATTCCGTATTCGGCAAGCCTGCCACTGCCAAATAACAGGCACTTATTTGCAAATCTAAAAGCTCATAAACATCTCTTTCCTCTTCGAGCATAACGTCCTTGCCCGCAATGCCCAAATCAGCTACACCATGTTCAACATATGTCGGAACATCCATTGGTTTCGACAAAATGAACCTAAAATTTTCTTCCTCCACGTCGATGATCAGCTTTCTGGAGTCGTCAAATTCCTGAGGAAGCTGGAAGCCTGCTTCCCGCAACAGCTTTGCTGCTTCTTCAAAAATTCTGCCCTTTGGCATGGCAATTGTTAAAACATCGTTCATTTGACAACCTCCATTCCTGCTTTCCCGACAAGCAAAGTAATTTCGTCATACTGCTTAGTACATGCATCCACATTGCCGACACCATTTATATCTTGGGTAATTACTTTAAGACCGTCTGCTCTTTTTTGTTTAGCTAATTCAAATGCTTCTTTTCTTCTGTCCGCACTAAACAGAATGCAGTGAATATCGCTTTTGTTAACAAGGCTGCCTAAAGCCTCGAGCAAGTGATCCATGCGGATAGCAAATCCGGTAGCACCGGTGTTTTTGCCGAACTTGGCAAGAAGTAGATCATATCTGCCTCCGCTTCCGATCGGAAACCCGACTCCTTCTGCATAAGCCTCATAAAGGATACCCGTGTAATAGCTCATATGACTGACAAGCGTCAAATCAAACTTCACTTGATTCTCCACTTCATAGTCTACAAGAATTTCCCATAGCTGCTTTAAGTCATCAATCGCTTTGCTTCCACTGCCATTTTCGATTAAATCGTATGCAAGCGGGATAATTTCCTCTCCACCCCTCAGCTTGAGAAAGTCATTCAGTCTTTGCTTATCAATGCTGGATAAGGAAAGACTTGCGACATGCTGACGATAGCCAACATAATTCTTTTCATATAAGTATTTAGTCAACGCATCGGCTCTTTCCTTCGTTCCGAGAATTTGTTCAAAGAACGCTTGAACAAAGCCAACATGGCCGACAGACAGTTGATATTTTTTCAGACCTGCCTTTTCTAATGAAGAAATCATCAGGGCAATACCTTCACCATCTGCACTTACAGTCTTGTCGCCGATATACTCAACACCAATCTGTTCAAACTCTGCCGGTCTGCCGCCCTCTCTTTGCTGTGCTCGGAAAACCGAAGCGTTATACGCAAGGCGCAACGGCAAGTCTTCATTCAGCAGCTTTGAAGCAGCCACCCTCGCAATCGGTGCTGTCATGTCCGGTCGCAGCACTAATGTATGCCCTTGCTGGTCCAACAGTTTAAAAAGCTGCTGATCTAAAATGGCTGAGGCTGCACCGACTGTTTCGTAGTATTCCAATGTTGGTGTTTCAATGAATTGATAGCCCCATTGCTTAATCTCTTTATCCATTTTTTGTTTTATCATATATTTCGTTTCATAAATTTCAGGTAAGCTGTCTCTCATGCCTAACGGCTTTTCAAACATAAATAAGCTGCTCATTATATACACCTCATAAAGAAGAATATTCCGAATGCTTTAGTTCGCTAATATGCTAACAAATTAAAGGTTATTTGTAGTTTACTCTTCCATTTCTTTTTGGTCAAGTAAAAAAGCCGTTTTTTCTGACTTTTCCGCTTATAAAAAAGGCAACTCTAGCATATGATTCTTTTTCAAAACAACATGACGGTTAGCCAATATCTTTGAAATAAGACTCATCATTAGAGTCGCCCTGCCTTATTCTTCTACTACATAGCTTGGACTATTTTGTTTCCGTTGCTCCATCTCTTCTGCTGTATAGATGATTTGCATCGGATTGCCGCCGACAAAGCTGCCGGCAGGAACATCTTTATGTACAAGTGTACCTGCTGAAACAACAGCATGAGAGCCGATCTCCACGCCGGGGAGTATCGTCGTGTTCGCACCAATCATGACTTCATCACCAATAATGACTTCGCCAAGCCGGTACTCCTCAATCAAATACTCATGTGCCAAAATCGTGGTGTTATAACCGATGACCGTATTTTTGCCCACTTTTATCTTTTCCGGGTACATGATATCCAGCATAACCATCAAGGCAAAGGAAGTTTCTTTGCCAACTGTCATTTTCAATAATTTTCGATACATCCAATTCTTCATTTTCAAAAAAGGAGTGTATCTAGCAAGCTGGATGACGATAAAGTTCTTAATTACCTTCAGAAAAGGGACTGTCTTATAGACATGCCATAAAGAGTTCGGCCCGCTCACCGGATAGCGCGTCGTTTTTCTCATTTTACTTCCACTTCAACGATAGAGAGCAAATCTCTCATATTATCCAAAAGATAATCAGGCTCCAATGATGCCAAGAACTCTCTTCCCTTTAATGTCCATGCTACCCCTGCCGTTTTTGTTCCGGCATTTTTCCCTGCCAGAATATCATGAGAATTGTCACCTACCATAATTGCTTCTTCAGGAGAAGAACCGAGCTTCTCCAAAGCCATTAAAACAGGCTCTGGGTCCGGCTTCGCTTTTGTTACATGGTCAAGTGCGACAATCACATCAAAAAACTCATCCAGCTTCGTCAATTTTAGTCCCATATCAACTACATCAGACAGCTTTGTGGTCACAATCGCAATCTTATAGCCGTTTTCCTTTAAAATCTTTATCGTGTCATAAACACCTTCAAATATTGTCACGATTCTATCATGGTTTTCTAAATTATACGCCCTGTATTTAGCTGCCATCTCTTCTGCTCTCTTGGCATCAATACTTCCGAACGTTTCCATTAACGTTGGACCCATGAAAGGAATAACATCCTCACGAATGTATTTGCCAGGATAGTAGAAATCCAATGTATGCAAAAAGGAGGATATAATTAGTTCATTTGTGTCGATAAGTGTTCCATCTAAATCAAACAACAGTGTATTAATTTTTCCGTTCATCTTATCTTCCTTTCTTCACTTCTAATTACTATTCTCCAAATAACGCTCGCTTGCCAATCCTGATTTTCTTCTGTAAACAACGACAAGTGCCGACAACACAATGAGCGCCAGGGAAATAAGCTGTGCCATTCTAAGGTCGCCAACCATTAAGCTGTCTGTTCTCATACCTTCAATAAAGAAGCGGCCGATTGAATACCAAATAACATAGCTTAAGAAGATTTCGCCTCTTCGCAAGTTAACTCTTCTTAAAACAATTAAAATGATAAATCCAACGATATTCCATAGCGATTCATACAAAAATGTCGGATGGTAATACGTACCATTGATATACATTTGATCAATAATGAATGGAGGTAAATGAAGTCCTTCTAAAAATGATCTGCTGACTTCCCCACCATGAGCTTCCTGGTTCATAAAATTGCCCCAGCGGCCAATTGCTTGACCTAAAATAATACTTGGAGCTGCAATATCCGCCATTTTCCAGAAAGAAATGCCTCTTTTCTTTGTAAATATGTATGTGGTAACAACTGCTCCAATCAATGCACCGTGAATAGCAATACCGCCATTCCAAATTTTCGGTATATCGCCTAAATGGTTACTATAGTAGTCCCATTCAAAAATAACATAATAAATACGTGCTGATATGATAGAAATTGGAATGGCCCATAGCATTAGGTCAGGGAAATCATCCTTCCCAAGCCCTCTTCTGCTTCCTTCGCGAATGGCCAAAATCAAAGCCAGAACGAGTCCGGTACCGATGATTACTCCATACCACCGGACATCAAGGCCTCCTATTGAAAATGCAATAGGATCAATTGGCTGTATATTCTCCACTATTATTCCTCACCTTTCCCCTGTGTATTTATCTCTATTAGGCTATCATTCATTTTCGTGAGATATCACGTTTGCAAGCTTATTCGTAAATTGCTGTGCAGCATTAACACCCATTCGTTTCAGGCGGAAATTCATCGCAGCAACCTCAATGATAACTGCCAAGTTTCGTCCAGGACGTACAGGAATTGTCAGCTTTGTCACATCTGTATCAATGATTTTCATCTTCTCTTCATCCAAGCCTAAACGGTCATACTGCTTGTTCTGTTCCCACAGCTCAAGTGACATAACGATGGAGATCTTTTTGTCGCTTCGCACTGCTCCAGCCCCAAACAATGTCATAACATTAATGATACCAAGTCCGCGGATTTCTAGAAGATGCTCAATTAACTCAGGTGATCTTCCAACAATTACACCTTCATCCTCCTGGCGGATTTCAACACAGTCATCAGCTACTAGGCGATGCCCTCTTTTAACAAGTTCCAGAGCTGTTTCACTTTTACCAACACCGCTTTTTCCAGTTATCAGTACGCCCACACCATAGATGTCAACGAGTACGCCATGAACGGCAGTAGTCGGTGCAAGCTTGCGCTCTAAGAAATTAGTCAGTCTGCTTGAGAATAAAGATGTTTTTTGTTTTGAACGCATAACAGGCACCGCATTTCTTTCCGATGCTTCAATTAGTTCAGCCGGAACCTCTTTATTTCTTGTAATAATAATTCCCGGCGTGATGTCATTACACAGTCTTGTAAGTCTTGTTTCCCGCTCTTCTTCACTTAGCTTTTCCGCAAACGTAAGCTCCGTTTTGCCAAGAAGCTGCACCCTTTCTGCAGGATAATAATCAAAATAACCTGCAAGCTCCAGTCCAGGTCTAGATATATCGCTTACCGTAATCGGTCTATTAATTCCTTCTTCACCGCTGATTAGTTCTAAATCAAACTCTTCCATTACTTCTTTTATTAATACCTTAGCCAATGGGGTTCCTCCTTCAAAGGTTCAATGCTGTTATATTAAATACATTTTCGCATCATCTTATTTTAGCATTATTCTTTAAATTTATGCTAGATTCTGACTATGTTAATTATCGTTTTTCACAAGCCTTTTACAAATACTAAAAAACAAAAAAAGGCCGGTGCATAA
>NZ_JBKKHP010000008.1:0-251335 GCF_046613985.1 Niallia laureatilytica | reverse complement strand
GTCTGCTTCCTCATTCTTCCAGAAGCGACTTTCTTAATATAACATTTGACCTTTTTCGTGTCAACTGTTTTTTAAAAAAACTTTTCCGCCGTTTCAGCAACATTTTGTGTTGTTTTAGCGACGGATATAAATATAACAAGTTATTTAGTTAGCGTCAATACTTTTTCTAAAAAAACTTTAATCTTTTTTCGAAACCTTATAATAGCGGTGATAAACCTTAGGACTTTTCGTTTCCACATCCACCACTTCAATAAAATGTTTTTCAATTAAATATTCAACAAGCATTCCTAAATCAACAGAATATACAAGAAAAAGCTCTTCATTCTCCATAAGATCATTAAATGACCAATACTCTTTCTCCTCCAGTATATCTGAAATATGCTGAATGCTCATTTTTGTCTTTGAATGGATGAGGAACTCGCTTGCCAAAAACAACAATTCAAGTCTTTTTTCCAAAGGCTCTTCACTGTTAATCAATTCAACATATAATTTATAAATCTCTGGTTCAATCTGTTTAACCTGACTCCAAACAGTCACCTCGGGGTGAAACCCGTTTTCGATGACCGCAAGCCTTGCTAAATGATGCAAGGAGTGAACGACATCATTATATGCATCAAGATAATGTTTGTTCTCAAAAAATGCCTTTCCATCCATATATCTTCTGATAAGCTTGGCAAACTCCACACCCATCTTCCGCTTTCTTTCAGAGACAGGAAAATCCTTTAACTCACTTTTGAGCTGCGAGACAAACTCATTGCGGTCAAATATAACTCTCCCATTGTACAGCCATTCAAAGATTTTTTTATTTGTCCCAAGCAGGATCCATTTTTTCAACTGAGTCTCTGTGATGACATGAAGTGCTGCCTTTTTATCTGTATACGTATAATGCTTAATGAAAATTGGCTTTTCCGCCTCTTTTACGATGATTAGCATCACCGAGTCAAATGTATCTGTTACCGTCATTTCTTTTTGTCTTTTTTCTATCATCAGAACGCCAAGTGTGTTCGCTTGGCTCGCTCTTTCTTGATAAATCGGACGAAGAATGTCTTCCATCATTGCTCCCCCATCATAAAAAATTCGTTAATTATACTTTCGATATATTGTTCTAAAATTCCTGCCTTTCACTAAATCGGACAATAATCCCCGGCAAACTTTATGATACGTTTTTCTAATGAGCACATAAAAGACAAAAAGAGGAGTCATCATTTTTTAAATCCCCCGCCGGCATTTGGTGGGAAATTTCAAAAAGAGACATCCTCTTTATACTTGCTTAGTGCGCTTCGTTTTTTGCACATTCAGGACATGTTCCATAAATTTCTAAGCGGTGATGACTGATTTTAAAACCTGAGACATGACTGGCGAATTGTTCTACCTCATCCAGTCCAGGATAATGGAAATCCACTATCTTCCCGCAATCCTTACATATGATATGGTAATGATGGGAAGTGATAAAATCAAAGCGGCTTGAAGAATCACCATATGTCAATTCCTTTACAAGACTCACTTCTTTAAACACTCTTAAATTATTATAAACAGTGGCCACACTCATATTTGGAAATTTGCCTTCCAGTGCTTTGTAAATTTCATCGGCAGTCGGATGTGACATTGAGCTTATTAAATATTCAAGTATCGCATGACGCTGCGGGGTAATGCGCACTCCTGTTTCTTTTAGTTTATCAAGAGCTTCCTGTAACTCATTATGTTCCACAGACATGCACCCCATTTCTAAAAAGTATTCTTATTTTATAATGTTTATAATTAGTGTACTAACAAAATCATGCTTTTGTCAATAAGAATGGCGGAATAGACGTAAATCAGACTGATATTGTGTTATCATTTGTCTAAAACTAGAATGATTCTTTTTCTATACTTCTTATTATATTCGATTGGCCATATATAATGCTCTTATCTTCCTAAATAAAAAAAGGCAGACCAACCATCGTGGTCTGCAACATATATCTGAGGAGGTATGCCCTAATATAATGTATTCACAACTTGTATATTGGAATGGACAAAAGCCTCAGCCGTAATAAATTAGGCTAGAAAAGCTTATCGTTTTTTCAGTTCTTCAGCAATCTCCTCTACATGACCGGCCACTTTGACCTTTCGCCATTCACGGACAAGTCTACCCTCTCTGTCGATAAGAAAGGTGGAACGTTCAATACCCATATATTCCTTCCCGAAGTTTTTCTTCAGCTTCCAGACTTCGTAGCTTTCTGCTACTTGATGATCTTCATCTGCAAGAAGCAGGAACGGCAAGCCGTGTTTTTCAATAAACTTTCTGTGTTTATTGACAGGATCAGGACTTACTCCAAGGACAACTGCCTCAAGCTCTTCGAAGATAGCATGGCTGTCTCTGAAATCACACGCTTCTGTTGTACATCCAGGTGTCATATCTTTCGGATAAAAGTATAAAACAACATTTTTCCCAATAAAATCTGACAATTTAACTGTCTCTCCATTATTTGCTTCTAATGTAAAATCAGGTGCTTTCTCTCCTATAATCACACTCATCATTCTTCCTCCAATACTATTATTAATAATAGCCTAGCGAAAGGAGCATTTTTTTTCAACTTACATCCCTTTTAGCTGTCCATATCAAGAACTGCTCTTGCCACAAATGCCGCAGGAATTGTATAGCCGATTAGTGCTTCTATTACTACAATCAATCTTCCAAACCCGATTGGCGCCAAGTCGCCGAAGCCGACTGAAAAAAGAGTGATGCCACTGAAATATATCCCTGTTTGAAGCATATCTATAAAATGCAGGGAAGAGTCATACATTTGTTCACTTTCATTGTAGACCTCTACCCCGTTGAGCTGAAGGAGTGTGTAGATTAAACCAAATCCTATCATAATGGTGATATAAACAAAGAATAAGTATATAAAGTTCTCAAAAGAAACCCATTTTTCTTTCAGACGATAAGGAACGAACAATGTTCGCAAGCTCATCATGATAAAAAAAATAATCATAGCTAACAGAAAATAAAAAAACACGTTCCTCCCCCTTATCTGCTTTTCTTTTTAAAAATGTATGCTTGTCTTTCTACATAAAGACCAGAGCATCAGGCAAAGTAGTACTTACAATAGCTTTATCGTTTATCTTCTGAAAAAAAGTGCTAAAATTATGATGAACATCATTTAATAATGATAGAAGATTTAGGAGGAATATCATGCAACATAATAATTCTGAGAGATTACATGAGGAAGCACTTAAAGTAATCGTCGGGGGAGTCAACAGCCCTTCTCGTTCGTATAAAGCAGTTGGCGGCGGAGCTCCTGTCGCTATGGAAAGAGGACAAGGAGCCTATTTCTTCGATGTGGATGGAAACCAGTACATTGATTATTTGGCAGCATACGGCCCAATCATTACAGGACATGCTCATCCCCATATAACAAAAGCTATCACTCGAGCAGCAGAAAGTGGCGTTTTGTACGGGACACCGACACCGCATGAGGTGACATTCGCTAAAATGCTTCAAGAAGCTATTCCCTCTATGGAGAAAGTCAGATTCATGAACTCTGGAACAGAGGCGGTCATGACAACGATCAGGGTGGCACGTGCCTATACTGGCAGAAACAAGGTTATTAAATTCGCAGGCTGTTATCACGGCCACTCCGATCCTGTCCTTGTTGCAGCAGGTTCAGGTCCATCTACACTGGGCACACCAGATTCAGCTGGCGTACCTGCTGTGATTGCCGCTGATGTTATCACTGTTCCTTTCAATGATATCGATGCCTTCAAGGATGCAATTGAGAAATGGGGACCAGAAATTGCTGCCGTCCTTGTCGAGCCAATAGTCGGTAACTTCGGTATTGTCGAGCCTGTTGAAGGTTTCCTTGAATTAATTAACGAATATACCCATAATGCTGGAGCTCTTGTCATTTATGATGAAGTAATCACTGCCTTCCGCTTTACATACGGCGGTGCCCAGGATTTACTGGGAGTAAAGCCAGATTTAACAGCATTAGGGAAAATCATCGGCGGAGGTCTTCCAATCGGAGCTTATGGAGGCAAAAAGGAAATTATGGACAAAGTGGCACCGATTGGACCCGCATACCAAGCTGGTACACACGCCGGAAATCCTGCTTCTGTGCTTTCAGGAATTGCCTGCCTTGAAGTGCTGAAACAAAAAGGCGTATATGAGCACTTGGATAGATTGGGTGCTTTGCTTGAAAAAGGGATTGCTGATGCGGCTGCATTGCATAAGGTGCCGATTACTATTAACCGTCTAAAAGGCGCACTTACTATTTACTTCACGAACGAAAAGGTTATGAATTATGAGCAGGCCGAAAACACTGATGGTGAATTATTCGGTAAATTCTTTAAGTTAATGGTAGAACAAGGTGTTATGCTTGCACCTTCAAAATATGAAGCATGGTTTATTACCATTGCTCATACCCAAGAGGATATTGAGGCAACAATCCATGCTGTCAACAATGCTTTTGAAGCATTGGCGAAAGAACTATAAAAACCATCTAAAACAGAGAGCAGTTATATTGCTCTCTGTTTTATAAATCACATAAATCTGCATGATACAACGTTTAAATTCTCCTGTAAAAACTTTTGCAACCTGCTAAAATCCAACAAAGCATATTCCGCAGCATTACATTTCATTAATTTTTCATGAAAAAATCATATAATCATTAAATGACTATTGATGTTAACAGTCAATCACTGTATAGTACATTATTGTTTAGTTTTTCTATAATTTGTTTAAAGTATAGATATACTAGGCTACTTAAAATGTATGAGAGAGGATTATTTCTATATGACTTTAGGAGCGCGCATTCTTAAGACAGGAATCGCCATCGTTTTAGCGTTGCTGCTTGCCCAAACACTGCAAGTGCCCACACCTGTATTCGCAGGAATTTCCGCAATCTTTGCGATACAGCCTACTATTTATCGATCTTACTTATCTATTATAGAGCAAATACAAGGTAATATTATAGGCGCAATTATCGCTGTTGTTTTCGTACTCAGCTTCGGCAACAATATCTTTATCATTGGTCTTGCCGCGGTAATTGTAATTACGATTAATTTAAAGCTTAAACTAGAAAAAACAATCATTTTGTCAACAGTAACGTTGATTGCAATTATGGAAACGACGACAGATGACTTTATTACATTTGCGATTATACGATTTTCAACTATAATGCTGGGAATTCTATCAGCGTTTATCGTAAATCTCGTATTTTTGCCTCCAAAATATGAAAACAAGCTGTATAACAGCATTTCTGATATTAGTGAAGAAGTTACAAAGTGGATACGCCTGAATATTAGGCATGCATCTGAACATAGTCTACTAAAGAATGATATCGACAAGATTTCTGACCGGATTATTAAAATAGACCAGTTGTACTTAATGTATAAAGAAGAAAGAAACTATTTTAAGAGGAATACGCCTCTTAAAGCGAGAAAGCTTGTTATATACAGGCAAATGATTAACACACTTAAAAGATCATTCCATACTTTAAAGAAATTGCACCGTTTTGAAAATGAGCTTAAATCATTGCCGGAGAATTTTCAAAATATCATCCAGCAGCAGCTTGATTGTCTGATCCATCATCATGAGCATGTGATGCTGAAGTTCATTGGTAAAGTGAAACCGAATGTCACCTTTGAGGAAGGGAATATCACCCTTGACAGGAAGGAACTATTCTACCAGCTTATCAACCACTACCGTGAAACAGTTGATGAGCGTATATGTGAACACGACGAGGAAATGGTGCAGTACCATGCAATGCAAATCATTTCTGCAATCATTGAATATGATGAAAATGTGGAGCATTTAGATACACTAATCACCACGATTCAAGTACATCATAAGCATGAACCGGAAGTTAAGATAGAAGAATAAAAAGAAAGGATGTCCTTGATTCAAGGACATCCTTTCTTTTATTTATACTCCAAGCTGCTGTATTTGAAACAGATTAAAGTAATGACCTTGAAGCTTCATCAGCTGTTCATGGCTGCCATCCTCAACAATTTCCCCATTGTTAATTAAGACAATGCGGTCTGCATGAGTGATGGTCGAAAGTCTATGGGCAACAATTAATGTCGTCCTTTCCTTTGCCAGTTTCTCAATCGCTTCTTGAATAGATTGCTCACTTTCCAAATCAAGAGCAGACGTAGCTTCATCCAAAATGAGAATTGGCGGATTCTTTAAGAATACACGGGCAATGGCAACACGCTGCTTTTGTCCGCCGCTTAGCTTTACTCCTCTTTCGCCAACCTTTGTTTCATATTTATCTGGGAGCTGCATGATGAAGTCATGTGCGTTAGCAGCCTTTGCTGCTTCGATTACTTCTTCCTCTGTTGCATCTGGCTTTCCTATCATAATATTCTCTCTGATTGATTCACTGAATAGAATATTTTCTTGGAGAACCATTCCGATTTTATCCCTTAAGGTTCTTACTTGAAAATCGCGGATATCTTTTCCGTCAAGAAGAATACTGCCGCCAGTAACATCATAAAAGCGCGGAATCAGACTGATCAGTGATGATTTACCGCCGCCGCTCATCCCTACAAAAGCAATTGTTTCTCCTTGCTTTATATTTAAAGTGATATTTTTTAAGACACGGTCATCCTTTTGATCGTAGGCAAAATCGACATTCTGAAAACTAATATCCCCTTTAACATCCACACATGGGACAGCTGTCTCCTTATCTTGAATATCGTACTTTTCATCTATCAGCTCAAAAACACGATCCATTGATGCGATTGACTGTGTCAGTGTAGTGGAAGAGTTCACCATTCGTCTCAGCGGATTATACAGCCTTTCAATGTATGCAAAGAAAGCTACCATAGCCCCTAAAGACAGCTGACCGCTGATTACTTGATAGCCTGAATAGGCAATTACGATTAATGGTGAAATATCCGTAATCGTATTAACCACAGCAAATGCTTTTGCATTCCAGCGTGTGTGATCTGTTGCCTTTTCCAAGAATGCACTATTATATTTTTTAAAGTGTTTTTGTTCATGATCTTCTGTTGCAAAACTTTTGATGACCGAGATTCCCTGCACTCTTTCATGCAAGAAGCTTTGCACTCCTGCTAAAGCCTGCGATCTCTCTCTTGTCAGCGTACGTAAGTTTCCGAAGAAATGTCTGATAGATAACGCATAAAACGGCAAAAGAATAATCGAGATAATCGTCAGCTTCACATTCATCGTCAGCATTATTCCGATCGTAATTAAGATGGTAACACCATCAAGCCATAAGTTCATCAGGCCAGTCAGGATAAAGTTCTTCGTTTGCTCCACATCATTAATTACGCGGGAGATAACCTCCCCTGCCCTTGTATTTGAATAATACTTCAAGCTCAGTTTCTGTAAATGAGAAAACAGCTGATCACGAATGTCATAAAGTATTTTATTCGACGTCCACTGGGCAAAATATTGGCGGTAATATTCAACAGGCGGCCTAATGATGACAAAGATGATTAACATTATACCCATCATCTTCAAAAGGCTTGTTATTCTCTCTTGTTTATCCAAGTCTGTTGCGTTAATAATGTCATCAACGACAAATTTAAGCAAAAGCGGAATGAGCAAAGGAATAGCGAATTTGATGATACCAATGATGATAGTTCCTATAATTTGCATTCGGTAAGGTTTTACGAAATGCAAATATCTTTTAATACTGTCCACATTCTCTCCTCTTTCCTTTCCAAAGTTGTTATGTAAATAAGTAATTAGAACAAAGCTTCCAAACAAGATGTTATTTTACCACTAGCACAAATCAAAACAAAAGAAAAAGCTTGCTGAACTCTCAACAAGCTATTCCTCCTTACTTATTAACTTCTGTACGTTAAATACCTTTCATACCATAAATCAATAAAATCTGGTGCAAAGGGACCTTTTCTTTGGCGTATCCACTGAATCAATTGATTAACATGCGATTTCAAGATACGGTCAATCGCATCTGGATACTTCATTTCCGCACGGTGACGCTCATACTCGTCCTCATCAAGGAGGTTGAAAGTCATATCTGGAAAAATTTTAATATCCAAATCATAATCAATATACTTCACTGCTTCTCCATCATAAATAAATGGCGAACTAAGGTTACAATAATAATGGATTCCGTCTTCCCTTATCATTCCAATTACATTAAACCAGTATTGGGAATGAAAATAGCATATTGCCGGTTCACGGGTGACCCATGTTCTGCCGTCTGATTCTGTAACAATTGTCCGATCGTTACCGCCTATTATTAAATTTTGCGTCCCTTTAAGTATCGTTGTTTCGTCCCAGATTCGATGGATGTGCCCATTATGTTTGTAGCTATGAATTTGTATTGGTTCACCCTCGATAGGTACGCCCATTATTCTCCCCTACTTTCATTTTGCGGACGCTTTGCAACCTACTTACATTTAAATATTCTAATTCCCAATCAAGGCAACAAAGAACAATTCCTCTTTTTTCTATTATTATAACGGTTAATAGAAAAATTTAAAACAAAAGAACCATTGAAATTGCAGAAGGGATAAGAAATATTTAATGTTACCTATCAAATGGAGCTTAAATTCATTTCGTTTTGCTGGTAAACCTTGATAACTTTTTCTGTCTGCATTTCAAATATTCGCTGAATCTCTTTCAGCTCCATCTCCATATTCAGGATCTCAACCTGCACTTCCTTCAGCTCTGTTTCCTTTTGCAATTGCTGCAATTGTGCCTCTATTTCCTCACACCGCTCCAGCTCACTTTGCAAGTACAGCAGCTTTTCCATAATCTTCATCTGTTCTCCTACTAATCCATTGAACACGTTCATGAACATACACATCCTAATTCATATTTTTAGCAAGGATTTAATTACCTCTCATTTTAAAAAAGATATTCTACTATTCCCTCTTCACTGCTGACTTTTAAATTTTGGTGTTTTTTTTGCTCTGTTGATTATTTCCACTTCAAGTCCCTATTTCCTTTGACTACTTCTGTAGACTAACAAGAGGTTTTGTCGAACTTTCCATTAGGAGTATACGAGGATTTTTTTAGGAGAAATAAGAGAAGACACTTTCCTCTAAGAAAAGTGCCTTCATCTTTTAGCTATAATTATGAGTTTTTAGATTTGTTTTGCTCTGCTTGAGCGTTTTGTCTTTTTACTTCTTGTACGTCAGTTTCGCTAGCGAATTCTGTACCGAATTGTTGACCAGAAGTTACTGAAGCGTTTTGTTGTTTTACTTCTTGGATGTTAGTACCAGTTTGTGTGCTACCTGCTTTTTTAGCCATTACTATCACCTCCACGAATATAATTTGTCCCGGATGCAGAAGTTCTATCCATTATTTTTTTAATTTCAATAAAATCCATATAAAAAAGCACGAGATTAACTCGTGCTTTAAATTCTACTAAGACCCTAATTAAGCTGTTAAATCTTTTGCAATTATTCCATAGTAAAGCTGTTAACCTGGGGGGCTATTGAAACTTAGCTGGAAAACAATCGCAAGCGAAAATGGAAGCTTATATCTTAATATTAATATTTGTAGGACTGTCCGCCGTCAATTGGAATAACAGTCGCATTGATGAAGTTAGCTTGATCAGACAGCAGGAATGCAACTAAGTAGCCAACTTCCTCTGGTTTTCCGAAACGCTTCATTGGGTTTGGTTCAACAAATTGTTTGCCGACCTCTTCCCAGTTGTCTGGGTCGATTTGCTTTAATGATCCTTCTACCATTGGTGTCATAATTGCACCTGGCGCGATCGCTTTAATGCTGACTCCATATTGGCCGTACTCAATTCCTGAGTTGCGAGTTAAGCCGACAACGCCGTGTTTGCTTGCTGCATAGCCGGATTGGTTTCCAACACCGCGGATTCCACCTACAGATGCAGTATTAACAACAGACCCAAAGCCTTGTTCTCTCATAACTTTCAATACGTATTTCAAGCCATAAAATACACCATTTAAGTTTATGCTAACGACTTTTTGGAACTCGTCTAGACCGAAATCTTCCGTAAGATCCTGTTTACCTTCAATACCAGCATTATTGAAAAAGCTGTCAATTTTGCCGAATTTAGCAACCGTTTCGTTTACATAGCTTTCAACTGCCTTCTCATCGGCTACATTTGCTGTAATAAGCAAAACTTCTGCTTCTGGTGTTGTTGCAAGCACTTGTTTTTTTGTTTCTTCTAAAGAAGCAGTATTTAAATCCACAAGGGACAGCTTAGCTCCTTCTTTCGCAATTTGCAGAGCGGAAGCCTGTCCTAAGCCAGAGCCAGCGCCTGTAATTAACACAACTTTGCCATCAAAACGATTTTCCATCGTCCTCTTCCCCCTTTTCATGTTTAAGCCGTAATTGAATTATTGTGCAGTATAACCGCCGTCTACTATCAAGCTGTTCCCTGTCATATAAGAAGAATCATCAGAAGCTAGGAACAAGACAGCTTTTGCCATTTCTTCTGCTTTGCCGAGACGTTTTACAGGTGTTGCTGCAGCGAGTGCTAATTTGCTTTCTTCTGGAATGATTGGTGTATCAATAAATCCAGGGCAAAGCGCATTTACACGTATATTTTGTTCAGCATATTCTAATGCAAGAGAGCGAGTTAAGTTAACAACGCCACCTTTTGCCGCATTATAGGCAGCAGAACCTGGTGAACCAACCCATCCGTACATGGAAGCTGTATTGACGATCGTGCCTCCTCCAGCTTTCAACATTTCGCGGATAGCTTCACGTGCCACTAAGAAAACACCATCTAAATCTACATTTACTGTTTGGCGCCATTCGGAATAGTCCAATTCATGTGAAGGCTGAACACGGCCAATACCTGCATTGTTGAAAACAATATCAACTTTGCCAAATGCATCTATCGTTTGCTTGAAGATATTAGCAACCTCATCTTCACTTGTAATATTAGCTTTAACGAACAGAGCTCCAGCGTTAAGCGCTTTCAATTCTGACTCGAAGGCCTTTCCTTTTTCTTCATTTAGGTCTACAAGCACAACTTTAGCACCTTCTGAGACAAATAAACGTGCTGTTGCTGCGCCAATACCAGACGCGCCGCCTGTGATTACTGCAACCTTATCTTGTAATTTTCCCATTGTAAATCCCCCTAAAAAATATGCTTACATATTCCTATAAAAAGTACTAGACTATTTGATGAATATGCTTAATTACAAATTAAATTTTACTCTTTTGTTCACAATTAACAATCATTAAGATATCATTAAGTGACTATTAGTTAGACACTTGCGATAAATCTGTCTATTTTCAGGGAGGTTTTTTTCATGGATCAAGAACATCCGGCAACAAATCGGCAAAACCGGACGAGAGAACATCTGAAGCAAGCATTAATAGAACTTATAAAAGAAAAAGGCTATCACGCTGTCACAGTTAA
This sequence comes from Niallia laureatilytica, assembly GCF_046613985.1. Lineage (NCBI taxonomy): Bacteria > Bacillati > Bacillota > Bacilli > Caryophanales > Bacillaceae > Niallia > Niallia laureatilytica. Next base: position 240,002 of record NZ_JBKKHP010000008.1, on the reverse strand, counting down.
AAACATTGTGGACCATGCCTCCTATAACCGCAGCACTTTTTACATTCACTACCCTGATAAAATAGAACTGGCAGAAGATTTGCTTGTTTCAAAGCTGGAAGGTTTAGAAGCAGCAGTCGGCAAACCATACATGCATGGCCATAAATTTTATACAGAAAAGCTTAATCCGCAGTCTTTCAGTATCGTTGCTTACATATACAAAAACCGTAATTTTTTTGAGCTGATAAAGTATGAAGATACATTACCAGGATTACATACTAACTTCCCGCAGACTATTTTGAAAATCTATAAAGAGCAATTCATCTTTGATACAATTAACCATATTCCTGTTAACATGGATTATTTTAAACGCTATACGGCTTACGGCTTCTACGGGCTAATATTAAATTGGATTCGGGACGGCTTCAAGGAATCACAAGAAGAATTCATCAAAGAAGTAATTGAACTGACCAAGACTCATATTCAATCGTTTGAGTTTATTGGCAAATTAGCTCATAAACATTAGAAAGGACCGGAAGCCCCGGTCCTTTTCCTTATACTAATAAAGAGATTCCTCCATCGACAATAATTGTCTGCCCTCTTATCATACTTGCATCATCGCTAACTAAAAACATGACAGCATTCACCATATCATCTATTTCTACAATTCTGCCTGCAGGCGTTCTTTCTGCAGAATGATTTAACAGCTCTTCCCTGTTTGGGAATGACTTTAATGCCTCTGTATCAATCGCTCCACCAGAAACAGCATTAACTACAATATTCATTGGTGACAGTTCAACAGCTAAATACCTTGTCAATGCCTCCATTGCCGCCTTGCTCACACCTACTGTTGTATAGTTCTCTAAATATCGGATGGATCCTAATGAGCTGATGCTGACAATTTTCCCGCCGTCTTCCATTAGCCTTGCTGCCTCTTGCGCACAAAACAGCAGCGCCTTGCTGTTTATATTCATCGTCCAATCCCAATGTGATTCCTCAAGCTCCATAATTGGTCTCAGTACTCCAGATGCGGCATTGTTAATAAATACATCCAGTCTGCCAAATTCCTCCTTTATTTCAGTAAACATCGCTTTAATCTTGTCCACATCGCCGACATTCGCCCTTACTATAAGAGCCTTTCTGCCGAGTGCTCTGATTTCCTCTGCCGTTTCCTCTGCAGCCTTTTTGCTTCTTGCATAATTTATAACGATATCATAACCAGCTGCTGCGAGCTTCAGTGCTGTTGCTTTTCCAATCCCTCTAGAACTGCCTGTAATTAAAGCTACTTTATTTTCCATCTTTTTTACCAATCCCTTCCGTCATTATTTCGCTTCACATTTTACCTGTTCCATGCATAGTTCGCAATCAACAACAACACAATACTTATAGATAATAAGGGAAAGAAGGTGCTTATATGTATGTCGGCAGAGATATGACTGAACTGGCAATGATTGATAAATCTGAATGGAAAGACAGCGAACTCGCCTACTTTCATCATTCCTTGCAGCAAATGACCCAATACTTGAATGTGGAAGGTGTCTCTATCCATAGAAAAATTATCGAGGAAATCGAAAATCGCGGCGGGCTGAAAAGGCAGGAAGCCGATTGGACCCATGGCACAGAAGTCAGCTATGATTAAAATAAAAAATGCCTCTCCCAAAATAAGGGACAGGCATTTTTATTCTGCTTCAGGGATAAATTTGAGCATTTTCTGATGTGATACCGGAAAAGGATATGGTTCAATTTCCTTGGCATTCACTCTTTTTAATGTGTTTGTTTCTTCTTCAAGCTTGATAAGCTTCCCTTTATATACCGTAATCTGCCAGATAAGGTGTGAGAAAACATGTTCAATCCTTGTGATGCTTTCCTCCACTTCAATAGTTGCTCCATATCTGCTCAACATCTCTGCCTTTAACTGCTCTGCTTCACTTGTAAGTGTCTGCACTATTTCCATATTAGGAAACTCCCAAAGGTTGGCAAGCAATCCTTTATCTGGGCGTTTGTGAATTAAGGTTCTGCCATTTTCATCTGCTAATATGACTGCAGCTAGCTGAACTGTCTTCTGTTTTTTACTCTTTGTCTTTACTGGTAATTCACCTTGTGTGCCATCCATAAAAGCCTGGCAGTGCTCACGGACAGGACATAATAGACAGGAAGGAGATGTTGGTGTGCAAATAAGCGCTCCTAGCTCCATCAATGCTTGGTTAAAATAGGACGGATTTTCATGAGATATTAACATCCTCACAGCTTCCTCAAAGGTTTTTCGTGTTTTTGGCTTAGCGATATCTTCCCATATCGACAGAATTCTCGATAAAACCCGCATCACATTTCCATCTACGGCTGGTTCTGGTACACCGTAGGCAATGCTGAGAATCGCACCGGCAGTATATGGGCCCACTCCGCGCAATGTTGCTATTTCTGCTGGAGTATCCGGAACAACACCACCATACTTTTCTCGTACTTCCTTCACAGCACTATGTAAGTTCCTAGCACGAGAATAATATCCAAGTCCTTCCCAAGCCTTGAGCACTTTCTCCTCTTCTGCATCTGACAATGCATTAATGGACGGAAACAGTTCAATAAACCGGTTAAAATATGGAATAACAGTATCCACCTTCGTCTGCTGAAGCATGATTTCTGAAACCCAAACCTTATATGGATCCTTGTCCTTGCGCCAAGGAAGGTCACGCTGTTCTGCTATGAACCAATTAAGTAAGTCATCTCTAAATTGCTGTATGTCCAATTGGCTTTTTGCTTCTTCTTTCACTTTTACCCTCCACCATGTTAATATTTTGTGAAATGGGGAATAACATAAAATGTGTTCTTCTAACCCATTTTGGGCTTTTATGAAAACAATCCCAATGATAAGGTATAGATAATGTTTCTCTTTCACAAAGTAAACAGAGATAATTTTTTCAGTTAGTCTAAAATCAAAGTGTATCTTTACTGATAAAAAAAATAAAGCTATTTTTTATAGAAATTATTAGAGCATTATCCATTAATTGCTTATGCAAAATCAGGGAGGTAATTTATTTTTGGATACTGGGACACATGTAGTAATGGGATTAGCGCTAGGAGGCTTGGCGACTCTTGATCCAGCAGTTGCAGGAAGCCATGCGACAACAATAAGCGTGATGATTGCAACATTAGCCGGTTCTCAAGCTCCTGATGTCGATACTATATTAAAACTAAGAAATAACGCAGTATATATTCGTAATCACAGAGGTATAACTCATTCAGTTCCTGCTGTGGTACTATGGCCGCTAATAATTGTAGCTGTTTTATATCCGTTTTTTCCTGAAGCTAACTTGCTCCATTTATGGATGTGGACATTTATTGCCGTGTTCCTCCATGTATTCGTCGACATTTTCAATGCATATGGGACACAAGCTTTAAGACCATTTTCTTCTAAATGGGTAGCACTCGGTTTCATCAATACATTTGATCCAATTATTTTTGCTTTGCACGTAGTTGGTCTGTTTATTTGGGCTTTCGGAGCACCACCTGGATATACTTTCCTCGTGTTATATATCGTGTTGTTTTTTTACTATATACTCCGCTATCTGGCCCAAAGAAGGGTGAAGCATAAAGTAAAAGAAGTCATACCTGATGCAAACACTATCATCCTGTCTCCAACGATGAGATATGGCCATTGGCGTGTCGCCGTAATGACAGATGAGTATTTTTATGTCGGCAGAGCACATAACTATAAAATTGAAATTTATGACCAATTTAAGCGGATTGCCATTCCATCCACACCTGTGCTGGAAGCAGCAAAAACAGACAGCAACCTGTCTGCTTTCCTTTCCTTCTCCCCAGTATATCGCTGGGAAGTTACAGAGCTAGAGGATCAATATCAGGTCCGATTTATTGATTTGCGCTACCGCAGCAATGGGCATTATCCATTTGTCGCTGTCGTCCATCTCGATACAAATCTGAACATCATTTCCTCGTACACAGGCTGGATATTTAGTGAAGAGAAGCTTCAGAAGAAACTTGACATAATAACAAACTAATCTGCTTGCACAAAAAATCCAGCATCTGCTGGATTTTTTTAATGGAAGCTTCGCTTATTTTCAGCAAGAAAGTCTTTATACTTCGGATTTTCCGCTACAAATTCATGGAGATTTGGACCATAATTTTCTATCCATTGGCTTACAACCTTCTCCGTCATTTCTGCTCCTTTATAATCTCTTCCCGCCTTAGCATATGTTGTTTCAAAATCCTCCCACAGCAGCTCTACCCATGTCTGTGCCTGAATAACTGTTATACTTTCATTTATCTCAAGCAATCTGTCCACAAGTTTTTTTTGATAATCATACATGAAAACTACCTTCTTTCCTTATAATTAACGCTTATAGTTTGTTTAACTGATACAAATACTATTGATGTGCAAGTATATATTAAGAACTATAAAGGAGGAACAGCCCAATGGTTAAAGGGGTAGATAATATAAATGAGAACAAATTTGAAGGTGAGCCAAGAGCAAAACCAGAGTATGCATCTAAGAGAGCAGATGGCACAATTAATACCCATCCGCAAGAAAGAATGAATGCCTCATCACATAGACATAAACAATAAGAAGAAATTGGCATAAGAACGGTTGCCCGCTCTTATGCCTCTTATTTTTTCAATAAGGAGATGGGGATGCCTTCTTCTTGCCCTTCACCATTATCTCGCGTGCCCCACGCAAAAATACCATTCATATAATTAATCGTGAAATGCACGCCAGGATCTCCCTCAATTTCATACATTTCACCTTGTTTAAATTGATTCGGGTCGAGCAAATATGCTTTTGCCATTACGATTTTCCGTTCGAGCACGGCAAATTCATTGACGATGCCCAGTTGTTCTGCTTTTTTGGCCTTATCATTTAACTGGGCGATTTCAGACCGTAATTCATATTCAGACATCAAGCTGTACCTTTTCGTTTGCAATTGCTTCAGTTCCCCCTTCTCCTTCTATCTTGCTTTATTTTATATGACAAAAATGCTTTCAGCAAAAAAAATGAACTAGCGTGTTACGTGTTAATCTTCAAAGCTCTCCAATTCGTCCAGATATTTTTGAATTAACTCAATGGAAAAGCCTTTTCTGTATAAAAACTGCTTCATCTTCTGTTTAAATTCATAGCCTGTATATGCGGAAAATTTACGCTGAGCTTTTTCGCCGTGAACGCGTAATGCAGCTAGCTCATCTTCTTCACCTGTCTCGTCTAAGGAAAGCTTTACTTCCTTAATAACCGAACCTGGATAACCCTTTCTAGTCAAAGTCTGCTCTACCTTTTGCTTGGCCATTTTAAAGGAATTCTTCTTATTGCTGCTTAAAGCCTTGGCAGCAATTTTTTCGGCGTTTGCGAGCATAACATCAAAAGGAAGCTCCACTAACGCTTTGCTAATTAATTCATCTCCCAGTCCCTTTTCTCTTAATTCTCTTCTAATTAGTTCAGGACCCTTATCTGAAGTGTTTTTTTGTGTTCGTACATAGGAATAAGCATAATCCTCATCATCCAGAAACTTCATTTCGTAGAGCTTGCGAATGACTTCTGCGATGACTGTGTCTTCCTCGATTTTCATGCGCAAATGTGTTCGGACCTCTGCTTCTGTTCTCTTCATCCTTGTCAAATATCTAACAGCTGTATGATAGCCTTTGCGGATTTCATCACTGTACTGTATTTGATTTAATAAAAGAGGATCAAGTTCCATCCCTTTGCGGAGCTGATACTTCACTAGGATTGATTCATCAACACTGAATGCATACTCTTCCTTGCCGGCTTTTTCCGTAAAAAGATTATATCGGTCGCTTAAATTTTTCTGCCTCGTAATTTTACTGATTTTCATCCCATTTTTCCCCCTTTCTCTATAAGTCGTCTGGCTAGGATTCAAATACATGTCAATATTATAATAAAAAAGAAAATATTTAGGGAGGATTACACAATGAATTTCCTGATTGCTGGCGGAACCGGCTTGATCGGTAATGCTCTAATAAAGAGTTTAACGCAAAAAGGTCATGCTATCTATTGTTTGACTAGAAGCAAAAATCGGGAGAACAGCGGACAATTATTTTTTGTTAACTGGGATGATGCATTAACAAGCTCTTCTGCTGCACTTCCTGCACCTATCGATATTGTTATTAATCTTGCTGGTGAATCACTAAACAGCGGCCGCTGGACATCTGAACGAAAAGAAAGAATCGTCAAAAGCCGGGTAAAGTCAACAGACAGACTTCTATCTATCATCAGAGAGCTTCCAAACAGACCAAAGCTTTGGATGAACGCCAGTGCAATCGGTGTTTATGGAACTTCCTTAAGCATGAAATTTACAGAAGAGTCCAGTCTAGGCAATGATTTTCTTGCAGATACTGTAAAACAGTGGGAAGCACATGCTGCTCATGCAACAGAGCAGGACATCAGAACGGTTTTTTGTCGTTTCGGTCTTGTGCTTTCAGAAAAAGGGGGAGCTCTTCCGAAACTGCTTCTTCCCTATAAGTTATTTGCCGGCGGAAATTTAGGGAGTGGAAACCAGTGGGCATCTTGGATACATATTAAAGATGTTGTTGCCGCAATGGAGTTTATTATAAATAATAATTCTATTTCAGGTCCAGTTAATTTCACAGCACCAGCTCCAGTTAAGATGAGTATTCTAGGTAAAGCGATAGGCAGACAGCTCGGCCGTCCGCATTGGCTGCCAGTTCCAGCTCCTTTTCTTAAGCTGGCATTAGGAGAAATGAGTGTGCTAGTTGCAGAAGGGCAGCATGTTTTTCCCTCTGTCTTGACTAAACATGGCTATACCTTTACATATGAGACGATAGATTCTGCCATCGCCAGCCTCTGCTGATGTATCTTTCCAACAAGAATGGAGACAATAACATTATCTTCATTTAGAAAGGATGTCAGCAATGGATAAGAAAAAAGCATTCAAAGGGAAACCAAAGCTTTCCAGCATGCAAGAGGTCACATATCAGCATGAATTTAAAATGGCGGATAGAGCTGCAAGCAGACAATTCGACCAAGGAAAACAGTAAGTCAATAAATACATTACATGGTAAAGCTGGGGATAACTTTCTAACTTATGAAAGCATTTTCATTTTTTATGCTTACATATCCCAACTTATCCACAAATCCACTAGGATAACCACATTAAAACTGTGGATATTGTGAATAAATCTGTGGAATACCACTCTCCTATAGTTTTCGCATGTGTATAAGTAAGTGAATAAGTACGCTCTTTTTCCACAGGGTCTAAACATGAAAAAATCCACTAGCAATTGCTGGTGGATTTCGTTTTCTTAAATAATTAGTATAATTGCAGTAAATTTAAATGAATATATTAAATACTTCTGCCAGCAGATATCTCTTCCTGAAGCATTCTCAGTTTATCTTGATAGTAACAGTACTTTTGGAAATAGAGATTTCTATCTAAACCTAATGCCGCTTTATTTGATTTTTGTGAGTACTTGTTGATAAGCCTTGCATAATATCGCATTTTTAGTGTTTGGATAATGGCATCCACTGGTATTCCTCCCAAGTATTTTTTGTTCTCTATAAAGAACCTATAAGCAAAAAAATATTACCTTTACAGACAATTTCTTTATAAAGAACAAATTTTGTTTGTTATAAAGTGTTAATAAATTAATAATACGTCGATACGTTCGTTATGTCAATAACTTTTGTTTCTTATAAAGAACCGTTTGTTATTTTGAAAAAAACCCCAGTTTAACCGAGGTTTTTCTTGCCTTACATATGCACAATTTTTGTGTAGAAAGCATTATCTTTTAACACTATTTCCTTTTCTAAATAGCTTGATTTAATACCAAAGTGAGGCTGAAAATATTTAATTGCCTTTCTTCCCTCTATTAAAAGCTTTATTGCCCTGTATGGCATATTAATTCCTGCTAAGCAGCTGTAATGAAGGCCGCCTGACATTCTTGGATTGATTTCAAGCAGCTTCGGTATACCGTTTTGATATTTCACTTGGATATTATAGATAAACGGGATTTTAAGGGCTTCATTTATTTCTTTTGCCAGCTTTAAGAGCAATGGATTGTCCTCCAGCTCCCTGAGCCTGCCTTTTCCCTTTTTTCTTGGGATAGCAGCCATCAATTTACCTTCATACGACAGACAGTCAATGCTGTACTCATATCCATCTAAATATTCTAGCACCATCAAAGGCGGAAAGGATTCCTGCTGCTTCAATATTTGATACGCTGAATCCAAGGATATATTAGCACTAATCCCTTGATAGAAAAGCTCATCAATGGAATCAAGCTTTTCCTGAATAACTCTGAAGCCGTTCCCTCCCTCTCCAATAACAGGTTTAAAGCAGACTTTATGACCTTTTTCTTTTAATGTAAAATATGCTTTCTTGAATTCCTCAGCAGTGTTAACAATCTCATAATCAGGTATGTTCACCGCGGTTTTAAGTACCGGATGCTCACTCATCAGCTTATATGTAGCTTCCTTATCATCAAGAACCTCCATCAGTGAAGAATCAGGACATACAAGAACCTTTACGCCAAGCTCCTCAAACTTGTGGAGATTTTTTGAAATAAGTACATTCTCTTTTCGTGGAACAAATATATTTATGCGATGAATTTTGCAAAAGCGCAAACAAAATTCAATATAATCTTCCCCGCTAATATCTGGTTCGATAAATGCTGCATCACAGTAGCTTAAATATAATGCATGCTCATTAATGGAGGTGCCATACACCTCAAAATCATTTCCGTCAGCATTGTATTTGATCATGTCAATAAAGTGAGCAGCTGTTGTGAACCAATGATTAAACCATATTTTTTTCTTCATTTCTCTATCCTTTCCATAATACAAACATTGCAATTATCTCTCTCAAACTACTAGTATGCTCATGATTTTTTTATTTATACGCTAGACTAAGAAGGCTTGATATTACGCCTTTTCTACACTGCTGTACGTTTGAATTTTCTCTCTATTTGCATTTTAGAAGCTTCTTTATTAGTGAGTGGGCTTACAATTTGCTATAATATATTTAAATCTTTTAAAGGAGACTTGTTCATGACAAATTCAAAGAAGTTTATAGGATATGTAGGTACATATACAAAGTCAACTAGTAAAGGAATTTATTCCTTCGTGCTTGATACAGAGGAAAAGAAAATTTCGAATGTAGAACTGGCTGCAGAATTAGAGAACCCGACATACGCAACAATTTCTAAAGATAATAAGTTCCTATATGCTGTAGGTAAGGAAGGCTCACTTGGAGGAGTTGCCGCTTATAGTGTTGACCCTACTACTGGAAAGCTTGAATTCATTAACAAGCAGTTCACTGAAGGCGCTTCCCCTTGTCATGTTAGCGTAGATGAAAACAAAAGCTATACACTTACTGGAAATTACCATAAAGGAACAGTCGAGGCATACCCACTAAATACTGATGGAGCTGTTCAAGAATTGGCTGCAAAAGTTGAGCATACAGGCACTGGTCCAAATACAGCGAGACAAGAAAAGCCGCATATGCACTTCTCAGGCTTTACACCAGATGAGCGTTTTGTCGTTTCTGTTGACCTTGGTATCGATAAAGTTGAAACTTATAAGCTGACAGACGGCCAATTGGAAACAGTTTGCAGCCTATCAGTTAAACCTGGAAGCGGACCAAGACATATTGCATTCCACCCGAATGGCAAATTCGCTTATGTGATGACTGAATTAAGCAATGAAGTTATCACATTATCTTATAACAGCGAAACAGGCGAATTGAAAGATTTGCAATATATCTCTGCATTGCCGATCGACTTTACTGAAAACAGCCAAGGTAGCGCAATTCACCTATCATCTGACGGCAAGTTTGTCTATGCTGGAAACCGCGGCCATAACTCTATTGCCCTTTTTAGCGTTAACAGCGAAACAGGAACATTGACTTTTATCGAGCATACTTCAACAGAAGGAAACTGGCCTCGTGATTTTGTGCTTGATCCAACTGAAAAGTTCATCGTAGCTTCAAATGAGCAATCGGACACACTTACATTGTTTGAAAGAGATGAAGCAACAGGCAAGCTGACATTGCTTCAATCAGAAATTCATGCTCCAGAACCAGTTTGTGTAAAATTCTTGAACTATTAATGCAGTAAAAAACCAAAAGAGATTTCAATCTCTTTTGGTTTTTTTTACGCTAAGTATGCTTCTTGAACTTGTTTGTTAGAAATAAGTTCCTCCCCATATCCTTCCAGAACAATTCCCCCGGTCTGAATGACATAACCTCTATTTGCGATTTGCAGTGCCTGAAAAGCGTTTTGCTCTACCAATAAAATCGTCATTCCGTCTCGGTTAAGCTCCTTAATAATTTCAAAAATCTGTTCAACAATAATAGGCGCAAGACCCATGGATGGTTCATCAAGCATCAGCAGCTCTGGCTGCATCATTAAGGCACGGCCAATTGCGAGCATTTGCTGCTCACCGCCGCTCATCGTTCCTCCTTTCTGGTCTATCCGCTCTTTCAGTCTCGGAAAATACTCAAACACTTTTTTTATTCTTGTTTCAATCAGTGACTTATCCTTTACAGCAAAGGCGCCAATAAGCAGGTTTTCCTTCACTGTCAGCTTAGGAAATATCCTTCTTCCCTCTGGAACTTGGGAAATTCCTAATATCGCACTTTTGTGTGCAGCAATGTTAGTAATCATCTTTTCCTTGTAAATAATGCTTCCTCTTTTGACAGGTACCTGCCCGCTGATTGACTTTAATGTCGTAGATTTTCCAGCCCCATTGCTGCCGATTAATGTAATAATTTCTCCATAGTTTACATGGAGACTGATGCCCTTTAATGCTTGGATGCCTCCATAAGATGCCTCTACCTCGACTAATTCTAATATTTTATCCATGTTAATTCCCCCCTTATGCAAGTGATACGGCACCTTTTCCTAAGTATGCTTCAATTACTTTCGGATTGGATCTGATATCCTCAGGCCTACCTTCAGCAATCTTTTCTCCATGGTCTAAAACGATGATATGATTAGAAATTTCCATAACAAGCTTCATATCATGTTCAATCAGAATGATAGTCAAGTCGAGCTTTGCGCATATATCCTGGATTAAATCAGTTAAGAGGGCCGTCTCTTTTGGATTCATGCCTGCAGCTGGTTCATCTAAAAGCAGTACACTTGGATTTGTTGCAAGGGCGCGGGCGATCTCCAGCCTTCTTTGCGCACCATAAGACAGATTTCCGGCACTTTCATTCACTGCATCTGCAAGGCCGACATATTCAAGCAGTCTGTATGCCTCCCTTTTAGCTTCCTCCTCCTCCTGTCTTGCACTCGGCAGCTGCAGTAAAGTGCCGATAATATTTCCCTTAATTCGGTTATGCATCCCAATAAGAACATTCTCTAGCACTGTTATCTCACTGAAAAGGCGGATGTTTTGAAATGTCCTTGAAATTCCGTGCTTGGCAACAACATGCGGCTTTAAACCGGCAATTTGCTTACCATTCAACATAATTGAACCTTTTGTCGGCTTGTAGACTCCTGTTATCATATTAAAAAAAGTTGTTTTACCTGCCCCATTTGGACCTATAACTGCTGTAATTGTATTCTTTTCCACCGCCATATCAATATTAGCATTCGCAATTAAGCCGCCGAATGTTTTCGTCAAGCCTGTCACCTCAAGAATATTCATTTATATATCCCTCCTTGCGACTGGTATTTTTGATTCCAGGTTTGTGTCTACCTTTTCCGGAGATTTCAGTTTGTTTACATCAAACCGGATGTTTTTTGCTGGAATCAGCCCTTGCGGACGGTATAATGTCATAACTACAAGCAATATTCCAAAGATAAAACGCTGCATTTTAACAGGCGATAATGCATCAGGAATAGTAACAACTTGGCTGAGCCAGCCTGTAATTTCTGTCAGTACTTGCAAATTAAGAATAGTGACAACTGCTGCTCCTAAAATAACACCAGGCACACTGCCCATCCCACCAAGGATGACCATCACCAGAATGGTTGTCGATTCCAGATATGTGAAGCTTGTCGGATCAATAAACATCTGTTTTGCGGCAAAAACAACACCCATCATTCCTGAAAAGGAGGCTCCAATCGCAAATGCAGTCAGCTTTGTTTTTACAAGGGGGATCCCCATCGCCTGTGCGGCAATCTCATTTTCTCTGACTGCTTTCCATGACCGTCCCAGCTTCGTATGCTCTAGTTTTGTCACAGCGTAAATGACAAAAAGAAACATTACTAGAACAACATAATAATATTGATTAGGAAAGATAAGAGTTATACCAAATATTTCCGGCGGGCTGATGCTGGCAAGACCCATTGCTCCGTTCGTTATATTGACAGGCTTATCAAGGTTATTAAAGACAATCCGGATGATTTCTCCAAAGCCTAATGTGACAATTGCTAGATAATCACCTTTCACACGAAGAACTGGTATTCCTAATAAGACACCAAACAATGCGGCCACAAACAAGCCAATAATAATAAATATCCAAAAGCTGTTACCTGAAAGAGGATATTCACCGAACGGCATGAAGTTAGAAGCCTGTACTGTCGCAAATATCCCATATGTATAAGCACCAACTGCAAAAAATGCAACAAATCCTAGGTCAAGGAGACCAGCTAGACCAACGACAATATTTAAACCAAGGGCCATGCATACATAAATCCCGACCATTGTTGCTACTTCCATATAAGATTGGTATGTTGGTCCCTGACTTGCCGCATATGGAAGGATGAAACCTAAGATAACTAATCCTGCTGCCCATTTCCACTTATTGCCGAAGTTCATGAAATAGAGAATTAGCAATGAAAGCAGCAAAAGCAAAAAAGCTGTGACAGATTTCTGGGCAAGATAAAGGCTTGCACTTGTTACAGATACATAGAAGAAAAAGAGAATGCCTTGGGCAAGTTTGCTTGTTTTTAATGTGGTCATGAAATTTGCCATTATACCCACCTACACTTTCTCGGCTACGGCTTTGCCAAATAAGCCTTCTGGTTTAAATATCAACACAATGATCAGTATGGCAAATGCTGCAACATCCTTGTATTCTGCACCTAATATTCCATCTGTAATGACCGACAGGTTTGCGGCTGTAAACATTTCAATTAGACCAATAAGCAATCCCCCTACCATTGCACCGCGAATATTGCCAATCCCGCCAAGTACTGCTGCAGTAAAAGCCTTCAAGCCTAAAATGAATCCAATATAAGGATCAATCGTCCCATATTGGACAGCAAATAGTACTCCTGTCGCACCGCCTAATGCAGATCCGACAAAAAAGGTGACAGAAATAACTTTATTCACATTGATAGACATGAGTGATGCAGTGTCCCTGTCCTGGGCGACAGCTCGCATTGCCATCCCCCATTTAGTTTTGTTAACAAAGAAGTCAAGACCAACCATTAAAATAACAGCAACAATAATAACAACAAGAAAAGAGGTTTTGAAGCTCGCATTGTTAGCACCTAAAAGGGAGCCCACTTGATGCTGCCCTGAGAATAAGGAAGGAGTGTTCAGGATATAGTTGCCTTTGTACAGCTCTGTGATAAAACGGACAATATCCTGCAAAAGAAAGGAAATACCGATTGCGGATATCAAGGCAATCAATTTGGGAGCCTTCCTTAACGGACGGTAAGCAACTCTTTCCATTCCCATCCCCATTAATCCCGTAATCAAGCTTGTGATGACAAGCATAATAATTAAAGACAAGACCGCCGGAAGCATGGAGGTCCAGCCAAGGCTTGTCAATACAATCAGCACTGCTGTTCCGACAAATGCTCCTGTCATGAAAATTTCGCCATGAGCAAAGTTAATCAGTTCTAAAATCCCGTAAACCATCGTATAGCCTAAAGCGATAACGGCATAAACCGCTCCTAAAGCAAGACCGTCAATTAAAACTTGCGGCAATGTTTGCAACACTTCTGTCAGCATATTCTTCCCCACACTTTTATAGTTTTTTTATTGAAAGATAAGGGCAGTCCCCTATGTAGTAATTGAAACGAAAAAGGGTATGAACACTCATACCCTTTTTCTAAAAATATGCCGTCCTTTTCTAGAAGATTGGCACATCTTTTAAAAGAATTTGCAAGGCTTATTGAGAGATCTCACCGTCTAATGTTGCCGGGTAAGAAGCTTCATCAAATTTATAAATGAATATTTTAGCGTACTTGTTATCTCCTTTTTCATCAAAGCCTACCTCTGTTACAACACCTTTATAATCCTGTGTTCCGCGTACTGCCTCTGTCACTGCCTCTCGTGTAGGCATTTTGCCGTCATTTTCTTCAATGGCTTTTTCAATGCCTGCAAGCAAAACCCCGGCACTGTCATAAGCATATGCTGAATATGATTCAATTGATTTATTAAAGGCTGCTTTATAGTCGTCCGCAAACTTTGTGCCTTCTTCTGTTTTTGTCGTATCGCCTGCAACAGATGTCAGGAATGTGTTTTTGACAGCGTCACCGGCAATTTCAACAAATGCAGATGAATCAAGGCCGTCTCCACCCATAAATGGAATATCTAGGCCTTTTTCACGAGCTTGCTTTACAAGGATGCCACCCTCGGCATACAGCCCTCCATAATAAATCATGTCCGGCTGTTTAGAAGTAACTTGATTTAGAACTCCATTGAAGTCCTTCTCCCCGACCGTGATTCCCTCAAATCCTACAATTTCAGCTCCCATCTCCTCTGCAGCACCTCTAAAGGCTTCAGCCAATCCTGAGCCATAAGCGGTTTTGTCTTGAATAATAAATATTTTCTTTGCTCCTAATGTGTTTATCGCATATTCAGCACCAGCTGGGCCTTGGAAGTCATCACGGGCAACTACTCGGCTGACTGTCTCCAAGTTACGGTCCGTAAAATCTGTTGCTGTACTTGCAGGAGAAATACTGATAAGTTTATTATTTTCATACACTTCAGATGCTGGGATGGACACACCTGAATTTAAATGGCCGACAACACCTAGCACCGCTTGGTCTGCTGCTACCAGCTGAGCATTAGCCACCCCTTTTTTCGGATCGCCTTGGTCATCTTGTGCCTCCAGCTTCAGCTCGAAGCCCAAATCAGCGAATTTGTCCTGTTGCTGATCGATTGCCAATTGTGCTCCCAGCTTGATCGCTTCCCCTAATGTGGCACTTCCGCCAGATAGAGGTGATTGTGTAACAATCTTAATTACCTGTTTTCCTCCATCACTGTCTCCTGAGGAGTCAGAGCTGGAAGAAGCACATCCACTTAAAAACCCAAGTGCTAAAGTAGCTGTCATTGCGATTGATAATGCCTTTTTGGATAACATAGTTCTCCTCCTATTTGCTATGTACTTTTTTAAAGCGGTATTGCAAACAGATAACCTCTTCTGGCAGATGTGCCATCATTAGCTATACTTATGTAAGGATTATAATCTCGGATGAAACAAGTGTCTTTCATATTGTCAGATAATCTAACGGCATATTTTCAAAATTTTTTTATTTCCAGACATATGTTTTATTTCTCGAAATAACTGGTCTTTTCTTTACTTCTTTCCATTTAATAAAACAAGCTTCCCATTGTGCTTATCAACATTGTTAAACACAAAAAAACAGAAGGCTTATTTCGCCTTCTGTTTTTCATTTAAATCCACGGAGCATCTGTTTTAACCACTTTCGCAAATGCTTTGCTGTGCTCTCTTCTGTCTTTTCTTACTCTAACCCGCTGTTCTGCTGTATTAAAAAGCATATGCTCTTCCTCAGATTGAGGAACTACCTGTGGAATCCTTGTTGGCTTTCCTTCCTCATCAAGAGCTACAAATGTCAAAAATGACGTTGCGGCAAGCTTGCGTTCACCTGTTTTTAAATTTTCTGCCACCACTTTCACAAATACCTCCATTGAGGATCTGCCTGTATGTGTGACATAAGACTCAAGGCAAACCGAATCAGTCGGCCTTATCGGAATTAAAAAATCAACGGAATCGGTGGAAGCTGTAACGACATTGCTTCTAGAATGTCTTGAAGCACTAATTGATGCTACATCGTCAATATAGCTCATCAGCTTTCCGCCAAATAAAGAATTATGATTATTTGTATCAATCGGAAAGATTCTGCTTGTCTTTACTACTAATGAATCTTTGCAAAATTTCTCTTTGGGCATATTCAACATGCTGCACTCCTTTTGATGCCTTTCATGACGGGAAGATAAATATTTTAGTTGCTTTCTTCTTTCCATAATGGCAATTTCAATAAAAACATTGTAGTAGAACCATTGGATTTTTGTAAAGATAAAAGCCCTCCAAGCGCTTTTGCCAAAAGCAGGCTGTATGGCAATCCTAATCCAAGTCCACGCTCTACGTCCTTCTTGTTTTTTCCCCTGTAGAAGCGCTCAAAAATAAAATGCTGCTCCTCAACAGGAATACCATATCCATTATCCTCGACCGTAATTAAGACGTTGTCATTGTCATATTTAAGGCTGACTGACAGTTCTGCATCAGCCTTGCCTTTAATGGCATGAAGGCTGTTATTAAGCAGATTGACCACGATTTGCTGCAAGCGGACACTGTCGATATTGGCGAACACTTGCTTTTCCATACTAGTATAGGTTACCTTCACATCTTTTAACGCATCTGCATGGACAATTTCCCACTGATAGATAATTTCTTTAACAGCTGCTTGAATATTTGTCTTCTCGAAATGGACTCTAATAGATCCTGCACTAAAGCTGTTAAAATCAAGGAGATCCTCCACCATGCTCTGCAGCCGTTTCGCTTCCTTTAAGCTCATCGCTAAAAACTCTTTTTTTCTGTCATCTGTAATAATATTATCATTCACAGCTTGAACGAGGGCGCTAATAGAAGTAATTGGTGTTTTCAGCTCATGCGTCACACCTGCGAGAAGCTGTGTCCGCAGTCCCTCTAATGTTTGCAGCCTCTTCGTCATTTCATTAAAGGATAATACGAGCTGATGCAGCTCCTTTTCCTGAACATCTTCGTTGAGTCGAATATCATAATTGCCATTCATTAAGTTTTGTGCCGCATTTGCGACTTCCTCCACAGGCTTTGCCAGCTTCTTTGACAAAGAGTAGATTACAAGCCACCCAAGGATGGCAAGACCTGTCAGAAGAAGACCAAGTAATTGATATTCCTCTGTATTAATGCGGAGCTGATCATGGGGCTGGATAATATACACGTTTCCCGCCAACTTATCGCCTTTCAAGATAGGGGCAATTACAACAGATGCCTTTCTGTTATCGCTTAAGGTGATTGTCTCCACAGTTAAATCTTCCACCATATCCAAATCTTCAATCGCAGATGCTTGATCCGTATTATTTGGAGCAGGCTCCTTCATTTCTGACTGAGGGCTGTTCGGCGCCATGTCCTGCATAGGAGAAAGGAGATTTACCTCACCTGATTCAGCCTTAATATAAATGCTCATTGGCTGATAGATGCTTTGCGAATCCTGCCTGTCCTGCATAAATGGAAACCTGACGTCCCAGATATTTTCTAAATCTTCATCGCCTGCTCTTCCTGCTATTTCTTGGGCAACGAACTTCGTCAATTCAAGCCTGTTCGCCAAGGCATTATGGCGGATCCAGAGAATGGAAACTACTCCGATGATGACAAGTCCGACTATTAATGTAAATAAATATCGTTTTGTCCAATAATATAGAAGGGGTGTTTTTTCTTTATTTTTTTTCTTGAATATAGAATTGATAGCCGAGTCCGCGTAATGTTTTAATTTCCCCATATTCTGCATCCCATCCATTCAATAATTTCCTAATTCTTTTAATCGCTAAATCCACCGCCCTGTCACTGCCATCATAATCACTGCCCCATACGTGGTCCAGCAGCTGATCTCTTGTGAAAGTCTGGTTTGGGTTGCCAGCCAAAAAGAGCAGTACAGACAAATCTCTCGGTGTAAACGGAACTTCAATTCCATTTAAAAACACTTGGTGTGATAGATTATTTATTTTCAAGTTTCCATAATAAGTGACATCTTCCTCTGCCTGATATTGCGGGGAGCGGCGCAAAACAGCATGCACCCTTGCTATTACCTCTTCCGCTACAAATGGCTTCGTTATATAATCGTCCGCTCCTGTGTCAAAGCCTTTCAGCTTTTGATCTGTATCGGAAAGTGCAGTAAGCATAATGACAGGACATGCACTTTTTTTGCGGATATGGCCAAGCACTTCCCAGCCATCCATATGGGGCATCATAACATCAAGAAGAACCAATGCCGGCACTGTTTCTTCTATTTTATCTAACGCCTCTTGTCCATTGTATGCATAGCTCACCGCAAAACCTTCCTTCTCAAGGTAAGCTCCAAGCACCATGCTTATTGCCAATTCATCTTCAACAATTAATATATGCTTCATCTCTAATTAGTCCTTTTGTTTTTTACTCATTATACAAGAATAAAGGGATAAAAAACTATCACCTATGAAAAGAGGGTCAGGCTTTTACTATACTAGCAAAAGCCTGACCCTAAATATTACTGATACCTCAAGGCCTCTAACGGGCTTAAGTTTGATGCTTTGTTAGCAGGGAAGATGCCGAATATTATCCCTATTAAGATAGAGAAGGTTACCGAACCTCCGACAATCCACCAAGTGATCTGCATTGTCATATCAAGCATGCTTGACAGCACCTCAGCACTTCCAAGTCCAATCAAGGCACCGAGTATTCCGCCAAATGCACTTAAAACAACCGCTTCAATTAAGAACTGTAACATGATATCTTTTTTCTTCGCTCCAATTGCTTTTCTTATCCCGATTTCCCTTGTTCTTTCTGTAACAGATACAAGCATAATGTTCATGATGCCAATTCCTCCGACAATTAAGGAAATACTTGCGATACCTGCAAGCAGATATGTCATTGTATTGCTGACAGAATCAAGGGCATCAGATACAGAAGATTGATTGCGGACAGAATAGGATGTTTCGTCACCGCCGAATTGGTTGTATAAATCCTGCTCCATTTTTGCCATTCCAATTTCAACAGTATCCTCAGATGTCATTTTAACTGTAGCTGATGTTACATATGTTTGCCCGATAAAGCGCTGTGCTGTTGTAAAAGGAATCAATACTTGATCATCAACAGAGCCTGACAGTTCTTCACCTTGCTCCTCTAGCACACCAATTACTTTAAAAGTTGTGCCATCTATTTTAATAGTCTGGTCAACAGCATTTGAAAAACCAAACAGTTCTGTAGCAACATTGGCGCCTAACACGACGACCTTATTACGGTTATCCAAATCAATATCCATAATGCTGCGCCCAGAGCGGACCGTAATGTCATTTACATCTTCGTAGGAATTGTTAATCCCTGTTACAGTAACACCTTCGCTTGATGTTGTACCGTTTTTCAATGTACTGCTAGTAGAAACCGTCGGTGCTACTGCTTCTACCTCCGACAAATCTTCAAAGGACATGAGTTCATCATATGTGACGACTTCCTCATCGCTTGAATTGCCAGACAGTGATACGGAAACAGTTGTGCTGCCAAGACTGGAAACCTCTTCTGAAACCGATTGGGAAGCACCCATTCCTAAAGAGGTCAAGGCAATTACAGCAGCAACTCCGATAATTATTCCAAGCATCGTCAGAACGGCTCTAAGCTTGTTCATGGTTATATTCTTAAATGATATTTTTATTGCTTGCCCTAATTTCAAGAAACTCCTACCTCCTTTTCCTCCCTGAGTCTTCCATCTTGAATACGGATGACTCTCTTAGCCTGCTTCGCTATTTCAAGATCATGGGTGATTAATATAATTGTATGTCCTTGCTTGTTCAAATCCTTGATTAGCTTCATCACTTCTACTCCTGTCTTACTGTCCAACGCCCCTGTAGGTTCGTCCGCAAGCAGAATCGGCGGGTTGCCGGCAAGAGCGCGGGCAATCGCCACACGCTGCTGCTGGCCACCTGACAATTCAGTCGGCCTATGGCCAGCACGTTCCAGCAATCCTACCTTTTTTAAAGCAGTCAAAGCAACTTCTTTTCGTTCCTTGCTGTTCATTCCTCTGTAAATTAACGGCAGTTCTACATTTTCAAATGCCGATTGCTTCGTCAACAGATTGAATGACTGAAAGATAAAGCCAATCTTATGGTTTCTTACATCTGCTAACTGTTTGCTTTTTAATTGAAAGACATTTTGCCCATCAAGGAAGTATTCGCCAGAATCTGGTGTATCCAGACAGCCGATCATATTCATCAAGGTCGATTTGCCTGACCCTGATGGACCGATGATGGCAATAAAGTCGCCCTTATTAATAGAGAAGCTCACATTATCCAGTGCCTTGACCGTTTCTCCGCCAAGTGTATATTGCTTATTTAAGTTCTTAATTTCTACAATTCTATTTTCTTCAATCATTACTGGTTAGCACCTCCGCCGCCGAAGCCGCCTGATGGCATTTGCCCTCCGCTTGGCATTTGTCCGCCTGATGGCATTTGCCCTCCGCCTGGCAAGCCCTGCTGGCTGCTGCTGTCACTGCTTGATTCAAATGTTGGCAGAACAACTGTAGTTCCTTCTTCTAATCCACTTGTAATTTCAGCAACATCTTCATTTTCCAAACCTACTTCTACAGTCTGCTTTGTTGTTGCTGTTGCTGTTGAACCTTCCTCAGTTGTTGAAGATCCAGACGGGATTAGAACATAATATTCATCATCTTCTTTTTGTACTGCTTCGACTGGAACTGTTACTACATCTGTTTTACTGTCCGTTGTGATAGTTGCTTCTGCTGTCATCCCAACTAATAATCCAGAAGGTTTTTTAACTTTTACTGTTACCTCGTATTTTGCCACACTAGAACCTTCAGATGAAGTTGCCTCTTTTGCAACATTCGTTACTTCACCTGTAAATTCTTTGTCTTCTAAAGCACTTACTGTAATCGTAGCTTCTTGTCCTTTCTCAACTTTAGAAATATCAAGCTCGTCCACATTTACAACCATTTCTAAATTATCATAGTCTGTTTCTGTCAATACTTCTGTTCCCATTGAAACACTGTCGCCTTCTTCTACATTAAGCGCCGTAATTTCACCAGAGAAAGAAGCTGTAATCGGGTCAAGCGTATCATCTTCAAATGTAACAAGTTCATCTCCTTCTTCGACTTCATCTCCAACTGCTACATTCACCTCATCGACTGTTGCATTGCCGACAGAGGTTACTGCCTCTGTATTAATAGCTGCTATGCTGCCAGTTCCGCTCACATTAATTTCTACATCTCCAACTTCTGCAGCAGCGGTTTGTGTTGTTGCCTGTGCAGCTACTTGCTGCGTATCATTTTTTGTGAAATAAAAGTAGGAACCAAAACCTCCACCAATTACTACAACAATAACTCCGCTAACGATCCATTTCTTTATGCTTTTCTTCATCCTTCTTCTCATCCTCTTTCTTGTTATATTTTATATGCTTAACTTGCATTTTTTCTTAGTTCCAATAGGCTTGTGCCTCTTACAAGTAATAGAATATAAAAGAAATGTGTCAGGAATAAGTCGAGGGAAATATTTTTTAAAAGTTTCCCAAAAAATTTTTAGGAACGGCTTTTTACACTCAAAAAAAAGCAGAGAAACTTAGTTCTCTGCTTTATCTATTATTTCTTTGATAGTAATGGTGCTGTTACATCTCTCATTCCTACTAGTCCTAATATCGTCAAAAAGATATTTTGCGGTCCGATATGGGCATCTGTTGGATCGAAATACTCCTCTAAAGTGTGAAAACCGCCGCTGTTACTGCCACCGCCACCTAATGTCACAGCAGGAATGCCAAGGCTGATCGGTACATTGGAATCTGTGCTGAAGGCTTGTGACAGCACAGGGTTCAAACCGAGAGAAGCTGCTGCAGCAATCGTTGTCTGCACTATTTCTCCTTCTGGGCTTTGTGCGCCTGCCGGTCTGTCACCTACCTGCTTAATTGTCACTTCAATCGCTGTCTTTTCACTGTTCCAGCGATTGTTCTCCTCTTCTGCCGAGTTGTGGAGAATATCCATGACCTGCTCTTCGAGACGAATAAGCTCTTCTGCAGAATTAGAACGCATATCAAGCATCATGCTGGCTTCTTCGGCAATTGTATTTACTGAAGTGCCGCCTGTTATCGTACCGACATTAAAGGTTGTTTTCGGTTCGTCAGGCGTTTTTATATCACCGATTTTACTGATTGCTCTGCCGAGTGCATGAATCGGGCTCGGGATACCAAAGTCGCCAAAGCTGTGGCCTCCTGATCCTTTATAAGTAATGTGGAAACGATGGCTTCCTGTCCCGAGATAGGTAATGCGCTCCGGATGCCCAGGCTCGATGGAAATAAAGCCGTCTATATCCGTCCTGTCCGCAAACAAGCCCTTTACTCCTCTCAAGTCGCCGAGTCCTTCCTCTCCCACTGTTGCTCCAAAAATAATATCGCCTTCTGTCTGAATGTTTGTCTCATTAAATGCTCGCACCAGTGTTAGTACAGCTGCAAGCCCGCGGCCATCATCAGAAATTCCCGGAGCAAACACCTTGCCATTCTCTCTTCTGACAACTATATCTGTCCCATTCGGAAAAACAGTATCCAAGTGAGCACATACGAAAATTCTTGGACCTTTACCAGTGCCAGGGCGAATTCCAAACACATTGCCGTGTCTGTCTTCCTGAATATCGTCAAGACCAAGAAGCTCCAGCTTCGCCTTATAAACCCTGCCTCTTTCCGCTTCCATAAAAGAAGGCGCCGGTATTTTTGTGAGCTCAATCTGCTCCTCCAGCGTTGCATCTGCATCCTTTAGCAAATACTCCAGCCCTTTTTGCACAAGGGAATGTTCCAGCAATTGATCAAATACACCTTTCGTTTTCACAGCAGCAACTTGTTCTCTCAAAAATTACCCCTTCTTTCATTTATTTCGTTTTACAAAATAGAATATTTTTATTATATTCTAAATTTTCTATAAATACTATCTTTCTTTTATAAAAACAAAAAAACCAGACCGCTATAAACGCGTCTGGTTATCTTATTTATTTCTCTACTAGTATTCTCCACTCATTGCCTGTTCCTAAATTATATCTGTTTGCCATCGACTTCTGGTTAATAGCGAGACTGAAATAATGAAGAGAATTCAAGTAGGCAATAGGTTCGCCAATAGCAGCGTCAGCAAAAGAATGACCAAAAAGAACTTTATCCTTGAAGATTTCTTCCTTATTATAATTGATTGTGACAGTTAATGTATCTCCATATTTTACTCCGCTTTGTTTTACCATAGACGCCGGGATATTCGTCCATATATTTCCGAACCGATTATCATGTATTTCAATAATGCCATTAAGCTCATTATTAGCCAGTACCGCTTTTACAACAGGCAATGTTACAACTGCTTCCTTTTCTGTGGAGTGTCCGATATCTTGGTAGCTTATTTGTCCTGAAGCAAGTCTCGCACCTGTATAGGCATAAATATCTCTGCCATGAAAAGTGTATGACTCACCGCTGTTTGGAAGGCGATTCTTTGTTTCATCAAGCACGCGAACTTCTTCTATTGCATGAAGCATATGTGTAATCGTGCCATTGTCAGGCGTGATTATGTAATGGCCTTCTAAAGTTTTTACAACGATACTCTTTCTGTCTGATCCAACGCCTGGATCTACTACAGAAACAAATACAGTTCCTTTCGGCCAGTAAGACACAGTTTGTAGAAGGCGATAAGAAGCCTCCCATATATTAAAAGGGGGAATATCATGTGTCAGGTCAAAAATGCGCAAATCAGGTTGAACGGAATTGGCCACTCCATACATAGCTGAAACGGCTCCGTCACTTAAACCAAAGTCAGATTGCAATACTAATGCTTTCACTAAATCACCATTCCTCTCAAAGCTGCATTTTACAATTGGCTAATATTTATTATATGTGTGAAGAGAAAACATATTATGCACACCACAGTGCGTAGGGCTATTAATTATATTAGGATAAAATTATATTGACTCACATACCCTTTTAATGTAGGATTATTGTTTGGTTTTATAATATTTTCATATCGTGGTTCGTAACCATCCCACGTAAAAAAACTAAGGGAGAGAAAAAAATGAATACAAAAACACTTGCAGTAAACGGTGTGATTGCAGCATTGTACATTGCTGTCACTGTTGCAATTGCTCCATTCGGCTTTACGAATGTCCAGTTTCGCTTATCCGAAATGTTTAATCATCTTGTTGTCTTCAATAAGAAATACATTTACGGAATAGTTGCTGGAGTATTTCTAGCTAATTTATTCTTTTCGCCAATGGTTCCTTATGACCTTATATTTGGTGTTGGCCAGTCTATTATCAGTTTGCTTATTACCATAGTAGTTGGTCGCTATGTAAAAAACATTGTTAAGCGTATGATTATTAATACTATCGTGTTTACCTTCACGATGTTTATTATTGCCTTTGAATTGCATTTAGCATTGGACTTTCCATTCTGGGCAACATGGCTTACAACAGCAGTCGGCGAATTTGTCGTCCTTGCAGTCGGGATTCCGATCATCTACGTTATCAATAAGCGAGTTGATTTTGCTTCCTTGATAAATGGAACGAAAAGAACTTATTCTCCATCAAGAGATTAAAATATAACAAAATCACCTTAAAGATTTTAGGGTGATTTTTTTTATATGTTCTTGTGTAAAACCAGCTGGTGGCCGGCACTTCCGGCAGCACGCAGTCCTCTGTCTGCAAAGCCTGCCTTCTCATAAACATGCTGTGCAGCCTCATTGTCCTCGTTAACGGCAAGAATCAGTTCATCTGCAGAAGGAAACGAGCCCTTTATAAACTCAGGAAGTTGCTTTAGCATGCTTCCAGCAAATCCTCTACCCTGGTAACTTGCTTCAATCGAATAGGCGCGCAGCAATATGGCGTTCTTATTGCTGTGGTATTCCATCACACCTTTCCCTTTATGCAGAACGAAAAAACCTGCAAGCTGCAAATCCCATAGCAGCAGAAACGGATATCTATCTTTATCTGTGTCACATTGTTCCATTGCAGCAAGAGGCATGGCCGTCCACTGCTCCTGCCCCTTTTTCAAGCGGTAATTTTTTAAAAGTATCCGATTCGCATCAGTGCATGGAACGATCTTAAGCTTTGCTTCCATCTTTACCACTCCTGCCTGCTATTTATCGAGCTGAATGACCGTTTTTAATTCGTGTTCCGCCTGCTGTCTTGTTTGGCTGCCGTCTACCTGGATGGCGATTGTTTCTTCAATTGCAGACAAAAGCTTTTGCTGAGTTTCTTTCAGTTCAGCAATCTCTAGGATTTGCCCCTGACTGCCGCTTGCATTCATACGGATCATTTCTGTGTTTTTTTCAATAATATTACCTGTGGCGTTGCGGAGACTGCTTTCTGTTTCCATTGCATGCTTTTGCCTCAATAATGTTAATGCAATGGACAGTTGATTTCTCCACAGGGGAATTGCTGTCATAATGGAAGACTGGATTTTCTCCACAACGGTCTGGTTTGTTTGCTGAATCAGTCTGATTTGAGGTGCTGTCTGGATGGTAATTTGTCTGCTGATTTTTAAATCGTAGATGCGTTTCTCCAACCTTTCAGCAAAGTCCTCCATATCCTCTGCCTCCTGCATTTTCATTTCGTCCTGAAGCTCTAATGCAAGCTTTCTCTTGTCTGGGATTATTTGCTCCTTTACCTCTGCAAGCTTTGTTTCTGCAGCTGCAATCAGTATATTTAGATCATGGAAATACTTTTTGTTGCTTTCATAAAGCTGCTCCAGCAAATGAATATCTGAGATAAGCAAATTTTTGCTTCTTGTAAGCCTTACGCTAATCCTGTCAATCTGAGCACTTGTTTTTTGATATTGAGACAGTATCTCCTGCACAGAAGACTTTGCTCTGCCGAAAAGACGAGAAAACAGCCCCTTCTTTTTAACCGATAATTCATCAGGATTGATGTCATCAAGCCGCACCATTAAATCCTTCATAATACTGCTTACTTCTCCTACATCCTTTCTTTGGACATGGTCAATCATCGTCTGTGAAAAAGTAAGGAGCCGTTTTTGCGCATCATGTCCGAAATTTATCAGGGCATGATGACTGGACCAATCGAGGCTATCGGCAAGCGCTTTCGCTTCAAGCTGCTCTTGTTCAGATAAAACAGGAAAAAGGCGATGTGAATTCGCCTTTTCTGCAGGACTATTCTGCAAGCTCTCGTTTAATTGAATTTCATCCCTTTCGGTCATTTTAACCTCCTGCTTTCATCAATTGGCTTATTATCTAATTTCTTGCTGTCCAAAGTATGACGAACTACATCCATCTCGAAATGCAAGTCATCGATGTCATCTGCAAGAATCTCATGAAGATCCTCCTCCAGTGTGAATGACAGCTTCTCTAAAGTAATTCTCGTTTCAGTCAGCGTTTCCTGCAAATCATAATTTTTCTTTGGCTGGGCAGAAAGCAAAGCGTATTTTTCCGCTATTTCTACAGCAGAATCCAAATGGGAATAATAGAACTTTTCCGCCTTGTAGAATCTTTTCGGCTCCTGTTTTGTCAAACGGTAGATTTTTTTCGTCACCCTGATAAAATCAATTCTCTTCTTTATAGACGGCAAATGGCGGATTTGTAACATCGCCCGATTAAGCCTCGATATCTTGCTGTTTGCTTCTTTAAGCTGTTTTTGAATAAACTTATACTCTTTTCTTGTCAAAGCATGCTTCTTTAAAAATCTGTGGGAGCTGATTCCATCGGCTAGGAAATAAGCAGCAGTCCCGAGGCCCACCGCATATATGACTGATAGGAAGAAACCTTGATTGAATGCAAACATGCTAACAAACCAAGTCAATATCCCTGTTGGCAGCGCAACACCCGTTCGGATGAGAAAAAGCAAAAATGAGTTCAATTTGATCGACTCCTGACTTTACGTCTTTTATTTTTATACGAACTATGTGAAAAAAAGGTTTCAATTATATTACTCTTATGCTTATACAATAACGGATAAGCAATATTTTTTCCATAGACTTAAAAAGGAATCGCATCTAAGACTTAAGACGTAATTATCATAAAACAGCTCCTTTCCTTATGCATATACGAACTCTCTCAAAAACATGCAAAAAACCCCTCTAAAGAAATATCTTTAGAGGGACTAGCAACTATTTACATATCAGTACTTGTGTGAAGGCTGCATGTTAGGCAGCTTCTGATTAGATTTTCTTTCCGCTTTACCTTGGTATGGCGGTTTGATTGTGAATGCAATTACCAAGGAGATAATGCAGAGAATCGTCAAGATAATGAAGGTTGGAATAAATCCTCCTAAAAGTGCTGCAATAAAGGAACCGGCCAATGCACCGATGCCAAAACCTTGATAGATTACACCGTAGTTTTTGCTTTGATTCTTTAATCCGAAGAAGTCTGCTACAATCGTAGGGAATACAGTAATGTTTCCACCAAAGCAGAAGGCAATAACCGCAACACAAGCAAAGAATATCGGGAAGTTTAATGGAACAAAGCTCAATGTTGCTACAGCAATTGCCGTTGCGAATAATGCACCTGAAACAACTTTCAATCTGCCGACTTTATCTGACAGCGCTCCTAAAACTATACGGCCTGTCGTATTAAAGATTGCAACTAATGCTACTGCATTTGCAGCAGTTGCTGCATCGAGACCTGCAAGACTAACACCGATATCCTTAACAATACCAATCAAGTATAGTCCGCTCATGCATGCTGTAAAGAAAATGACGAACAGCAGGTATGCCTGTTTTGTCTTCAGCATTTCCTTCACTGTATAATCCTTTGTAGCAACATTTCCTGCTGCTGCACTTGAAGTAACCTTTGCTTCTCTCACTAGGAAAGAGCCGCCGACTACCATAATCAGAACGATGATACCCCAAAATAAGAAGGCTGACGTTACACCGTATGCACTTATAAAATGTCCATTAATATACTTAAACACAAGACTTCCAGTTCCGTATGCTCCTACTGAAATACCTGAAATAAGACCTTTTTTCTCTGGGAACCACTTAATTAAATTCGATAATGTTGTAATATACGCTGTACCATCGGCAAAGCCGACAACCACTCCTGCAAGCACATAAAGCATTCCGAGTGATGAAGCTTGAGAGCTAAGAATCAACCCTACGCCGAGCAATATACCTGATGCAGCGATTAGGCGGCGAATTCCCCATTTATCCTGCAGGCGCCCTGCAAACAATGTCGCAAATGCCAATGCGAAGCTAGTAATAGAAAAGGTGATAGCAACAGAGCTTAATTTCCAGCCAAATGCATCAACAAGCGGCTGATTGAACAAGCTCCACGTATATATTGTACCAAGACCCATTTGAACAATGATTGTACCGATGACAATTAACAGCCGGTTTTCTGTGCGGTTTTTCATCTGAAATCTCCTCTTTTCCTCGTTTCGGTTCTTCCTATATAAAACTCTTAACTTAAGATTTAAGCGTTTTCTTTATAGGAGGATTATACCTCCGAAACTATTCATAAAATCGTTTTCAGAATGAATTGCAAAGATTTCGGAATGAATTGCATTTATAGCTGCATAATTTGTCGGAATTCCTTTACCTTGCTTCTGCTTACAGGCACCTCTCCTTTAATGTCTTTTAATCTTAAAATATACGTATGATTAAACCAAGGGACAATCTCATGGATCTTTGTAAGATTGACTGTATACGAGCGATGGCATTTAAAGAACAAATCTTCAGGAAGCTTTGCATGAAATTCTGAAATACTCATCGGCATCATATATTCATCTGTTTTCGTATAGACAATCGTCACCTTCTCACTTGCAGAAGCATAGTAAATATCGTTCACATCTGTTACGATAATATTTTCATTTTTACGGAGATTGATTCTCCTGCTGGCTCCTTGATCTGCAGCAGGCTCCTTTTCTCCCTTGTCTTCCTCTTTGCCATAGTCCTTCTCAAAAGCTGTCTCCAGCTTTCTCAGCATTGCGGCAATTCTTTTTTCATCATAAGGTTTTAAAATATAATCGAACGCTTCAAGCTCAAAAGCTTGCGCTGCATGCTCCTTATAGGCTGTCGTAAAAATAATATACGGCTTTTTTGCAAACAAACTGATATTGCCGGCAAGGAGCATGCCATCAAGTGATGGGATATTTATATCAAGAAATATCGCGTCTACTTCCTCCTCCTGTAAAAACTTAAGGACATCAAGCCCATCCTCAAAAGCACCAACAATTTCAATACCACTATGTGTTTCGATTAAATATTCCAGCTCTTCTTTTGCTGGAATTTCATCCTCTACAATTATTGCTCTCATTGTTTCTCCTTTGTTATGTCAAAATATACTTTTGTACCAGGATTCAATCTTTCAATCACAAGTCCTTTTCCATAAATCAGCTTCACTCTTTCATGCACATTGGAAAGACCTATTTGTTTGGATGACATTTCGCCGCGGTACAGCTTATCAATGATTTCCTGTTTAATTCCTTCACCTGTATCCTCCACACTGACCCTGATAGTTTCCTCTTTGTCCTCAACTGAAATAGTGATAAGGCCAGGTGCTTTTCTTTTCAATATTCCATGGACAACGGCATTCTCAACCAATGGCTGGATAAGAAGGCTCGGCACTTTAATGTGAACATCATCTATATGGTATTCAACTTGCAGCTTGCTGCCAAACCGAGCCTTTTCAATATCGATATAATCCTGGACTTGCTGTAAAGCAAGATGAATGTCAATTAATTCATCTCCTACCTCTAAGTTATATCTCATATATCCAGATAAACTGATTATCAATTCCCGAGCTTTTTCGGGATTTCGTCTTGTAGTTGAAGCAATTGCATTTAACGCATTGAACAAAAAATGTGGATTGATTTTTGTCTGTAATGCCTTCAATTCAGCTTTATTGGCTGCTTCCTTTATTTGTTCGACTCTGGAAACCTCCATTAATGTAGAAATTATTTGGGCAAGCCCAATCGCCATCGTTTGAAGTGTATGAGTGATAGTATATGCTTTGCGGTAGTAAATCTTTAATGTACCAGTTACCACTCCTCTTTCTTCAAGAGGGATGATTAGCAAACAATGAATTTGCGGTGTATGATGGTCTGCAATATTATTGCGGATTGTTATCTTGCCGCTGCTTATCGTTTCCTTCGTTAAGCCACTGATAATTTCATGTCCGTTTTTATATTTTTCTTCACCAAAGCCGACATATGCAAGAACATCCATCGTATCGGTGATAGCCACAGCATCTGCTTTAATCTCCTTCTGGATAATCTTGCAGATCTTATGAAGCGATTCACTGTTGATAGACCGAAAATACGGCAAGGTTTTGTTAGCAATACCTAATGCCAGCTGTGCCTGCTTTGCAGCAATTCTCTCTTTCTCTCCTTCAACACTCGCAATCATCAAGACGATAAAGCCAATGCTGACTTGTCCTAATATCATCGGCAGAGCGATTTTAGCAACAATATCCACACCTAGAGAGAACGGCTCTGCCATCACAAGAATAAGCACCATTGTCAGCATTTCGCAAATCATACCAGCAATGATTCCGTATACCCATCTCTTTTGTTTCTTTACACGGAAATAAATAATGCCCGCAACAATCCCTGCCAAAATGCTTGTTATTAAACAAGGCACAGAGGTGACCCCGCCTATATCAATTAAATAACGATGAACACCTGACACAATTCCAGTGATGATTCCGACCCACGGTCCAAATAAAATCCCGCCGGACATAACTGCAATAATGCGGATATTAACAATCGAACCTTCTACCTCGATTCCCGAATACGTGCCAAACAAAGCGAAGGCGCAAAATATGAACGTAATCAGCGTCAATTCTGTTGGAGAATGATTTTCCTTCTGCAATGTTTCCTTAAATTTCGGCACTCTTGATAAAAAAAACAGCGTAATAAGCAGTAATGCTGCCCTCTCAATTAATTGAATGAGCATTTGAATTTCCATTGACGCATACATCTGTAATCCTCCTCTTGATGCCATTATGTTATGTATGTATTTTCTTCTATTATATATTAGCAATAAACAAGGTTAGCTTCATCTGTTTCCAGATAAAAGAAAAAAACCTGCCAAATCATTAGCAGGTTTTCCTCATTAACGCTTATTGCTTTTTGGATCAAGTGCGTCGCGAAGACCGTCTCCAATAAAGTTGATGCAAAGTACCGTGACAAATATACAAAGTCCTGGCGGTATCCATGCTTCAGGGCTGTTCCGTAAAATACGGATGCTTTGTGCTTCAGAAATCATATTCCCCCATGTTGGTGTTGGCTGCGGTATTCCAAAACCGATGAAGCTCATGGCAGATTCAATGATAATATAAGTTGCCATCATCAATGTAGCGTTTACTACAATCGGCCCAATAGCATTCGGAATAAAATGCTTAAAAATAATGCGGAAATCGCTTGCGCCGATTGCCTTTGCTCCTTGAACAAATTCCTGCTCCCTCAAGGACAAATACGTTCCCCTGATTATCCTCGTTAAATTCGGCCACGAGGTTATCGCAATGATTGCAACGAAGCTGCCGATTGACACCTTTGGCATAATAGAAACTACTGTTAAAGCAATAACAATAAATGGAAGCATCATGATGATATCAGCGATACGCATGATGATCGCATCAACAATTCCGCCATAGTAGCCGGCAATGGAGCCTAACAGCACACCAATTACTAACGTACAAACCATTGCAGAGAATCCTACGATAAGAGAAATTCGTCCTCCATATAATAGACGAGCAAGATTATCCCTTCCTGAGCCATCATTGCCGAGCGGGTGATCAGCGCTTGGTCCCCGTTCAACCAACAGCAAATTTGACTTAGTTGGACTTTGGTCTGTAATCAGCGGTGCGAAAATGACGGCAAGGATAATAATCGTTAAAACAATAACACCAAGCACTGCTAATTTATTCTTTAAAAATCTGCCGAGTGCAATCTGGCCAGGAGTTTTACTTTTTTTATTTTCTACCTTTAAAGGTAAGTTTGGTTCTGTTTCGATCGTTTGTTGTTTCAGTTCCATTGTTCATTCACCTCACTCGTATCGAATTCTCGGGTCAACAAGACTGTAGCCGATATCTGCCAGCAGATTTCCCAGCAATGTAAAGAAGCCGATCATTAAAGCAATGACCATGATGACAGGATAATCCTTGCTGGAAATAGAGTTAATGAACAATGTCCCAAGACCAGGATATTGATATACACCCTCTGTAATGATGGCTCCCCCTAAAATGGCGCCAATCTCAAATCCAAGCAATGTCACAATCGGAATCAAGGCATTTCTTAATGTATGCTTGTACAATACTGTATTTTCTGTCATTCCTTTTGCTCTGGCTGTACGGATATAATCTCCTGACAGCACATCGAGCACCTCTGAGCGCATATAGCGAGTATATGTAGCCATTCCACCTAAACCTAATGTTAATCCAGGCAGGATTAAATGATGGATTTTATCCCAGAAAAGCTCTGCTCCTTGCAGATTCGGACTCGAGACCGTTCCTTGTGACGGGAACCAGCCGAGCTGGATGGCGAAGAAATAAATTGCCACCAAACCGAAGAAGAAACTCGGAATAGCAAGCCCAAAAAAGCTGAAGGTTGTTACTGTGTAGTCAAGTATAGAATATGGTTTTCTTGCTGAGTAAATCCCGATCGGAATGGAAAATAAAATCGTAATAAATAAAGAAAAGGTTCCTAGCGTGAGTGTATTGCTAACTCGTGATTCAAGCAAGTCAGTTACTTCACGTCCCTTATACACAATTGATTCCCCAAAGTCCCCCTGAAGCATATTTCCTAACCAGCGGAAATATTGCACATAAATTGGGTCATTCAACCCTAAAGCTTCTTTTTGCTGTTCATATACTTCTGGGTCTACATTCGGATCAAGCTTTCCAGTAAAGGGATCGCCAGGAGCCGCCTGCATTAAGCCAAACACGATGACAGTCAAAGCGAATAGCATTGGAATGAACACTAATACGCGACGAATAATATACTTATACATTGCTCCCCCTCCATTTCTTATGATGTAAATATAAAGCTGCTAAAGTTGCAGCCGGATTGAACCATTATTTGGTTCATTTCGTACAGACCGCAGCACCACACGAAATGAACCAAAATAACAAGAATTTAAAAGGGGCTTTCTTTAAGGAACAGGCCCCGCATATAAGTAAATTTCCTGTTAATATGCGGAATTTCCCAAAATACGAAAGCCCCATCTAATTAACCTTTAATTACTCAGTCACACTCCATAAATGTGTGTTGTTCAAGAATGAGTACGGCAATACATCTATGCCTTGAAGACGTTTGTTATGCGCCCATAAGCTGTTTTGAGCATACAGGATTAATGCTGGAAGATCTTCAGAGAACTTCACTTGCCATTCGCTGTATTTCTCTTTTCTGTAATCCTGTTCAAACGCATCTGGTGGTGTAAATGCGTCTTTTAACAGCTGTTCTGCTTCAGGGTTATTCCAACGAGAATAGTTGTAAGCAGCATTAGCAGACCATAAGCCGCTCGGATCTGGGTCTGTGCTGTCTAAGCTCCAGCCAAGCAAGTATAGATCCCAATCTTGTGCATTCTTTTCTAGGTCTTCAAAGTATGCAGCAGCTTGTTTTGGCTGACGCAAGTCAATTTTGATTCCGACAGCTTCAAGATATTCTTGAATGATTGGTGCGGATTTTTCACGAATTTGGTTTCCTAATGGATAGTTCAGGTTCAACACCCACTCTTTTCCATCTGGATCTTCACGGAAGCCGTCGCCATTTGTATCTTTATAGCCTGCTTCATCTAATAGTGATTTTGCTTTTTCTGCATCAAATGCATATTGGTTAGGCTTTGTATCATCATATGCCCAGAATTGTGTTGCGATAGGAGAGTTTTGAATTACCCCTTTGCCGTACAGCAATCCGTTGATGATCGCTTCGCGGTCAACAGCATAAGCAATTGCCTGACGGACTTTTTGATCGGATAGCTTCGTATTTTCTGTCCATTTAGATGGATCGATAGATGTGTCGCCTTGTTCACGGTGGTTAACCATCATACCTAATACTTGGTAACCGAAATCTGGCTGTTCAATAATTTCAACATTTTCATTTGCAGCAACTGTCTCATAATCTGCAGCCTGGATACCAGTTGGATCTGCTACAAAGTCCACTTCACCGCTTTCAAGCATACCTAGGATGACAGATTGGTCTACAACCTTCCACACGATGCTGTCAAGTTTAGGTGCACCTTGCCAGTAGTCGTCGTTTTTCTCTAAAACATATTGCTCGCCTTCTACAACGTCCGTTAATTTAAATGGACCAGTACCAACAATTTTGCCTGCTTTTGTTGTGCCTTCAGCTTTTGGCATGTCAGCAATGGCAACATCTTTAAAGATATGCTCCGGAATGATTGGGAAGCTTGAATCAGAAAGGGCCAATACATTCGGCTCAGCGAATTTGAATGTTACAGTGTGGTCGTCAACTGCAACAACACCTTGGAATTCATCTGTTTTGCCAGTAGAGAAATCCTCATAGCCTAACAGTCTTGAAACATATTGTGTACGCAGACCGCCAGCCTCTACATAACCAGGGCTTGCAATCGATTTGTATGTAAATACAACATCGTTTGCTGTGAATGGCTCGCCATCATGCCATTTCACGTTTTCTTCTAAGTGGAATGTCACTTCTGTTTGGTCTTCGTTAAATTCCCAGTCTTTTGCTAATTTCGGAATAAAATCAAGGTTCTTATCTTGTCCTAATAATCCTTCATGCGTTAAAGTTAAGATATTGTTTTCATATGCATCAGCATAGAAAATTGGGTTGAATAAACCAGCAGGAGCTGTATCCATCGCACCAGTTACCGTGCCTCCATCAACTGCTTCGCCAGGCTCAGAATTCGTGTCGTCGCTTGAGTTGCTGCACGCCGCCAAGATCCCGAATATTAAGGTAAAGCCTAATACAAGTAACCAATTTTTCTTTTTCAACGTCTTTCCCCCTTAAAATAATTATCTGTAGAAAAAGCAAACCAAACTCAAAATCGACACACCACCTCCTTAAACGGCAGAATACTCAGTCTTCCTTCGTGTATAAGTGACAAGCAACGAAGTGGCCTTCTGACACTTCCGTCAAATCAGGGCGCACGATTGCACATCTTTCATGCGCTTTCGGACAGCGTGTTCTGAATGTACAGCCTGTCGGTGGATTGGACGGGCTTGGCAAATCCCCTTTGAGGATAATCTTTTCTCTCTTTCTTGTTACATCCGTTGTCGGAACTGCGGATAAAAGCGCCTGTGTATATGGATGAAGCGGTGTTTCATATAGACCTTTTTTCGGTGCCAATTCCGCTATCCTTCCTAAATACATGACTGCGACACGGTCACTTATATGTTTAACAACACTCAAATCATGGGCAATAAATAGATAGGTTAAATTGAATTCTTCCTGAAGATCTGCCATCAAGTTAAGCACCTGTGCCTGAATGGAAACATCTAATGCAGAAACTGGCTCATCACAGACAATGAATTTAGGATTCAGCGCTAGTGCTCTCGCGATGCTGATCCGCTGTCTTTGTCCACCGGAAAACTCATGAGGATACTTCGATTTCGCATCTGCCCGAAGCCCTACCTTCTCAAGTAAGCTGATTGCTTTTTCTTCCCGCTCACGTCGGTTTAAGTTCGTCTGAACTAGCAGCGGCTCTTCAATCAGCTCTTGAACACTCATTTTTCCATTTAATGAGGCAAATGGATCTTGAAATACAATCTGCATATCCTTTCTAATGGGGCGCATCTTTCTGTTGTTTAAAGTTGAAATATCCTTATCTTCAAAGACAATGCTGCCTTCTGTCGGATCAAGGAGTCTTAGAATAACTCGTCCTAGCGTAGATTTTCCAGAGCCTGATTCACCTACAAGTCCAAGCGTTTCCCCTCTGATAACATTTAATGAAATATCATCGACCGCCTTAACGTTGCCAACTGTATGCTTTAGGACTCCGCCCTTAATTGGAAAGTATTTTTTTATGTTTTTCGCTTGAAGTATGTAATCTTCTTCTGTCTTTTTTCGTAAATCTTGCTCCATTAATGACATAAAATTTTATTCCTCCTATTCATACAGGTAGCAGCGCACCTTATGGTTTTGTTCCACATCTAGAAGATTAGGATTGCTAACACGGCATTTATCCATTACATGTTTACAGCGGTCAGAAAAGCGGCAGCCAACAGGAAAATCATAGGCAGGCGGTACTGTCCCTTTAATAACACCAAGTCTGCTTACGTCATCCTCTAATTTCGGCAAACTTTCCAGAAGTCCATTCGTATACGGATGCTTCGGCTCAATGAACATCTTGTTTACTTCCGCCTGTTCAACAATCTGTCCGCCATACATAACCATGACCCTGTCAGCATATTCAGCTACGACACCTAAGTCATGCGTTATCAGCAGTACTGCCATGTTGAACTTTTTCTTCATCTCATCTAACAAATCAAGAATTTGCGCTTGAATCGTTACATCAAGAGCGGTTGTCGGCTCATCGGCAATCAGCAGCTTCGGCTCACATGAAATGGCAATAGCAATCATCGCACGCTGACGCATCCCTCCGGAAAGTTGGTGAGGATATTCATTAATTGTCTCTTCAGCCCTTGGGAAGCCGACAATTCTTAATAGCTCAACGGCTCTGATTCGCGCTTCTTCCTTTGAGACTTTTTTATGCTTGCGAATTGTTTCCATAAGCTGATTTCCAATCGTGAAGACTGGATTTAATGCGGTCATCGGCTCTTGGAATACCATGGCAATCTCACTGCCCCGCAGCTTTGCCATCTGTTTGTTAGAAAAGGGGACAATATCCTCGCCGTTAAAGCGAATCTGCCCTCCCTTAATTTTTCCAGGCTTTCCGACGAGCTTCATTATAGACAGTGAGGTTATACTTTTGCCTGAACCTGACTCACCAACCAGCGCCACTGTCTCACCAGGATTTATAGAGAAATCAACGCCATCCACAGCTTTTGCAACTCTGTGTTTATCTACTTGAAAATACGTTTTTAAACCTTCCACTTCTAATAACGCATGTTTAGTCATATACTCACCTCTGCTAAAATCCTTGAATTATTGTGTTTTAAGTTTAATTTCTTGGGTAGTAATAAATTGGTAGGATGAAATCTGATAATTAATTTTGAATTGAGGGAACTTTTTAATTAAAAAAATTATTCTGAAAATAGAAACCGTTTTGATAAATAATATAATACCTTTCTATTATTCTTGTAAAGACAAATTTTTCAGAAAAATAGATTTTTTGTAGAATCATCTAGGTTTTTAGTAGAAATCCCCACTGTTTTCCTCCATTTCTACTATTGTAGATACAACTCTCTAAAACGAAATACAGTATACAAATATAATAACTATTCTAAACAGCTATCCATTCATGATTTAAATCCTGTGCAACTAACAACTAATATAATTATAGTGAAAACTTGATGTAACTGAACGAGAAACAAAAATCGACAATTAATAAAGACAATTGTTTCTTTAGGGTGGACAACAAATGTCCACAACTAAACCGATAAAATATATTGATATAACAATAAAACTCCTACTAAAATACCGTTTAGTCTTTCTAAACTTAAAATAATTAAATTATCCTTTTTATATATTAAAAAAGAAATTTAACTATAAATACGTCCAAACATTATTAAATATGTGTAAAAAAACGTTCAGGTGAATAATATTATTCCTTTTTATTGTTATCTATTTAAAGGATTAACGGGGAAAAGGAAGCCAAAAAAGCCTCCTTCATAGATAGGGGGAGGAGATAGTTTTGGATTTTTGCAGTATGTATGTAAACTAAGAGATGATTATCGGGACATAAGCTTATCCATAATATCATCGCTAAGCTCCTTCATGATTTCCTGTTGTGAAATGAGGTCGGCGTCCTTCATCATCTGCAAATAAAGAGCCGTTTGCAGCAGCAAAGATTTTGCTTCCTCTTCCGAAAGGTCTTTTATGTTTTTTTGAAGCTCACTAATCATATATACCTCCATCATCAGCATGTCACTATATCGCCAATTACTTATTTTAACGAAATATTATAGAATTTTCCATTAGAAATGCCAACAAATCCTCTAGGTATTGCTTTAATATAGATAAATTATTTTGAGCAAAAAAAAGAGCCTATAGATAGACTCTTTTTCGTATTCTTATTTAAAAACGCCAAAAGGTTTTCCGATTGGCAGTACCGTTTTTCCAAAATGAGTATTCAGCACAATCGCGCCACATCCATAGAAGGATAACAGGGCAATACAAAGCTCTGCCACACCTGCAATCATATGTGTCACTTCATACATCACATCAAAAGAACTTAAGGACAATCCAATAAATAATATATCAATAAAAACAAAGATAAAGAATAATACCTTATGTGTTTCCATTGCCCCAATTGTCATGAAAAGGCTGAAAATTAAATAGCCGATAAATGCAAAGCCCAGCTGTTTAGGGTCAACATTTTGCGCCAATACCTCGCCAAACGCTCCAAGTTGGATTAACCAGGAAAAGCCTACGCCAAACCAGAATAGACCAAATGCTGCAAAAGCAGTTGTTCCAAAAATATTATTATGCTTCGCATCAAGCAAAGCAGCGATCAATTGAGCCAATCCACCCAAAAAGAACGCCCACGGCAGAATAAAAGATAACCCTTCTGTTAAACCAAGTTTTTGTGAAGATGCCACCAATGTCACCATTGCCAGACCGAATAGTCCAAGTGCAGATGGATCTGCCGTCACCATTTTTACTTGGGTATAGTTCTTGTTGCTCATAAATTCCTCCTATAATAAAAAAACATACTTATGTAATGTATAAGATTAGCAGGAGTGTGTCAATCCTATTTTTCATAAAAAAACATCCTTGCAATAGTTGCAAGGATGTTCAAACTTTAATAAAAGCTTTGTTCGAGTTCATCTATTAAGCTGCCAACATAAGCAACCGCTGTACTGATAGGTTCAGGTGTCGACATATCCACATTTGCAAGCTTCATTAATTCAAGAGGTTTTACTGTTCCCCCTGCCTTAAGAGCCGCAAGCCAACGATCTACAGCAGGCTGACCCTCTTTTTGAATCATTAACGCAGCAGCAGTGGAAGCTGTCAGACCTGCTGAATACGTATACGGATAAAGACCCATATAGTAATGCGGCTGGCGCATCCAAGTCAATCCTGCTCCCTCATCCAACTCCACACTGTCGCCCCAAAATGCTGCAAGCAGCTCGAGATTTTGTTCACATAACAGTTTGGCGGTTATCGGTGTTCCTGCTTCAGCAAGTTCATAAATACGGCGCTGCAGCTCTCCCTCCAATATATGTGTCACAAAATTATGGTAGTATGTCCCGAGTGATTGGAGAATAACCCAACGACGCATTCTGTCATTATCCGATTTTTCTAAAATATGTCTGCTGAGCAGCATTTCGTTCATGGTTGACGGTGCTTCCACAAAATACCGTGATGGACGTGTATTAGAAATGGACTGATTCTGTCCTGCCAAAACGAAATGTCCTGCATGTCCGAGCTCATGTGCAAGAGTAAATGCATTTCGCATGGAATTATTCCATGTCATCATAATATACGGATGTGCTCCATATGGACTTGAACAAAAGGCGCCAGATCGCTTGCCAATATTATCTGCTCTGTCTACCCAGCGGTTCTCCAGTCCTTGTCTCATAATTTCTGCATAATCCGGCCCCATTACCTGCAGTGCTTCAAGCACAAGCTCTGCTGCTTCATCATATGTCACTTCAGGATTAAAGTCTGAATCAAGAGGAGCTTTTAGATCACTGTACAGCAATTTATCAAGACCTAGTGCTTGTCTTTTTAATGCGGCGTAGCGGCGCATATGAGGAGCAAGCTCTGTTAATATTGTGTCAAGCTGGTTATGGTACATTTCCTTTGTTACTTGCTGTTCAAATAACAGCATATCTGTAACAGAATCATAGTTACGCAATCTGGCTTCAACCACTTGCTTCTTCACTTCTGTTGCATATGTAGCTGCATATGTATTTTTGTACTGATTTAATGTTTGAATGAAAGCGTCATAGGCATTACGGCGAATTTCCGTATCAGGCGACTCCTCATACTTTGCATATAAATTAAATGTTAAAGGATACTCTGTTCCATCTGCTGTTGTAAAAGATGAGAAGCTCATATCTGATGTTTTGCTGCGCTGGTAAATCATATAAGGAGCTTCATGAATCTCACTGTATGCAGCTAAGGCTTCCTCTGTTTCTGGGGAAAGTATATGAGCTTTCGCCTCAAATAAATCCTCCAGTGTTTTTTTGTAATCCTGCAACCCGCTTTCTTGATTCATAAACTCACGGACTTTCTTCTCCGATAGAGCAAGTATTTCTGAATCAATAAAGGAATTATTTGCGCGTGCAGCAGCATAAACAGATGCCGCAATCGCCTCATTTGCTTGATTATTAGGGTCTGTCCCATCGGCGGATTGAAGCAAGCTTGCATATGTAAGTACACGGGAAAGCCGTTCAGATAATGAATCCCTTTCAAGAAGGCACTGAAGTAAATTTATCGCACTGTTTCCAAGACTTCCTCTATATTCAGCAAACTTTTCCATGTCTTGGGTAATAGCATCGAGCTCCATTTTCCATGCTTTTTCACAAGGAAATAAATCGGTTAAGTTCCACGTTTCTTCAACAGAAACATCCTTCCTTGCCAGCGTCTTACCTTGCAGCTTATTCATGTAAGCTTCTCCCCTTTTTCATATATTTCGCCATTCGAAACGAATAACTTTATTATATAAGAAAACTGTAAATTTTCAAATAATTTACTAAATTAATTTATAATAGCAAATTCTTTACACTTTTCTACAACTTACTCCATATAAACATGTTATTTTATAAGAGCATTTAATTTTTGTATGGGAGGCAGAAAATGAAAAAAAGCTCAAAAATTTTTGTTTTGCTTGCAGTAATCGCTGCTATAGCGGTGTCGTCTTATTTCACAGTTTCACCGAGAGCAGCCACTCTTTCCGTAACGAATGCAATTAAAACTCAAAACGGGTCAGTTCAGACAGTAGAAGGTTACATAGTCGGAAAGCCCATTTCAGCTTCCTCCATTCAGACGAGCAGCTTCTCTGACGATTATGCCCTAGCACTCGCAGACAGTCCAGCAGAGAAAGCAACTGGCTCCATGCTTTATGTTCAAATTCCCTCCTCCTTTCGAGGAAGCTTTGGACTAAAAACGAATCCGGAATTAATTGGCACGAAAATAAAAGTGACTGGCAGCACTGCCGCCTACTTCTCTCATCCAGGTTTAAAAAATGTAACAGCTATGTCAATAAGTGCTGCAGGGGAATTGCCCGAAGAGCCTGAAGAAGATACAGGAAGCACACCTACACCTTCTGAGAACTATGAAGGTTACTATAACAGTGCCTCAGGTAAAACTGGCGAAGCTTTAAAAACTGCTTTACATGAGATTATTGATGATCATACAGAGCTTTCCTACAGCGCGGTTTGGGATGCGCTGCGTCATACAGATGAAGACCCTAACAACAGCAATAACGTCATTCTGCTTTATACAGGCAGATCGCAAAGCAAAACGACTAACGGCAGCGGTGTCGATTCATGGAACAGAGAGCATGTATGGGCGAAATCCCATGGTGACTTTGGCACAGCAATGGGAGCAGGAACAGATCTGCATCACTTGCGACCTACTGATGTTTCCGTTAATTCATCACGTGGCAACAAGGATTTTGATGATGGAGGAACTGCCCAAAAAGAAGCGCCAGATACATATGCTGACAGCGATTCTTGGGAACCGCGGGATGAAGTTAAAGGCGACATTGCACGTATGATATTTTATATGGCTGTGCGCTATGAAGGTGATAGCGGCGAACTTGACTTAGAGGTAACAGAAAGTGTGAATAACGGTTCTGCCCCGCTCCATGGCAAACTGTCCACATTGAAGCGCTGGAACGAACTTGATCCTGTTGACGATTTTGAAAGAAACAGGAATGAAGTAATTTATCAAGATTATCAGCATAACCGCAATCCATTTATTGATCACCCTGAGTGGGTAGAAGTTATTTGGTAAAAGCAAAACGGGCCGGCAAACAGCGGCCCGTTTTGTTATTGACGTTTTTTTGTTTTCTTATTATTAAGCTTTTCTGCTGCAGACAATGGTTCATTTGCGAATTCATGGTCGTAAGCTTTTGAAAAGTTCCCTTTTATGTCTTCTTGCTTATCACGTTTTTTTGTAGTCATAATCTTCACCCCCAAAGCTTATTGTACGTAACAAATTTTATTATTATGTACAGCATAAGCAGTGGGTGCGATTATCCTTTACCATGCATGACTTTTTTAAATACAGTCTGCTTTAGGCTGTCATCCTTCTGATAAGCAATCGCTGCTGCTGCCAGAAGCATAACCCCTGTCAAAATGAAAACACTATATGCAGGGAAAATACCTCCTAAAAATCCACCAACCATTGGACCAATCATACCGCCAATTTGGTTGGCCGTCTGGTTCAAACCAAAAGCTCTGCCGCGGAAATCCTCTGAAGTTGATCTAACGACAAGTCCGTTCAATGCAGGGAAAACGGCGCAGAAGAAAATGCCGAAGATAAAGCGGGTAATGGAAAAACCCCAAATATCTTGGAAAATGATTTGCGAAAATGTGCCTAATCCGCCTCCAAGGAGGCCGATAAATAATATTCTGTTGAAGCCGATCTTATCAGCCCATTTCCCCCAGTACGGAGCAAACAATACACTAGCTATCCCAGGCAAAGAGAAAACAACCCCCGCAAGCAAAGAAGCATTTTCTTTAGAGCCGCCAAGATCAACAATGTACAGCGGCAAAATAGGTTCAATCGAAAGGATTGAGCAAGAAGTGACGACTGTCAACAGCATGACAAGCATAAGCGGACGGTTTGACCACGCAACCTTAATGTCATTTTTGACAGAGCCCTTTTCCTTGCTAGGCTTGAAATTCTCTTCCTTCACAAAAAATATAATCAGGAATGTTGCAAGGAAAACGATGAACCCAGCACTCGCAAATGCCAGCCTGTTGCCGACTAGCTCTGAAAGCAGTCCGCCAAGCAGCGGACCGACTATTCCTCCTGTAGCACTTGCGGTGGAGATCATCGATAAAGCGTAACCTACTTTCTCTGTCGGTGTATTCGTCCCGACTAAAGCAATTGCCCCTGGAATAAAGCCGGAAAGAAGCCCTTGCAATATTCGTAAAACCAATAACTCATATGGGTTAGTCACAAAAGCAGCTAATGTGTAGATAATAAATAAAACGAAGCCTGCTCTGACTATCATTGGCTTTCTGCCATACTTATCTGCTATCCTGCCCCAAAACGGCGAGGAAAGCGCTCCTGCAAAAAAAGCCGAACTGAACAAAATGCCTGCCCATAATTCTGTATGGTCATGAACATTAATCTCCAGCAGGAAAATCGGCAAAAACGGGATGACCATATAAAAACTCGCTGCCGTAAAAAACACTCCGACCCATAAAACAAGCAAATTACGCTTCCACCTTAACATGCCGTTCGCGCTCCTAAGCTGCATCAGAGTATATCTGATGAGTAGTTTCAATATTCTCAATAATAACATATATAGGAATTACTTTCATTCCCGAAATTTATGTTTCACGAAGAAAAGGCTGCTACAATGGTTACTCTGCCTACCTTTAGAAGCTTTTCGACTATTTTGTGAAAATTTTTCGTTTAAAAAAAATGTACAGAGCTGTCTGTACATTTCCCTTACATAATATTATAACTCTGAATCCTGTAAAGCCTTTTTCAGTTTCAATACCTCGTCCAAATCAAGGGTAACCCCCTTGCCCATTTTCTCATGATTTGGAGCCCAGTCCCGAATATCGTACTTCGGTTCCCGTCCATTCCAGCTAATTAGATTCAGCTCTTTCGTCCAGCCTTTCGGCGATTCAGACAGGACTGTAATATGCTCGGTGATTTCAAATTTTATCTCTGCCACAAAACTACCTCCTAATATGTATATGAATGCTTAAATTATTTAACGTATATATTCTTATATTATATATCTTCTGCAAAGATTTAGGCGCTTATTTACATGCAAATAAAATAGGCGGGCTCTTACCCGCCTAAGGAAAGGTTGTCCTTGGCATTAATGACGCATTGTCAGCACAATAAATAAATAGTAGAGTATCCAAACTAAAGAAGGAAGAGCTTCAGGAAACATCATTTATTCCCCCTTCCTTTTATTATTAATACATCATATGTTCACCTCTACTGTTTTGTAAGCGTATTCCTATAGTTTTTCGACTAATTTTTTAAAAATAGGTTCAAAAAAAAGCACTCTTGGAAGAGTGCTTTGCAGCCTTTAACGATCTCTATTTACAAAGTAGTCTAATAAGTGCTTTAGGAAAGCCGGATTTCGGGGGGCCTGTTCTAATGACTCCACAGCAAGGCAATAATGCTCCCACATTGCTTTTTTCGCTCCTTCAATCCCGAGTATAGATACAAACGTTGTCTGGTTGTTGTCTGCATCAATGCCAGCCTGTTTGCCAAGCAAGCTAGTATTACCTTCCACATCAAGGAGATCATCCTTAATTTGAAAAGCGATGCCTGCATGGTAGGAGAATTTTTTCCAAATGTCCATTTCCGCTTCACTTGCTTGTGCAAGTATAGCCGGCATCAATAAACAAACCTCAAATGCCATGCCTGTTTTGTAAAAACTCTTTTTGTTCAATTCCGCAAGAGTCAGCTGTCTACCTTTCGAGTCAAGATCCATCGCCTGACCTTTACACATATCCGCCGTTCGTTGAGATGAATATTTAATCAGCTGCAGTACTGCCCGCGAATCGAAGGAGTCGATTGAGGTCTGCTCCTCAACTGCCTTTTGTGTCAGAAAAAGGCCCGTCAATTCAGCAACCGCCGTATTAGCAACTTGATGCAATGTTTCCTTCCCTCTGCGAATATTGGCATTATCCTGTGACGGCAGATCATCAAAAATCAATGATGCTGTATGCATATATTCCAAGGAACGCAATAGCGGCATCAGTGCTTTATCGTCCAAGCCATAGCCTTGTGTGCCCATAAACCATGTCATAATTGGTCTTAACCGTTTACCATCGCCAATAAGACTGTAGTTCGCCCCATCAGTAAGAGGCTCATGATGCGGACC
Organism: Niallia laureatilytica; assembly: GCF_046613985.1. Classification (NCBI taxonomy): domain Bacteria; kingdom Bacillati; phylum Bacillota; class Bacilli; order Caryophanales; family Bacillaceae; genus Niallia; species Niallia laureatilytica. Next base: position 195,048 of record NZ_JBKKHP010000008.1, on the reverse strand, counting down.
GTCAGCTGATTTGGTAATCGCAAGTGCGCTGTTAATTTGACCTCGGACCTCTTTAACCTTTTCAAAAAACTCCTCCCGCTCCCTCTTATCCCTTTGGAGATTTTCAACCATATGATCTCTTAAAAGCTTATCAAAGAAATCAACATCATCAGCCTTCTTGACCATCTTTTGAATGAGACGATTAAACTCTGGCATACGAGAGGCAAAAAGCTCCATTGTTTCATTATATTTATCATTGCCCCACTTTTTCTTAAACCGTTTCAAGCCATTAATGGCCCTGTCTAATATGACCTCACATGTCTTTTTATCTGAATGATAGACGTTGTGAATCAAATGGGATATCACTGTCCAATACAATTCATACGGATTGACTAAGTCAGGGCGTACAGTATGATGCTTCATATAATACGTATACGGAGTCACAGCTCCTTCCTGCCAGTCATCAAACATATCAGCAAAATCATCTGCAAGCTGATTGTATATACCATAGAAAAACGACCGCTTTTCAAAGCCTTCTTCAAGCTCCGCACTAATCACAGACCTGACAATCAGCCGTGAAGACGCAGATTTTAAGATGACTGGAATAAACAACTCTTCATTTGTATATTCGCTGTTGGAAAGGTCCTTGTCACGATCAATCTCCTGTGAATGGAAAAACACATATGCCTGCTCTAAAAATGGCTGAATCGTTTCTTCACGCTGATTGGTCTTAATATATTCAAATGCTTCCCGCAGTTCAGTATGAACATAAGCAATCAATTCTGCATTGGCACCAGACCAGTCACCTAATTCAGGCACACTGCCTGTTGTCAGTGCCGTACGGATTAAACCTGCATATCGTCTTTCCTCATCTGGCGACAATATCTTCGCATCGAAAAGGTCATCAATAAACGGATAAGTTAAGCCATAAGAGTAACCAAGCCTAATTGCTTCTCCAAGTCTTTGGGAGCGGACAGCCTGAGCAGTATCTTCAGGCAAATCGTCAAGAACATGCATGATAACACCAGCAATAATTTTGATGAGCTTGCGCTGTGCATTTGCTGCATCCATTCCCTCTGGAATATGAATGGAGACGGACTCAAGCTTAGCCATAAGCCAAATCATTGTCGGTTCTATTCCTTCCTTTTCCGCAAACCGGTATAAGCCAGCCATGCTGAATACCCCGATTTTTTTCTCATTACTGCCAGTAAGATGCTTTTTTAAACTTTCAACAGAGCGTCTTATGCCTCTAAGCGTTGCCTGTGATTCTAAAGATTTGCCCAAGTCCCTCATATAGAGGTAGGAAATGCTCCGATCGAGATAATTATCAAGCTTGCCTGTGTGCTTAAGCCACTGAATATAGGGCTGATATCCTGACGGTGATTGTTTGCCCTTGCTTCTTGAAAAAAAGGAGAAAAGAGAAGGATGGTGAATATGATTATGCTTCCATTGTTGAATATCATTAGTGAGGATAGGAATAAAAGCCTTTTTTGCAACCTGCCCATAAAGCTCCTGAAAATATAGAGACGCCTTTTGCTCCTCTTTAGAGAAACAAACCTCGGCATTAATTGTAAACTCCTTATTCATACGGTAAAGTACCTCAAATCTTTTCATTTAGCTATCTACTTAATAATATAGTACTAGAAAAACAGGTTTATAACCAGAAAGGAGTACCTAGCAAAAATACCCGTTTTGTTAGGGGTAAATTGAAAGCCTTACCATATCCAGACTATGTAAAATCCATTGCTTCGCTATAGCTTTTCGCTATATCCACTTATCTAAATTAACAGTTACTCTATACTTGCTTTAACATGCTATTATACAAGCACAATCTTACATAACAAGGAGAACAAAGAATGACAACAAAATCAACTACGCTTAAAACACGCAGCATCAACCCGTCTGATGTAATTGCGGCAAGCAAGTTCAATCGCTTTCATTTATTAGTATATTTATGGTGTGTATACGCAATTGCATTTGATGGTTTTGATATAGCCATGTACGGTGTTGGCCTGCCATTAATGATGGAGGATTTTAACCTGACACCTGTCGAAGCAGGAGCTGTCGGGAGCTATACCCTTGTCGGAATGATGCTCGGTTCCTTCATTCTCGGTCCTGTAGCTGATATTATCGGCCGGAAAAAGGTGCTGGCAATCTGTATGTTCCTGTTCAGTGTATTTACACTTGGTTCTGGATTGGCACCTTCGGTTACTATCTTTACAATCATGAGATTCATCGCATCAATCGGAATGGGCGGACTGATGCCAAATGTTATCGCTATGATGACCGACTATTCCCCTAAGAAAAATAGAGCATTAATTGTTGCAACAATGTACTGCGGTTATTCTGTCGGAGGAATCTTAGCATCGCTGCTGGGCATGTACTTGCTGGAGGACTTCGGCTGGAGAATATTATATTGGCTTGGCATTCTGCCATTATTCACATTGCCAATTTTCATGAAGAAATTCCCTGAATCAGTATCGTACTACTTATTGCGCAAGCAAAATGACAAAGTAGCAAACATCTTGAATCAAGTAGACCCAAACGGCAATTATCAATCAACAGATAACTATGTAAGTACAACAGGAAAAGAAGCCGAAAGCGGCGCACCAATCAAAAAGCTGTTCTCAAACGGCCGTGCAATCAGCACATTCGCTTTCTGGATTTTCGTAGTCTGCAGTCTCTTAATGGTATCAGGCCTAAACACATGGCTGCCAAAAATCATGCAGGAATCCGGCTATGGCTTAACATCCGCCCTTTCCTTCACACTTGTGTTAAGTGTCGGCCAAATTATCGGCTCATTGCTTGGCGGCTATCTCGTTGACAAAATCGGCCATCGCAACGTGTTAGTATCCATGCTGCTGATCGGCGCAGTCTGCTTCGTTGCATTAAGCCTGACATCAAATGTAATCCTGCTGTACGTATTAATCGCACTAGGAGGAGCTTGCACAGGCGGAACCCAAAACCTGGCAAACCCGTATATTTCTGAGTTTTATCCGAAGGAAATCCGCTCCACAGGAGTCGGCATAACAGTAGGATTCGGCCGGATTGGCTCCATTCTTGCCCCGACCGTTATCGGCCTGCTGCTGGCAACAAATCTCGAACCGAAAAGCGCCTTTATGGCTTTTGCGATTCCGAGCATTCTTGGAGGAGCTGTCCTATTATTGGTGAGAGAGAAATACGGCAGCTTCGACCGACTCGGTGCTGCATCGCGTGATAATGTGGTGTTAAAGGTGACAGATGAGGTTGGGAGCAGATAGGCAACAGATGAAGGCAACGGCTAGTTCGTTGCCTTTTTTTATTACATATTTTTTAAGCTTAGCTATTCTGACTAAATGTTAAAAATTACTTGTCCTGCCACTTAGTAATATCCACTACCTAAATTCACCATCGAATCCCGAGCTGCTAGTCCCATTTTTGAAAAGCAGCAACCCATTAATAAAGCTCAAAAATTCACACCAATAAAAAACCCCATAAAGCAAATAAAGTTACCTCTATCCGCCTTATTGGAGCAGCAATTTTTATTTTGCATTTTCATCTGGCTGATGAATCCCAAAAATATTCCCCTCTGTATCCTTATAATAGCCTTGCCAAGCCATTCCAGGCAGGGCGTATTTCGGCAAAGCAACCGCGCCGCCATTTTCGAGAATGATTGCTTCAGTATGATTATAATCTCCTACTCCCATCGTACAGGCAAAGCCGTTTAAAGCTTGATTTCCTTCAGGATCTGAACCTTGCCGCTGCACTAGTGCTCCATTTATTCCCGGCTCTTCCTCTGTCCCTGTTACTGCCCCAAAGTAAGGCATTCCTGCATATCCCGTCCAATCCTGAAACGTCCAGCCGAAGACCTCTCCATAAAACTTCTTTGCCCGTTCCATATCACTTACATGAATCTCGAAATGTACTAATCTTCCCATGGTTTCCTCCTAGGTATATTAAAAATGAGACTGCTATTATTAATTCCGTATTTCTTATAATTTTTCCTATTCAAAATGCAGAGTCTTGAAAAGTTTTTCATCCTCTATTATTAGTTGAAAGGGCAATTTTAAAACCCCAATAAATGATTTATTGGGGTAATCCCGTTATCCCTTTAATAGACTCCAGAGATAAACAATAATTACGGGAGGATTATATGCTTCTGCCACCCTCACCGAATCGGAACACACAACTCACAATAATGCTCCTCAACAAGCTCAAGGATGTACCTCTCCAACACAGGCCTCGTTTCATCATGCTTTAACCCTTGTTCATCTAATACTAAAGGAAATTCAACCCAAGCCTTTTGAACAGCTTCTGCAGTGTGGGCAATTTTAAAGACTGCGTACTTCCCTCCACTCATATGCCCAGTTTTGACTTCCTCCCTATCTGTTACAAACCCTTGTGGGACAATTAAGCATGTGTCGTATCGGCAATCTTGTGGTGCAGTTAACAGTGGATTGTCTTGGGCAATACCGAGAATGCTAGATTTCTGATTCAGTAAGTTATTAGCCTTCAGCCAGCCTTTGAACTTCTTCATTAATTGTTCGTTTCTACGTCCATACGGACCAATTTGTCTCATATAGGCTACTAGGCAAGACGGCATGTTTTCGATTCTAAGTTTCATTTCATATCCCTTTCCAATTAAAGTACATCGATGTCTGAACACATCGTATAATGTACTAAAATGGAAAACAACTGGAATTTAAAAAGTTTTCGTTTTTTTTACCTTCCGAGCTCGTCAGGAGCAGCGATTACTTGGATATTATGCTTTTCTAGCAGTTCAAGCATATTTTTCGGTATTTCTTTTTCCGTAATGACTATGTCGATGTCTTCTAAGCCGCATACTTTTTGAAAAAAGGTTTTATTAAACTTCGTAGAGTCTACAAGGACAATAACTGTATCAGCACACTTTACCATTTCACGGTTAAGAAGACCTTCCTCTTCAATAGATGTAGACAGACCAGTTTCAGATATACCGCAAGTTCCGATAAAGCATTTGTTCACTTTATAGTCTTGAATATCTTTCATTGCCCGTGATCCGTATATAGCACGGTGATTCTTTGACAGAGTTCCGCCTAACAGGTTAATGCGGATGTTTTCTCTTACTAATAATTCATTGGCCACATCCATTGAGTTCGTTACAATATTATGGTTCTGGCTTGTTAAGTATTTTGTTAAAGCGAGTACTGTTGTTGATGCGTCCAAAATAAGATGGTCTCCATCACGAATCAATGTGGCTGCTAGTTTGCCAATCTCATTTTTTGCTTTTAGTGCCATTTCTGCACGCTCATCGAAATTATAAACCTCGTTGGATAATTGTGCTCTTTTTGCTCCGCCTCTGATTCTAATTACTTTTTTTGCTTCTTCTAGCAGTATTAAATCTCTTCGTGCTGTATCTTTAGATACATGATTCATTTCACAGATTGTTTCTATATCAACTCTCTCATTTACATGTAAATATTGGACAATTGCTTCGAGTCTTTCATCTTGTAACATTATTTCACCTCGTTCTTTTATTATAAGTTTTTTTAAGTCAATTTGCAAAATATTGCATTTTATTTAAGTTTTTTTGCTTGAATATGCATTTTTAGTTCGTTATGATTACTGTAAACAACTATGTATAACTTATTTCTCCTTAACTAATTATCACAAAGAAAGTGGTGACACAATGTCTTCATCCTACTGGCTAACAAATGTATGTTTAGAAAAAGGTTATCGCTATGAACATGGGGCGATTATTGGCACAATAACGGAAAACTGCCACCTGTTTGTCGAAAATGGCAAAATCGCCAACATCATCTCTGCTGATACGTTGCTGGACGATCATTTACCAAAAAAAGATGTTCATAATTTATTAGCTTTACCCTCCTTTGTTGAAAAGCATGTTCATTTAGACAAGACATTACTTGGAGATAAATGGCGTGCAGTTACACCTGTTTCAAGCATTTTTGAACGGTTTGAACTTGAAAAAAACGTGTTGCCCACCCTTCCAACGACAACAAAAGAAAGGGCTCAAGCACTTATTGAAGTTCTGCTACAAGCTGGTTCTACACATATTCGCACACATGTGGATATCTATCAAGAAGCAGGCCTAAAAAACTTCTTTGAGGTTCAGGAAGCACTTGCAGAATATGAAGGGAAATTATCTTACGAGATTGTTGCTTTTCCACAGCATGGCTTGCTATTGAATAACTGCGCAGATTTAGTAAGAGATGCTGTCCGCAATGGAGCAGGCTTAGTGGGTGGTGTTGACCCTGCCAATGTTGATGGAAATATGGAAAAATCCTTACAGCAGATGATGGATATTGCTGTGGAAGAAAATGTAGGTATTGATTTGCATTTACATGATCCTGGTCAGCTTGGGTTAGCGACAATTAGAAGGCTGGCAAAACTGACAGAAGAGGCCGGCTGGCATGGACGAGTGGCCATCAGCCATGCTTTTGCATTAGGAGACATGGGTAAAGGGGAAGCTGATGAAATGGCACAGATGCTTGCAGAACTTGGCATTTCCATTATTACTAGTGTACCAATTGGCAGAACCATCCCCCCCCGTCAGCTTTCTTCATGATAAAGGAGTTCAAGTTGCAGTTGCTTGTGACAATATTTTTGACTCATGGTCGCCCTTTGGCAATGGAGATATTTTAGAGAGAGCCAGCACATTAGCCCAGCTTTCCGGCAGATCAACAGAACAAAAGCTTGCAGAAACTCTTGGTTTTATAACAGGCGGAATTACACCATTGAACAAAAATGGACAGCAGGTTTGGCCGAAAATCGGCGATGAGGCAAGCATTGTCTTTACAGAAGCAAGCTGCTCTGCTGAAGCAATTGCCAGAAGATCAAACCGCCCAGCAGTTCTGTATAAAGGAAAATTAGTAGCAGGTGGATTTACGAAAGGATGATTCATAGATGACACATTCTTCTTATTGGCTGAAAAATGTCCGTTTAGAAACAGGATATCAATTTAAAGACGATATAGTTACTGGCACAAACACATCCATTTTCCATATTCTCATTGAAAACGGAAAATTTGCTGAGATTGTTCCTGAGTCAACATTCATTAGTGATGATGTTATCAAGTATGATGCAAGAAAATCTCTAATGCTGCCAACATTTAAAGAAATGCATATTCACATTGATAAAACTTATTATGGCGGTCCATGGAAAGCTGTTACACCAGCAAAAAACATCTTTGATCGCTTTGCAGAGGAAAAAGAACTGCTGCCTCAACTGCTGCCGACTGCCAAAGAAAGAGCAATGAAAATCTTAGATTTACTGATTGGGTTCGGTTCAACCCATGTCCGCACCCATGTTAACATTGATCCTGTCATCGGACTGAAAAATTTAGAAGCTTCACTAGAAGCTCTTGCTTCCTTCTCGGGAAAGATTTCACATGAGATTGTTGCTTTCCCTCAGCATGGTTTGCTTCATTCTGGTGTAGCGAGTCTTGTCAAAGAAGCACTAACAAACGGTGCTACACATGTTGGCGGAGTGGATCCACATTCAGTCGACGGGAATATAGAAAAATCGTTGAATACGATTATAGAGATGGCCGTTGATACTAATTCAGAGGTGGATATCCATATCCATGACAGAGACCATTTAGGGTTGTTTACAATGAATCGATTGGCTGATTTAACGGAGCAAGCAGGTTTGCACAACAAAGTAACCGTCAGCCACGCCTTTGGATTTGCCGGTGTTCCTGATATAAAAGCTGCTGAACTGGCCGAGCGCTTTGCTCATCTTGGAATCGCAGTGACTACAACAGTCCCTATTGGTAAATTAATCATGCCTATTCCATTATTAACAGAGAAAGGTGTTCCAGTATTACTAGGCACAGACAGCCTTACTGACCATTGGTCCCCGTTTGGCAACGGCGATCATTTAGAAAAGGTTGGCCGTCTCGCAGAGCTTTACGGCTATGTGGATGAATGGTCTTTATCACAGTCACTGCGGTTTGCGACTGGGGGAAAAACACCGTTAAATAAGCAAGGCAAACAAGTTTGGCCAATTGTTGGAGATGATGCTGATATGAATCTTGTTAAAGCATCATGCAGTGCTGAAGCAGTGGCAAGACGGGCAACTAGAGAAGCAGTCTTTTATAAAGGAACATTGCTATCAGGGTCTCTTTCCCGCTAATACCGACAAAGGATAAAGGAGGGAAAATTCTTTTTGCGAACTCTATTAATCTTATTTTTAGCCACAATCATTTTGGTTGGTTGTCAAGCAGCTCCAGAACAACAGAAAACGGCTAACCAAGACAAAGAGAACAACTCAGAAGAAACAATGATGAAACATAAGGAGGCTGACTCAGAAGAACCGATGAGTAATCAAGAAAAAGAGCAGTTTTTTCAAGCAGTGGAGACTGGCAATATATCTGAAATTACGAGTTTCATAGAAAAGGGAATCGATATTAACAGTGTCGATCAAGAGGGCCGGACTGCAGCAATGGTTGCTACTTACAACAATGATCCTGAAACAGTAAAGCTTCTGATTGAAAATGGTGCTGATGTTAATATTCAAGATAATATGAAAAATAACCCTTTCTTGTATGCTGGGGCAGAAGGATATTTAGAAATTGTTAAGCTGACTATAAATGCTGGAGCAGATCCAAAGCTGGTAAATAGATTTGGCGGAACAGCATTAATTCCTGCATCTGAGCACGGCTATGTGGATGTTATTAAAGAGCTTCTCGACAACACGGATATAGATGTTAACCATGTTAATAATCTTGGCTGGACAGCTATGCTAGAAGCAATTGTGCTTAGTGATGGCGGGGAAAATCAACAGGAAACAATTCAATTATTAATAAAGCATGGAGCAGATGTTAACATCCCTGACTCGAATGGGGTTACTCCCCTTCAACATGCAAAGGAGCTAGGTTTTACGGAGATAAAAGATATTCTTATAGATGCAGGCGCTAAAAAATAGGAAGAGGGGCAAGTTATAATTGGATAACTTGCCCTCTTCCTATTTTTTGTGAATAAATTCACATAATATTATATTATGCTTCCTTCTTAAAAGACTTAACAACCGCTTGTGTCTTTTCTGAAATATTATACCAATACGCAGCACCTACAAAAACAGCGCCTCCGATAATATTGCCAAGTGTTACTGGCAGCAAATTAGCAAACATCCCCTCAAAAGAGACTGTCTCAGGATGCGGGATGATTAACGCAATAGATAGCAACGTCATATTTGCAATGCTATGTTCAAAGCCAGAAGTGATAAATGCAAAGAGACACCAAAATATCATAATTAATTTAGCCGTTTCATCCTTGAGCTTGACGGAGCACCATACAGCTAAACAAACTAATATATTACAAAGAATGCCGCGGATAAGCAATTCCATAAAAGGAGCATTCATCTTTGCTGCTGCTCCACTTGTTACAAAATCAGCTACACCGCCAATAGCTAAACCAGAATAACTGAATAATAATGCCACAAGGATAGAGCCGATAAAGTTGCCGATATAGCTGAATCCCCATACTTTTCCCGTGTCTTTCCAGGTCACTTTATTTTCCAGCATCCCAATTGTCATCACCATATTATTGCCAGTAAAAAGATCTGCGCCTGCCATAATCACTAAGCTCAAAGCAATACCAAAGGAGACTCCCATGATAATTTTTGTACCAGCAAACTCAGCTGGAGCCAGCATACCGCCAATTGTAAAAATAAGAATTATCCCTAATCCAACGAAAAAACCAGCAAGCATTGAGCCTACTATATACTTACTTTTGTTTGCATTAAGTGCATTTGTCTTCATTAATGCAGTGTTACTAAAAGCTGTAATTACATCTTTCATGTTAAACACTCCTCATCTTGCTTCATTTCCCCGTTCAGCCATTATTTGCTCTTGCATCCTTTCTAACAGCACCTGCTTCAGGCGTGAATCGTATTGCAGCGGATCACAAAGAATGACCTCTTGGCGGCTGTTCGCAACAGCACTTTCCATTCTTTTTAACAGCATACCTGTAAATAATAGATATGGGACAATATAAATTTTGCTGTACTCTTGCTGAAGTTTATTCAACTCATTAACAAAGTCCGGCTTACCAGCAGTTAAAAAGGCAGTATAGACAGGTGCATCTAATCTGCGGTAAATATGATGGCTCATTTCCAACAGCTTCAGAATTGGTTCAGGATCACTGCTGCCTCTGCCGACAATTAGAATACTTCCTTCATTGTCGATTCGTTTTTCTTGAATTCGTTTTATGACTAAGTCTATCATTTTGGGATGAACATCAAATGGTCTAGAAACATAGAAGTTTACCTCTGGAAATATCACTTTCATTTTAGCTAGCTCTTCTGGAATATCTCTCTTAAAATGAGTTGCCGCAAACAGCAAAACAGGAACTACTAAGATATCTTTTGCTCCGCCTGTAATTACCTTTTTCATTGTTTCAGAAATTGATGGTGAAACAAGCTCTAAAAAGGCAACTTCTTGAACCTGTATATTCACTTCTTTTTTTACTTCTTCAACAAACGTTGTAAACTGTTTGTTTCCTATAGGCTTAATGCTGCCATGTCCAATGTATACAATTGCGTCCATTCGTGATCACGCATCCATTCTTTTTTATCTAATTCTTGCTGGACCTTCTCATCTACACGCCTGAATCCCATTTGTAATGCATATTTTTTTACTGATTGACCTATTGCAGCAAAAGACAATTCCTTAGGATCTCTTTTAGTATAATAATTCCATTCTTGCAGAAAGAGATCGATTGAGCGTTTATTCGAAAAAACAACTGTTTCCCAAGCATCTTCTGTCAATAATCGTTCATTTATCTCATCAAATCTAGTATCGATATCCACATGATGACTTGGTATTACGAGCAAATTATTCGAAAATGTATTTTCAGTTAATGCCTGCATGTCACCAATTAAAACCGCTTTGCTTCTATCAAAGGATGCCTTATTACTGTGCACTCCTCTTTTTTGTAGCTCTTCACGGACTTTTTCAGACAGATGTTCAATCCGCCGCGGAAGATTCCTTATATCATACCCAGCCTTAAATAGCTGGGAGAATAAGATATCTATTCCTTCCGGAGAAGCAAAAATTAATCTTTCAGCTTCCATCACTATTTGCAATTCTTCATTTGAAAAGGAATGAGGGATTGTTAGTAAAGCAGGAAATGCATAAGCTTCTGCTCCGTTGATTGTAAAATGCCTTTCAAGGATGCTTTCTTCTTGGTCACCTGCAATCAGCAGCTTTCGTTGATAAAAAGGTTTTTTCTCAAACCAAGCAATGCTTGACCGCAGCTTGACCACATCACCAACTATCGTTAAAGCAGGGTTTTTCACATTTGCTTCCGTTACCTTTTCAACAATTGTCTTTAACGTGCCTTCTACCACCCTCTGTTTTCCTAAAGTCCCCCATTCAATAACAGCTGCCTTTGTATTACTAGCATAGCCTTCTAATAGTAACTGCTCGCAGATGTCCGGCAAGCCTTGTACCCCCATATAGTACGCTAGTGTTTCTCCTGCCGCTTCCTGCTTAGGTAAGGATGTTAAACCTTCATTTTTCTTGCATCTATGCCCTGTTCTAATCGTAAAACTATTGCTGTAATCGCGGTGTGTTACTGGAATGCCTGCATAGATGCTCGCGGCAATGCTTGCTGTTATTCCAGGCACTATCTCAAACGGTATATTGTATTTGGCAATTGCTTCTGCTTCTTCGCCGACTCTGCCAAAAACAGAAGGATCACCGCCTTTTAACCGGACTACATATTTTCCCTTTAATGACTCCCTTACTAATGTTTCATTAATCTTTTCTTGCCGCATAATATGATGATTTGGCAGCTTTCCGCAGTATATGAAAACACAGTCATTCTTTGTGAAGCGTAAAAGCCGCGGATTGGCGAGACGGTCGTACAAAACAACATCCGCTTTCCGTAAGCACTCCATCCCCTTTGCAGTAATCAAGCCAATATCTCCAGGTCCTGCTCCCACAAATGCTACATACCCCTTGTTTGTTTTCATTTTTTACACCATTACATAAATTTCGTCGTCTTTTATTAATGTTTCATATACTTCTACACAGCCCTCGTCTGGTTTTTGCACGAGCCCTGTAACTAAAGAAATCTTCCAATCATGCAGCGGGCAGAAAACATACTCTCCAGACACAATCCCCTCTGCCAAAGGGCCGTTTTGATGTGGGCAGCGGTTCTCTATCGCTCTTACTTCACCATTAGAAAGATGAAATAAAGCAATTGATTTTCCTTTCAGATGCACTTCTTTACCGATTTGAACTGGCAGATCCGCTTTTTTCATAATTTTCGTCCATTCTTTTGTTGCTGTCATTTTTACTTCCCCCTCCATTTTTATCCTTAACGATTATCCTTTAATTACTTCATACATTTCTCGTTTCGTTTCATCACTCAATATGGAAGACCAAGCCTCTTTATATGTTAATCGCGCCTTTTCAAAACGGCTTACAAACTGTTTAACATTCTCTTCATTTAATAGTGTTTCCTTCACCTTATCAGCGCCTGTGCGCTCTACCCATGGAGCTGTTCTTTCTCCGTAATTCGCATTTTCCCGGTAATATTGTACATATGCTTTTGCAAATGTTATAACCTCTTCTTCTGTTTTAACAGTAGTTAAGCTGTCACACTCTCGAACTTCGGTGCCTCCATTTCCGCCGAAATACAGCTGATAGCCATTTTCTACACAAACAACCCCAAAGTCTTTTGTCAGCACTTCAGCACAGTTACGCGGACAGCCAGTAACTCCCATCTTCATTTTATGCGGCGTATCCACCATCTCTATCGCTTGTTCAAGTTTAATGCCAAGCCCTAAAGAGTCCTTAGTCCCAAAACGACAGAATGTTGAACCGACACAGGATTTGACGTTTCGAAGTGATTTAGAATAAGCATAGCCAGAACGCATTCCTAAGTCTTCCCATACATGTGGTACATCCTCTTTTTTCACTCCGTACAGTCCGATGCGGCTTGCACCTGTAATTTTCACTAACGGAACATTATACTTTTTCGCTGCTTCGCCCAGTTTAATTAATTCGTCTGCCGTCGTTGTTCCGCCATACATCCGAGGGACAACAGAAAATGTACCATCTTTTTGAATATTTCCTTCCATCTTTTCATTCACGAATCTTGATGCTTTATCATCCTCGTATTCTTCCGGGAACAGCATGCGCATATAGTAATTCAAAGCTGGACGACATTTAGAACATCCTTCTTCACTTGCAAACTCAAGAACCATTCGCACTTCCTTCGGTGATTTCAGCTGCTTCTCTTTTATTTGTGCGACTACTTCGTCACGAGTTAATGCTGTACAGCTGCACATTCCTGTCTTTTGCAAAGATGCATCAAAACCGTCTCCAAGGGTATGTGCTAAAATACTCTCTACCATTGGTTTACATTTGCCGCAAGACCCGCCTGCTTTTGTACAGCCTTTCACTTCTTCAAATGTGCTTAGTCCTTGCTCTAGAATGGATTGGACGATTGTTCCTTTTGTTACCCCGTTACAGCCGCACACTGTATCTTCCGCACTCATGCTTGCAACTAAATCTTCTTCTCTTTCCTGACCCGCTTTACTCAAAACAGACGAGCTTGTGTATTCACTGATGTCTGCCTGTTTTTTCAGCATATTAAACAGGCGATTGCCGTCTGAAGCGTCTCCGTAAAGAACAATCCCCACGATTTTATTCTCTGTTACTAAGATTTTTTTGTATAATCCTGCAAATTGGTCATGAACAATAATTGCTTGCGTATTTTCATCTTCATGGATCTTTCCACCTGAAAATAAGTCACAGCCGGCTACTTTCAGCTGAGTAGAAAGCACACTTCCTTGATAGCCCTCACTCTGTCTCCCTGTTATATAATCAGCTAAGACAGTACCTTGCTCATAAAGAGGTGCAACTAATCCATATGCTATCCCGTTATGTTCCGCACATTCTCCGACTGCATAGATAGAAGGATCAGATGTTACCATATAATCATTAACAATAATTCCGCGGTTCACTTCTAAGTCAGCTTCTTTAGCAATTGCAATATTCGGACGAATCCCGACAGCCATCACAACAAGATCACATTCAACAGATGATCCATCTGTGAACGTTAAGCCTTGCACACGGTTCTCTCCATAAATTTCAGCTGTTTGTTTTTCCATCAAAAACTTCATACCTTGTGCTTCCAAATCTTTTCTTAAGAGATCCGCTGCTGCTGCATCCAGCTGCTGCTCCATTAAGGTCGGCAATAAATGAACAACATGGACATCCATGCCACGGTCAATTAACCCTCTTGCCGCTTCTAATCCCAATAAGCCACCGCCAATAACAACAGCCTTTTTATAGTTTTGAGCTGTTTCCAGCATTTTTTCTGTATCTTCAATCGTCCTAAATCCGATAACTCCTTCTAATTCACTTCCGGGAATAGGCAGGATAAAGGCACTCGATCCTGTAGCAATAATTAGCTCATCATAGTTAATGAGTTGGTTTTTATCTGTGACTAGTTCTTTTTTATTTCTATCAATCTTAATAACCTTTTCTCCCGTTATTAAGTGAATGTGATTTTCCTCATACCAGCTCCAGTCATTAATGTAAATATCATCGACCGTCGTCTTTCCTTGCAAAACATTTGAAAGCATAATGCGATTATAGTTTGGATAAGGTTCATCTCCAATAATGGTAATATCAAAGCTATCAGTATTTCTCTTTAGTATTTCTTCAACAGTTCGGACTCCTGCCATGCCGTTTCCAATCATGACTAATTTCTTTTTCATTGTCTTCCCCTCCAAGATAAGGACTAGAAAATCGATATGATTGTGAAATAAATCACATATATAGTTGTTACACTTAAACTATAAGTTTTTCAAAACTATATTGAATATTCCCCCCTAAATACAAAACCTTATAAAGAAGTAGTGGAAATGCATCTTTTATAGTTCCATTATATCTGCTTCATTAGGTAGAAAAGACTTAAAAATTCGACGATTTTATGACAACTACTTTCATACCGTTAACCTAATAAAAATTTCCAACGCCGAAAAAGCCTTTAAACACTATTGAAATAAGGCTTTTCATTAGAAATCTTGCGCCATGTTAGCCTATAATAAATAGAGGTTTATTATTCACACAATTGTCACAATATTTAGCGCAGCGAATTGTAAGCGCTATTTTTTAGAGGAGGTTATCATTTTGTCAAGATTAGCGAACAAAGTAGCCCTTATTACTGGAGGAGCAGGCGGAATTGGGAAAGTAACAGCAAAACGTTTTTTAGAGGAAGGTGCCAAAGTAGTTCTAGTAGATTTATTTCAAGAACCTCTTAATCAGGCAAAAGCAGAATTAGAAGCCTTCGGAGAAGTTATCGTTATACAAGCAGACGTATCCCAAGAGGAAGATGTGAAAAACTATGTAAAGAAAACTGTCGAGAAGTTCGGCAGAATAGATGTCTTCTTTAACAACGCAGGAATCGAAGGTAAAGTAGCTCCAATCACAGAACAAAAAGTAGAAGACTTAGACAAAGTTCTTGCCGTTAACGTTCGCGGCGTATTCTTAGGACTAAAACATGTGTTAACCGTCATGAAGGAACAAGGAAGCGGAAGTGTTATCAATACTTCTTCTGTAGCCGGACTAAGCGGCAGCCCGAACGTAACACCTTATATCGCATCTAAACACGCAGTCGTCGGCCTAACAAAAGCCACTGCAGTAGAAGTTGCTCCATACAAAGTACGTGTCAATTCCGTTCACCCGTCCCCAGTGAACACAAGAATGATGCGCTCATTAGAAGAAGGCTTCGCACCAGGACAAGCTGAAGCAGCGAAAGCAGACATGGAAAAATCTATTCCATTAGGAAGATACGGAGAATCCGAGGATATCTCCAATCTCGTTCTATTCCTTGCTTCGGATGAAAGTGCGTTTATTACAGGTGTGCAGTATCGGGTTGATGGTGGTATGGGGGCTTTGTGATTTAAATAGAGAAATAGTCAGTTCCTCGTTTTTGTGGAGCTGGCTATTATTTTAATTACATGGAATTATAATTCACTTAAACTTCACTTTTGGAAAAAAAAAATAGACACAACCCCTGCAAAGCTTTTACAGGTGTTGGTCTATTTTTTTATCATTATTAATTGTAAAAACATTATCTTATCTTAACTGAAAGTGTCGTCTTTTTACTTCTCTAGCAAGTTAACAGATTTCTCCATACTCTCTATCACTTCTTGCAGTGATCTATCTGCCATACTCGCTAATTTCAAATGATAATTCTCGAATGGAAGATGCTCTGTAATTTTATTTGGAACTACTACACAGTTTAGACCGGCTGCAAGTGCAGCTTTAGAACCATTAGCTGAATCTTCAAATGCTATTGCTTCTTGCGGATTAACTCCTAAAAGCTTGATTGTATTTTTATAAAGCTCTGGATCTGGCTTCACTTTTTTGACATCATCTCTTGTTTGAATAACATCAAAATAATGAAGGATGTTCAACTCCTTTAAAAAATGTTCAACCCAATCCCTATAAGAGCTTGATGCCAAGCCAATCTTTAACCCTAGCTCTTTAGCTGCTTTCAAATAATCCTCGATTCCATCTCGTGCAAAAGGCTTACTCAATTTTGCTTTATGTAAAACAGCTGATTTTTCGATGATTTCGTCTCTTGTTAAAAGCCCATTCGATTGGCTTAGGATAAAATTATAAAGGCTGCTAGAATCAGTGCCAATATGGACAGCATATTCACTTATTGGCAGTTTTCCTGGTTCCATTTCTAAAATATCACAAAAACTTTCATATAAAGCGTATTCTGTATCAATCGTTAATCCGTCAAAATCAAAAACAATCGCTTTTATCATCTGCTTCCCCTTCTCTCCACTTAATCCAAAAGGCTTTTATTTCCGTATAATTCATACCATTCTCTACTGAATGTTTCTACATTCTCTTTAATAGATGGAACTTTAAGAAATGCTTCAATAATGTCTGGAGAAGCTGTAACCCCATGTGCTCCTGCTAGGCAAACCTCTAGTACTTGTTGGGTATTTTTAAAACTTGCTGCTAATACTTCACAATTAAAATTAGATTTTACGAATATTTCTACTATATCTTTGACAACTTGGATACCGTTGCCTGTCAAGTTATCAATTCGGTTCACATATGGAGCTACATAGTTTGCACCTGCTTTGGCAGCTAAGTATGCATTTAAGGGAGTATAAACTGTTGTTGCTAATGTCCGAATTCCAATGCCGCTCAACAATTTAATTGCTTTTAAGCCTTCGCTTGTCACAGGTATCTTGATTACTATATTCCCTTGTAATGACTTCTGAATGTACTTTGCTTCTTCCACTATGTTTTCTGCCTTGTCAGCAATTGTTTGCACAAAAAGTTCCTTCTCTACGCCTAGACTGCTTTGGATTTCTTTTAGTAAAGGTAAAAAAGGTTTGCCTTCTTTAACGATAATACTTGGGTTTGTGGTTACGCCGTCAATAGAATAGTATTCAGTAAGCATTTTAATTTTGTTTATGTCTGCAGAATCAATGAATAGTTTCATATTTCCACTCCCTTTAGGAAAAAATAAAATAGCTTAACTTCCGACGACCATTTATCTGATTACCTAGAAATGTTAAGCTATAAACTTTACTGACAAAAAATAATTAATATATTCGGATGATGTCGCCTTGCTTCACATCAGCTATTTCACTGTCTTCTAAATATAGCGTTCCTGGTAATTCTGGATTCTCCGATCCATCAAATTTGAGAGTGATATGTCCTAGGGCTGTCAGGTTTTTTTCCACAGCATCTCCGACCGATGTAATTGTATAGTTTTTATCCCCTAGTTGAAGTGTATCTCCTGCTTTTATTTCATTGTCAATATTATTTACCGTAATGGATAAGCAATAATCAGCAAGTTCTGCTGGTGCATTTTCTCCAAAAAGAATCAACATTTTGTCGCCAAGAAATGCGGATACTGAAGGACCTATTTTATTAATGACTGTTTCATATTTCTTTTGCATGGTTTTTTACTCCTTTTACTCTAAAATTTTTTGTGCTATTCAAACTGTGTTGTTAAATGGTTATTCATAAAGTCCAAAACTAGCAAGCCAAGCGATAAAAACGGTTGGCGCTCCTGTCAAAAACCTGCCATACAGCACAGCCGGCACTCCGACTTCCACTGTCTCAGGCTCTGCCTCAGCTAATCCTAACCCTACGGGAACAAAGTCGGCTGCAGCTTGTGAATTGATTGCAAATAATGCAGGAAGTGCTAAGTGTGGTGGAATATTGCCTTTACCGATTTCTACACCAATTAGCGTTCCTACTACTTGAGCAATAACAGCACCAGGTCCTAAAAATGGTGATAACAGCGGGAAGGAACAAACAAGTGCTATCGCCATCAATCCCCAAACATTACCGATAAATGGTGATAAAATACTTGCAAAAAGATCGCCAATGCCTGTTTCTAAGATAATTCCAATTAGCATGGCAACAAAGGCCATAAATGGAAGGATCGTTTTAATTACGGTATCAATTGCATCTCGGCCTGCTTGATAGAAAACACTTGTGATATTCCCCATTCCCATGCCAACTCTTGCCATTAAACCTTTTGGTTTCTGTTGCTCACTAATTTTTTTGCTGGAATCATATTTATATTCTTTTTCTTCCGTTTTCTCAGCAGGAGTATTCGCTGTGTTTTGCAGCACTTCCCCGTCTGCAAGCTGGATATTATCTTTTTTTACACCTGACACATAGATGTCTTCCGTAATATGTTTCGCCAATGGACCACTTTGACCTGTAGGCATTATATTAATTGTTGGTATGCGT
This sequence comes from Niallia laureatilytica, assembly GCF_046613985.1. Lineage (NCBI taxonomy): Bacteria > Bacillati > Bacillota > Bacilli > Caryophanales > Bacillaceae > Niallia > Niallia laureatilytica. Next base: position 176,327 of record NZ_JBKKHP010000008.1, on the reverse strand, counting down.
TTTTGCGGGTATAAACCACAACGCAATGTTCCGCCGCAATCAATAATGACACATGCCATTTCTGTTTCAGGAACACTTGTTTTAAAACCATTCACTAATTCACAACCAGTTAATTCAGCAATTTTATCTGCAATATCAGGTTTTTCGCCACCTGTAATATACACAACCTTATTTTTTTCTTCTGTTGGTGTAATGACTAATGGTCCGCCAAATCCGCCTGAACCTTTTGATATTTTAATAGCTTGATATGTTTTCATTTTCCTTCACCACCATTTATTATAGTTTAACAGTATCTTTTAATTTTACATTTTGTTGTTTAGCTACATAGGCTGTCATATAATCTGTGATCCAGCCTCGCAAGAAGTTCGTTACAATCCCAACTAGGAAATAACGAAGAGCTAATTCTGCAGTATCAAAACCTAGTGCCGTAATCCCTGCTGCAACACCTAAGAAAACAAATAATTCTCCTGGGTTAACATGCGGGAATAACCCGTTATGAGTGTGGCATGAATAGGAAGCAGCTGCGTAATAGCTTGGCTTATATTTTTCAGGCAAGAACTTGCCTAATGATAATGTCATTGGATTAGCTAAAATAAATGTACCGATGATCGGTAAGATAAAATAGCGGGTAAATGGGTTTTTCGCAGACTTTCTTGCCAGCTTCTCCACCCTTTCTTCCCCTACCAAACGGACAAGTGCATTCATCGCAACCAGCAGCATGATTAACAAAGGAACAATATCTGTTACCATTCCTATAAATGTCTCGCCCCCATGCCGGAACAAGTCCATAAATTTCTCTGCGCCTTTAATTAAGATATCCATATACTAATCTCTCCTTTTCTGTCAGCTTTTTTTAGGAATTAGATAATCAATCCAGCCTTTTTTAACTCTTAACTCTCCGCCTTTAGAAATAACATCGTAGCTTTTTAAAGCATCTTCTATTGCATACTTTGTTAATTTGTTTATACCTTTATAATCTCCATCTGAAATTTTCAATAGATTTTTCCCTTCAAACCCTTTTAGTTCTCGCACTCGGGAAAAAACCGTAACTCCTTGCATTTTAGCGGCTTTTATAATGTTATTTCGCTTATCAATGGCGAACATAACAACCGTTCCTGCTCTGAACATACCGGTTTTTTTGCCAATAGCTACACGGCCTAAGCGCCTTAATTCACTATACTTCCTATTGAAATGTTTAATTTGTAGAAAACCAAAAATACTTTGTAACAGCCATGCAATACCAATCAATATAATAAATCCTAAAAACATTTCCTTACCCCTTTTCATTAAATTCTCCAGCTGCAAAGATAAACGCTTACAAAATATTGCATAACGATTAACTAAACTTACTAATCTTTTTTAAACATTCTGATACATCCTCATAATTTGCTGCACTAGCTAGCTGGTTTATCACCTTTTCGTCATTTGCTATTCGAATAATTTCATCATAAACACTCACTAGCTGATGTTCGGTCATTTCAGATTGTTGTTCTGGAATGCCTAATAAGAAAATAAGTTTTATATCTTTTCCATCAGAGATTACTGTATCGGGGAAAACTCCTAGTGCCAGCTTAATTTGATCAGATTGATAATTAAAGGTATGTGGTATTGCAATGTAACGATCAAATACCATTGATCCTTTTTTCTCTCTTTCCTTAAGTCGATTTATGAACTCATGATCCAAGTGTCCGGTCTTAACCAGTTCATCCACCATCGTGTATAAGTTATCATGATAATCAACCTTACTATTTAAAAGGAAGAAGCTTTCTTTGCTTATTAAATGATTTAAAATGGATGAATGCGAATTAGAATCAGCCTTTATCCTAAACGCTTGCATATATGCTACTTCGTCTATTTTTCGAGAAATAGCTTGTTCATCAAAGATTTCATTTATCAAAATAACCGGTTTGCTAGTTTGAATAGAAAGTTTTACTGTAGAAAAGATAATATCAAACTCATTTAGAAGTTCTTTTGTTACCTCTGTTTCTGAGAAAAGTTTTAATTCTGTCTCTTTATTGAGGATGCGCTGCAGCTGATTGGAGACTAGCTTAGCTGTTCCTCTTCCTGTTCCACAGATAACTGCTGCTTTTCTAATGCTTTTAACCTTCACTTCACTCTGCGAAATGAACACCCCAAAATAGAAAGCGATGTAACCGAGTTCATCATCTGAAACATCTAAATCATATTCCTTGTTAATGATGTCCCCTGCAATCTTTGCCATTTGAAAAGCTACTGGATACTTTTCTTTGACATCCATTAACATCGGATTTTCTATTCGCAAACCAAACATTAATCGGTTAATCATAAATGTTAAATGATATTGCAAATCGATAAAGAATGATTCATTTTCTTCGATAATATCTTTTTTGAAGCCAATATTTTCGACAATTAACTCTAGTAATCTCTTAATCTCACCTGGTATTGCAATATTTTCTATTGAGCGATTATTTGTTGGCGTCCTTCTCCCCGCGATTGGAATAGTAATGAAAATTATCTCACTTTCCGGGATTGTGATTGGAAGACATTTTTCAATGACGGCGGCAATCTCTAAACCGATTTGATAATCATGCGTATGCTTGAGCTTTAAATGACTGTCCTTTACTTTTTTTAATGGTTGATTTTTCAACAGTCGATCGAGCATTACTATTACAAATTCCATCAATCGCTTTTGTGTACTAGATTCGAAATCGTGGCGGGCAGCAATTGTTGTTATTTCTTCTTCGATGTCTTGATCTAATGGATAGGACCTGTAAATCATTTCAAAGACATTATTGATGATAAAAAAGCGAATATCCAGCTCGACACCATCTAAGCTAATTCCTGTATTTGGTTTACCATGAATTTTAAGATTATAGGCTTCCAACGATACAGAAGCTTTTTTCAATTCATTTACGAGTGTGGTTCGGCTTATATTCATCTCGTAAGCCAGCTCATCTAAAGTGATTATGACCTCATTATTAATAAGCCTTTCAATGATATAAGCTATACGGCGCTTCGATGAATCCATTAAATTTTTTTTAGAGCTGATGTGATTCATTAGAAGGTCAAAGCTAGATTGATCTTGTATGGATAACCAGAAGCCTTTGCCTCTTTTGTTATCAAGACATGCAATGCCCTCTAATTCCTCATTTACCTTCTTGATATAGTTTCGGACAGATCTAGTTCCTACTCCTAAAGCTTCTGCTAAAAACTCTAAAGAGCTATAGTCTCTTTGTTGCGATAATTCTATAATCTGAATTACTTTATCCTCTAATGTAAAGTCAGACATTCTACCACCTCTTTGCTAAATGAATGCCAAAACAGCAGGTTAGAAAAACTTAAAGTGAATGACAGTCAACCTCGTTTTAAACAATCATTAAAGGCATTCTGACTTCACTGTTAACCTCTAGATTTTCCTCCTGAAATATTCAATGTTGTACCCGTGATATAGCTGGAACGATCGGAAGCTAAATAGGTTACCAAATCGCCAATCTCTGTTAGTTTGCCTTCTCTTCCAAGAGGAATGGATTTGCTGTAATCTGTGGATAATCCATCTACAGTAACGCCGCGAGTGTATGCTAACGCTTCATTATAAGCATCTGTTCTTAAACCTGTTGTTTCAATGATACCGGGAGCAATACCAACAACTCGGATATTAAACTTTCCAAGTTCCTTTGCCCATGCACGAGTGAAAGAAATAACGGCACCTTTTGTAGCAGAGTAACAGCTTTGCCCAGCAGAACCTTCTTGACCAGCTTCAGACGAAACGTTAATAATGACACCTTTCTTTTCCTTTAACATTTCCTTAGCAGCAGCTTGAGCAAAAAGATAAGGACCTTTTTGATTTACTGCTACCATAAAGTCAAAATCACCCTCGCTCAATTCATACTCCGGTCTTTCCCCTTTATCATCCACTAACAATCTTGGCAAGTTAACACCAGCATTATTTACTAAGATATCTACAGTGCCAAACATTTCAACTGTTTTAGAAACAGTTTTATCAACACTTTCTTTATTTGTCACATCACATTTTAGAAAATAAGAACCATCTTCTCTAGCTCCTTCTTCTCCATTTAAATCTGCAACTACAACTTTAACTCCATTATTTAAAAGTCCCTTCGTAATTTCCAAACCAATACCAGAGGCACCGCCTGTTACGATCGCAACTTTTCCTTTTAAATTTAACCATGTATCACTCATTAGTAATTCCTCCTCCACATTTGTGTTTTGAAAGCACTTTCTATCACTGATTTCAGTATAGGAGGAATACTAAAATAATTTAATACAGACTTTTTCACACAAAAGTGAAAAAGTCTGTATTATTACTCTGTTTAATTAAATACATGGTTAATTAGGCATTTTGTTAGTGAAACAATACTTAAAATAAACCCTACAATCGCAAATTATTTTACGAAAGCAGGGTCTGATTTGCTTTATGTGATTGTTATTTTAATACGAGCTGTGCCACACATTCAACGTGCGCTGTGTGCGGGAACATGTCCACAGGCTGCAAATACTCTACCTTATAATCCTTGCTCAAATAATCAATATCCTTCGCCAATGTTGATGGGTTGCAGGATACGTAAATAAACTTTTTCGGCTTGACCTTTTTGATGGCGTCAAGCAGCTTACGGTCACAGCCGGTTCTTGGCGGATCGACTACTACTACGTCTGGGCGCCAGCCTTCTTCGACCCATTTTGGAAGCCAGTGCTCAGCTGTGCCGGTTACGTATGTGGCGTTTTTGATGCCGTGTCTATCGGCATTTTTTTGGGCATCGAGAACGGCTGCTTCGATTGTATCCATGCCGCGGACTTCGCTGGCACCGTCTGCAAGCCATAAGCCGATTGTTCCGACTCCGCAATAGGCGTCAGCAATCTTCTCTTTGCCTGTCAGTCTGGCTGCTTTTTTAACTTCGTCGTACAGCTTGACTGTTTGCACTGGATTCAGCTGGAAGAAGGCGCGGGCTGACAGCTCAAAGTTCAAGTCACCGAGTGTTTCCTGGATAACTTCCTCTCCTCTTAGATGAATCGTTTTCTCGCCAAATATTAAGGATGTTTTGTTGCCATTAATGTTTTGCACGAGTGACTTCACTTCAGGCAGACGTTTTTGAATTTCCGCCATAATTTGCTTTTTGCGCGGCACTTCTTTTTGGGTCGTGATTAAGACGACCTGTACTTCTCCTGATTGGAAGCCTGCTCTTGTTACAATGGTACGGACGATGCCTTTTTGGGTCCGTTCATTATAGATTGGCACCTGTAGCTCTTCTAAGATGTTGCGGACTTCTTCTGACACTTTGTTAGTGAGCGGGTGCTGAACCATACAGTTTTGGATTGGCACAAGGCGATGGGAATCAATACCGTAAAGCCCTGCGATCACTTTGCCGTTTTTTTGCTGGCCGATTTGGAATTGGCTTTTGTTACGGTAATTCCATGGGTCTTCCATACCGATTGTCGGACGGATTTCGAGATTTTCAATTTTCAGCTTAGTATGTCTTTCAAGTGATTGAATAACAATATCGCGTTTTTCGCGAAGCTGCTGATCATAAGCCAAATGCTGAAGCTGGCAGCCGCCGCATTGTTCATAAAAAGGACAAGGTGCCTGTACACGGAATGGTGATGCTTTGCGGATTTTTTTGACCTTTGCCTCTGAGAACTTCGGCATAACTTTTGTTGTCTCAACAACAACCTCTTCCCCTGGAAGGGCGCCTGGGACAAAAACGACCTGCCGTTTAAAATAACCGACACCTTCTCCGTTAATTCCGAGCCGCTTAATTGTCAGTGGGAAGGTTTGTCCTAGCTTTATTTTTACCGTGCTTGTTTGTTTAATATCATTCATTCTTTTGCTCCTGTAATTAGGTTCTATTTTTTATTCATTATAATCAGTCTAATCTGCAACCTTTATACTAATACTTCTTTATTCGATAATCTAGTTATCCTGCAAATAAAAATCCCTCAAAATGAATTCTTTGAGGGATTTTTTTCTTATTCTATTCTAGCCCTTTTCTTTTTAAAAAGAAACGCACATGCACCAATCACAATCATGGCAATACCTGCCAGTAAATAATTGAAGGAATTTGTTGCCGTATTAGGCAGTCCATGTCCTTCCCCTTTCACACTGTCCTTCTCACCATCTTCCGTCGTATTACTGCTTCCTTCTTCGTTATCATTCGTGTCATTGCCGCCACTTTCTTGACTGCCGTTATCGTCCGGTTTATCTGTTCCATCTTCTGGACTTGGCGTGCCGTTCTCATCCGGCTTGTCTATTTCTTCTTCATCATCTGGAGCTGGTGTTTCTGGTTCCGCAACTACTGGAATTGTTCCAGTAGTGTAATAGTCCTTAACCGCATCTTCTGTCAAAGCAACAGAATCATACACAAGCACTTCATCCATCAGCCCTTTGAATGGGGTGTCCCAATAATTCACACCTAGAGCGAACAGGGCATTTTTGTCTGTGAAAACATTAAAGAATTCTGTGCCGCTGAATGCTTTTTCGCCATTGATATAAATATTGATTTGTCCGTTATCAACAGTAAAGGCAATATGAGACCATTCATTGACGGGAATTTGTGTGCCTGCATCTGCATCATACCAACCGTCGCTATTCGACCAGATCATGCTGTTATTGCTGACAGCATCATTGCCTTTCGGTACAAAACTAATCCAGTTTGCATCTGTTTTGGCTCCAAAAAACGCAGACGTATAATTAGTAAGCTGCTCAGGGTTCAGCCAGAAGGATACGCTGTATTTATTGCTGGAAATCAGTCCCTTTGGCAATAGTACGCCTGATGCACCGTCAAAAATTGCACCTTGGCCAGTTTTACCTTCTGTGTAAGAAATTGTACCACCTGTGTTAGAAATGAGATTTCCTGTTGGCTGTCCGTCTGCTTGCGTGCCTGTGCTGTCCTTTAAATCGCCTTCAAACGCATAGTGTGCAGCAAGTTTGCCTTGTTCCTCTGGCAAGACCGTAATCTCAAAGGCTTTACTAGCCGTAGCTTCCCCTTTTGTGATTGTTGCCGTCAATGTCACTTTAACAGCCTCTCCATTAGTCGGTCTTGTGACTTTTCCTTCACTTGTGACAACCTCTTCATTGGAGGAGCTCCAGCTAATAACCGCACCGCGCAGCCCTTCTGTTACAAGCTTCAAGTTGCTGATAACCGCTGTTGTATCACCTAAATCAAGACCAGCTTTCACTGCCTCGACTATTTCTTCATCTGATTTACTTTCCGCTTTGCTGCCCCAGACAGATACACCTTCATCTGATGTAGCTGTAAATGTCATTACATTCGATTTCGAAGTTGGGTCCCACTGGCTGACAAACACGCCATTGTATACCTTACCGTCAATCGTCAGCTCTGCTTTATTAGAACCTTGTTCCTTCCACGTACCTGAAACCTGACCGGTAATGCTTCCATCATTGTTCAAACTTATTAAAACAGACTGTTTAATGTCTGCTGAAATATCTTTGCCATGGTTAATAAACTTATAGTCGCCGGATATATCCGCTGCAGCTACATCCTGCAGGCTTTCACCAGCATATTCATATGGAGACACAACAGGCCAAGCCTCGTCGTTCATATACATTTTGTGAACACGAAGTTCATGCTGCTCTCCTCTTTCAGGAAAACGGGTATGGAAAATTAAATATTGTTCATCTGTGCTTTCATCGTAATAAACAGAGTTATGTCCTGGTGAGACATAGCCTGTGCCAATTCCTGTTCCGCTTTCCCCAATCTCTCGTTTGAACAGGTAGCTGCCCATCAGCTTAACGCCATACGGTTCAATTGATTTGTCGTCGAATAATGGCAATGTCGGATCTGCCTTTACATTCGTCATATCATTGCCTGCCGCGTCATAATACGGACCATCTGGAGTTTTTGAACGGACGACCCTCATGTTGTAGCCGCCAGTCGAATCCAATCCTCCAAACGACAAGTACATATAGTAATAATCTGTTTCCTTGCTGTATTGAATATAGGCGCCTTCAATTCTGCTGTGATTGCCGCCAAGAAGCTTTTTCCCATAGCCTTGGCCTGGAAGCTGCTTGCCTGTTACCGGGTCCATTTCAAGGATGAAAATCCCGCCGGAATAGGAGCCATACACCATCCAAAGCTTGCCGTTTTTATCGAAAAACACATCAGGATCAACAGCATTCGGATGCTTTGTCGCATCATAAATCGTGCCGTCCTCGCTTTCCTCATCCCACATGCCTGATTTCAAGATAATGCCAAGATCCTTGTATGGTCCATCTACACTATCAGAAACGGCAACACCAAGTGCTGAACGGGGAGAATCACCTTTACAGGCATTATAGTACATATAATATTTTCCATCCTCAAGCTGGATAACATCTGCCGCCCAGAGTGTATCGGACTCTGCCCAATCAAATGTTTCCTTCAGCTCTTCTAAAACATTCTCAAACAGAGGATTTTCTGCAGACACAGTGGAGGAGACTTGCTCCCATTGCATAAAATCCTTCGTTTTTGCAGAGGCAAGATGAGAACCGAAAACATAAAACTCCCCATCTGCCTCAATAACAGAAGGGTCATGAACAGAAGCCCTTTTAAAGACCGGCTCTGTGGCAGCCTTAACTACTGCTGAATTTGTGCTTAAAAGAAAAAACTGCGGAATTACGAGAACAACTGCCAAGAAAAACATCAAAAACCTTCGAGATCCATTCCTTTTCATTGTGAATTCCTCCCTGCCGTGTCAGCTTTGTTGAGTAGCATTTATACTTGTCCATTTAAGCCAATACGGTTTCTCTATTATTGCTACGAAAGCTTATCCCCTCTTGCTTTAGCTCTATTATGTAAACACTTTCATAACTTTGATTATCGTATTACACATATACGTACGTGTCAATATATCAATTATAATTGTTCGTACATATTTACGAATAAAACAAGGAACTTATACGAATGAATTATCAAGAAAACACCTTTTTCTTTAGGTTTTTTTACCATTAAATAGACAATCTAACAATAAAAGAGTAAAATTACACTAAAATGGAGGTGTTGTAATATTGGCTAAAAATTTATTTGTTTTTTTAGTTTCGCTTGTAATAATCGGATTTTCGGTCTACCTATATGGAGAATTATACGGATTTTCTTGGATGGAAAAAAAGTCTGAAACAGCTGTGTTGCAATATTTAGAGGCTAACGGAGAACTTGAGGAAAACATCAAAAAAATAGAACCGTGGTATGATGAAAAATCAGGTCATTATTACGTCACTGTCGTATTTAAAGATGAAAAGGGTTTAAACTATGAATTTATATATAGACATAAAGAAGCAATCTTTATTAATACGTATGATAACAGCAACAATGAATATGAAGGCAAGCATCTTCAATAAAAAAACAGCTCATTTGAGCTGTTTTCATTTTTATTTAGCTGGATGAAACACTATTTCAGTTCCCTTCTTAGCGGCTTCCTCTTTGTCCATGCTTTCTTGGAGTGCAGCCATTTTCTTTAGTGACTGAATAGCTGTTTCAAGATGTTCTGCGGCAGGTTTCGTTGTGAAAAGAAGGTACTGCAGACCATATCCGATAAAATAAATCGGTCTCAACAGCTTCTTCACATGCTTGTTTCGGATGATGTACAGCTCATATGCAAGTGCCAGTACAACGAAAAGCACAACAATACCGTCGATTTGATTAGAATAGGGAATAAGCCAAACCGTTACACTGAAGAGCGCAATAAAAATGACAAGATTCAAATGGCAGTCTTCGCTGATGCGGGACTGGCTTTGCACATTTTTTAATGTAAGGTCTTCTCTTCTATTAAAACAGTTGGCTGCCATATGTTCGGCAGCATGGTACTTTCCGAGCGGTGTGAGCTTGTAGATCAGTAAGTATAAAATTATAAGTAGTATAACTGCTGTTTCGATCTCTGCTGCACTTAAACCTCCGATTGACCAGCTTCCTTTGGACATGACAAAAAGAAACGTAAACCCAAAAGCTAATATAGACAAAAACGACTTCCATGTATCAAGGAATGATGTGATGAAAAACCACATACCTCTGACTATCGGCACTCTTTTTAAATATTTATCGATATCAAAGTCATCTATATCCTCTTCTTCCCTCCCCTTTATTTGGTGGGTTGTCGTAATCTTGCCATCTTTTCGGATTGATTTAACACTAACATTTTTTGAATGAAACTTTACGCCATTAAAAAGCGCTTTTCCTCCATAGTTCATAAATGTCTCCATTTTTCACAAGATTTTTTTCTCTTCCTTTATATAATATATTCCCGAATTGCACAATACATGTGTTAGCATAATCATGTTTGTCTAATTTTATAGACGTAAAGGCTTATCCCTTGGTTTCATGAAATCATTCAATACTTCGCCATAAATATAAAGAAGCATAGCTTAAATATGGCTCCCAAGCCGGAATCATTGCCTCCATTTGCTCTTTTGTCGGCTTGGCCTTTAAGCCAAGCAGCTTTTTTAAGGCATTTTGGATGCCGATATCTGCAATCGGGAACAGATTTTTCCTTCCTAGCCCAAACAGAAGCACATTTTGAATTGTCCATTGCCCAATTCCTCTGTACACTATCAGTTCTTTCATAATTTCTTCCTCTGTTTTATCATGCAGACTCTCTATATTCAGTCTTCCTAAAGCAATCTCCTTCGAAATATCAATGATGTATTCAGCTTTTCTTGTACTGAATTGCAGCTCTCTTAAGTTTGCCACTGTAAGGCTGGCAACACGTTCTGGTTCCGGGTAAAACCATGCTCCGTCTTTTTCAAATCCATATGTTTTCACAAATCTTTCTGTCAATATATGGGCAAACTTTAAATTAAGCTGCTGATGGATAACGCACTTCACAAGACAGTTATATGGATGGAAATCAAGGACAAGCGGTGTTCCGAAATGGCTGTTAAACAGCTCGTGTAATTGTGTGTGCTGGAAATGTTCATGCACCTCGATAAGAGAGCTTTCCCATTGAAAAATCCGCGTCAGCTCTCGAATAACACTCTCTTCAAATTCGTCCGTATAGCCTTCTATTTGGAATGCTGGCTTCTCTGTTGTGCCAATCGCTTTTACAGTTGTAACCATTTGCTTTTGACCAATAACAAGCGGAACTTTAACAGACCTCTCCTGAAAATCTATTTGCTGCAACGGATCTAACGCTAATCGGCTTAACACAAGATCAAAATTATATGGTCCTGCAACTGGAAGAATATGCAATAGAATCACCTGTTCTGTTTTCCACTCATTATAGCATGGATATATGTGGAAGTTCTATGCATTAACTAATCTTTACAAAAAAAGAAAAAAGCCCGATTTAATTCGGACTTTTCTCTTTAGCTTTTTGCTGCTTTTCCATAAAGTCATCAAGGCTTTTAAAAGTATAGCCTCTTTTCTTTAAGTCTTTAATCGCAGCTTCTAACGCATCTGCATTATCTTTTGATACAGTATGCAAAAGCATTATGCAGCCAGGATGCGCCTGCTTCATCATATTGTCGTAGCTGTATTGCCAGCCCTTTTGCTGATCGGTTTTCCAGTCAACAAACGCTAAAGACCAGAACACTTGTGTATAGCCGAGATCTTTAGCAAGCTTCAAAGTACGTTCACTAAATACACCGCGGGGAGGCCGTAAGTATTTCATCCCTTTTTTGCCTGTAATCTCTTCTGTTTCTTTCGCCACCTTATCCAGTTCCTCTTTTAGTCTAGAATCAGATACTTGTGTGAAATCAGGATGATGGTACGAGTGATTCCCGATAATATGCCCTTCATCAGCCATTCGTTTCACCAAATCTGTGGCGCTTTGTAAGTAATGTCCTGTTACGAAGAAGGTTGCTGGTACCTTTTCTTTTTTCAGCACATCAAGGATTTTCCCTGTATAGCCATTTTCATAGCCATTATCAAAAGTTAAGTACAATACCTTCTCATCGGGGCTGTCCTTATAAAATGCTCCATATTTCTGGAGAAGTTGATCAAGCGGCTGCCCTGCTTCTGCTGGCTGCTCATTGCTTGATTTTTTGAAGCCCCAATGCTGAGGCTGGTTGGAAACGTTCGCCAGCACAGGATGCTGTACTAGCATAAATAATGCAAAAAAAGCACATATTAGTTTAAACTGCTTCACCTTTCTCCCTCCTTTATAAGCTATCTAAGCTTATTATTTGTTGTGACAGAGGGAGTATGATTGGTAAATTAAACAATCAACTATAGACAGCTTCCTTGAACTGAGAAAGTTTTTCCAATGATGACTTCTCTATATCCTCGTGCAAGGAATTGCCGTGTGAATCCATTGTTACAACGGCACGGAAATTCTCGACTTGAAGATGCCACATTGCTTCCGGTATGCCGAATTGCATCAGATCAACACCTTGAACAGACTTAATGCAGTCAGCGTAATATTGAGCAGCTCCGCCGATTGCATTTAAATAAACACCGCCATGCTCGCCTAATGCTTTTAAGGTTTTGGGACCCATTCCGCCTTTACCCATAACAGCTCGGATGCCGAATTTTTTCATAATATCGCCTTGATACGGCTCTTCACGAATACTCGTTGTTGGTCCTGCTGCCTTTACATGCCATACATCATCTTCACTTTTAAGCATAACCGGACCGCAATGATAGATAATTTGTCCATTTAAATCAATTGGTGAATCGTTTGTGCTCAAATATTTATGGATTGCATCTCTGCCTGTATACATCATTCCGCTGATTTCAACTACATCGCCGACCTTTAAGGAACGGATTTTTGCTTCTGTTATTGGTGCTGTCAGCTTAATAACTTTATCCTCTTCTTGTGAATCAGCTTCTTGTTTGCCTGCAAAGTTTATTTTCTCTCCATCATCATATTTCCACGCAAGTATACTGCCTGATATGGCGTCAATCTTAATTCCTAAGCGGCGGAATGCCCAGCAGTTATAAGCGACAGAGACAAAGAAACTTGCTGGAATACGGTTCATCACACCAATCTTGCAGCCAAGCAAGGTTGTTTCACCGCCAAACCCCATCGTACCGATTCCAAGCTTATTAGCATTTTCCAAAATATACTCTTCTAAGGCTGCAAGCTCTGCGTTTTCATTGATATCATCTACGGAACGGAAAAGCTGCTCCTTAGCCAGATCATAGCCGCTTGAGCGGTCGCCGCCGATGCCGACACCGATAAAGCCTGCACTGCAGCCTTGCCCTTGGGCCTGGTAAACAGAATGGAGGATGCATTTACGGATACCGTCCAAGTCTCTGCCAGCTCGGCCAAGACCATCAAGCTCACAAGGCAGGCTGTACTGGATATTCTTGTTTTCACAGCCTCCACCTTTAAGAATAAGGCCAATGTCTATGTAGTCTTTTTCCCATTGTTCAAACTTAATAACAGGCGTTCCTGCTCCTAGGTTGTTGCCGCTGTTATCTCCTGTCAGTGAATTAACAGAATTCGGGCGAAGCTTCCCCCTTTGTGTCGCCAATTCCATGCACTCATAGATTACAGCTTTTATTTCAAGCTGATTTGTACCGACTGGTGTCTTAATTTTAAAGGTAGGCAGACCGGTATCCTGGCAAATGGGCGATACTTCCATATCTGCCATGCCTATATTGGCTTGAATTGTATCAAGGCTCATTGCCGATCTTGTTCCTGCGTTTTCCCTTAGCGCTGCCTTTTTAATAGCCCGGCGGACATCTTTTGGAAGATTTGTGGATGTTTCTTCAATCAACTGATAAATGCTTGTTTTTAAATTCTTGATATTCACTAATTTTCTCCCCCTCAACCCTTTTAACGATCTTTCTCTTAAATTATACTCTTACATCGGAGTTTGTGAACAGTGTAATGAAATCGTTTACATAAATACTAACAAAAAAAGCCCCAACTGGAGCTCTTCGCTAATTAAATGTCTCTATGTTTAAATTCATTGCATTTCGATTCAATATCGTCAATCATTTCAATCAAGCGGTCAATATCCTCAAGCTCCGCTTCTTCTGGATCAATCGCATCCAATACATCAAGAAACATATTTAATCTCGTTTTTAAAAAATCAACTTGTTCATTTTTGTCTGTAATCGAACTGCCCAACAAAAATCTCTCCTTTCACTCTCATATCCATCGTACCGAAAATATTAGCTTCCGGCAATCTTTTTCCTCTATTCTATATGTTTGCTCAATTCCGCTGATTTTACACCTGTGCTTCTCTTTCCTTTCTAAAAAAAGTCACCTATAGGCATTATAGGTGACTTTTTTTATGTTAAACTATACTATACGTGCGTCTGCTCACATAATTATAGGGTAGCCTTTTCCCTTTCCATCAGGGAGTGGTCCTGTGCGACTACTGGCAACAGCTGATTGTCACTGGATGAGTTTCCGTTCATGCCAATCTGTTCTTTTGTCTGTTGCAATTTATGTTGGATAGACTGATATTGGCGTTTCGATTGAAAGTAAAGCTGCTTGAAATCGCCTGCTATTTCTTTTAAATCTTGTGTCCTTGCATTGATTGTGTTTTGAATATGCTGAAACATTGTTTGGCTGTCATTCATAACCTCTCGCATTGTATCACTTAAATAATGCAGTTTTTCACTAGTATCTTGCTTTACCTGACTAGGGTTTTCTCTCAGCTCATGCACAAGCTGGTTGGTTGATTCCTTCCACTGCTGCACTTTCACCTTAGCATTTGTCCTTGTTGTACGGTCCATGAGGGATAATGTTGTCCCAATGACACTTCCAATGACGATTCCAGCCAATAGTTTACTGTTTCCCTTGTTTTCATTAGACATAAGATCATCTCCCTTTTTATTATCATTACTTGTCTTTTCCCGTCTAATGAATACTTAAACAAGCGGGCGCTTTTTTTCGCAATTTTTTTAAAGGAGCAATATCATGATTTCTCAAAAAAATCCGATTGTAAACCCTAAGAATGATCCTTGGGAAGCTTATATGGATATAACTCAGCATGGAGGGCTGACACTCTCCAATATAGAATTTACGACAACAACATTATGTAATATGCGCTGTGAGCATTGTGCTGTCGGCTACACCCTTCAGCCGAAAGACCCGAATGCATTGCCGATTGATCTGCTTTTAAAGAGACTTGATGAGATTCCTCATCTCCGCTCTATGAGCATCACAGGCGGTGAGCCGATGATGAGCCGCAGATCTGTCGAAAACTATGTTGTTCCGCTGTTCAAATATGCCCATAGCAGAGGTGTAAAGACACAGATTAACTCCAATCTGACACTAGGTCTTGACAGATATGAACCAATCATTCCATATTTAGATGTTTTGCATATATCTCATAACTGGGGTACGGAAGAGGAGTTTGCTGAACGAGGCTTTGCGATGATGGCAAGAAAGCCGTCTTACGAACAAAGAGGCAAACTTTTCAAAAATATCATTACTAACAGCAGGGCATTAGTGGAAGCAGGTGTGGTCGTTTCTGCAGAAACGATGCTGAATAAACAGACACTTCCTTACTTAGAGCATATTCACCGTCAAATTGTTGATGAGATGAAATGTCAACGCCATGAAATACATCCAATGTATCCATCTGATTTCGCTTCAACGATGGAAACATTAACACTGGAGGAAATGCGTCAAAGCATCCATCACTTGCTAGACATAAGAGATGAAAATGTCTGGATGCTGTTTGGAACACTGCCATTTTATCCATGCAGCAGTACAAAAGAAGATCAAGAGCTGCTGAAACGCCTGTATGCAAGTAAAAATGTTACTGTCCGCAACGATCCTGACGGCCGTTCCCGTCTGAATGTTAATATCTTCTCAGGAGATGTTATCGTTACAGACTTTGGGGATACACCACCATTAGGTAATATTCAAACAGATAACCTGGAAGATATATTCCAAAAATGGCTGGCAACAGATTTAGCCTCTTCCCTTAACTGCCACTGCCCAAGTGTGCAATGTTTAGGTCCAAATGTGCTTGTTAAAAACAGCTATTACCGAGATATTGATTTCTCGAAAAAAGTAGCATTAATTCAACGTTAAAAAAGTGAGCAGCTAATTAGTCTGAACTAATGCTGCTCACTTTTTTTATTTCGGCTTTTCGCTAGCCACAAATCCGAAGGAAACATGATCTTGAACTGGAATCCATGCACCAATACCTTGGGACGTTACATTTTTAACGACAATTGATTTCTTTCCGCCCTTCAGCATTAAATACACTTCTCCATATGTGACCTTTCCTTTTTCATTCACAGCAGGTGCGTATCCATATAAATAGCCTAATCTTTTGGCAGGAATATTATAAATCTGGTCTTTTTTCGTGCCAGTTCCTATCACTGTTTCAAAAGCAAGCGGCAGCCCGGAGTTCTGCATTGCTTTGAGCATCATCATTTTTTTGACTTCCTCTGCATTCGGAATTTTTGCAGTCAGGCCGCCTCTGATGATTTTCTGAGACTCTTGCACATAGTGTATTTGATATGGCGCTTTTCCGCCTCTGTTGTCATAAAAGTTTGTGTTTATCTTTTGATACTCCCAGTTAGGGGCTGTTTCTGTTGATTCATAATTTAATGGCCATTGACCCAAATAGACAATCGCCTTATATCCTATCGCAAATGGTGTGCTGTTGACCGTTGTCTCATTCAGCATGCGAATTAAGTCAGGATTTTCAATTTTCACCCTTGAAGAATCAATAAGCGTCTGTGTCAGCTCACTCGGCTGCAGCTTCGGCAAGTCCTGCGAAGGATTCGGATATGTGTTTTCCTTTGTGATGTTCATAGCTGAATTCGGAATGGCAACCAGTTTTGATTTTGGCATATCTTGCTTGTCTTTCGGTTTTTCTGCAAATGCTGGCGCAATATTAGGCAGCATCATTAGAAAAGCTAGTAGAATAATACCAATTCGTTTCAACAAATTAAAGAACTCCTTTCAAACATAACAGTAATATTTACTGTTATTTTTTTCGGAGTTCGCCTAGATTATGCTTCCTGTCAAAAACAATTTTTTGCATATCTTTATTTAAGCGCTAATTTGTCCATTATTCCACAGCAAAGCGGATGAAACACTTGAATGGCAGGTCCGATTCCAAGAGCAATAATCACTGTTCCGACCCCAATTGGTCCGTTGACTAAAAAAGCAAATACTAATGCCAAAACCTCGCCGATCAGCTTGGAAGCCATGATATTAAGTCCAAATCGCTCTTGCAGGCTGACCATGAACTCATCAATCGGATTCAGCGGAAAGCTTGCCTGCAAATAGGTAGCAATCCCTAAGCCGATAATAGCGAGTCCAGCAATAAGCAGAAGCAGCTGATTAAGGAAAAGAAAATAATTAAAGACATTCGTAAGATGCGCCATCCAAAAATCTACGAAAAAACCTAAAATGAACACGGTGAATAATGACAGCAGCTCAGGTTTTCTCATCAATAGAAGTGCATTGACAAATATCAGCAAGATGCCGATAATAACTATCCAGCTGCCAATTGTCAAACCTAACAGTGCTGACAAGCCTACATTTAAAGCATCCCATGGCCCTGCCCCTAAGTTTGCCTTGATTGTCAATGTCGCGCCGAATGACAAAATCAATAGTCCGATACCATAAAAAAGACTGCGGTAAACCATCGCCATTCTCCTAACTCCCCTCCCGTTTTAATGCTCGTCTTTTATACTTATGCGCACGTCACAGCAAACTTGTACAAAAATGTAAAAAATAAATTATCAGAATATTTACATTTATCTAAATTTATATTATACTAGGCTTATCAAACAAAAGGAGGGCAGCTAATCAAATCGCTTATCACAAAAGGAGGATAGACCATTTTTGGCAAAGCATCAGTTTAGTATGTACAGTATTGTCTACTTAAAAAGAATTGGTGGTGGTCTTAATGGAAGCGACTTGATTTTGTCCCAGAACACATAAGCACACAATTATATACTTATCTTTTCATTTAAACTTAAAGGAGAATGCCTTCTAAAAAAAACCGTCCAGCTGTAAAGAAAGCTGGACGGTTTTCTGTTTATTTAGGCGAAAAAACTTACAACAAGTAGAATCCTACTCCCATAATCAAGTAGGCAGCAAGCAATGTTGCTCCTTCAAACCAGTTTGTTTCTCCGTCATTCGATATAATAATCATGAGCAGTACAGCTGATGCCATGGATACTAATTCTGGAAGGCTAAAAACAAGGGACAAGTTTGTCGGGAATAAAAGGGACAGCAGTACAAGCACCGGTGCCACAAACATCGCAACCTGTAAGGTTGAACCGATTGCGATTTCAACAGAGATGTCCATCTTATTTTTATACGCCATAAGCACTGCCGAAGCATGCTCTGCCGCGTTTCCGACAATCGCGACAATAATAATCCCGATAAACAGCTCTGACCATCCGAATGATTCAGCTACAATCTCAAATGTATGTACAAGATTTTCAGAGATATAGGCTACCGCTAATGTGGCAAGTGCAAGTATTAGGACACTGCGCTTCACGGTCCACTCAGGCTCCTCATGATGGCTGCTTTCTGTACCTTCTTTGTTCTCAGATTGGTATACTCCCCTGTGTGTAACAAGCTTAAAGAATAGTGCTGCTAAATATAACAAAATAAGGATAATGGAAATTCCCACACTTAACGTTAAGGTTTCTGAGTCATCCATTGATACGGAGAAGACCTCTGGAATAACAAAGGCTACGATAACAGCAAACATCAGCAAGCCAGAATTATGTCTTGCATCAAACACATTATATGTTTGGACCTTGTACTTAAGGCCCCCAATAAAGAATGACAGCCCTGCAACAAGAAGCAGGTTTCCAAGAACGGATCCTGTTAAGGAAGCTAAAACAACCTCTGTCAGTCCTTCTCTCAAAGCAAAAATTGCAATAATCAGTTCGACTGCGTTTCCAAACGTGGCATTCAACAGCCCGCCGATTCTCGGTCCAGCGACAATTGCTAAACTTTCAGTTGCTCTTCCCATAAAGCTAGAGAGGGCAATGATTGTTAGACAGTACACGATAAACATTACAATACTCGGCCAGTGCAGCAAAGAACCAATAATAGATATTGGAACGCCGATGAGGACTGCCACGGTAAAGATTTTATTCACCATTTTCCCCACTCCTTTTATTTTTAACAATTAACATTCCCCTGTTTATAAATTTCCTAAACATTTTTTAAAAACTTCTCCTCTTTTAGGCTGTAATACTCCTTTATAATCCGCATTACAGACCAATATATTTCAGCTTTATCTAAACCATTCCATAATATACCAACAAAATCAGCTTTTTTCAATAGATAATAGGGTATATAAAATATAGACAAACCACCCATACTAACTAAGAATGGAAAGGAGTTTTTTTATAATGAATGACGCATTACAATCAAAAATACTGGAACTGCTCGATAATCACAAAATAGGCACATTGGCAACCATACAAGACGATAAGCCGTACAGCCGGTTTATGCTGTTCTTTCACGATGAATTGACTCTTTATACAGCAACGAATAAGGAAACACATAAAGTCGATGATCTCGGCCAAAACCCTAATGTCCATATACTGCTTGGTGTTCAGGATGCTGGATTTTCTGGTGCCTACTGTGAAATTGAGGCAACAGCTACAATTGAAGATTCTAAAGAGAAAAAAGAAAAATATTGGAGTGACAAGCTTAGCAAATGGCTGGGCGGTCCAGATGATCCAAATTATGTGCTGCTCCACTTGAAGCCGCAAAAAATCCGCTATTTCGCTGATTCTAGTTCTAAAGCAGAGGTTTTAGAGCTGTAATAAGATAAGAAAGCTGCCGCAAATTCTGCGGCAGCTTTTTCTTCATTATAGGGATAATTTTCTTGTTGCCAATACTTCCCTTTTTAAGTTACCATCATTTAGGGATACTAAATTTTTTCTACCACCATAAGGAGTATTTTACATAATGACTAAAAATAAATTTGCGATTTTAATCAGCATTGTCTCCATCTCTGGCTTTAGTCAAGGAATGCTGCTTCCGCTGATTGCTGTCATCTTTGAAAATGACGGCCTGTCCTCCAGCATGAATGGATTAAATGCGATAGGCTTATATATCGGCATCCTGCTCATCTCACCATTTATGGAATACCCGCTTCGCAAATACGGATACAAACCAGCTATCGTTTTCGGCGGATTGCTCGTCATTATTTCCTTGGCTTTGTTTCCACTATGGAAAACATTCTGGTTTTGGTTTTTACTGCGTCTATTTATCGGCATTGGCGACCACTCTCTCCATTTCGCTACACAAACATGGATCACTACTGTATCCTCTGAAAAGAACAGAGGCAGGAATATTTCCTTATATGGAGTTTTCTTTGGAATTGGATTCGCCGTAGGACCACTAATGACACCATTAGTGAAAGTAAATGAAGCATTTCCTTTTATGCTTTCATCTGCTCTTTGTTTCACAGCGTGGATTTTCACTTTGTTCTTAAAGAACGATTTCCCTGAGCAGACAGCTGAAGCTAATAACTTCAAAGAGACGATTTCCCGTTTTTCTGCTGCTTTAAAATATGCCTGGGCTGCTTTTCTTCCACCGCTTGCATATGGTTTTCTGGAATCAAGCCTAAATTCAAGTTTTCCTGTTTACGGACTCAGACTAAATTTTGAGGTTTCTGAAATCTCTATTTTATTAACCTGCTTTGCGATAGGAGCGATTGTGTTTCAGTTTCCCCTTGGTATTTTAAGTGATAGTTTTGGCAGAAGAAGAACTTTAGTTACAATCCTTTTTGTCGGCTTTGCCTGCTTCCTGACAGCAAGCATGGTGGAACATACCTTTATTGGTCTCGCTATCTGTCTGTTTGCCGCAGGTATGGCAGTAGGCTCTACCTTCTCTTTGGGTGTCAGCTATATGACTGATTTAGTTCCGTCGAGTTTATTGCCGACAGGAAATCTTTTGTGCGGGATGGCATTTAGCATCGGCAGTCTGACAGGCCCTTATCTAGGCGGACTATTTATAGAATATGTGAATCATCTTAGCTATTTCATCGTCATAAGCATAATGCTATTAATCCTAGGCTTAATCATCTTTATTTCTGGCAGTCAGAAAATCCAGAAAGAAGTAAATTCAGTCCCAAATTAAGGCAAAAGTATACCAAGTGCTTCCGTTTTATGTTAGGATAGGAATAACTAAATAGTAACGAACAGCAGGAACCTCTATTTTTCTATATGAGAGCCTGCATAAATTTTGCTGTCACCTATACAGGTGGCAGCTTTCGTGTTTTTTAAGGGTAATGAAGCTGATTATCTTTCTCATGTACAGATGATAAAACTAAAGGAGGAATAAATATGTTGACGGAAACGAAACCACTTGCACATAAGGGTTCTGAATCACCTTCCCTATTTTCCGAAAAGATTATGCCGCATCTTGAACTAATTGCGGCAGGTATAAGCGGTCTACTCATTTTAACTGGGTGGTTTATGGCCCATCAGGAGGAACAAACATTATCTGTTATCTCCTATGTGCTCGCCTTTATTATCGGCGGTTTTGCTAAAGCAAAAGAAGGCATTGAAGAAACCATTGCCAATAAGGAATTAAATGTGGAAATGCTGATGGTTTTTGCTGCAGTTGGTTCTGCGATAATTGGCTATTGGACAGAGGGTGCCATTCTTATCTTTATTTTTGCAGTTAGCGGAGCACTGGAAACATACACGATGAATAAAAGTCATAAAGAAATATCTGCATTGATGGATCTACAGCCTGAAAAAGCCTGGAAATTAAATACTGACGGTACAACAGAATTAATTCCTGTCGCTGAACTCTCCATCCATGACAGAATATTGATTAAACCAGGTGAAAGAGTGCCGGCTGATGGAAGAATATTATCTGGAACAACTTCTATTGATGAAGCGGCAATTACGGGGGAATCACTGCCTGTTACAAAAGACAGCTCTGATGAGGTTTTTGCGGGAACAGTGAATATAAGCGGCTCAATCACAGTAGAAATTACGAAAAATGCACATGAGACACTCTTTCAAAAGATTATCGCTCTAGTTCAGTCAGCGCAGAGTGAAAAGTCTCCTTCGCAAGCATTTATTGAAAAGTTTGAGGGCACTTATGTTAAGGTCGTTTTGAGCATTGTTGTTATTATGATGTTCCTGCCTCATTTCGTACTAGGCTGGAGCTGGAATGAAACATTTTACAGAGCAATGATTCTTCTTGTGGTCGCATCCCCTTGCGCCCTTGTTGCAAGCATCATGCCAGCTACTTTATCCGCTATATCTAACGGAGCACGAAACGGAATATTATTTAAAGGCGGCATTCATTTAGAAACTTTAGGTGCAGTGCAGGCTATTGCCTTTGATAAAACTGGAACACTTACAAAAGGAATGCCTACAGTAACAGATATCCACGTTAAACAAGGATATTCCGAGGAAGAAATTCTTTTGTATGCTGCAAGTATTGAAAATCACTCTACTCATCCGCTTGCAAAAGCAATTGTCGAAAAAGCTGCCGCAACCATCAATAAGCCGCTCCTTACGCTTGATAGTGTTCAAAATCTGTCTGGCTTTGGTGTAACTGCACAACTAGACGATAAAGAATGGAAAATCGGGAAGGCAGAATTTGTTGGTCAAGACAGTGCTCTAAGCTTTAACCCTACTCTTTTTAATCAGTTGTCAGAGAGTGGGAAAACCGTTGTGTTCGTCAAAGCTGGAGATGAGATTATCGCTTGCATCGCCTTAAAGGATATTGTCCGAACAGAGGCTAAAGCTGCCATTCAATTATTAAAGGACTATCAAATTCATACTATCATGCTTACAGGTGACAATGAAAGAACAGCGAATACAATCGCCAAAGAAAGCCATGTTCAGGAATATATTGCAGAATGCCTTCCTGAACAAAAGGTTAGTCATATAAAAAACCTTAAGGAGCGTTATCCGATTGTGGCGATGGTCGGTGACGGCATCAATGATGCCCCGGCATTAGCGACAGCAAATGTTGGTATCGCCATGGGTGGCGGCACAGATGTTGCCCTTGAAACAGCTGACATTGTCTTAATGAAAAATGACTTGCCAAAGATTGCTGAAGCGATAAAATTGTCAAAACGAATGAATGCTATCATTAAGCAGAACATTATATTTTCGATATCTGTAATTATGCTGCTTGTAATATCAAATCTTCTTCAAGCAGTAGACCTTCCATTTGGGGTGATTGGCCATGAAGGCAGCACCATTCTTGTTATATTAAACAGCCTCCGTCTTTTAAGAGGCTAAAAAAAGGCAGCCAATTGGCTGCCTTTACTTATTTAGTGATAACCATTTTGTCCATTTGAAGAACCAGATGTTTTATGCTTCGGCTTACTTTTACTGTTTTGTTTAGTCTTTTTGCCCATTCGTTATCACCTCTTCAGTAATAGTTTCCCCAAGCTTAGTGTGTGATGACGAACAGCTTTTATGATAGGTAAAAACCGGTTAGCACTGTAAAGTATGCCAAGTTTAGCAAGGCTTCTTTTTACGGCTTGTGAAAATGGCATTAACGATACCGCCGATAATAATAATGATGCCTGTCAAATAAAACCAGATCATCAATACAATGATGGCGCCAATCCCGCCATATGTTGCCGAATAATTACCGAAGTTGCCTACATAAAAAGAAAAGCCTAATGAAACTGCAACCCAGCCCACTGATGCAAAAATAGCGCCTGGAACAGCACTCACACAAGTGATTTTCTTATTTGGTGCAACCCAATATAATGCTAAAAATACAATGAATAAAATTACTGGAGTCACTAAAAATCGCAGTGCTCGCCAAACACTTAAAAACTCATCCGATAAACTAAACTGAGAAAATAAAAACACTCCTATCTGTTCGCCGAATACTGGCAGCAGCAGTGCAATAACCACTACAGCAATCATACCTAATGTCAGTACAACAGACATCGCTCTTGCAACGATAAAGGAACGTGTTTCTTCTACTTCATAAGCTTTATTAAATGCCTTGATAATAGCATTTAAACCATTTGAAGCAGACCAGATTGTTGCGATGATACCAAAGGACAGCAATGTCCCATTTCTGTTCAGAACCTGCTCCAGGTTTGTTTCAATAATATCCATACTTTCCCCTGGAGCAAAGGTTGAAATTAAGTTTAATAAATCATCCTTTGTGATAGGTAAATACGGCAATAACGTCATCATGAAAATGATCAGCGGAAAGATCGACAGCAAAAAGTAATATGCGAGCTGTGCCGCTAAATCAAATACATCATCATTTTTTATTTTTACTGCCAGCTGCTTAACAAAGCCCATTGCCTCTCCCATAAAACTCCACCTGCCTATATATCGGTTTAGCTAATAATGTTCTTTTCCCCTACTTCATGCAAGGACAAACCTTTTATCAGCATTTATCCCCTCACTAGGCATATAAGCTGTTTAGTGTGTATACTGCGGCAAATACTGCGTGCTGGAAGTCAAACCTTGTGGCTTGTACTCTTCCTGAGTACCATCAGTAGTAAATGCTTCCTTCGTTTCTTTCACAATGCTTGCAATTGCCGGTGTAACTTCTTTCAATTCTTCTACCTTATCCAAAATGAAAGCCACATCATTGGAGACCTTCTCTGCTGTTTGCTTCACCTTCTCAGAAGTTTCTGTAATGCTCGAAGACATCGTGTCAAAGTCAGTGATTGAAGTCGTTAAGCGCTTCATATTGTACATGGAAGCCTTCCTTGTCCGTTTATCAAGCATACTCAACGAAGCTCCTATCAAACCGCCCAATAAAAGTCCTTTTACTAAGCTAAGCTGTGCCATTATGCATCTTCCTTCCTTTTAAGAGTTAGCGGCAATCACAAATGGTATTTACTTCTAATATCCTGAAGCAAGCCTTGACAGCCCACCGTTACCATCTGGAATACCTCATCGAAATTGCCTGTATAATAAGGGTCAGGCACTTCATCATATACCCGAATTTCGGCAAAATCCATCAACAAATGAACTTTATTTTCCTCGAGCTGCTCATTTAGAAGCCTGATATTTTCACGATTGCTGTTATCCATCGCTATTAAATAATCAAAGCTTTCCAAATCAGCTGTATGAAGCTGCCTTGCTAGTATTCCTGCATCACTTATTAGATTCTTTTTTAGAATCTCCCTTGTACCTCTATGCGGCGGATTACCTATATGCCATCCACCAGTTCCTGCTGAATCGCATGTAATGCTGTCCTGCAAATTTTCTTTTTTTACAAGATCCCGAAATACTGCCTCTGCCATTGGTGATCTGCAAATATTTCCTAAGCAAATAAATAACACACGAACTTCCATCCTATTTTCCCTCCAACTTATTTAGAACATACATCATTTCATTTAGATGTTTTGTTTTTAGCTTATCGTAATTTACTTCCAATTGAAAAGGCAAAATTAAATTGACATTTCTCTTTACACATGAAAAGATAGAAAAAAAAGTGGGACATAGATTAAACATGAATCAAGGCCTGCATAAAGGAGAGATATCTTTTGAATTTAGATGTTAAATCGACTGAAAATGTGGAATACATGATTGAACAAATAAAAGAAAAACTGAAAGTACTGAACCTTGGAGCGATTAAACCAACACATTTCGATGAAGAAATGTATACAGAACTGAAGGAAATTTATGATCATATCATGAAAAGAGATTCCTTCAGCCCGAATGAAATGCAAGCATTAGCAGAAGAATTGGGAAATCTCCGCAAAAAATAAAAGAGAAGGCTATCCTTCTCTTTTTTATATACCTTCTTCCTGGTCTGTCAGGATAATCGGCCCGTCCTTCGTTATGGCTATTGTATGTTCATATTGTGCGGAGTATGTACCATCTTTTGTCCGGGCAGTCCAGCCATTTGCGTCCATTTTGACAGGATATGCTCCGATATTAATCATTGGCTCTATGGTGAAAACCATGCCTTCTTTAATTCGCGGTCCTTTACCTTTCTCGCCAAAATGAGGCACCTCAGGTTTTTCGTGAATAACAGCACCAATACCATGGCCGATGAAATCTCTTACAACAGAGTATCCCTCTTCTTCTGCATATTGTTGAATGCTAGCGCCAATATCACCAATCCTGTTGCCAATCTTCGCTTGCTCAATTCCAATATACAAAGCCTTTTTTGTAACTTCCAGCAGCTTTTCCGTTTCATCAGATACTGTTCCAACCTTATATGTCCACGCAGAATCAGCCAAGCCTCCATGTAAATTCACAACCATATCAACTGTGATAATATCACCAGACTTTAGCTCCTCCTCTCTAGGAAATCCGTGACAAACCTCATCATTAATGCTTGCACAAATGGCATAAGGGTAATCACGATAGCCCTTTTGCTCAGGCGTAGCACCTCTTTCCTTTAAGAAACCCTCAACAAACTTTTCTATCTCCATTGTAGTAATCCCAGGCTTTATCATTTTTGCAATCTCTTTATGACAGGCAGCTAAAATTCGGCCAGCCGCTTTCATCTTTTCGATTTCTCTCATCGACTTCAGTACAATCATGAATTATATTCTCCTTTTTTAGTTGAATGTTATTATTTTCTTTATTGCATATCTTTATCAAGATTATAAGCAAAAACGAAAAAAAATGCCTGCTAGTAAACTAACAGGCACTTTTTTTAAAAACCTTTATTTTTCGAGCAGCTTTAATGATTCTCTTGTGAAAGCAGGAATATCTTCTGGCGTTCTGCTTGTTACAAGCTGTCCGCCGCATACAACAACTTCTTCATCCTTATATGTTGCACCAGCATATTCCATATCGACTTTGATAGATTTATACCCGGTAGCATTTCTGCCCTCTAATGTCTTTGCTGTGATTAACAGCTGCGGACCATGGCAGATTGCGAATACTGGCTTTTTGCTGTCCATAAATTCTTTTGTAAACGCAACAACACGATCATCACCGCGCAGCTGGTCAGGAGAAAATCCTCCAGGAATAAATAAAGCATCAAAATCACCTGCAGAGACCTCATCAATGCCTTTATCAATCTTAACCTCAGCTTTGTTCTGTTTGCCTGTCACCGTTTTGCCGGCCTCGAGTTCAATTGTTACTACTTCATGGCCAGCTTCCTTGAAGGATGTTGCCGGCTCCGTATACTCTGAATCCTCGAACATATTAGTTATTAATGTTGCAATTTTACTCATATAGGGAACATCTCCTTCTATTTTTGATTTCAGAGATAAAGTTCCCTTATTGGACAAGATAAAACATCCTTTAATAAATTTTATTCATTTCTTCTTGCAAAATCTACAAATCGAAACTTATCTGGCCTGTGTCTGGATTCTGTATATTGAAAAAGGGCAGCGTTTTCAAAATAAATATAGTTTTTAACGACCACAATGGCCTGAAACCCCTCTAAATCAAGAAGGCGATAATCCTCCTCAGTAGGTGTTTCCACCGTGAATTCCTTTCTCGCAAAGCCGATTTTCAATTTTAAATCCTTTTCAATATAGTCAAAAATAGAGCGTCTGCATATTTCCTTTGTCAGACCTGGTACAAATTTTTCAATAATATAGTCTTTATCCAGGATAATTTTTTCTTTATTAATTTCCCTTATACGTAAAACTTCCCAAATGGATTCATCCTTCTTCAAGTTCATTTCCTTTTGAAGAACAGGTGACGGGTTCTTTCTCTCAAAGCTTTCAATATGTGTCACCGAACTGGAGCCCATTTTCTCTGCTAGTTCTTTAAAGCTTACAAGACCGGATATTGGGAATTGCAGTTTCTGCATATCCAGGACAAGCGACCCTTTGCCGCGCAATTTCTGAATATATCCCTTCTGAGCAAGAATGTTCAACGCCTTGCGAATTGTTTCGCGTGAAGTGTTATAGCGTTCAGCCAGTTCATTCTCAGAAGGTAATATGCTGTTTGGGGCATAACTGCCGTTTCTAATTGCTGTTTCTATTTCTTCAAATATAATTAGGTATTTATTCATCCTTATCACCATCGCTCAAATCTTCCTCTATCTTCGCCTTTATTCTACCTTTTTTATACGAGCTTGTCTAAATACAAAAAAATAAAATAAAATAAAAAAAGGTTTAAATGCTAACAGAACAGGGTATTGGATACGATGACACTTTATAAACACTGCTCTTATTAAAAGTGGAAGCATTAAAATTACCAGCAAATAAGGAATAATTGTATATTTTATGAATTTTTTTTGGTAATATTAACAAAACCATCGAACAATTCGTTCTTTATATGGAACTTTTGGATTATATTTGTTATGATATTATTACATATAGTGATAAGGTGTGTGAGACTGTATGATCGGTGATCGTGTAAAAAAACTTCGCTTAGAAAAAAGAATGTCCTTGTCAGAACTTGCTGAACAAGCAGGTGTTGCAAAATCTTATTTAAGTTCCTTGGAGCGGAATCTCCAGTCAAATCCATCCATACAGTTTTTAGAAAAAATAGCTACTGTTTTTAATGTTCCTGTAGATCATCTAATTAATGAACAGCAAAATAAAGATGATCTTGATTCAGAATGGCTGAAAATTGTTAAAGAGGCAATGGACTCAGGCGTTTCCAAATCTGAGTTTCGCGAATTCCTTGAGTATAATAAATGGAGAATTGAACAAAAAAAATAGAACTTTTCACAGTTCGCTTAAATAAGATTACTTAAAGACACAAATATTTTGTGTCTTTTTTATTTTACACATGCACCTAAAGGGAGCAGAAATAACTTTCTTGCCCCTTAAATATTCTGAATATTATAATAATTATAAGCGCAGTTAAATGAAAGCATTCATATTGTCTTTAGGGTGTACAGAGTTCTCATTAGGATACTATATTAATTAAGCAATCTCTTAATCGTTATGGATGAAATTGCGCACATCTTGTATGTCCAGCCCGATACTTTTAGCTTCCTTCATTAACTGAATCCATTCTGTGTCTAGTTCTTCTACCATTAATTTTTCTTCAATCACTTAATTATGCCCCTCTCCCAAAAATACTTTTCTTTGTACTTTGGCAGTCCGGCTGTCATTGTTCAGAAACATTAGACCCGTGACTTTGCGTCCCAATCTTTCGAATTGGTTTGCCCTTCAATCTTTTATGCATTTAATTATATATCTTTTCTTTTTTCATATGTGCAAAATTTTGTAAGAAATTTATACATTTTACCAAATATTTTTCTACTTTTTTCTACAACAATACCTTTTCTTATTACAATATAACGTTAATTTTGTGGGGAATTGTTATATTTTGTCGAACTCCCCCGTGAATCCTCTGGTTTCTTTTTTAATATATTGGTTTCTATAGGACGACAATACTTTTTTAAAAGAGTAATTAATATGAATTTTTTCAAAGGTCATTGCATCAAAAAATGGGTATTTTGTCAGGTCATTGTTGCACACCGGACAGAACCATTCCCCTCTTTCTGCGCTGCTGTAAGATGGTCTGTTGCACTTATCGCAGTTTTTTCTATACATAATCCACCTGCTAACCTATTAGTTTCAAATATATGCTTTATGAATGAACAAAATTAGTTCTTTTTAAATGATTTTTCGTTCTTTTTATCGAACCGATGAGTTTAGTATAGTTCAATTATCTCATTTTGGAAAATTCTAAAATCCGCTATTTTTTCTCTTTAGAGAACGGTTATCGTTCTTTTTCTCGAATTTTCTCGTGAATGCTAGCTTTTTTGTATTTTTTATTGAACAATTCGTTCGTTATAATGAAAATGTGTTTAATAATACATAAGGAGATTATTCTATATGGTTGGTGCTGCACTAAAAAGACTGCGGTTAGAAAAAGGCTATTCCATTAACGAGCTATCTGACCGTGCAGGTGTTTCGAAGTCTTATTTGAGTTATATTGAGCGAGGCATCCAAAAGAATCCCTCTTTACAGGTCCTTTCAAAGCTTGCTACCACGCTTGATACTCATGTGGAAGAACTCCTCGAAACAAATTCTAACGGGGCGGAATACTTAGATTCAGAATGGATTAATTTAGTAGAAGATGCTATAAAAGAAGGAATTACAAAGGAAGAATTCTCATGCTACTTAGAATTCATTAAATTCAAGAAGACATCTGCAGATTAATGACAAGGCTTTTGGAATCGTTTCCTAAAAAAAAAGGCATATGGAAGCTTCCCTGTTAAAGAAAGCACCATATAGCCTTTTGCCAGTCATTTATTATTTATTTAGTTCAACAGCAATCTTAGAGCCGACCTCAGCATTATTTTTCACTAATGCGATATTAGCTGTCAGACTTGATCCTTCTGTCAGTTCCTTTACTTTGCTAAGCAAGAATGGTGTAACATTTTTCCCGCTGATGCCGTTTGTTTTTGCTTCATTCAATGCAGTTTCAATGATGTTCGTTATATAGGATTCTTCCATTGCATCCTCTTCTGGTATCGGATTAGCAATTACCACACCGCCTTTTAAGCCAAGCTCCCATTTCGTACGAATCATGTCAGCCGCCAAACCTGGCTCATCAATACGGAAGTTTACATTAAATGGGCTTGTTCTTGTATAGAATGCCGGCAATATTTCAGTGCCATATCCAACAACCGGCACACCAAATGTTTCTAAATACTCAAGTGTCAAGCCGATATCAAGGATTGACTTTGCTCCTGCACACACAACTGCCACACTTGTTTGAGCCAATTCCTGCAAATCAGCAGATATGTCCATTGTCTGTTCTGCCTCACGGTGGACTCCCCCGATGCCTCCTGTAACGAACACTTCAATCCCGGCAAGCTCAGCACAGATCATTGTCGCAGCAACAGTAGTTGCACCATTTTTCTTATTGGCAATCAAATATGGCAAATCTCTTCTGCTTGCTTTCTCAATATCATCGCTTTTCGCCAAAAATTCAATTTCATCATCTGAAAGCCCGATTTTAATCTTTCCGTCAATAATGGCAATCGTTGCTGGAACTGCTCCATTTTTGCGGATGATATCCTCTACTTCTTTCGCTGTCTCCACATTTTGCGGATAAGGCATACCATGTGAAATGATTGTCGACTCAAGGGCTACAATCGCTTTATTGTTCTTCTTTGCTTCTAATACCTCTACTGAATACTCTAGCCATTCTGTTTTCATTTATAATATCTCCTTTAATCAAAGTATTTTTTGAACGTGTCTTGCAATTTCTTCTGATTTAATAACGGGTTGACTGTTTCATGTGATTGCAGTGTCATTAATGAGCAGGCAACCCCAATTTTACAGGAGTTTTCCGTATTTAATCCTTTTAAATACGAGTACATGATTCCGGCAACTAAAGAATCTCCTGCACCTGTTACATCTGCAACCTCAACAGGAGGCGGCAAAATAACACCGGCTTCTCCAAGCTTCGTAAAGAATATTAAGCCCTTGTCACCACGGGTAATTACAACCCGTTCAACACCCTTTTTCATGATGATTTCAGCTGCTTTAAAGAAGTCTCCTTCTTCATAGATTTTCATTTCTGACAATGCCTCTGCCTCGTCCTTATTGGCAATCAGCCATGTCACCCCTCTTAAGTCACTTGGCAGCTTCTTCACTTTAGGAGAAGAAACTGGAGTAACACAAAGCTGGAGATTTTCCTTCCTGCATCTGACAATGATTTGCTCTAGCACGTCTGCAGGGAAATTAGTGTCTAATATAATCAATTCAGATGACGCAATATGCCCCCAGCGTTTTTCAATAACGTCTTGTGTCATACTGTCGTATATCGACATATCAGCTAAAGCGACAGTCATCTCCCCTTCTACATCAAGAAGAGCAGTGTAAGTGCCTGTTGCATACTCTTCTGAGATAATAGTCGGCTTCATATCAGCATAGAGCTTCGTATAATCGATGATCCAATCCCCGCCATGATCTGCTCCAACCATAGTCAATAAGGAGCTGTCCATTCCAAGCCGGCCAAGATTCTCCGCAATATTCCGGGCAACCCCGCCACAGGACTGACTGGTGCTGGCAGGGTTGGAGGTTCCAAACTTAATTCTTTCCTCCACTTGAATCTTCCTGTCAATATTAGCTCCACCAATGCAAATAACTTCTTTTTTCTGCGGCAAAACATAAGCACGCCCAAGAAGTTTTCCTTCACGTGTTAAAGCAGAAATATACCCGGCAACCGCTGATCTGGATAACCCTGTTTTTTCTGCTAGTTCATTTTGTGTTAGAAAAGGGTTCTCTTGGATAAGCTGCAAAATGGTAATCTCTTTTTCATTCATATTTTCACCCCCGAACAGTATGTATCAGCTTTTTAAACTTTTGTTTATATTATAAACTTTTGTTAATTAGAGAACAAGTCTTAATTTCTAATTTTTCCAATTCACTGTTTTTTCACAAAAAAAAGAAGACTATCTCTAGTCTTCTGAAACGGTTCTCGGCTGTATTAAGATTTCAACACGTCTGTTCTTTTCTCTTCCTTCTTCTGTTTTATTGCTGGCAATTGGCTTGAATTCTCCATAGCCTTTTGCACTAAAGGAACTTGGGTTCAGCTTGTTATTATCCATTAACAGCTTCATGAAATTGATTGCTCTTGAAACACTTAAATCCCAGTTTGAATCAAATTCAGAATTTTTGATTGGCACATCGTCTGTATGTCCGCTGACTATGATGCTTCTCGGCGGCTCCATAACTAATAGTTTAGAAATCTCGGAAACTAGATGTTCGTCTTTTCCGCGGATATTGGCGCTACCAGAGGCAAACAGAACATTATCTCTGATGGAAACAAGCAGGCCTTCATCTGTTAACGAGGTTTCCAGCTTGTCCTCCAAATTGTTCTTTTCTATATAACTATTAACTTTATCTTGAATACCTTGCAATTCTTCTTGATCCTGCTTTTGCTGAGCTTCGGTTAACTCTTCTTCTGACACTTCTTTATTAGCAGAGGTTTTTTCTTCTGCAGCGTCACCTTCGGTTTTATTGTTCTCATCTAAGTCAGACTTCTCTTCTACTTCTACAGGAGTAGGACTTGGATATTCAAAGATACCAGTACCTGCTTGAAATTCTTGATTAAAAACTTCTGCCAATGCAGCAAACTTTTTCTGATCAACAGAGCTCATTGCATAAAGAACGATAAACAATGCCAGCAGTAGTGTCAGCAAATCTGCGTATGGAACAAGCCATGATTCGTCTACATGCTCCTCATGATGCTCCTTTTTCTTTCTTTTTTTACTCATTAGCGCTCACGCTGCCTTCCAGTTCTTCTAGGAATTTTTTCCTTTCAGAAATCGGCAAATAAGATGCTAGTTTTTGTTCGATAACACGTGGTGCTTCCCCTTCTAGGATAGAAAGGATACCTTCAATCATTAAATATTTTTGTTTCGCTTCAATTTTTGATTTTCTTTTCAACTTATTGGCAAATGGATGCCATAATACGTACCCTGTAAAGATACCAAGCATTGTTGCAACGAACGCAGCAGAAATTGCATGTCCCAATCCTTCTGAATCATCCATATAACCTAGTGCAGCAATAAGACCAATAACGGCCCCAAGCACTCCAAGTGTCGGTGCATATGTTCCTGCTTGTGTAAAGATTAATGCGGAAGCTTGATGGCGCTCTTCCATTGCTTCAATTTCTTCTGATAGAACATCACGAATATACTCAGCACTTTGTCCGTCTACTGACATAGACAAGCCATTTTTCAAAAATGGGTCTTCTACTTCGTCAGTTTTTGATTCTAATGCCAAAAGACCTTCTTTACGAGCTAATTGTGCCCACTCAGAAAACATGCGGATTAATTCCTTCGTATCTGGAACCTTTTGTTCCTTAAAGATGATGCCAAATAATTTAGGAACCTTTTTAATTTCACTAGTAGGGAAGGCGATGACAACTGCCGCTATAGTCCCTAATACGATAATCAGAAGGGCTGCTGGGTTGGCAAGCACGGAAGGACTTACCCCTTTGAAGACCATTCCGACCCCTACTGCAACGATTGCTAGTATGATACCAATTAATGATGTTTTATCCATAAAAACCACCTATCTTACAGTTTATTTCTTCTATCTTTTATTACTATTGCTTTTTTGTTTCATTACAGTTTGATTACTTTCTCTTCCTTTTCTTCGACATTTCCCAGCAAATTTTTAGAAAAAAAGTGATTTTTATTTATATGATTTTTGTGAACTTTTTTTGAACACTGTAAAAACACAAAAAAAAGATGCCTATTTCAGCATCATCAGAGTATGAACTTAGCGGGTCAGCCTATCTTCTACCTTTTGCTGGTAGCTGCCGAAAAGTTTTGAATGGCTGTTCCCTGTCCGTTTTTTCATCATTTTATGGAATTGTATCTGCTTCTGGTTATATTTCGTCTGCAATTCGGCCGCTTCATCTTTATCAGCACATGCCTTCAAGAGATTCTCTATTGTAAGCAGCTCTTGCTTTAGTTCATTTTCTTCCAGAGAAAAGCCGCTGTTTTTCAAAATCCGGTAAGCCATGCGCAGTTCCTCTGGCACTGCTGCCAAGCTGTCTTTAGGCAGCGGTTTACCAAATCCCGGCAAATTATTAAATTCACCTTCTTGATACGCTCTTTTTATCTTGTCTTCCGAAACGATTGTAGAGAAATCCATGATTTGCACATCCTTTCCTTTATTTTTATTATAACTTACAACCTATCTTAAAATGCTCGATAATATCCATTTAAAAATTGTTTCGTACAAGAATAGGAATTCTTATTTTTCAGGACAATATAAAAGAAAAGAAAGGGGTGTAATGATGGCAAGAGGAAAAGATTTCGAACATAAGAAAAAACATCATCCTGGTCCGCTTCCAGAGGGTGTAAGAAAACATACACATGCAGAGGATGCACCTGAAGACGAGGAATTTATCGTCACACAAGAAGCATTTAAAAATCGTATAGAAGAAGACTGACTGCTAGGCAAGCCGGCTCCTTGCCGGCTGCCCTTCCCTCATAACCAACCTCCCTTTTATCACTTCCATTACAACAAATGGTATACTATTGTTGATAAGACCTAAAAATTGCAAGCTAACTTAGCTTGTTTATTAGAAAAACAGGTGCTGGAAGGAGCAAATATGAAATCACTTGTACTTTGTGAAAAACCGAGTGTGGCCAGAGAGATTGCCAGAGTTCTCGGATGCCAAAAGACAGCGAAAAGCTATATAGAATCAGACAAATATATTGTGACATGGGCATTAGGCCATTTAATTGAATTAAAGATGCCAGAGCATTATGACCCTAAATATAAAACTTGGAATTTAGACGACTTGCCAATTATTCCTATAAAGATGGATCTTAAAGTTATGAAGCAAACTAGCCACCAATATAAGGCGATTGAACAGCTTGCTAAAAGAAAAGACATTAAAGAGTGCATCATTGCAACAGATGCTGGGCGTGAAGGAGAATTAGTTGCGAGATGGATATTGGATAAAATCCGCTTCCAAAAACCGATGAAGCGTCTCTGGATTTCTTCTCAGACTGACAAAGCTATCCTTGACGGTTTCCGCAGCTTAAAGCCAAGCAAAGAGTTCGACCGGCTTTATGCTTCCGCTGTTTGCCGAGCACAAGCTGATTGGCTGATTGGCTTAAACGTATCCCGAGCTTTAACAACAAAGTTTAATGACCCGCTTTCTGCAGGAAGAGTGCAGACACCTACTCTGTCTCTAGTTATTGAAAGAGAGAAACAAATTCAAGCATTCGTTCCAAAGGAATATTGGACAATTAGTGCAAGAATCGGTGAATCAACTGCTCACTATGAAAAGAATGGCGAAAAGCGAGTTTTCTCAAAAGAACAAATGGAAGCCATTATTAACAGTACAAAAGATAAACAAGCAAAAGTTGTCTCCATGACACGCAAAGAGAAAACAGAACACCATCCGCTACCGTATGACTTAACAGAACTACAGCGCGATGCGAATAAGATTTTCGGCTTCTCAGCGAAAAAGACATTAAATGTCCTTCAAAAGCTGTATGAGCAGCATAAATTAGTGACATACCCAAGGACAGATTCCCGCTACTTAACGACAGATATGAAGGATACGATGTTTGACAGACTGCAAAGCGTGTCAGCCGCTTATAAAGAAGAAACTCAAAAGCTGCTTGTTAAAAAAGGCAAAGTGGAAGCTCCTAATATATTTAATAATGACAAGGTCTCTGATCACCATGCCATCATTCCGACAGAACAGCCAGTATTCCTACACAAGCTTGATGGAGACGAAAAGAAAATTTACGATTTAATTGTGAAAAGATTCTTATGCCTGTTCTATCCGAAGCATAGATATGAGGTTATTGCGACAACACTGACAATTGGCGAACATCAATTTGTCATCCACGATACGAATGTTATCGAACCAGGCTTTAAAGTATTAACAGGTGCAAAAATTGCAAACAATCCTCTGCTAAGCTCCGTGAAGCAAGGTGAGGAGGTCCGTGTTCATTCTATAAAAAGCGAACAAAAGTGGACAGAGCCGCCGCTTCGCTACAGTGAGGCTGATATCCTCGGGAAAATGGAGAAATTCGGACTTGGTACACCAGCAACAAGAGCAGAAATTATTGAGCGTCTTGTCGCCACAGAGGTTGTAGAACGACAAAACGGCCGCTTTTATTCAACTCAAAAAGGTAAACAACTCCTTGAACTTGTCAATGATGACTTGACGTCGCCTGAGCTGACAGCACAATGGGAGAAAAAATTAGAAGATATTGCAAAAGGCAAAGCAAATCCAGATAAATTCATGGAGGAAATCAAGCAACAGACAAAGCAGTTTATTTTGGAAATCAAAAATAGCAATAAAGCCTATAAAATCCAAAATCTGACTGGATCAAAATGTCCTGAGTGCGGATCTTTCTTGAAAGAGAAAAACACGAAAAACGGCAAACTTCTTGTCTGCTCAAGCATGGATTGCAATTTCAGCAAACGGAAGGACCCTAAGCTTTCCAACAAGCGTTGCCCGCAATGCCATAAGAAAATGGAAATTCATAACGGAGTAGCAGGAACATACTTCCAATGCCGCTCATGTAATGTAGTTGAAAAGGCTGCTGACCGTAAAAAATCCGTCAGCAAAAAGGAAGAACGCAAACTTGTGCAAAAGTATACGAAGGATGAAAGCTTCGGTAACAGCCTTGGTGATTTATTAAAGGCCGCTATGAATAAGGATGAAGATAAATAAAAAAAGTAGACCCTATGGTCTACTTTTTTTAATGAGAAATCCGGTCCACGTGATGAAGATGTTTTCTGCCTGTTGCAACAGTTACCATCGCAAGCAATACAAACACTGCTCCAACTATAAACGGCACATGAGGTGAATAAACCTCTGCCAATTTATTTGCAAGCCATGGACCAACCGCACCACCAAAAAAGCGGACAAAGCTGTAAGCAGCTGAGGCTGTAGCTCTTTCAACAGGAGCAACCTCCATAACGGCTGTAGTAATCAGTGTATTATTTGTGCCTAAGAAAAGACCTGCCACAATAACAGATAAGATAACCACTTCCTTGCTGTCTGTCCAAATACCCATCGTAAGTAAAGTCAGCGCAAATAACAGCAGCATAGCAGTCATGGATTTAATTGTACCGAATTTTTCCTGCAGCCTTGGCGCAATCAAGACTGATGTAATTGCGAGACATAATCCCCACCCTAAGAAGACATATCCTAAACCATGTTCATCTAATTCCATTACGAATGGTGAGTACGCCATCAATGTAAAGAATCCAATATTGTATAAAAAGGCAGTCAGGCCTAACCGAAATAAGCCTGGGTATTTAAGTGCCTTGATCGGATCTAATACAGAGCTTTTTACCTTCGGCTTTTCTAATTTAGGCATTTTCAGCAATAATGCCAAAAACGCAATAATCATTAATATGCTTACACCGAAAAATGGGCCTCTCCACGAAATGGAACCCAATTCTCCTCCTAGAAGAGGTCCTACTGAGATCCCCAGTCCAATGGCTGCCTCATATAAAATTATCGCTTTTGCCGTTCCACCAGTTGACAGGCCTACGATAGCGGACAACGCTGTTGCGATAAATAAAGCATTCCCAAGTCCCCATCCACCGCGGAAACCGACAATCTGCCAAATACCGTTAGACGATCCAGCTAATCCAGCAAAGACAATTGTAAACAAAATTCCTGTCAACAACGTCCACTTTATACCAATTCTGCTTGAAACCACTCCTGTAATCAGCATAGCAATTCCTGTAATCAAGTTATAGCTGGAAAACAATAAAGACACCTGGCTTGGTGTCGCATCCAATTGCACAGCAATCGCTGGCAGGATTGGATCAACCAGCCCAAGTCCCATAAAGGAAATGATGGTTGCAAAAAAGATGACCCATATAACAAGCGGCTGCTTGTTTGGTGTTTCTAATGACGTAACAGTCTCCCTGCTCATTCATATCAACCTTCTTTTTATAATTTAATACATTTAATAATCCAAATAAAAGTATAGACCTAATTAACGTTTACGTCAACGTTAATGTTTGTCAGTGAATCACTTGCTCTTTTCTTTTTAATATGCCAAAGTTATTAGTAAGATTTAACGCAATACTGCTGCCTGAATGGGAGCATTATCTAAAAGGAGCAAGAGCTATGGAACTGTTAAAAATTGATGATGTAGCAAAAATGAGCGGATTAACGAAACGGACCATTCGTTATTATGAGCAGATAGGATTAATTCCTTCTCCACAAAGAAGCGATGGCGGATACCGTTTATATACAGAAGAACATGTGTCACTGTTAAAAAAAATAACGAATGCTAAGGATGTTCTCGGTTTTTCTCTTCAGGAACTCCAGGATTTCATTGCCTTAAGTGATGCTTTAGAGCTGCAAAAACTAGATTACCGCCAAGTAAAGGGAACGAATCTGCAAAGAGAAAAGCTAGAGAAAATTTTAGAAACAACATTAGAGCAACTGAAGCTGATTGAACAAAAAAAGCAAAATATCCTTAAAGTAGAGGAAGATATTTTGTCACTGAAGAACCGAGCTGAAGCTGCTTTAAAGAAGTGGGCCGAGGAAGACAATAAATAGAAAAATCCAGCAAAGTCTATGCTTGCTGGATTTTTTTTATCTGTTTGCAAACCTGCGCAGCAGTTCATCAAGGGTCAAATGATCCGTGCTTGGCACATTCCACTCCGCCTGCTTTAATTCAACTGATCTTCCGATGCTCACAGAGAACATTGGTGTCGCCATAATGCCCTGCAATCCTGCCTCACCATCTTCCACTGCAGCACAGCAGTCATAGGGAATACCAAGGCAATCTGCTGCTGTAAGGAATATTTCTGGGTCTGGCTTGCCTTTTTTCAGCTTATGAGGATCAACGATACACCCAAACCAATCCTTGATACCGAATTTCTCTAAAAGAAATGGAGCATTGGAGCTTGAGGAGGCAATCCCCATCTTGATGCCCGATTCCTTCAGACTAAACAAGAATTCATACATGCCTGGAAGCATATCGTCATTCGTAAAGCCGGTAATCAGTTCTCGGTAGTATTCCCCTTTTTTATTGCCAAGCAACAGTTTCTCCTCCTCTGTCACTTCTCTTGCACATCTATTGGCAAGCTCGTCCATTAATATTTTTCTTGGTATCCCCTGAAAACGAAGATTATCTTCCATTGTATAGGACACCTCCAGCTCATCAGCAACTCTTTTTGTTGCCTCATAATAAAGATGCACAGTATCAGCAATAACTCCGTCAAAATCAAAAATAACAGCTTTTAAAGATGGGTTCATGATTTCCTCCGAATCGTAATAGTCTTTATATTATAGCAAAAACCTGGAGGTGACGCCTTCTGTTGCGATTATAAGAGTGAGTTTGTGCAAAAGCATTATCGGAACATAGCTTTCATCAACAAATAAATCTGCAACTATTAGACAAATCAGTTTATTTATATGTATAAACAAGCTACAATGGATGAAAGGATTTCCTATGTCATACATTATACTGATAAAGTGGAACGGCTTTTCTAAAATTCCAAAATAGGCAATCATTACATACTAGCTCTTAATAAAGGAGAATGGGTCATGAGTACATTTCAACAAAATTTAGAAAAATATGCAGAACTTGCAGTGAAAGTTGGCGTCAATATTCAGCCGGAACAGACTTTAGTCGTAAATACAACAATCGATGCAGCTGAATTTGTTCGTCTTGTTGTCAGAAAAGCATATGAAGCAGGCGCTAAAAATGTCGTTGTAAATTGGACGGACGACATCGTTACAAGAACGAAGTACGAGCTTGCACCAAGTGAAGCATTTTTAGAATATCCTGAATGGAGAGCGAAAGAAACAGAAGAGCTTGCCAAAGACGGAGCTGCATTCATGTCAGTCCTCTCTTCTAGCCCTGATTTGCTTAAAGGCATTTCAACTGAAAAAATTGCCAACTTCCAAAAGGCTTCTGGAAAGGCATTAAGCACTTTCCGCAAATATGTGCAATCAGATAAGGTCAGCTGGACAGTAATCGGTGTTCCTTCTGTCGCATGGGCTAACACTGTTTTTGCCAATGAGCCGGAAGAAAAGCGTGTTGACCTGCTGTGGGATGCTATCTTCAAAGCATCAAGAGTGGACCAAGACGAACCAATCGAGGCATGGAAGCAGCACGATAAAAATCTTCATGAAAAAGTAGATTACTTAAACAGCAAGTCATACAAAAAGCTGCACTATACAGCACCTGGAACAGACTTAACAATTGAGCTTCCCGAAAACCATCTATGGTGCGGAGCTGGAAGTGTTAATGAAAAAGGCTTCGAGTTCATGGCA
This sequence comes from Niallia laureatilytica, assembly GCF_046613985.1. Lineage (NCBI taxonomy): Bacteria > Bacillati > Bacillota > Bacilli > Caryophanales > Bacillaceae > Niallia > Niallia laureatilytica. Next base: position 135,849 of record NZ_JBKKHP010000008.1, on the reverse strand, counting down.
AATATGCCGACAGAAGAAGTGTTCACAGTTCCATTCAAAACAGGTGTAAACGGTACTGTTTCAAGCACCAAGCCGCTAAGCTACGGCGGAAATATCATCGACCGCTTTTCGGTTACGTTCAAGGACGGCAGAATTGTGGATGTGAAGGCAGAACAAGGGGAGGAAATTTTACGACAGCTTGTGGAAACAGATGAAGGCTCCCACTATTTAGGTGAAGTGGCGCTTGTGCCCCATCGTTCCCCTATTTCAGAGTCTAATATCCTTTATTACAATACATTGTTTGATGAGAACGCATCAAACCATTTGGCAATCGGCAGCGCCTATGCATTCTGTATTAAAGGCGGAAAAACAATGTCCAGCGAAGAATTAGCTTCTGCAGGCCTAAATGAGAGCATCACGCATGTAGACTTCATGATTGGTTCTGACAAAATGGATATTGACGGTATTACATCTGACGGTAAAACAGAAGCTGTCTTCCGTAACGGAGATTGGGCTTTCTAATATAACCAACTCAACATTAAGAACCTAGCAGGACCTACCTGCTAGGTTCTTTTTCATTTGCTGTCCTGTTTTTTCACAAGCTGAATCGACTGGACATGCTGATTGCTGTCAAGAATAAACTTCATTTCATAATGGTTAGCCGAATATGTGGCAATATAACCGTTATTTTCTTTGTTTGCCGCGATGGCTTCCGGCTTGCCTAATGCCTTATTGACTGCAGACATGTCGGCCTTTAAACGCATGCCGGGAATGGCGATAGAGTTTACCTGCTTTGTCTTCCCATCATAATAGTAGGTAACTTCTGGATATTCGACCATCATTAATCCATCATTTTGCTCTGTTTTTATATATTCATCATTTGATTTTGTTATTTCGCTAATACTTGTACCAATCGGATACTGGCTTCCCATCAGCATCCCCTGTTCTGCTATAGTCAAAATATCTTTGGATATAGTGAGATTTTTGAACGGCAAATAATAGTCTTCTTCCTCCACCCATCTCTCTATAGCCTTTTCATTGTCAATGGACGTCTTGTCTGCCTCTTTGAGCTGAAGACGGCCTGAATCTAATGTCCATGAAGTCACTTCATATACGTTATCCTGCTTTTTTTCTGCTGTTTGCAAGTAATTTTGCTGGATGCTCTTTATTTTCCGTTTTAACACTGGAATTTCAGTTGTAGTAAGGGATGTAAGCTCCCCATCGTCAACTGCATACAAAGAGGCAACTGTATTATCCTTAGACTTCGTCTGATAGATTGCAATAATACTATGTTTATTTACAGTATAAGTACTGATATTTTTATTTTTTGTGTTAAAGATAAGCGGATTTCTGAGCTTAATCACTTGTTTATATTCTTTTGTATCATCTTCTGACTCTGCTGTTAAATACAGCGAAAAAGCCCCCTCGACAATGGTATCATCCTTGTCACCAAGAAAATTGTCTTCTTCTAGCGTATATTTCTCTGTTTCATCGCCGATCAAGTATGCTTCATATACTTCATTATCTTCTTTGATTGTTATAGACGAAATGGCATTTTCTATAATCCAATTGATTTTTTTAGTTTCACTTGCTTTAGCAGAAGCTTCACTCTCTTTATTCTTGTTAATACTATATTGGATTGTCCCAACGACAATTAAAACAGCACACAGTATAAGCATGCTAATGTATATATATGGTTTCATTATTTTCTCCTGATTTTAAAAACACGTAATTTGCTTTATTTAATTTGCTTTATTAGACGTACTTATTAATATTAACAAAATGGCTTCCTTTCTACAAATCTAGGTTTTTCCATCTTTGCAAACCTTTTGAATTGGCAATTTCAACATATGCCAAGTCTCGATTTGGCCGAGCTCACTTTTATGTTATCCTATAGTTAGCATTCCTAAAAACAATAATGGAAGGAATAATTATTATGATTCAATATCATCTTGCCATCACTGGAAAGGTTCAAGGAGTCGGCTTTCGCTATTTTGTACAAATGAAAGCAATCGAATATAATGTAAACGGCTGGGTCAGAAACAAAGACAACGGTTCTGTTGAAGCAGTTATCTCAGGACCAAAGGAGACACTAGCCTCTTTTATAGACGACATAAAAAAGGGAAACCGCTTTGCGGCTGTCCATCATGTCGATATTACAGAGCAAGAGCCTGAGCACTTCCGCTCATTCAGCATCCGTTACTAGATTTAAAAACGAAAATAAAGTTAGGAGTTTAACAATGTGGAAAGAATTTAAAGCCTTTGCGGTCAAAGGCAATGTGATTGACTTAGCAATCGGTGTTATCATCGGCGGAGCATTCAGCAAGATTGTCAGCTCTCTCGTAAATGACATTATTATGCCTATTGTCGGGGTCCTCCTCGGCGGTGTTAACTTAACAAATCTTAAAATAACATACGGTAAAGCAACTGTGCTTTACGGACAATTCATCCAGACAATTCTAGATTTCTTTATTGTGGCTTTCTCCATCTTTATGGTTATTAAGCTGCTTTCCAAGTTTAAAAAGAAGAAAGAAGAAATGGCTGAAGAAAAAGCCCCTTCCATTGATGCGAAGGAAGAGCTGTTGATGGAAATCCGCGATCTTTTAAAGAAGGATCGCGTCAGAGAAGAAGAAAATTAATGCTTTTTTTTGAAACCTTCTCCTCTATTAAACGTAAAAATATTAAAATAATATCAACGGAGTGACTTTATGTACACACATAGTATGAAAACGGATCATTTACCTGCCGTGTTAAGGACATTTGCCTTATCATTAGGAATTGCTACTATCGGTACTTTAGCAGGGAATTTCGTTCCAGCTTCTCTGTTTTTACCATTGGCTATATTGGAGCTCGTATTGCTCTTTATCGCTTTCTTCTTGAGAAGAGGAAAGTCTATGTCATACTCCTTCCTTTATGCCTTTACCTTTATTTCAGGTATTACAACATATCCAATCGTGTCCCATTATGTTTCTACAATAGGCGCGAATGTTGTCATTATGGCATTAGGAACAACAACGATTGTATTTGCTGGACTGGCTGTTTATGCAACAACGACAAAACGTGACCTGTCCTTCCTTGGCGGCATGCTGATGGCAGCCTTGCTGGCATTAATCGTCATTGGAATTTTCAACATAATCTGGCCAATCAGCTCAACAGCAATGCTTGCTTATTCCTTTATCGGCGTGCTTGTATTCAGTGGATATGTGCTGTACGACTTTAACAGAATGAAGCATTATGGCGTAACTGCAGAGCAGGTTCCATTAATGGCATTGAATCTGTATTTGGATTTTGTTAACCTATTCATCAACATCTTGCGAATTTTTGGGATTCTCTCAAGCAAGGACTAATAAAAATGCTGCCTGCTTTTCGGCAGCATTTTTTATTTTCTTAATTTCCCCTTCACTTGACGGATGAAGTCAGCTGGATCTTCTTTAACAATAAAAGAGAAAACACCTTTATTTGTATGCAAATAAAGAATTTGATAGAGGTTATTTGTTTTTTTAACAGATATGTCATAAACAGATTCTAAATAAAAGGCTGCATTTTCAGTCTTGATTTTGTCACTCGATAGAATCAAGCATTTTTCTACTTCATCTATAACCTGCATGTTGAACTCAATTCTTCTTGTCACAACATAATAAGCCAGTTCTGCCATTATAACCTCCTGTTCGGTTTATCATCCATTCCGTTAGTCAAGGAATCATAAATATTCGTTAGAAGCTCCATTCCATTCTTGATTTCCTGCTCATTTAAGTAGGAGTAGCTGAGCCTTATATATGGAATATCTCTTTCAAGAGGATCACAAATATAACCTGGTACATAGGAAACAGAACTTTCAAGCGCCTTGTCTTTCAACGCGGTTTTATCAATGGCATCATGAAGGCGAACCCATAAATTAAGACCTCCGCCTGGACTGTCCCATTTGAAATAACCCTTTAGTTCCTCTTCCATTGTCTCCTTTCTTATCTGCAAAGCTATCCTCAGTTTTTCCATATGTGTACGGACTCTATCCGAAGTAAGATAAAATAAAAAGGCCTTTTGGTTAAGCAATGGTGTTCCGTTATCTGCGAGCGCCTTTCCTTTAATGAGCCATTTCGTTAAACTCGGATGGGCAACCATCGCACATATTCTTAATCCTGGAGCCATGTATTTGCAAAAGCTTCGTAAATAGATGACATATCCTCCTGTATCATAAGAGAAAATCGGCGGCGGCGGCGGTTCGTGGAAATAGATTTCATGGAAAGAATCATCTTCTAAAATAATACATTGATATTTTTCGGCAAGCTCTGCCAGCTGCTTTCTTTGCTCAGTCGGAACCGTATAGCCTGTCGGATTATGAAAAGTTGGATTTGTATAGAAAAGCTTTGGCTTGTGCTTCTTCATAAGTAATTCTACTTCCTCAAGACAAAAACCTGCTGAGGTTATCGGAACAGGAATTAGTTTTGCGCCTCTGTTTACAAATATATCTGCTGCTCCACTGTATGTTGGGCTTTCAATCAGCACATGATCATGTGCCTGAACGAATACCTTGGCAATAATATCAATGCCCTGCTGTGCTCCGGATGTGATAATAATTGAATCCTCATGTATGTACAATCGGTCATACTTTTGAAAATAAGCTGACAAACCTGCAATCAGTTCTTCATCTCCCTTTACGGGTGCATATGTGCCTAGCAAATGAGGATATTTATCGAATATCTCCTTTGCATGCTGAGATAGGTATCTGTTTGGCAATAAAGTCGGGTCAATGACAGCAGCAGAAAATTTAAAAAAGGTTTGCTCACGATGAATATCTGACAAGATGCTGTTCTGTATATAAGAGTAGATGGCAGGCTGTTCTCCTGGCCCGCTTAAAAGATTACTATTTTTACAATAATAGCCTGTTTTGTCCTTTGCATAAACATGTCCTTCCTCCTTTAAAAGCTGATACGCTTTTAAGATGGTCAAGCGGTGAACCCCCAACAGCTCTGCAAGACTTCTTACCGAGGGAAGCCGTCTGTCTTTTTCCCACTCTCCTGTTTGAATACGGGTCAGCATATATTCATAAACTTGCTTGTATAGTGCAGTATGTTCCGATTTTATAACCATTTCCAACCCCTCCTACTTATTATTATTGTACCATTTCCTTAAATCTGTTCTACATGAATTCATCTGGTCTGTCCTGTCTGGCTTACAATTAGGGCAGGAGGGATTATGATGACCATTTTTTTATACAGTCTGATGTGTTTTATTTTCGGAACAACATTCTTAGCTATCAAGGTAGGTGTCGACGAAGGCTTTCCACCATTCCTGTCGGCTGGAATACGCTTTATGGCAGCAGGTGCCGTTCTTTACGTATTATTGCTTGCCCGAAAAAAGACGACATGGAAGCTCCTTTGGCGCAAAGAGCTTATGCTTACAGGATTATCTTTAACTTTCATTACCTTTGCCTGTCTATATTGGGCCGAACAATTTATTTCCTCAGGAATTGCAGCCGTCTTGTCTGCTTCAGCACCAATCATGATTATCCTAATTCAGACTGCCCTTTTGCGGGTTAAAATTACTAAAGCAAGTATCTGTGGTGTCCTATTAGGATTTCTCGGGGTAGTATGTCTCTTTCTGCCAGGATTGTCGATTGCTTGGGACATCCATTGGATTATCGGGTGTGGAATCATCCTTATTGGTCAAATTGGCTATGCAGCAGGCTCCATCTATTCTGGAAAGACCGTTGAAACCTTCAAAGAAGAAAGCCCAATGGCTTTAAATGCTGTACAAATGATATACGGAGGGCTGCTGTTGCTGCTTTTATCCTTATTCACTGGAGAAACAGCACCTGCTATAACAATGCCGGGTTTTTTATCTATTGTTTATTTAACTGTAGCAGGGTCCATGATTGCCCATACAATCTATTATTATCTTGTAGCAAAAACGAATGCGTTTCTACCTTCGACATGGCTGTACGTGTCGCCGCTAATCGCCTTAACTATCGGCCGCCTCTTCTATAAGGAAGTTGTTCATCCAGTCATGCTTATTGGGGTAATGCTGATTTTATGCAGCCTTGTTTTAGTAAACCTCGAGAAAATTATGCAAATAATTTCAATAAAAAAAATGGCATCCTCTAAATGAGGATGCCATTTCACATTTCGCCTAGATAAGACAATGAAAGGCAAAAAAGACATCATTCCAGAAATATCATCATTTCCTGGAAAATAATTTGCCAATTTCGACAGCATTACCTGTCAGGTCATGCCTTTTGAGTGGCAGATTAACGTCATTTTGACTTATATTTCCGAGCAAGCTCCTGTGTTTCTGCTTTCCTGTTTCTTCTCATCTGGGCCCGCACTTTACCTGATTCAAACAGACTGATTTCTTCTTCTGTTTGCGGGACAACCTGCGGCACCGCTGTCGGTTTGCCATGTTCATCTATAGCGACCATAGTTAAAAAGCTGAGAGCACAGAGATTCTTTTCCCCTGACAGCAAGTCTTCTGCTGTCACCTTTACAAACACTTCCATAGAGGATGTTCCTGTATAAGTGACAAATGCTTCTAAGCAAACTGAATTTCCTTCTTGAATTGGATGAAGAAAATCGACTGAATCTGTCGAGGCTGTTACAATATGTTTTCTTGCATGTCTCATGGCAGCAATAGCAGCCGTATCATCGATGTATGCCATCAGTTTCCCTCCGAACAAAGTACCGTATGTGTTCGTATCTGTAGGGAAAACAATGCTCGTTTTTATAACGAGCGACTCACTGCAATATTTAGAACCTTCCATATATCCTCCTTAGAGTAACTTTCGCGGATAATAACTTACTAATATTATTATATGTAATTTACTATTTGCCGTCTATTGTGCCTTCATGCTACTGAAAAAAAGAATTTTTCTTTTTGGCTCTTAAAAGATCGCCCATCCAGCCCCGTGTTTTCAAATAAGCATAAATAATGACAGTAGTCAGGACGATTAAGGCTAGGGAAATAGCATAGCCGTATTTCCAATCAAGCTCAGGCATGTATTTAAAGTTCATACCCCATAATGCTCCAAGTGCCATGATTGGCGTGCAAAGGGCAGTAAAAACCGTTAATGTCTTCATAATTTCATTTCCGCGGTGCTGGGAAACAACCTCTTCAAAGTGGACGAGATTATTTAATTCCTTTTCATATTCATCTACTAAAGTAAGGCCTCTTTGAATTCTTTTAGAAACACGCTTATAATCTCTGCCATTATTCACAGCATCACCAAATGCTTCCTCTATCGCAAACTTCAGCTCTAAAAACGGCATCATTACGTTTTTCCAAATAAGTATTTCATGGCGAGACTGATAAATCTTATCTAATGTATTTGTACTGTTTTTTTCTTTTACATCCCAAATTAGCTCATCAAGCTTTTCCTCATATGCATCAATATGATACAAAATGTCTGTCATAATATTGCCAAGTATCACCATAAAGCCATCAACAGAGGACTCTGCGTTTTTTGCCGCACGAATAATAGTAGTCCTGTCTTTTAGATGGAGGCTGTTATCATGATAGTCCAATGTTATAAGCGTATTGCCGCATATAAAGAAGTAAAACAGCTCATAATCGCCTCGTTCCTCGATCTTTCGATTATAGATAAGGGACCCGCTCAATGATTCCTTGCCAATTATTGAGGTGTCCATCTCTAAATAGTTACCTTTTTTCTCATTAATGATTTTTCCCCAGTCTTCCATCTGTAAATTCAGTTCTGCCTCTATTTGATCGATCTCTTCCATCTTTTCAAGTGCATACCATACCCAGTTGCTCATGTGATACTTTTTCAAAAAGATCACTCCGATCACGTTTTTTCTTATCTTTCCCTCATTTGGTGGAAAAAAAACTTAAATGTATAGGCAGGTTTCCCTTCAGCTACTCTTGGGTAAATAAAGACTAGTAAAAATTTTGGACAAACTTATCGGAGGGATGAATAATGAAAACGATGCGTACATTAGCTGTTGTTGGTGCAGGAGTTGGGAGTTACCTTCTTTTTACCTCAAAAGGGAAAGAAATGATGCAGCGAGTCACTCAGAAGTTTAACTCCAAACAGGACGAGCCACTTATGGTAAAAACCGGCAATCCTGATCCGCAAGATATTGGGGATAACAATATGGTCAGTGAAGGTGCCATGTATTCGGTTAACTATTATAACAAGCAGCGGGAAGATTGAAGATAAAAAAAGGTTTCCATACTAAATGGAAACCAGTTTATTTACTTTAGGACGAAGCTGTTCTTTTGCCCTTTTCATTCGTGTTTTCACAGTTGAAAGGGGCGTTTTTGTTTTGTCGCTAATTTCAAGCAGTGTATTGTTATGATAATAGAATAATAGAAGTGGCTCCTTATACATTGGCGGCAGCTCTTCTAATGTATCAATCATTTCCTCATGTGCACATTTATTCATAATTGTATCCTCTGGCGGCAGGGAAACAGAAGTATCCCTTACGTATGTATATACGGTCTCCTCCCAGAACTTCTTCGATGTCTTTTCTTTTCTCCAATAATCACGGCATTTATTTATTGCTATTTTGTACAGCCAGCTTTTTGCTTTGCTGTAATCTTCGAAGGAAGAAAACGACAGATAAGAGGATATGAGTACTTCCTGGTAAATGTCTTCAGCTAGTTCTTTATGTTTGACCAATGAAAAAATATAGGCATATATAGCATTTCCATGTTCTTTAATTATTTCTTCATAACAGGTTTCTTTACAATCACCTGAATATTTATTGTTTAGGGGTTTCATCATTGTCCTCCTTCCCCTAGGACGCTTTCCTATACAATAAACGAAACGGCATCCTTCAACCCCTACACTTTTTTCAAAAAAAATTTTTTTAAAAGAAATTTTTATTGATGTACTTGTTTACCTGGTGAAAGCCAAATCGAAAAGCCGATTTTTTTGCAAATGGTCAAATAATGGAGCAGGGCTAATATAACTGCACCTAAATTCATGCCGATTGCTATTCCTCCCATCTGCAAATGGCTTAACGAGCCAAGATAATAGATGGCGGTATACGAAAACACTGTAGCCCATATAGAGTGGAAAACGGCATCCTTTAAAAGGCCTAACCCAATCAGGAATGCCTGCATTGGAATCGTAAAATAATGGAGGAAGAAATACGGCCACAGTAACTGTACAATCGAAGCTGCTTGTGATGAGTGAAAGAATTTCATTGTCAGCGGTTCTGCATAGAAGTAGAAGATGCTTACAGCAACGGATCCGTACCCAAGAGTTATCAGCATCACCTGTTTAAGCAAATTCTGCAAATGCAAGTAGTCTCTGTCTGCATAAGCCTTTGAAACGGTCGGAATCAGCATGGTCATAAAGGAATGAGCAATGAATGCCGGAAAGAAACCGATAGTTAACGCAATTCCTGCAAGCATCCCAAACTGCTCTGTTGCATTGGCAGCGGTAATTCCAGATGACACTAATGCCCCTTTTATTAGAAACGGCTGGACAGCATGGGACAATGCATGAAAAATCCGCAGACCTGTTGTTGGAATAGATACACTTAATAGGTCCTTCCAAATAGCCTTGCCGCCCATGTTCTCATTGTTTCCTTTTCTAATGCGCTGATATTGGACAAAGAACATATGAAGCAAATATAAAAACACAACTAAGTCACTGCCTACAATCGTACAAAAAGCGATTAGGACAGAGGTCTCCAAATCAAAAGAAAAGCATTGGAACAAGAAGACGAGCATTCCCAGCTGAACAATTTTACGCAAGAAATTAGATGCAGCAATCTTCCCCATCTGCTGTTTCCCCATAAAAAATCCTCTTGCAATCGAAGTAAAGGAGATTATCGGCAGCAGCAACAGCACAAGCCATCTTAATATTGGATGATAGTCTTTGAAAATAGGAATAAATGGGATAACAAAACCAGCAATAACAGTCAGTACAATCGTAAAGATGATTGTCCATTTTATCACCTGCTGAAGCATGCTGTGATGATAGACTGAGTCTTTCTCTGCAATAAATTTAGAGATAGAGACTGGCAGCTCAAAGCTTGCAAGCAGAACAATAAGAAAAATCGTCGGCAGGATAGTCATAAAAAGCCCCAGTCCTTGTTCCCCCAGTTCTCTTGCCATTACCATATTGATTAAAAATTCAATGCATTCGCCAAAAAACGCCGTAACAATCAGTAGGAACGTACCTTTATAAAATGAACTCATGGACCTCTCCTTACAATAAAAATGGATTATTTTTATTTGCTTTTCTTTCATCATATGAGACAAGTTATAAAAATATATTTACAAGTTTTAAAGTTTATTATTAATCAAACGTTTGTTTAAAAGACCTAAACACCGACTCTAACACCTTTTATCCGAATAAAAACAAAAAATCCGCAAGGTTTCCCTCGCGGATTTTTTATTCAACTAGCCTGTACTTAAAGGCATAAATGACGGCTTGTGTTCTATCCTGTACTTGAAGCTTGCTTAAAATATTGCTCACATGGGTCTTAACTGTTTTGATAGCAATGAACAATGCATCTGCTATTTCCTGGTTGCTTTTTCCTTCGGCCATGAGCAGCAGTATTTCCATCTCTCTTGCTGTTAGTTCGTCATGAAGTAAGCTTTGCGGCTTCTCCCGCATCTTCATCATCATCTTATCAGTGACTTCCGGCTCGAGGACAATTTGTCCTTTGAAGGTGGAGCGGACGGCATCTGCTATTTCACTTGCCTTCGATGTTTTCAGCATATAGCTGGTCGCTCCTGCCTGCAATGCTGGATATACCTTCTCATCATCCAAAAAGCTTGTAACTATAATGATCTTCGCCTCCGGCCACGCTTCGATAATGTGTTTTGTTGCTTCAATCCCGTCCATTTCCTTCATGACTAAATCCATTAAGATGATGTCAGGGCGTAATTCTAAAGCCATATCTATGGCCGTTCTTCCATTGTCAGCTTCACCGACAACCTCAATGTCCGCTTGTGCTGATAAGTAAGAGGAAACGCCTATCCGGACCATCTCGTGATCGTCGACAAACAGAACTCTTATCATCCTTTCTCCTCCTCATCTAAAATCATCGGCACTTTCACCTCAAGCCGTGTCCCTTGCTGCTGCAAGCTGATTATTTTCAGCTGGCCGCCGATTTCAGCTGCCCGCTCATGCATATTTTGCAGACCATAAGAACCTGTTTTGCTCTCTTCCACATCAAATCCGATGCCGTCATCCATAACCCTTAAGATGACGTACTCTTCTCTATGTAGCAGCTGCACATCAAGCTTGCTTGCTTTAGCATGCCTGAGTGTATTTGAGACAGATTCCTGCAGAATTCGGAATAAATGGTCTTCTATACCTTTATCCAATATAAATTCCTCGAGCTTCCACGTAATTTGCATTTCCACTTTTTGCAAAAGCTCTGATAATAACTCCATTATGCCCTCTTTTAAGGTTTTATCCTTTAATGCCGCAGGTCTTAAATGCAGCAGCAGTGCCCGCATTTCCAGCTGCGACTGGTGAATGGTCTCTTCAACAAGCTTTAGCTGCTTTGTTTCAACAGGATCACCATCAGGCTGTCTTCTTTCGTTGATAGCAGATAAGAGCATGGAGGCAGCGAAAAGCTGCTGACTCACAGAATCATGAAGCTCTCTGGCAAGGCGGTTCCGTTCATCAGCAATGACAGCTTGAACTCTTGTATGCTGATTCTCAGCCTGCTCTGTGACAAGCTTCTGCGATAGTTTAATTTGCTCCTTCAGCTTGTTTTGCACACTTGTTATTTTGGTCCCTAAAGAATGTATTTCTTCATAAAAGCCTGAGCTTTCCCGGTCCAGCTCCTTATTCTTTTCCCCGCTGTGAATCATACCATCAAGAGCATTAAACTGCTTTCTCCATGAGTAACCGCTCAACACTCCAAAAAAGAGCCCAATCGCCACATCTGCACTAACGACGAACAAGACAAAAGGAATATCAAGAACCTGTTTATCCCAAATATCACTCCAGCTGTCCGGCGGAAACACGAGCAAAAAGACAGCAGAAGTGAAAATCAGCAAAATTAATGCAATGCTTATTCCCCATATAATTTGCCGTTGTATGATGCTCATATTCTTTTCACCTCTAAATTTCCGACTAAAAAAGAGGTGATGATCTTCACTCTTGTTTCCGCTTGGTCATAGGCAGCGCTGCTTCTGATTACATTCAGATTGAAGGCATTCTCTTCATTTACTTCATCGAAGATAGAGGCAGAGCCTAACAGGACGGAGTGGTTGATGCTGACCTCCAAATCATATGGTATATATATTTTGACATTGCCGACAAGATTCCGGATGGAGATGACTGTTTCCCCTTGCGGCAGTACCGTATAGCTCAAATCAATAATCGTATCACTTGCACCTGTTTGAATATTGATATCCTTCCACTCATAAACATGATCAGGAGTTTCATTCCGATGGAACAGCCTGTTGCGAAACATCGGCTCCTTTTTAATGATTATGTCCTCTCCGTCCCCTTCTTTCTTTTCCTTAATAATTGGTTTGATTACCTCTTTATTGTTTTTGTTCTGGATAAACTGCACAAACCAATAAAAAAGGAGACTGAATAACAGGAACTTCACCGTAAACATATTGAGCACACTAATCAGCAGCACGAGCAATCCAGCCCAAAACATCAACTTTCCTGTTTTCCCCTTTAATCCCCGTTTTCCGTAATACATCAGACCGATGGAAATCAGAAAGGAAAAGATTAATCCTGGATGCAAAACGAAAATTTCCAATAGAAGCAGGAACCCGGCAACAACTACAAACCAGCCAGCAAAATCCTTCTTAATTCTTTCAAACAATGAAAGCTCCTCCTTCCTTTCCCTTCATGGTGGCTACGCCCTTCCGGCTATAGATATAATTTCATTCCCGTCTTATCTATACTCGGAAAGGCGTATAAAAAACCTACGCCTTTTAAGAATATCATTTTTTTCAAGATGTGAAAGTTTCATCTTTCTTTTCCTCTAGCTTTTTTTCTAGGATTGCGATTTTTTCATCAATTGTATGCTGGTAATAATTGTTCGTAATCTTCTTATCTAAGCCTTCAATATATGTTTCCAGTTCATCGAATCTTGTTGGTTGACCTTCTTTTCCTTGTTCATTTGTAACTTTATCAATTGTATAGGAAGCTCTTGTCATGTTTTCCTTGCCCATCAGTTCAAGGCGGCGGATATTCATATCCTTTAGCTTATGCTTCATCAAGGCGTATTTTGCCTCAAGCTCACTTGTCTGCTGGTCTGTGATTTTCAGTGATTCCATCAAGCGGACAATTCTTTCTTCATAATGATGCTGCTCTGTTTGAGCAAAGGCAAACAGCTCTTCTTCCCCTGCTTTTGATGCGATTTCTGCTTGATTTTTACGTTTTTCTGCTAGCTCCTCAGCCTCTTTAAGCTCCTTTGTGAACGCTTCTTTCAATACATATTGGCGCTTTACAAGCCCTTTTACCTTTTCTGTCTCTTTTTCACATTCTTTTAAATATTGATTGAGCAGAGCAAGAGGGTTCTTGTTCTCTTTTTTATCCAGCACTTCATTGATATCTGCCATTACTGCATTTTTGATTCTTTCTAATAGTTTTGCCATAATTATTTTCCTCTTTTCTGTTTAGTTTTTGTTAAGTTCAGACCATTGCTTCTCAAAATTCTGGAACGGATCATCAGAGGTATTGATTTTTTCTGTGACACTCGGCTTTTTCCACTTTTTAATTACTAAAAACAGGATGTACGCTGCAGCTAAACCAAGTATTGCAGGAAGATTACTTGCAGTGATACAGAGTAATATGATGCCTAATGCTCCCCATCCTATCTTCGCTCCTGTATGCCCTGCCTTTAAAAATTGCTTGAACACAAGGTACAGCAATGCTCCGCTTATAATCAGCCCAACTAGAGGACCTAACTGTGACAGAAGGATAATTGCCGCTGTCGCCCCGATAAGAACTAAACCTACTTTTTTCATTTCATCAATCTCTCCTTTCATTTCATACTCCTATCATAGCTTTCAGCACGTTTTTTCATAACGTGCTTCCGCTTGATTTCTCTCTAAGACTTGAGGCTTAGTGGATGCTCAGCTTTTTGGCGGCATAAAAAAAAGACCTTCTCTTCAAAAGGTCTTTAGGCTGGCATTAATCATCCAACGAGTCTGCTGTAAATGGCTCTTGCCCTTGAGCGCTCATCAGTGCCATGGATAATGGCACGTCCGTCTTTAAATAGGACAACCCTGTGCTTTTCAAACTCACAAGCGAGTAAATAGGGATTAACAATCATATGTTCAACAACATGCTGAATGCTTTTAGCAAGGGCATCCAAATCAAAGCTTTGTGAAACTCCCGGCCGGATTTGAATGGCATCCCTGCCGCATAATATATCTGTTTTCGTTTGATTACCTGTGTCCAAATAGGAGAATAACCTTTGGCTACATGCGGGACAATGAGGGTCTTTCAGTTTATCGGCATGAATCTCTGCCTTTTGCATACTCCAAATATCATAGGATACGAGTATCGGTTCGACTGCCTTGCCTGAGAGAACCCTCAGCGCGTATGCAGCCTGAAAAGCTGCGACAAGCTGGACAATAGGACTGATAATTCCAGCACTGTCACATGTTTCTGTTTGTGCTGGGAGCTGCTCGATAATACAGTGCAAGCACGGTGACTCACCAGGAATGACAGGGTATGTCAGCCCATAGCTGCCGACACAGGCACCGAATATATATGGTATATTCATTTTTACAGCAGCATCATTGATGATAAGTCTTGTTTCAAAATTATCCATTCCATCGATAATAATGGAAGCTCCCTTAATCATTTCTTCTATATTCTTGCCTGTTATGTCCTCAACCCGGCAATCAATCTGCACATCACTGTTTACCTGTTCTAGTCTCCGTTTTGCAGCAATTGCCTTTGGCAGCTTTAATGCTGCATCTTCCTCTGTGTAAAGCTGTTGTCTTTGTAAATTGCTCCATTCCACATAATCTCTATCGATGATTGTCAGCTTTTTAACGCCTGCTCTTGTCAGCATCTCTGCTGTCGATGAACCGAGTGCCCCCACACCTAAAATAACGGCATGACTTTCCTGCAATCTCTTTTGACTCGATTCCCCAATAAACAGCTCTTGCTTTTTATATTTGCCAATCATGAGGTCACCAGTCCGCTTGCCGGGCTGCTCGCTTCTCCATATTTCTTCATCGCCATTCTCCCCGCTTCAAAGCCTAGTCTTCCTGCCTCAATCGCCAGGCTCATGGCTCTTGCCATCTTCACAGGATCTTCTGCATTGGAAACTGCCGTATTAAGTAGCACTCCGTCTGCCCCAAGCTCCATGGCAAATGCTGCATCCTTTGGAGAACCAACGCCAGCATCGACAATTACAGGGATTTTTGATTGCTCGATAATCAGACTGATATTTAGCGGATTAATTATCCCTCTGCCTGAGCCGATTGGTGCCGCACCTGGCATGACAGCATGGACTCCCAATTCCTCAAGGCGCTTAGCGAGCACCACATCATCAGAAGTGTAAGGCAAAACAGTAAATCCTAATTCAAGCAGCTTCTCTGAAGCCTTCAATGTTTCAACAGGATCTGGCAGCAGTGTTTTGCTGCAGCCGATTATTTCTACTTTCACCATGTCACAAAGACCTGAAGCTTTTGCAAGCTTCGCAATTCGTACTGCTTCTTCTGCATTTTTTGCTCCAGCCGTATTCGGCAACAAGGCATATTTCGTCAAATCCAATTTCTCCAGGAAGTTAGGCTGAGATTCTTCAAACACATTCATTCTTCTGAGTGCAAATGTTAATATTTCTGCACCGGATACTGCTACTGCTTCCTTTTGGATATCATATGATGGATATTTACCTGTTCCTAGCAATAATCTTGACTGAAATGTACGGTTACCTATTTTCATCATTTATTTCATCCTCCTCCGACAAAATGAATAAGCTCTAAAATATCCTTCTCTGTAAGTGCTGTAGATTGATAGGTTTCTTTCTTAATAATTTCTCTGTTTAATTCAGCTATAACCATTCGATCCTGCAAACCATACCAAACTAGTAAATCTTGCAATGTTCCTATATCATCAGGAACATCTATGCTTTTCCCATTTAGCTGTATATTCATTTCTTACACCCTCTCCATTTGGGAATGCTCTGCTCTGTCGATTCTGAATGCCTTCAGCCAAAGCTCATTCACCTTTCTTCCCATTATTAAATCTGTTATCATCATCCCTGTTGCTGGTGCCATTAAGATGCCGTTTCTCTGGTGGCCAGCAGCAAAGTATAACCCTGTGGTTTCAGGATGCTCACCGATAAAAGGTCTTTTGTCGAAGGATTGCGGCCTTAACCCTGCCCAAAACCTGCTTGGGCGCATTAATGCAAGCTCTGGCATCATTTTCCGTGCCTTCTCCATGATTTCCTGTATGCCGCCAAAGCTCGGCAACTCATTCCAATCATTCCATTTCTGTGTTGCACCTATTACTAGCTGATTATTATTTCTTGGCACAATATAGCTCTTTTCATGAAATAAAGTTTTGCTCAAAGGCAATCGGTCATTGATAACAGAGAGGCACTCGCCTTTAACAGGAACTAAGGCATTTCCAATTCCAAATTTAGCAAAAAACTTATTTGTCCATACTCCAGAGGCAATGATTACTTTTTCCGCATAGAAATCACCTTTCGTAGTTTTTATAAGATACTCACTGCCAAATCGCTCCACTTCAAGCACAATCGTATGTTCAAAGATTTGTGCACCTAGCTGATAGGCACCTTTGCTGAATCCGTTACAAGCAGATATCGGCGTGACATGGACATCGTCTTTCATATATACAGCACCGAAGATGTCTTGGCTAACATGCTTCTCTATTTCCCAAACTTCCTCTGCAGACAGCCATGAAACAGAAGGTAAGTGAAGAACAGAATTAAATTTTTTCTTTTCCTCCTCTGAATAGACTAGATTAAGAATCCCTCCCTTTTTCAATTCAATATCAATCCCGCAAGTCTCTTTTAACTGCAGCGACAACTGGTTATACAAATTGTGGCTGTCTGCGACAAATGGATACAGTTCTTTAAATTCCTCCCATTCAGAATGGGCACCCAGCATTCCTGCTGCAGCGCTTGTTGTTTTCCCGCCAATCTCATTTGCCTCGAATACGGCAGTCTGAATGTTTTCACTGGATAGATGATAAGCAATTGCACTGCCGATAATGCCGCCGCCAATAACAGCAGCTTCAAATTTTCGTGTTTGCATACTCTTTGCACCTTTCTTGATACTTTTTTGCGGCGAGCTTTGGACTTCCTGCAGCAAAAATCCCTGACATAACGCAAATCCCATCAGCACCGCATTCATACAGCCCAGCCACTTTGTCCTCACTTATCCCGCCGATTGCATATACAGGAAGCTTGACTGCCTGCTTGATTTCTTGCAATGTCTTTATTCCATTAGGAGGCATCCCCTTTTTACTGTCCGTTTCATAGCAATGTCCGTAAATAATATAATCTGCCCCTTCCTTTTCTGCTTCTAGTGCTGCCTTAAGGCTATGTACTGATTTCCCGGCGAGCTGGCATGCTGTCCTTCGGCGCGTCCTTTCAATCAGAAACCCCTTTTCGGGAAGATGAACATGAAGCATATTGGCTAAAAGCAGGATTTCTTCCCTTCCATTGATAACTATTTTTCGTTTATCTGCCCCTCCTGCCAAAAGCTGTTTACAAAGACAATATATCTCCAGCATCGATTTAGACTTTTCTCTTATATGAATAAAATCAACATAATCATGAATCTCCAGTATTTTAGTGCATGTTTCCTCTACTGAATAAGCATCATTTGTTATGGCAATAAGCTTCATTTCATCAATAACCACCTTTACCTATGAAATTACTCAACTTTAATTGGTAGCCATCCCTCCAATCCTCCCTTTTTCCAATAAAAAAAGCCACTTTATCCCGTAGGAAAGTGGCTTTTGATTGTATGAACAGTAAAAGTACATAACAAAACAATCTTCCACTTTCCTACGCAGGTACGAACCTGTTCAGGTTATGAGGGTTTAAAAGTAGCTACTTTATTCTCAGCCCTTATCAAGGGATCCCCTAGTGATGATTTCTCATTTAATTTTCGTTTGTACATACAGAATATCATATCTATTTCATATTTCAAGCAATTATATTAAATTTTGGGATCATTATTATTTTTCGTTATTTCTCTACTTCGTCAAGGAAACTGTCTGACCTGATTCCTGTCCTTCTTAAGATGAACTCAAAGTCCACATTTACTTTGGCCTCTGAAAAGTATTTGTTCCAGTCGTCCTTTATCTTTGCAAACTGGTCATTATGCTGCCTTCTCATCATTTCTCCGAATCCAAATATATCCAGCCCATATTCATTTTGCATTTTTTCGACTGTGGTTTTAATTTTTTCTGATGCATCTTTACTGACAAGGTCTTCATACTTTTGAAAGGTCTCTATTTTATCCAATGCTTTAAAGCATTGTGTGCCTTCAATATAGCCTTCTGCTTTAATATTGATGTTGAATTCAGGTATTACTCCATCCATTTTCGTCTGGACATCTGTTGTTGAGTGGATAATTCTTACAGCACTATATTCATCATCCCCGCATTGTACTGTCAAGGTTGTATTTTGAAATTTATTTGTTATCCATAAATACACTCGAGTGTCCTCTATTGGCAAAAAGCCGACTAGCTTCTTTTTGTCAAAAATCGCAAGGGAATCAACTAGTACGATTGCTTCTGGTGTAACATTATTCATATTTTCAACAGTTGCTCCAACTTTCTTGTCTCCTTGTACAACTACTGCATTTAAAATTGCTTCCTTCCCTTCTAAAGTGATGTCATTGATAAAGTCATTTATTCTCATATCCGGATCTCCGCCCCAGTCTTGGAACATGTTTTCAAGCTGTGTCGACAACTTCAGAGAAGAGGATTTCCGGTAGAGATTTGTCACCTTTAACACATCAGACGCTTTCGTGTCCTTTGCAATTAGAATTTTGAAGTCATCACGAAGCTCCCTGTTTCTTTCTAAATAATCAATAAAATCAATCATCCCAGTCCTTGCTACATCTTCTCCAATAACGAGGAGCTTCATATGAGAAAAAACAAGGTATTGAGCATAATACTGGCTGAATTGATGACTGATTTCCGATAAGGTCTCTCCTTCAATCGTTTCTACTAATGCAGGAGCATTGCCTCCGCTCGTCCGTGAATTCAATTCTGCTGCATTTAATGCCTCTACCGTCACTTTATATTTGCCGTCATCTCCTCTATCAACCGCCATCCCTGAAACGAGTTTAATTTCTGACAGTTCCTTCCGATCCCAGCAGCCACTCAAAAGGAAAACAATCATAATGGAGATAAGCAGTTTTCCATAAAGCTTCAATCCCCGCTTCCTCCTTTCGTCTGTTTAGGAGGAGATGGTGAACCTTGCGGCTTTTGCTTATCTGTGCTGCTAGGACTTAAATAGGCAGGCCGCTTATTTTGAAACCAGATTGGCGTGCGAATAAATATATCCTTTTGATCCTCGACAATAAACGGTGCAACTGGCGCCAAGTACGGCACACCAAAGGAACGGAGCGAGCTAAGGTGGGCAACCATAAATATCAGCACAAGTAATACTCCATACAATCCGAGTATCGATGCAACAATAATAAGCACGAACCGTATCAACCGGGAGGCATTCGCAAAGCTGTAATTCGGAAAGACAAAGTTAGCAATCGCTGTGATCGCTACAATAATTACCATGATATTAGAAATGATTCCAGCTTCTGCTGCAGCTTGCCCGATTACCAATGCTCCAACGATGGATACTGTCTGACCTACTGCCCTTGGCATGCGGACACCGGCCTCACGGAGAATTTCAAAGGTTATCTCCATAATAAATACTTCAATAACTGCCGGGAACGGCACACCCTCCCGCTGGGCAATTACGCTTAACAGCAAAGTTGTCGGCAAAAGCTCTGGGTGGAAGGTTAATACTCCTACATAGGCAGAAGGCATCAACAAACCAATCATAAACGACAGGTAACGGATCATCCTGATAAAGCTGGACATGAAATAATTCTGGTAATTATCCTCAGATGAAATAAAGAAATCTGTCAGTACGGCAGGCACCAGCAAAATAAACGGTGTCCCGTCGGTTATGATGGCGATTTTTCCATCCAAAAGCGCTGAGCAGACTGAATCCGGCCGCTCTGTATTCAAAGCCAGAGGAAAGACAGTCGCAGATTTATCCTGAATGAGCTCTTCTATGTTCGCAGATTCAAAAACAGCGGAAATATTAATATCTTTTATTCGTTTCCGCACCTCTTCTAATATCTTTTCATTCACAACCCCTTTTATGGAGCCGACATACACACTCGTTCTCGTTTCATTTCCTACCTTGAATTTCTCAAACTGGAGATTATGGTTTTTTATCCTTTTCCGGATTAAATTAATGTTGGTTGATATGTCCTCAACAAATGCATCCTTTGGACCTCTTACAACTGTTTGTGTAGTCGGCTCCGAAACGGTTCTTCCTTCACTGTTGATGAAGCTGATAGTGAGTGCAGCCGGTATCCCTTTTATAACAACAGCAATTCTTCCCTCAAGAATTGTCTCTGTCATTTCACTGATTGTATTAATAAGTTTATAGCCTGACACACCAAAAGCTTTTTTCCCAAATGCTCGCAATTCTTCTTCACTCGTAATCTTAATATCCTGTTCAACAGGACTTTCCAAAGTTTGTCCAAGCATATCCTTGAGAAAGTCGGTATTGATGACCGTGTCTAAATAAAAAATAATCGCTTCTGACTTACCTACTAATACATCATCTGCCTTTAAATCTGCTGTATTGCCAAAAATCCTTTTAATCTCGTCCTTCACGGTTTCAAAGCTGATTTCTTTCATTTCAATTTCTTCCGCTTTTGTCGGTTTCGTATTAGAAGGTATTTGTTTTTTGCTGTTGATGGAAAGCAGTTTTTTCAAGAACTTCTTCATGCTTTTGCCTCCTTGCCTGAGCCTCGGTCTTTCCTCCACTTTTTAAACAGTAATGTAGCCAGCACTAAAATTGGGAACCCATATTCCAATGGCAGATGTAAGATAAATATATCCACATAAAGACCCTCTTTTATATGGTCTGCAAAGTCATTACTAATAAAAACAGCGAAGATCGAGACGATGCAGGCAACTGGGATAGAAAAAAACCGGTATGGCTTATTGAATACATACTCTAATCCTTTGAGACCGCCATAAATAAAGACAGAGCTCTTAATTAAAATTCCGAGCATGATAATGAAGACGACTAATGCATCAATCCGTTCAATAAATTCACCAATACTCACAAGCCTCGCTGCACTAAGCAGGGGAAAATTGGAACGAAGGGCGATGTTTTCACCTAAAGATGTGACGATTAAAAACACAGACAGAAGCAGCAGGAAACTAGCAATGGTAACACCCATAAGGCTTACTTTCCTGCTGTACTTGAAGTTCGTCACATCTGCAAGGACCACTGTGAATGCAATCAGCTCCCCAAAGGGAAAAACAGAGATAGAGGGAATGATTGCTTTCAGGATTGGCATAAAACCGGTTGAAGCAACTGGCTGAAGATTGTCCAGCTCAATATTTCCGCTCCCATACAAGAAAATAAACAACAAGAGCATGAAGGCAAATGTATATGGTGTAAAGATTTCAGAGGTTCGTCCCAACACTTCAATCCCCATATAGAGGATATAACCTATGACAAGGACAGGCAGAACTACTGTAACTTCAATGGGCGTTAACGGAAGAATCGCTGCTGAAATCAGCTCTCCAAAATCTCTAATTACCCGGCATGCTATATACAGAAAGTAGCAAATGTATACGAGAGACATAACGACTGCTACAGGTCTGGAAAAGCAAATTTCCATTATTTCAAAGAGGTTTTTTCCAGGCTGCAAAGACAGCAAAAAATAATAAGCAGACATGATGAGGATTCCGATAAAAAAGCCTGCAATTACGACCATCCATGCATCCCGCTTCGCCTCTAACCCTACTCCGACTACAATAGCGCTGCCGAGCAGGAAATTTATAACTAATGTGATTAATTGGCTTAATGAAATATTTTCCTTTAGCATACGCTCAACACCTTATGGATTATTGCACAGCAAGTTACTTTACATATTCCTTTCCTTCATCTGTTTGCCATTGTTTTTCCCTCTCCATTTTTTAAAGAGCAGGATAACTAATAACAATGCAGGCAGCCCAAATTGCAGCGGTACATGCAGCAAGAAAGGATTGGAAAGCAGTCCTTCGTTAATATGATCGGAATAGCCTTTTGCAATAAAAATCGAGAATAGTGAAATTAAACATGAAACGGGAATTGCAAAAAAGCGAAATGGAATCGAAAATACATACTCTAGTCCCTTCAATCCTCCATATATGTAAATAGAGCTTTTCACTAATGTCCCTAGCACCATTGTAAAAACAACAATTGCATCAACCCGCTGAATGAATTCCCCAATAGAGATAAGACGGGCAGCGCTCAACAGCGGAAAATTAGAACGAAGAGCAATATTTTGACCTAACGCCAGAATAATCAGCATAGATGATGCTATCAGCAAAAGGCTGGAAATAATCATGCTGGACATTACGACTTTGGCGCTCTGATCTAATCTGGATACACTCGGAAGGATGAATGTTAAAATAAGCAGCTGGCCATATGGACGTACGAGTTCATAAGGAAAAATCACCTTCCATAAAGGGCTGAATCCTTCTCCTAAAACAGGTTTGACATTTGTCATATCCAGGTTTTTCCCCGAATATAAAAACACAATTAATAGGACCATAAAAATAATCGCATATGGTGTGAATATCTCAGATGTCCTTGCCAGCACCTCAATCCCTAAATAGAGCACATAACCTATCACAAGTAGCAGTGTAAAAGTACTGAATTCAATGGGAGTGGTCGGCAGTACCGTCGCAGATATCAATTCTCCAAAGTCTCTTATAATCCGGCAAGCATAGTACAAGAAATAAATGATGTACACGAAGCTAATACATATTGCTATCGGTCTTTTAAAGCAGTACTCAAACATCTCATACAAATTTTTCCCAGGAAGCAGTGAGCTTAAATATAAATAAAACATAGTGATGAAAATCCCAAAGCCAAATGCAATAAAGAGAGCAATCCATGCATCCTCTTTTGCGTCTAATGCAAGTCCGAAAACAATGGAGCTGCCAATTTGAAAATTGAATACTAATGCTGCTAATTGGCTTAAAGAAATGTTCTCTTTGAGCATTGGACTCCACTTCCTTTAGTTTTTAACATAAATAGTTTCAAGCATTGGTTTTGTTTCCCTGCAGCTTCTTTTTCAGCCTCCTGAAATCAACCACTACAGACCAGATAAAGCCAAAGCCTGCTGTTAAGACAATAGTGATTGCTCCTGCTCCAACTTCAGCCTTATATATGTTCATAAAGCAATTCTTTAGGCTGTCATGAAATACGAACATATCTAAAATCAGGGTAAGGCTTCCCATCATGCCAATCAGCAATAAATAAACAAATGTAACCATATTAATTCACCTGCAAAATATTATTCTTGTCTTATCTTGTGAAAATTCTCCAATATTATGTAGTAAAAATTTGCAGGCATAAAAATAAAAAAATGCCGCTAATTTTTTAGCGGCATTTGAGTTGATTATTTTATTGTACGTCTGTAATTTCACCTTGATAAAATACTTTGCGTTTGAGGGGAAGTTTTAATTCTTTCAGCATTTGCTTCAATTCCCGTTCTTCTCTTTCTGTTACAAGGCTGATGACTGTACCTTCTTTACCGAATCGTCCTGTTCGGCCGGAACGGTGAATATATTGGGTCTTATCTTTTGCAAAATCAAAATGCACAACATGGGTTATATTTTGGATATCTAGCCCGCGTGCTGCAACATCTGTTGCCAGCAGCATACTCGTTTTGCCAGACCGGAACAGTCTTGTATATTTTTGCCTGTCCATCTTGTTAAGATCACTATGGAGCTTGCTCGTTTTAATTTCCTTGAAGGCTAATTTTTCATGAAGCACATCTAAATTTCCAATGTCCTTAATAAAAACAAGCACCTTTGCATTTTCAAGACGAGAGATTTTCTCCATCAGTTTAATTTTGTCTCGATGCTCTGCCTGAAAATATATATGCTGCACATCTGCTGCTTCAATAGTAGTATCCTTTTTAACTCGAATAACTGCTGGATCTAAAAGCAGTTCCTTGCCAAGCGCTTCTGTTCTGTCTGTCAACGTTGCTGAGAACATTACAACCTGTCTTTCCTCTTTCTGTGTCGCTTTAATGATTTGGCGTACATATTCAATATGCTCTGGAACGAGAAGCTGATCAGCCTCATCAAGGACAATTGTTCTTACTTCATGCATTTTTAGCTTCTTTTGCTTAATAAGCTCCAAAGCCCTTCCAGGTGTGCAAATAGCAAGATGAGGATTTTTCTTCAGCTTTTCTAATTGCCTTTTTACATTAGCTCCGCCAATGAACGAAGCAGATCTCACACCGCTGTTCTCTCCCCATTTTTGAACCTCAGCCAGAATTTGCATAACCAACTCCTGAGAAGAGGCCAATATTACTGCCTGCATAGCCTTGGATTCTGCGTTAATCTTATTTAATACCGGCAGCAAGTATGCCAATGTTTTTCCCGTACCTGTTGGCGATTCAGCGATGATGTCCTTGCCATCTAAAATCTCCGGAATAGCCTTGTCTTGAATAGTTGTTGGTTTTTGAAAACCTTGTTTAGCCCAGTTTTCTTCTATAAATGGTTTCATCTTATTTAAAAGGGTTTGGTTACTCATTTTATTCTCCTTTTTCATTGCAGCTGCTGCTTTTTACTGTTCCTTTTTGTTATAAGGATTATGTTTATTAGAACATCTAAAGGTTCAAATACAAAAGCATCTCCTTATTATAAATTATTCTCGTAAAAATAGATATGCAATCATCGAAACAGCAGTTTAAGAAAAAAAGAAAGTCTGCTGAGAAATGCAGACTTTCTTTTTTAATTTAGACGAGGGTTTGAGCATCTCCAACTGTTTGGTAAATATCAACTCTATCTTTAATCTTTTTCATTTTAACGTCGAGTTCATGGGCCGCACCTGCTGCTTCTTTCAGTTCTGCAAGCAAATGGTTTGGTATGCCTTTATCAAATTTATAATAAATTTTATGCTCAAGGCTTGCCCAGAAGTCCATAGCTATTGTTCTTATTTGTACCTCTACATATACTTCTTCCATTCCATTGCTCAAAAACACAGGAATTTTAACAATTAAATGGAGACTTTTATAACCATTTGGTTTTGGGTTCTCAATATAATCTTTTACTTCTACGATTTTTATATCACTTTGTTTTTTCAGCATTTCATAAATGTCATAAATATCAGAGATGAAAGAGCAGGTAATTCGTACACCAGCTATATCGTGAATATGCTCTTTCGCATTTTCAACTGTAATGTCGAGACCTTTGCGGTTAAGTTTTACCATAATCCCGCGCGGATCCTTAATTCGTGATTTAATATGTTCAATCGGATTGTGATTGTGGATAAATTGAAATTCTTCATTTAATATTTTCAGTTTTGTATTAACTTCCTCTAAAGCAAAGCGATAGACGATTAAATTGTTTTTCCACTCTATCAGTTCATTTGAAAGGTCGTCTAAGCTCCACTCGTTTAGAGAAAGCAGTGATTCATTGTTGTTAGAGCGATCCATAAATCAATAAGTCTCCTTTGGTTTTCTATAAACCTTTTCTGCATTGACTCCAATATTCTTCAAAAGTTCGATAATCTGATCGATTGTTTTCATTTCAACCATTCACCTCTTCGAAATGTTAAGGGTGACAGGCACCTGTCTTTATTATAGAGAAAAATGACCGGTCAGTCAATTCCCCTTTTCTTGGTATTTTAAAGACCTTCAGCTCCATTTTCGCCAGAATTTGTCTGAAACTGGTTCTGGTTCAGTCGATAATAAAAGCCTTTTTTCAGCAATAACTCATCATGCGACCCTTTTTCAATGATCTCACCATTATTAAGCACTAGTATACAATCGGCATGCTTTATTGTGTTCAATCGATGAGCAACAACAAAGGAGGTTTTCTCCTTCATCAGCACCTGCAGCGCTTCTTGAATTTTCAATTCAGTTATTGTATCAATACTGCTCGTTGCCTCATCAAGTATAAGTATTTTAGGGTCAGCAAGGATTGCTCTAGCAATTGACAACAGCTGTTTTTGTCCTTGGCTGATGCTGTTCCCATCTGCTGCCAAAACCGTGTCGTATCCGTCCGGCAGACTATTGATAAAGCTGTGGGCATTTGCAAGCATGGCTGCTTCCTCTATCTCTTTATCGGTTGCATCCAGCCTTCCATAACGAATATTTTCTCTAATTGTCCCTGAAAATAAATAAGCATCCTGGAGAACAAAGCCCATATGGGAGCGTAGGCTCTCTCGTTTAATAGTGGTAAGGTCATAGCCATCGAGTTTGATTGTACCTTCTGTGGCATCATAAAATCGCGACAGAAGGTTAATGACCGTCGTTTTTCCTGCTCCAGTAGGACCGACAAGGGCAATCGTTTCACCTTGTTTAGCATGGAAAGAAACACCATTCAAAATGCCTTTATCTTCTTCATAAGCAAAAGACACATTTGAAAAAACAACATCACCCTTTACAGCTTCAAGAGAAAAGGCTGTGTTTTCATCCTTCTCCTCTTTCTGTTCATCAAGCACTTCAAATACTCTTTCCGCCCCAGCTATTGCAGATAATAATGTGTTGAACTGATTGGAAAGATCATTCAGAGGGCGGGTGAACTGCCGTGAGTATTCAACAAATATGACGATAACTCCGATAGAAATGTTTCCTGTTTTTAAAATGATTAGTCCGCCGACACCGACAATCAGTGCAAAACTGATATTATTGAGCATGTTCATCAGCTTTGGAATAAAGCCAGAATAAACTTGGGCCCAATAGCTAACATTTTTTAAGTTTTCACTTTTATCAACAAGGTCACTAATCATCCTGTCTTCTAGGGAAAAGGTTTTAACAATTCGCTGGCCTGAAATGGATTCCTCAATAAAACCGTTTAGATTCCCTAATTTATTCTGCTGTTCCTTAAAGAGCACTCCTGTTCTTGCCGTTATCCATTTCATCCCAAAATACATAACAGGTATTATCGTTAAACTCAGTACGGTGAGGAGAGGACTGAGCCAGAGCATGATGGAGACCGTTCCAATCAGTGTTAGAATACTCGAAAATATTTGGATAACAGAGCTGTTGAGTGTGGAGCTGACATTCTCAATATCATTTGTCACCCTGCTCATCAGCTCTCCATGCTGTCTTTTATCAAAATAGGCAATCGGCAGCTGGTGAAACTGTGCAAAAAGGTCAGTGCGAAGTCTGTACACCGTTGACTGGGATATGCCAATCATCCAATAGTTCTGCAAAAATAGGCTGGCAGAATAAAAGAAGTAGATGACCCCGAGTATAAGCAGCATCGTGCCAAGCCCGGTAAATTCTTTGTTTACAATATATTGATCGATTGATTTACCGACAAGATAAGGCCCTAATAAACCTAACAAGCAGCTTGCGGCTACAAGAAACAGCACAACAAAGAGTAGGCCTTTCTGAACAGCCATGTACTGCCATAAACGATACAGGGTTCTGCTCATGTTTCGGGGTTTTGTCTTCGCCTTTTTCTTTGTAGCCTTCCTACCTATTTCCGGCTTAGGATACAAAAAAGCATCGGTCAGGGTCTTAAACATGACTAGCCTCCTCCTTCCCTAACTGTGACTCAACTATTTGCTGGTAAAGTTTGTTTTCTTTCAACAGCTGTTCATGATGGGCATAGGCAAGAATTTTCCCTTCCTCCATCAGAAGAATCCGATTTGCCTTTCGTGCTGTTGAAATTTTTTGAGTAATTAAAAGTACAGTCGCATTATATGTGGAGATTGCCTGAAGCAGCTCTTTTTCTGTCTGCAAATCTAACGCACTTGTGCTGTCGTCCAAAAGCAATATTTTAGGATTTCTTACGAGTGCCCTTGCAATAGACAGTCTTTGCCTTTGTCCGCCAGACAAATTAATGCCTTTTTGGCCAATTCTTGTCTCATATTTCTTCGGCAGCTTCATAATTGTCTCGTGTATTTGTGCATCTTTAGCTGCCTTTACTATCATCTCATCAGAAGCAAAAGGGTTTCCCCACATGATATTTTCCTTTATTGTTCCTGTAAACAATAAGGAAACTTGCGGCACATAGCCAATCTGCTTTCTCAAGGAATCAAGATCATAATCAGTGATATCTGTGTCATCCATATAAACAGCACCCTTAGTCGGTTCAAAGAGTCTTGGTATTAACTGAAATAATGATGTTTTTCCTGCTCCGGTAATTCCCATGACAGCAATGACCTCATTGGGCTGTACAGTGAAGCTGATTTTCTCCAGTACATTTACTTTCGTATTCGGATAAGCAAAGGCAATATCCCGGAATGTTAATTTTCCGGTAATTTTCTTTTGCTGCTGAGAAGGATTCGCTTTATCATTGTCCTTTTCTTCCATCTCAAAAACCTCCTGCAGCCTGTCAGCTGATGCCTTACAGCGGGAAATCACCATAATGAGCATTGTGATGACAGATAGAGAAGAGGTAATTCTTAATGAGTAGTTGATAATGGCAACAACATCCCCCACCTGTGTCTCACCAGCAGCTATTTGGCCTGATCCCAGCCAAAGGATGGCAATTATACAGAGATTCATGATAAACAGCAAGAGCGGAACAGTGATTTCCATTACACGCAACGCTTTTTCTGTGCTTTGTTTTAAATCATCACTGGCAACAGTGAACCGATCGTTCTCAAAACGCTTTCGAGTATATGCCTTTATCAGCTTAACGGCGGTTAAGTTTTCAAGCATTACATTGTTCACGAAATCTAATTTACTCTGTACTTTCTTAAACAGCCTCCCGCCTTTACGGATTACCCATATAAACATCAGGATGATAACAGGAATAGTCACTGCAAGTATTAAAGCAAGCCTGGCGTTGACAGCAAAGGACATGATGATTCCGCCGACTATTAATAAGGGAGAACGGAGAAGGAAACGCAAGCTCATAAAAATCATATTTTGCAGCTGTGTAATATCGTTTGTCAGCCTTGTTATTAAGGAAGAACTGGAAAACTTGCTGCTGTTGGCAAATGTAAAGTATTGAATGATTGAATAGAGCTCTTTGCGGAGGCTGTAGCCGAAGTTCTGGCTGACATGGGCTGAATAAAATGTGTTGATAATTCCTGCTGCAAAGGCAAGCAGGGAAATACCGACAAGAATGCTTCCCCAAAAAATAACAGTGTCCGTATTTTGATGTGCCAATCCATCATCGATAATCTTTGCCATAATAAGAGGCTGGACAAGCTCTACTGCAAGTTCTGTCAGCATCAGAACTAATGCAACAGCGATGCTGACTTGATATGTCCGAAGTCTTTTGAATATTTTTGCCATGTTTCTCCTCCCGCCTTTTG
This sequence comes from Niallia laureatilytica, assembly GCF_046613985.1. Taxonomy (NCBI): domain Bacteria; kingdom Bacillati; phylum Bacillota; class Bacilli; order Caryophanales; family Bacillaceae; genus Niallia; species Niallia laureatilytica. Next base: position 106,435 of record NZ_JBKKHP010000008.1, on the reverse strand, counting down.
TATAAACAATGTAACCGTTTTTAAATTCTTTAGGAAAACTAAATATTGCTATTATCATACCTCTTTTCCCCAAAATAGAAAACATAAGTTTATACCTATCTCAGCACTTTTTTAGGCAGGAGCAGCTCCGCTAAGTTTACGGTAAAAAGGCTGTAGAATTATTCTACAGCCCCCGCCTTAAATTTAAATTAATTTTTTATTATTCTGCTCCTGTCAGTGACCATTTATACATCTCATTATGGAAGCCAAATACTTTCGGTTCTCCGACAGCAACATCTTTTGATACTGCTCCAAAATCAAAATCGGAATAAAGGGTGAAGACTGGCAATTCCTCGCTCCAGATTGCCTGAAGCTGATTGTAAATTTCTTTACGCTTTTCTGTATCAGGCTCTTGTTTTCCTGCTAGAAGCAGCTTATCAACTTCAGGGTTGCTGTAGTTAGTATAGTTGCTTGTAGCGCCGCTACCATAAACAGTAGTCACATCAGGATCGATTGTATTCGTGAATCCCATAAGCAGCAAATCAAATTCGCCTGCTTTTGCTTTTGACATAATTGTCGGGAAATCATAAGTTGTTGTATTGAGTTTCAAGCCGATTGCCTCTAAGTTTTGGGCAATGATATCAGCAGACTGCTCACGAACTTTATTGCCAATCGGTACAACAAAATCAATTGTTTTGTTGAAATCCCATCCAGCTTCCTCTAACAATTGTTTTGCCTTTTCTGGGTCATATGTGTATGTTGCTAAATCCTTATCCAAGTAAGGGCTAATTGATGTATATGGTCCATCAACGATCTCTCCTTCACCCTTCAACAGCTGATCAACTATTTTCTCCCGGTCAATCGCATAAGCAATTGCTTGGCGGACTTTTTGATCAGTAATTTTTTCTGTGTTGAACATCATATTTTGATAGCCATATGTTCTATCTGTTTTTGTTGTTACATTTTCAAAGCCCTTCACTGTATCGAAATCCTGTACAGCAATCTTGCCGATACCGCCGGCAGCATTCATATTAATCTCACCTGTTTGAAGCTGTGCAACAAGGTTTGCTGCAGGCATAATCTTAACGAACATTTTATCAAGCTCTACTTCACCTAAATAGTAGTTGTCATTCTTTTCATACTCCACATATTGGTCCTTCGCATATTTCACGAATTTAAACGGCCCATTTGTTACTGTCGGTTTTTGCATGAAAGGATCCTTCTGCAAGTCTTCTGGAGCTACATCTTTTAAAACATGCTCTGGAAGAATCATAAATTTAGAGCCAAGCTGTTCTTTAACCATGTTTGGATCTACTGGTGTTTTTGTCTTAAATTGGATTGTTTTATCATCAACAATTGTTAAGGAAGGAATTTCTGTAACACCATCTGGGAACTTGCCGTTTTCGGTCAATCCGTCAATGATTGTCAAATATGTGCCGATTGCTGTTTCTGTTTTAGGGTTTGCCACAAGATTCATCGTGAACGCAACATCATTTGCTGTTACTGGCGTTCCGTCAGACCATTCTGCTTTATCATTCAGCTTAATGGTGAATGTTTGATTGTCTTCTGTTTCAAATGAATCTGCAAGCTTAGGAGTGAATTCCAGCGGCCCAGTCATTTCTAAAAACGTATCAAACATGAATTTTTCAAGCCATGAAGCAGCAATATCAGATGAGTTAATAGGGTTGAAGCTGACTGGAGCATTTACTAGTCCGATATACATCGTGTTGTCTTTGGAGCCCCCTGCATTCGTGCCGCTGTTTGCTGCACCTGAACATGCTGACAATAAAAGCAGGACTGCAATCGCAATTAAGCCTAATCCTTTTCTGAATACATTCTTCATCTGTTTTCCCCCATTTATCTTTAGACTGTGAATATATATTCCCACCACTTACTTCAGGCTTTTTGGGTCCATTGCATCTCGCAGTCCGTCGCCCATAAAGTTAATGGAAAGCACGGAAAGCAAAATCATAATGCCCGGTGGAATCCAAAGCCATGGCTGTGATGCCAATACCGTTATTGATTGTGCTTCTGTCAGCATATTCCCCCAGCTCGCTGTAGGCGGCTGAACACCCATGCCGAGAAAGCTTAAAGAAGCTTCCATAATAATTGCCGAAGCAATCCCGAAGGTTGCATTTACTAAAATTGGGGCAATACAGTTTGGCAAGATATGCTGAAAAACAATTTTTGGTGTAGAAAAACCTAGAGCAACACCTGCCTTCACATAGTCCATCTCCTTAATGGAAAGGACGCTCCCCCTAACAAGCCGTGCAATCGACGGCCAACCAAGCAAGCCTAAAACCAGAATAACATTAATGAGCTTTGGCCCCATGATGCTTACCAAAACTAGAATGACCATCAAATAAGGGAACGACATGAAGACATCTGTAATACGCATAATGACCATATCTACCCATTTTCCAAAGTATCCAGCGATCGCACCTAAAATAGTACCGATGGCTACATAGATAACAACAGCACCGACGCCTACTGAAAGAGAAACTCTGGCAGCATATATCAATCGGCTAAATAAATCTCTGCCTACTTCATCTGTCCCAAGAATATGTTCAGCGCTTGGTGCCGCAGCGAATTCCCCTTCAACAGCATAAGGATTATGCGGGGCAATCAGCGGAGCAAATATTGCTAAAAGCACAATGAAACTGAAAATGATTAAACCGACAACAGCCAGCTTATGTTTAAAAAATCGTTTCGTAATTAGCTTTAGATAGCTTTCTTCATTGCCAAGCTCCTCTTTGACTGCAACTGGCAGCTGATTGATTGGCAGCTCTGTATCGAGCTTTACATTTGGTATACTCATCCTAATTCCTCCCCCCTTAGCTATATTTGATGCGCGGATCGACGACAGAATAAAGAATATCTGTGAGCAGATTGGAGAACAGTACAGCAAAAGCAGCCAGGAAGTTTATCGCCATTAATGTCGGATAATCTCTGGAGCTGATTGACTGGATTGTCAATTGTCCTAACCCGGGCCACTGGAAGATCTGTTCTGTTACAACTGCACCACCTATTAACACTGGTATTTCCATACCTATAATCGTGATTATTGGAATAAGGGCATTTTTCAAAGCGTGTTTATTTGTGACAATGAACTCCTTAAGCCCTTTTGCTCTGGCTGTTCTTAAATAATCCTGTCCCAGCACCTCAAGCATGCTGCTTCGAACGTATCGGACTGTGCTGCCTGCTATCCCTGTTCCTAATATGAGTGCCGGCAGCAAGAGGTGAACGAGTGTATCCATAAAGCCTCCGTCACTTCCAAGTGTAAACATTCCACCTGTAGGGAGGACACCTAGCACTAACGCAAACACATAAATCGCTCCGAGTCCTAGAAAAAAGCTTGGGATGGAAACACCTAAAAAGGAAAATGTTGTCGTTAAATAATCAATCCAAGAATACTGTCTTGTCGCACTGAGAATCCCAATCGGAATAGCAATAATATAGGCAATGACAAGTGCTGCCCCCATGAGGAGAAGCGTTGGCCCCACTCTTGTTAAAATAAGATCGAGCACTGGTTCATAGGTTGTATAAGAAAAACCAAAATCTCCGTGAAGCAGATTGCTAAGCCAGCGGAAGTATTGGACATAGATAGGATCATTAAGTCCGAGCGCCTCCTTCTTTGCTTCTGCATCCGCTTCTGTTGCATCTGGATTGAGGTACATGTCAACAGGGTTTCCGGGTGCCATATTAATGATGACAAAGTTAAATACCGTCACCCCAAACAATACTGGAATGGCAATTAATATTCTTCGGATAATGTACTGTAGCATTTATGAGCTCCCTCCCTTTGTTATGATAGTGGAAAATGACAGGCAACCGTATGGCTGTCTCCGCTCAAAACAGGCTCCTGCTCTCTGCAAATATTAGCCGCAAACGGACATCTCGTATGAAATCTGCACCCCTTTGGAGGATTAGCCGGACTCGGTACATCTCCTTCCACCACAATCCGCTCTCTATCCCGCAAATGCGGATTTGGAATCGGGTAGGCGCTTAACAACGCTTGTGTATACGGATGCTTTGGCCTTGCAAAGATATCACCGGTTTTGCCGAGCTCAACGATTTTCCCTAAGTACATAACCGCAATTCTGTCACTGATATATTTGACTGCACCAAGGCCATGGGCAATGAAAAGGTAAGTTAAATTGAACTCCTTCTGTAAGTCCTTGAGCAGATTCAGCACCTGTGCCTGGATAGAAACATCAAGTGCAGATACAGGCTCATCACAAACAATCAATTTTGGATTCAGCATCAGTGCCCTTGCGATACCAATCCTTTGCCGCTGGCCACCTGAGAACTCATGAGGATATCTCCCCTTATGGAACTTAGTTAATCCCACTGTCTCAAGCATCTGATCTACCTTCTTGTTCACCTCTTCCTTTGAAGCTAATTTATGTGCCAACAGCGGCTCCGCTAAAAGATCGCCGATTCTTTTGCGCGGATTAAGGGAGGAATAAGGGTCCTGGAAAATTATTTGCATTTGAGTGCGGATTTTTCGCAATTCCCCTTTGCTTAAATCTGCCATATCTTTTCCTTCGAACAGCACACTCCCATCTGTCGGAGGGTCCAGCTTAACAATTGCTCTTCCTGTCGTTGATTTTCCGCACCCCGATTCACCAACAAGGGAAATGGTTTCACCAGGGTAGATAGAAAAATCCAGCCCATCAACAGCCTTTACATGACCGACTGTTTTCGACAGCACACCTTTTTTAATTGGGTAATATTTTTTGAGGTTTCTAATCTCTAACAACGGCTCAGATAATTGTCCTAATATTCCGTCTTTTTCAGGTAAAGTTATCTTACTCATACATTTACCTCACTTCCACTAGTATGTGTGCTTGTCTTGCTGCCTGCCTCATCATAAAGCCAGCATCTTACTTTATGCTCACTGTTGCCATCAACCTCTACATGGGGAGGTCTTTCTGCAATGCATTTTTCCATTGCATAAGGACATCTTGTATGAAAACGGCAGCCCTTTGGCATTTGCTGCAATGTCGGTACAGACCCAGGGATAGAATACAGCTTCTCATCTGAATCGTATTCTAAATGAGGGATGGAATCGATTAAACCTTTTGTATATGGATGCTTCGGTTCATCGAATAATGTAAATACATCCGCTTCCTCCACCACCTGGCCGGCATACATAACAATCACCTTATCAGCCATTTCAGCAATAACGCCCAAATCATGTGTGATCATCATAATGGAAGTGTTCGATTCCTTTTTTAAGCTTTTCATTAGTTCCAGTATTTGCGCTTGAATTGTGACATCAAGGGCTGTTGTCGGCTCATCTGCAATCAACAGCTTTGGCTTGCAGGATAATGCCATCGCAATCATGACCCGCTGTCTCATTCCGCCTGATAGAGCATGGGGGTATTCATCAATAATTACTTCTGCTCTCGGTATCCCAACCTTTTGAAGCATTTCTACTGCATAGCTTTTTGCCTCTTTCGCATTGTAGTCCATATGCAGACGAATCAATTCAACCATTTGGTTTCCGATTGTGAATACCGGATTTAAGGAGGTCATCGGCTCCTGAAAGATCATGGAAATTTCGTTTCCGCGCACCTTTCTCATATCAGCCTCTGAAATTTGTGTTAAATCTTTGCCATTCAGCTTTACAGAGCCCTTTTTTATGAAGCCGTGTGTTCCGAGAAGTCTCATGATAGATAAAGAAGTAACACTCTTACCGCAGCCTGATTCACCGACAATCCCGATTGTCTCACCAGGCTCTAGCTGGAAAGTCACTTCTTCGACAGAAATGACTTCCCCCTTATCTGTTTTAAAAGCCGTTTGCAGTTTATCCACTTCTAAAATATTGTTCCCCATTCTTCCCCCTCCAGTTGAATTTCAGTTAAATAGTGGTTGATTCTACTAATGCATCAGCCTTTTCAGGATTCAGATAATAATCTACTAGACTCAAGAAAATTTTTGCTGTATGAAGCATTGCTCTCTCATCAAATGTAAACATTGGATGGTGATGAGGATAAACAGCACCGATTTCTTCGTTTCTAGCACCGACAGAAAAGAATGAGCCTGGTCTGTGTTGAAGATAATAAGCAAAATCCTCTCCGCCCATTCCTGGCTTAACGATTTCCACTAGCTTCTGATCTGGTAAATTAGCTGTAATGCACTCTACAAGAATATCTGTTTCTTCCTGTGTATTCACAGTGGAAGGATAGCCTCTTGAATAATCAAATTCATAGGTTGCATGAAATGCCTTGCAAACACCGCTAATCAGTTCATCCATTTCTTTTTCAATAAGGTCACGAACATCTTCGTCAAAAGTACGGACTGTGCCAGTTATTTCTGCAGTGTCTGCAATGACATTCCCAGCATTACCTGCATGGAAGGAGCCGATTGAGATAACAGCAGGTTTTTGCGGATTAACACGGCGGCTGACAATATGCTTTAATTGGTTAGCAATCTGCGCTCCAATTGCAATAGAATCAATTGTTTGGTGCGGAGAAGCTCCATGTCCGCCTTTGCCCTGAATCTTCAATTCAAAGGTATCACTTGCAGCAGAAGCAGGTCCGACTCCATATAGCACTTCTCCAAGCGCATTTCCTGAAGCAAGATGTGCCCCAAACACAACATCTACTCCATCAAGACATCCATCCTCTATCATGGCAATAGCCCCACCTGGCGGAAGCTCTTCTGCATGCTGATGTAAAAGCACAATATTGCCTGCAAGACTTTCCTTATTGTCATTCAGCACCTTTGCCACTGCCAGCAATGTGGCTGTATGACCATCATGTCCGCATGCATGCATGATTCCGTCTACCTTCGATTTAAAGGGAACATCCTTCTCATCTTGAATTGGCAATGCATCGAAGTCAGCTCTCAAAGCAATGGTTTTCCCCGGTTTAGCCCCCCGAATTTTTCCAACAACCCCATTTCCGCCAACATTTCTTCTTATTTCAATTCCGAAGCTCTCAAGTAAATCACCGATCATTTTGCTAGTGTTTACTTCTTGAAAGGAAAGCTCGGGATTTTCATGAAAATGACGTCTCCACTCCACCATTTTGCTATACATCGCTTCAATTTCTTCATACCATTTGCTTAACATTGCAGCATCTCTCCCATCCACTATTTAAATTATCAGCTTGACTACAAATCTTAAAGAACAGTTTCCGCCACTTCCTCTTGTGACTTAATAGCAACATAGTGCTCTACAATACTCAAGAAAGCTTTGCCGGCATTTATCATGGCTCTCTCATCAAAATCAAACATTGGATGGTGGTGCGGATAGCTTTGTGCCTCTTCTATTCTTGCACCAGTATGGAAGAACATGCCTGGTTTTTCTAGCAGATAATAGGAGAAGTCCTCTGCTCCCATAATTGGCAAAGATCGAACGACCATTTCCTTATCTAGGCTGTCTGCAATCACCTTCTCAAAAACAGCCACTTCCTCTTCATGATTATAAACGGCAGGATATCCTTTTATGTAATTCACTTCACAAGATGCTTGCATGCTTTCACAAACACTCTCTGCCATTAAGCGTATTTCCTCTTCCATAAATACACGTAAGTCTTTATCGAGTGTTCTTACTGTTCCAGTCAATGTTGCCTTTGAAGCAATAACATTTTTAGCATTGCCGCTGTGGAAGGAACCGATTGACAGTACAACAGGGTTCAGTGGATCTACTCTGCGGCTTGCAATGAACTGCAGTTGTGTAACAAGAGCTGTGCCGACAGCGATAGCATCGACCGTTTCATGTGGCGATGAACCGTGTCCGCCTTTTCCGCTTACTGTGATTTCAAATGCATCTGCTGCAGCCTGGGAATAGCCTGGCTTGCAATAATACTTGCCTAACTCACTTAAACTGGATAGATGTGCTCCGAATACTACATCAACTCCTGCAAGGCAGTCATCTTCAATCATTGCCTTTGCACCGCCTGGTGACAGCTCCTCTGCATGCTGATGTAAAAGCACTATATTACCGGCGATGTTTTCCTTGTTATCCTGCAGTACCTTTGCAACGGCAAGCAATGTGGCAGTATGGCCGTCATGCCCGCAAGCATGCATTACACCAGCGACCTTTGACTTATAAGGCACTTCCTTCTCATCCTGAATTGGCAATGCATCAAAGTCTGCCCTCAAGGCAATCGTTTTCCCTGGTTTCGCTCCATAGATTTTTCCTACTACACCTCTGCCCCCAACATTGCGCCTCACTTCTATTCCGAATCCCTCAAGGATATCTGCAATCATCTTTGGAGTTTCAACCTCCTGGAATGACAGCTCAGGATACTGATGCATATGTCTTCTCCACTCCACCATCTGATCGAACATTGTTTCCAGCTCTTCATGCCATTTTTGTAACATACGTTCCCTCCTAATATAATGAAGAATTTTAATTACATCTTTCCAAAAGGTTTTTTGAGGTTTTAATAATTACAAATTAAAAAGTATATTTATTCACTCTTTTCTAGTTGAGTTGCCACTCTCTATTACTGGTAATATTAGCGAATTCCTCCTTTCTTTTTCCTAGCAAGTATTCTATTTCTTATAAATTAACTTCAATTTTCGGAATAGTATACTAAGTTTTTTTAATTATCATAATAAACAGAATTAATAGTTAATTATTGTATTTGCACTTATTTTTCCCCCGTTCTACCTACCACAACATTGTTTCCGCTTTCATTTTCTACTATAAACTAAATTTATGTCAGAAAATCTAACACTCATCTCAACTTAAATTTTTTTCTCACAATTTGTTTGTCCTACTCCAAATCATCAAAACTTAAGAGCAAACAAAAAACCTGCTGCTAATAAAAGCAGCAGGTGTAAATTTTATTGAAAAAACTCTTCGTATAATGCTTTCACAGCCTTCTTGGCAAAATGCTCTTTTACGCCAAACATCATGCTGACTTCAGACGAACCTTGGTTAATCATTTCTATATTAACTCCTGCCTGTGCCAGCGCTGCCGCTGCCCGCGATGTTGTTCCGACATTATGGCGCATTCCTTCTCCAACCACCATAATTAATGACAGATTATGCTCGATGACAGCTTCTTCTGCATGCAGTTCTTCCTTTATCCTGTCAAGCAGCTCTGATTCATTCACATGGAGCAGCTGGTCTTGACGCAAAATGATTGTCAAATCATCAATACCTGAAGGCATATGTTCATAAGAGATTCCATATTCCTCAAGAATAGAGAGAACTCTTCTAGCAAAGCCAATCTCTTTATTCATTAAATACTTGCTGATATAGATGGAGCAAAAACCTTTATCATTCGCAATTCCTACTACAGGTCCATTATCATTATCCCGCTTTGCTGCAATCTTTGTACCAGGAACGGCAGGATTATTCGTATTCTTTACATGAACCGGAATTCCCGCACGATAAGCAGGAATTAAAGCTTCTGCATGGAAGACAGAAAAGCCGGCATAAGAAAGCTCCCTCATCTCCCGATATGTAAGGACACTGATTTCCTTTGGCTGAGCCACAATAGCTGGATTTACGGAGTAGACTGCATCTACATCTGTGAAATTCTCATATACAGAAGCCTTGAGGCCATTTGCCAAGATTGCACCAGTTATATCAGAGCCGCTCCTTGAGAATGTGACAACCTCACCAGACTTGCTGTATCCGAAAAATCCTGGAAACACAATAATGTCATTATAGTCACGCAGCGAATATAAGCGGTCATAAGACTCTGGCAGCACTTGGGCATTACCTGGCTCATCTGTCACGATTAGCCCTGCTTCCTGTGGATTTACATATACTGCTTTTAAGCCTCTTGCTGTTAAGAAATTCGCAACCAATTTAGCATTGTTATCTTCCCCGCTCGCCTTTACTGCTTCCATAAAGGAATGGGCATTTTCTGTACTACCTGCTAACAGCTCCAGGAAATCTCCCTTAATCTGTGTGATGATGTCACTGGAAAGGTCAAGCTCTCTGGCAATATCTGCATACCTTTCGATAATCTGTTCTACCTCTTCGCCTGGATCCTTTCCTGCCAAAACCTTCTCACCGCAGCTGATAAGCAAATCTGTCACTTTCGTATCCTCATTATTTCTTTTCCCTGGGGCAGACACTACAACAACTCTGCGCTCATTATCTGCCTTAATGATTTGCAGTACCTTTTCCAGTTGCTGTCCTGAAGCTAATGAGCTTCCCCCAAACTTAACTACCTTCATGCCGCCATCTCCCATTGAATCAAGTATATTGTTTATGCTGGTCAATTCCCTCGCTATCATTCCCATAAACAGCGGAACATCTCGCTTAAGGGTATTTTTTAAATTTTCCATTATTAATACTAAACATATTATTGCTTTTTTGCACTAAAGAAGCAAGTGTTTTCTTCTCGTAAAATACATTTGTTCTTTTAAGGAATACAAATGCTGAATATTCTTAAAAAAATAAAATGAACTAGCACATTTCCAATATTTTTGTAAAGCTAAAGGCTTCCTTGTTTGTATGAATTGCGTTAAGATAATATTTAGAAAAACGAAATTGTTTTCGGAAAGAAGTGTTATTTTTGGACGATTATCAACAGTATTCAAAACGAAATTTAACAATCATGTGGTTCGCTAACTTTTTTATTAGCGGCAGCATGACAATGGTGTTACCTTTTTTATCTCTTTATATTGAGTCAATGGGAAATTTCTCAGAGGAATATGTTCAACATTGGTCAGGTCTCTGTTTTTCAGTCACCTTCATTGCCGCTTTTTTATTTTCTCCTATTTGGGGAAAGATTGGGGATAAGTATGGCAGAAAGAAAATCTTAATTGCGTTAGGTTTCGGTCTCGGACTCTCCATCTTTCTAATGAGCTTTGTCACTTCCGTATGGCAGTTATTCGCGCTCCGCTTTTTCACAGGCTTCTTTACAGGTTTTATTCCGATGTCACAGGCATTTATCGCTACACAAACTCCTAAAAAAACGGCTGGAAAGGTTCTCGGCACCTTGCAGACCGGAAGTATTACAGGCTCCCTCATCGGTCCTTTGCTTGGAGGAGCAATTGCTGACAGCTTCGGTTACTCTGCAACCTTCCGATATACTTCTTTTGCTATCCTTCTGTCCGTTATCTTGGTCTTCACCACAAAGGAATTCATCCTTCCTGTGAAGGATGGCATCAAAAAGCACTATTCGTCAAAAGAGGTGCTGGCCTATATACTAAAAAACCCAATATTTATTACAGTACTGCTAATATCTGCTGTTATTCAGATTGCCCATTTCAGCATTCAGCCGATCCTCTCTTTATATGTAAGTAAGCTGCACGGTCCAGAGAGCATCGCCTTATTTTCCGGCATCGCCTTTTCAGCAGCTGGGTTAGGAAACTTGCTGATGGCTCGAAAATGGGGAGAAATTGGTGATCGTAACGGCTATCTAAAGATACTTGTCATCTTGTTATTTATAGCAGGATTAGTCTACTTGCCAGGCGGATTTGTTCATGAATATTGGCAGCTGTTGATTATCCGCTTTATTCTCGGCGTATCCATTGGCGGACTTATACCAGTAAGGATAGCCTATATAAGGCAGGAGGTTCCGATTACTATGCAGGGCGAAGTGATGGGATACGAAACAAGCCTGCGCTTCCTTGGAAATGTGATTGGACCAACCTTCGGCGGATTGATAGCAGCACATTACGGCTTTTCAGCTGTTTTCTTTACAACAAGCAGCCTGCTGCTAATATGCGGCATTTTCTTAATAACAATGCTGCACCGCCATCCAAAATATGCAAAACAATCCATGTCATAACCTAACTTAGCATCTTTCATAAGAAAATGTATATAATAATAGGTATACTCTAAAAGCAAGGCTAAAGCTTTAAGAGTATACCTATTCTATTTATTGGAGGAATTTAAAAAATGGCTAAATCTGCTGCAAAAAAAAGACGGGAAAAACAGCTCCGAGAAACAGGATTCAACCCTGCTATTAAAAGAGGAAGCTGGGGCACCATCAACCATATGACAAAAACAACAAAAACAAAAGCTGAACTGCTGTCCAGTAAAGCGAAAAAACATAAAAAGAGCCATTCATCCGGCGATTTGGAGAATGGTTCTTTTTTTATTCCGGATAATAAATGAGAACGAAAAGTGTCGCCAAGGTTTCTCCAGTATTAATGTACAGATGATCTCGATTAGATGTAAAGGAAAGGGCATCCCCTTTTTCAAGATAGTATTTGTCATCACCAATAACGACAGCAACACTTCCCTCTCCAACAATCACATACTCCTCCCCTGCATGCTTTTCCGAAAAATGCTCTGTCTTTCCATCCATTTCAACAGTGTAGACTTCAAATTTCTTCTCAGGATGAAACGGGAACAGTGAAAACAGCCGATATTGATTTGCATCATCTCGAAACGGCTCAATCTCCTTAAATAACACCTTCTTTACAGTCGTTGTATTTTCCGTCATGAAATAAGAAAATGAAACTTGCAGCCCCATTGCGATTTTCCATAATGTTGAAACAGTTGGATTTGATTTCCCCTTTTCTATTTGGGCTAGCATTGCTTTGCTGACACCTGTCAGCTCTGCTGCTTTATCCAGACTATAACCTCTTGTTTTGCGCAGGTTTTCAAGATTTTGCCCAATAACATTTGTAATAGATTCCATTATACGCTCCTTAAATTTTCATTGATTTATGATTCTAGCTTTTATATACTGTACATTATAACATACATTTATATAATATATTAAACAACGTAGGAGGGTATCATCCTGGAATCTTCAAAAGTTTACGTAGAGAAGGAAGCAAACTCCTTTTCCTTTTTAGATGGGGTAAAGGACTGCATTCCCACATTGCTGGGATATATTAGTATTGGCTTAGCGATGGGTGTGGTTGGTGTCTCTTCCGGTTTAAGCATAGCGGCTGTATTTTTCATGTCTCTGCTTGTTTATGCTGGTTCGGCGCAGTTTATTATCTGTGCGATGATTGCTGCAGGCAGTCCAACTAGTGCGATTGTGCTGACAACGTTTATTGTTAACTTAAGACATTTACTGCTCAGCTCTGCACTAGCACCTAAATTTACACAATATTCTTTATTGAAAAACATCGGTATTGGCAGTCTTGTAACAGATGAGTCCTTTGGTGTTGCCATTACAAAGATTGCTAAAAATATCCCGATAACAGACCGGTGGATGAATGGTCTAAATATTACAGCCTATACAGTTTGGATTATTTCCTGTACTGTCGGCGCATATGCAGGCAAATGGTTCCCTGATCCTGAGATTTTTGGACTTGATTATGCCTTGACTGCTATGTTTATTGCCTTGCTGATTCTTCAGCTTCAAACAGTTCAGGCTTCCAAACTAAGGCACTATCTATTTCTGATAATAGTAATGGTAGTGTTAATGGTGCTCCTGTCAGCAGTTATGTCGAGCAGTCTTGCCGTCATCGTAGCAACAATTATAACAGCAACAGTTGGGGTGGTGACAAATAATGACAAGTGAATATCTCCTGCTTTTGCTTGCCTGCATGGTAGTAACAATCATTCCGAGAGTTTTGCCATTTATACTCGTAAGGAATTTCACTGTTCCTGAGCCTGTGGAAAAATGGCTTTCCTATTTGCCAGTTTGTATTTTCACAGGTTTAATTGTAGAAAATCTTTTATCCTCTTCCAGTGGTGGATTACATGTAGACTGGACTGTATTGGCTGCTTCCATTCCAACACTTCTGATAGCATTATTTACGAAAAGCTTGCTTACTACAGTGCTTGCAGGTGTGTTCTTGATGGCTGCTATCCGGTTCTTTTTTTAACAGAAACTTCTATTTTCCACCTAAAAAGAACAATTCTAGGACTTTCGTTTCTTAACTAGGAAGTTTATAATAAAAATTTGGATATATTATTGATATAATTAAAAGAAGAAATCTTTTTGCTGTATCATTTCTGCAAAATGTGCTAAATGGTAAAACTTAGCACATTTATCTTTATACATAAAAGAAAGGTGGCCATATAGTGGAGAACAATTCAAACTTTATTAAAAATATCATGAAGGAAGATTTGGAGACAGGCAAACACGATACTGTCATCACTCGTTTCCCTCCAGAGCCGAACGGCTATTTGCATATCGGTCATGCCAAGTCAATCTTCATTAATTTTGGACTGGCAGATGAATTTAAAGGGAAAACAAACTTGCGCTTTGATGACACAAACCCTTTGAAGGAAGATATTGAATATGTAAATGCAATTAAGGAAGATGTAGAATGGCTTGGTTACAAATGGGATAACTTGTTTTTTGCATCTGATTATTTCGAGGAGATGTACAACCGTGCCATCCTACTGATTAAAAAAGGTCTTGCTTATGTAGATGATTTAAATGCAGACCAAATTCGTGAGTATAGAGGAACATTGACAGAGCCAGGAAAAAACAGCCCGCATAGGGACCGCTCAGTAGAAGAAAACTTAGAGCTATTCCAAGCTATGAGAGATGGTAAGTTTGGTAATGGAGAAAAAGTTCTGCGTGCAAAAATTGATATGGCTTCTCCAAATATCAATTTACGTGACCCAGTAATCTACCGTATTTCACATGCTTCACACCATAATACAGGTGACAAGTGGTGCATTTACCCTATGTACAGCTTTGCCCATCCTTTAGAGGACGCTATTGAAGGTGTAACACACTCATTGTGTACAACAGAGTTTGAGGATCAACGTCCGCTGTATGATTGGGTTATTAGAGAATGTGAAATGGACAGCACGCCGCAACAAATTGAATTCGGCCGCTTAAACATTACGAATACGGTAATGAGTAAAAGAAAGCTGAAGCTTTTAGTGGATGAAAAATACGTAGACGGCTGGGATGATCCTCGCATGCCGACAATCTCCGGCTTGAGAAGAAGAGGCGTAACACCTGAAGCGATTAAAGAATTCAGTAAAGAGCTTGGTATTTCAAAAGGTTCTGGTGCAGTTGATTCAGCAATGCTGGACCACTTTGTACGTGAAGACTTGAAATTGAAAGCGCCTCGTACAATGGGCGTACTTAACCCATTGAAAGTAGTTATTACCAACTATCCTGAAGGGCAAGTTGAAATGCTGGAGGCAGAAATTAATCCAGAGAATCCAGAGATGGGAACACGTCAAATTCCATTCTCTCGTGAGATTTATATCGAACAGGAAGATTTCATGGAAAACCCTCCAAAGAAATATTTCCGTCTATTCCCTGGTAACGAAGTTCGCTTAAAACACGCTTACTTCATTAAATGCGAGGAA
Source organism: Niallia laureatilytica (assembly GCF_046613985.1). Classification (NCBI taxonomy): domain Bacteria; kingdom Bacillati; phylum Bacillota; class Bacilli; order Caryophanales; family Bacillaceae; genus Niallia; species Niallia laureatilytica. The sequence continues at coordinate 91,284 of NZ_JBKKHP010000008.1, read as the reverse complement.
GTAATCAAGGATGAAGAAGGAAATGTTATCGAGCTTCGCTGTACGTATGATCAAGAAACAAAAAGCGGATCTGGATTTACAGGCAGAAAAGTAAAAGGAACATTGCACTGGGTGGAAGCGACGAATGCCATCCCTGCTGAGTTCCGCCTGTATGAGCCGCTTATTTTAGACGAAGAAGCGGAGGAAATGGCAGAAGGAGAAACCTTCCTTGACTATGTTAACGAGAAGTCTCTTGAAATTGTCCAAGGCTTCATTGAACCAAATATGAAGGATGTACAAGCATACGATAAATATCAATTCTTCAGACATGGATATTTCAGTGCAGATCCGAAATATACAACATCTGAAAAACCTGTATTTAACCGAATTGTTTCATTAAAGAGCTCCTTTAAGCTGTAAAATAAAAAAACACAGCACGCAATGCGTGCTGTGTTTTTTTTTATTATAGATGTTTACTGTAAGACAGCTTTCCTGGACTAGTGAGCCAGTCGTACTGAAGCAGACGAAGTTCGAATAAACGAAGCGGATCGTGGAACATTTCCGGATTATTCTTTAGTCTTTCCAGCAAGTCTTGATACTCTTGAATGTCGACAGTTTTTTCTTCCATTGTCTTTTGCAGCACATCATATGGATTGCTGAAGAAGATATGAATATCCCCTGCTAATCCCTTCTCATAGAAGTCAAACTGCTGAAGGAATGCATCTGCAATATTGTTAGCAACTTCAGTGAAATCCTCTGTTTCAATATATTTCTGATATCTTGTATAAAGCATTTTTTTGTTTTGCGGTATGCTGCCAAGCAGCTTCCCTGCACTCTTAAGCAATACTTGGGAAGGCTTAAGACGAAGCAAAATATTAGCTTTATCAAGCTTAATGCCGCCAGTCAGCCTGCGTGCATCTCTTCTCCAATCATCTAATATGGAGAAATCACAGCTGAGTGTCAATTGATTTTCCTCATACAATCCATTAAAGCCTTCACATAATTCATTTAAGAAGTTTTGGCTTTCCTCCAATTGTTCCTGTGACAGCTTAATCCATTCATTTATCTTGCCATATACTTTTGGCAGCAATGCGTTATGAACATATTGGTCAATCTCACTATTCATTCTGTCATTAAGCTCAACATGAATCTTACCAAAGTCGCTGTCTTCCTTAATGAAGTTTTTGCAATTCCGTAAAATCTTCGGAATTTCCTCAAGGATTTCCTGTGTTGTGCTTTCTTTTATTTCTCCAAAAGCATTTACGATAATACGAGTTTTTTCTGATTCCATATCTGCCAGCTGATTATTTGCACCAGACAGCTTGCTGACTATTTCTTCGTACATACGAAGTGTCGTATAAAGACTTTCTTCCATCTCCAAGCGCTTATCAAATAGATTAGATAATAAATCCTGAATGATGGCAATGCTTTTTGTTGTCCGCTCTTCTGCTATATTTCTTTCTGCAAAATGTCTTCTGTAAAAACTGCTGATATCATTTAGCTGCACACTGCGGTCATTTTCCTTTGAGTAAAGGAAAACAGCACTGTTTGGAAAATATTGATCAATTGCTGCTGTTGCCTTTTGCAGTCTTTTTGCTGCCACTTTCTCGTTTTCTGCTTCATCTGCGTAGATTAAGAACTGCACCGTTAAATGAGGAGCCTTTTCCTTCCATTCAAGCAGTCTCTCATAATCACTTGACTGAAATAGCGATCTTTCATTAATGACAAAAAGAAGGCTGTCTGCCAGTAAAGCGTAATCTGCATACCTCTCCTGATGAGGGAAAGGAAGTGTTGTTATTGCCCAATTATTCTCATGCAAAAGATGGGATGGAGTATATAAATGGAAGATGCGGGTTTCCTCTCCATGTCTATCTTTTGAAAGCTGTTCTTCATAAAAATCGTTTAATGTATCAATAGGGCGGATTCCTTCTTCAGTCAGTTCCTCCATCTCTAAATAGTCATGATCATGGATGGAGATAAGGCTATTTGTGCCTTCTGACAATAATGTTTCCCCAACAAGTTCATTAATGCAAGAATTTACGCCGCTTCCAGGTGAACCGATAATTAGAAGCTGACGGCTTTCAGCAGGAATCTGTTCCACTACTCTTTGTGAGAATTTCTTGTCGATGATGATATCATTATTCTCCGCCCAATCTGTAATAGACTGAAGCAATTGCATGATATCTGCCAAGTCAACAACAGCCTCTGCAGTATTAATTAAATGCTCTGCGCTGTTGATAAACTCCGCCTCAATTGTACTAGGGAACATATCATTCCATGCAAGCACAGCAGATGCCGCAATTATGCTATCCTGATTATTAGCTGTTACCAATAAATTGCTCAATATATCTGGAATAAGTCCTCTGACTTCCTTAATTGGATAAACAGAGCTAATCAAATGCAAATAAGAGTCTTCAAGCATACTAGGAAGCTCTGTCCACTCTTCTTCTTTCTCCCATTGAAGCTGTTGAAACAACTGGTTGTAGTCCCACAGCCATGCCAAGTAAAAAGGACTATTTCGATAATTTTCCCAGAATGCCACACTTAATTGCTCAAACAGTTTTTGATCCAGCTCGGCAACACTTCTGATGCTTTGCCTAAAATAGTTTGGCTCGTACTCTGCAATAACGCCGATTTTTGCATATTGAATCAATGCTTCATACCATTTTAATGAATTCGTTCTTTCTCCTTCATTAACAGCTAGTTCAATTGCATCTCCCCATGCTTCATGTTCTTCAAAATAAGTTTTCGCCAAAAGTGTCATGTTGGCATAGTCAGGGTTTGTTGCAAGCAAGCTTTTAATAGTGTGATGCGCCATATCATGATTGCCTTTTTCGATATATAACGCAAAAAGCTGCATCGAAATCTCTGTGCTTAATAGTTCAGAATCAGTTAACACAGCTTTATAAATACTTTCTGCTGTCGATAACTCTCCTAATTCCATATAAGCGTCAGCCAAGTTTTTCTTCGCCCATGGTTCGAGCTCATTTGAGATATTTTCCCACTTGAATATTGCTGATTCATAATCATGTACGTGGAAGTACAGCTCTCCCTGTGCATATCGGATTGACGTTAAATCCGGAACGTTTTTTCTTTGCTCTGCGATATATAATTGGCCGAGCACTTCGATTGGCGGCTCTTCCCGATCGACGGTAAAACTTTCATAATAGGTTTTATTAATTAACTTCTTTTCTAATGTCATAACTTCCCCCTGTTAATCTTTGGAATGATGATGACCTTTTTCCTCATCCTCATAATCATTTAGTCCCGATATCTTTGTATCTATTCAACTGTAATATTATGCAAATAAGACAGCATTCATAACTATAAGTCCATACTTCTCTTTATTGTAGCAAAGACGTTCCATCCGTACATTTCGGCAATTGTTCATTTATGTTACAAAACATTTACTAAAAGGTCTGTTTCTATAACAATAGCTTACTAAAATAAGCGAGCCTTCCTCTAGTGCCTATATACCCTTTCTCCTTTTACGGTTAACAGCATATAGATGTTGAGATGAAAGAAAAGATAACCTATTTAAAAACGAATAATAAATTACATCTAAATTTAAAAAATGAAGCTTGTGACTAAATAGATTATGGCTTTAAAATCAGTTCGTTTCATTGCGCTCCAGCCACTCGCTTTCCGCGGGGAGGAAGATGAGCCTCCTCGTCTTCGCCTGCGGGGTCTCATCCTTTCCTCTATTTCCCGCAGGTGTCCCGAGTGTCCGCCGCTCCATTCCACTATGATTTTTTAATTATTGTATTTAAACTAAAAAAACAAAAACCGAACTATTTAATCAAAAAAAACAATTAAATAGTTCGGTTTTCACACGGTTTTACACACTTATGTCCCAACCTTACTTATTTTTCCCTTTATCATTTTCATCAAATTTCTCTACTGGTGATTGGCCGTACCAGTCTTCTCTTTTTCGGCGGCGGCGCTTTCTGATTTGAATTACTGCAGCAACGACAATAATAATGAAGATTATTGCCAACGGAAAACCAAATACTCCATAAAATACACTAAATATTCCATCTAAAAAATCATTCATGATAAAACCTCCTTTGTATTCTCCAAAATCTCTTGAAGCAATACATTCCGTTCTATGTATCCATGTACATAACATTCCCTAATCTTGGCTTTTTAAACTAGCTTCCCTCAACTTATCCCTTTAAAAAAGCATATAAAAAAGCGGGCATTGTTACACCCGCTTAACTCTTGAATTATTCTTTTTCTGGGAGCTTCTCCAGATAATCTATTGCATCCTGCAATGTGCTGACTGGCACGATTTTAATGTCGTCATAGCCTTCTTTTGCTACTTCTTCTTTAATTTCCTTTTCATTCGTATCATCTTTATAGTTATCCTCTGGATAGAAGAATATGTCTACATCCGCTTTATGTGCAGCGACAATTTTATGCTTAATGCCGCCAATCTGACCGACATTACCCTCTGCATCCATTGTTCCGGTACCGGCTACTTTATAGCCCTTTGTTAAATCATCATCTTCTAATTGATTGTAAATTTCTAATGAGAACATCAGACCTGCTGACGGACCGCCTATATTATCGCTGTTTATCTTTACATTAACAGAGGGATCAATAGACATATTATTTTCCGTACTTATCCCTATTCCCGCTTGGCCTGTCTGTTTATTCAGAACAATCATTTCCACTGTTGCTTTTTTGTCTTTATTGTTATGTGTGTATTCAATTTCTACTTTATCTCCAGCTTTTTTGCCTTTTAAATAAGCAATTAAGTCGGTGGCTTGTGTGAATTCATTTCCATCTACTTTATGGATAATATCGCCAACATGGATAACCGATTTTGCTTTTGATGTTTCCAGCACCCCTGCAACAAACACACCATTATATTGATATTCTACCTTTTCCCCTGCAGCATGCAGACTGGCAATAATCGCATTTTGTTTAGAGGTGTCCATCATGTGGAGCAGAAGTGAATTATATTCCTGATCCGAAAGATCGCCCTTCACTTCTTCTTCTTCTTTAATTTCTGTATGTGGAGCCAACAAGCCATACAGGAGTATGTAAGGGTTACTTGCCTTAATAGAATAGACAGTCGTCAAGTTCAAACTGCCAGCCTCTGTCTTATCTCCATCTTCGACAGTAACCTTCTCCGCGAGCGATTCAATGGAACCAGGCTGGTTCAAGTAATAAGGAGTAGGAATAAAGAATAATACTAGCAATATCCCCATGAGTATAAATAGGCTTATTTTTAATTTTTTGTTTGTCCCTTTTTGTTTCATCGCAAAATATAACTCCTTACTTTCTTTTCTAATGACTGCTATCTTTTTTATAACATAAAAAGGATAAAGGTTCATTAAAAAATGATGTTAAAACGAAAGCACCCTTTTCAAGATAAGGATTCCTTTTCGTATTTCTTCTGGTGCTACACCTCCGTATCCTAGCACAGCAAGATGCTCATGACTTCCTTTACGCATGCTGTATTGCTCGACTGGATAGATGCAAACACCCTCTTTCTTCATTCTGTTCATTTTGTCCTCAGTGAAATAAACGCCTGGAAATTCTACCACTAAATGCATCCCTGCTGCTTTCCCGATAATTTTGGCATCCTCAAAGCAGCTATTGATTGCATCAACCAGCACCTGTCTGCGCTCTTGATAAATTTTTTTCATTTTGCGAATATGCCTCTCAAAATGTCCCTCTTTCATAAAGCGGGCAAGCACATATTGTTCGATTGACGATGTATGCCTGTCATTAAACCACTTCAGCTGTTGAAACTCTCTCAATAATGGATGTGGCAAAACGACGTATCCTATTCGCAAAGCTGGGGATAATATTTTGCTGAACGTACCAACATACAGGACACGCTCCTGATCAATACCCTGCATCGATGGAACAGGGGCACCTTCATAGGTAAATTCACTGTCATAATCATCTTCCACGATATAACAGCCTGTTCTTCGAGCATACTCAATCAGCATCAACCGTCTTTGAATAGACAATATTCCTCCTAAAGGAAATTGATGGGAAGGAATGACAAACAGGAAATCCGGCGCAGCTTCAGGCAATTGCTCAGGAATAATTCCATTTTCATCAACTGGCACTGGATATACTTTTGCTTTTGCCACTGAGAAAATATTCCTCATTTCATCTGCTACCGGGTCCTCTGAGGCGATAAATCCATCAGAAGTCAGCATCATTTCAGTAATAAGGCGCAATGCCTGGGTCGCACCTGATGTAATGATAATTTGATCTGGATCACACTTTACTCCCCGAGCTTTTCGCAAATACTGAGCAAGTACATTCCGAAGCTCTGGCACTCCGCGAGGATCACTGTAACCGAATATATGCTGGGGAGAGTCGATGCATACTTCTTTTGTGAGCTGGCCCCACTTTTTCCGTGGAAAATAATCGGTCGCCGGATTCCCGCCGCGAAAATCAATATATGGTTTTTCATAAGGAAAGGCTTGGTCCTTAGGACCCTCATGCTCCATATGCTTGATGGTAGTCAGCGCTGTACCCTTTGATACAAAGGTGCCTGCCTTTGGCTTAACTTCTAAAAAACCCTCCGCTATTAATCGGTCATACGCCTCCATAGCGATGTTCCGTGATACGCCGATTGTTGCTGAAAGCTCTCTTGTTGACAATAGCTTTTGTCCTTCTTTTAAGGTATTGCCAAGAATGCTACTTCTGATTTGTTCGTAAATTTGCTGCGTTAAAGAGATAGGGCTTGACCTGTCTACTGTAATGAATATCATAAATTAGCCACCTCGAAATGCTCTGGCACTATAAAAGTTTATAAATTGTGGTCCTACTATATACCAGAATAGCATGTTATGCTGTGGAAAACTATACAACGAAGGAGAAAACAATGAAAACTATCGGACTGATCGGCGGGCTTAGTTGGGAATCAACAGCAGACTATTATCATATTATCAATACATTAGTTAAGGAAGAATTAGGGGGATTAAACTCAGCAAAATGCTTGCTTTATTCCTTTAATATGGAGGAAATAGCCATTCTGCAACGGGAAGGAAAATGGGACTTAGCAGCCCAGAAGCTTGCTGATGCTGCCAAAACATTAGAAGCAGGCGGTGCAGATGTAATTCTTATCTGTACGAACACAATGCATAAAGTGGCAAATGAGGTGAAAGAAGCCGTTTCGGTTCCTCTCATTCATATCGCTGAATCAACAGCAAGAAGCATTACTGCCAAAGGGCTTAAAAAAGTCGGTTTACTTGGAACAAAATTCACAATGGAGCAAGGTTTCTACAGCAATATCCTTGAGGTCTTCGGAATTGAAACAATCATCCCGGAAGCTTGTGACAGAGAGGATGTTCACTCCATCATTTTTGACGAGCTATGCCAAGGACAATTTTTGCCTGAGTCAAAAGAGAGGTATTTGGATATCATTCGTAAGCTTATCGCAGAAGGTGCAGAAGGAATCATCTTAGGCTGTACAGAAATACCTCTATTAATTAAAGACGAAGATATAAACATTCCTTTATTTAATACAACCTATCTTCATTCTAAAGAGGCTGTTGACTTTTCATTTGGCAAATAATAAAAAACCACACCGTATTTATTAGAAGGCAATACGGTGTGGTTTTTACCATATAAAGAAAAAAATAATTGCTATTACTCGTTAAAGAATTCTTTGTCCTCAGCGATTGCTTTGCTTAATGTGGAAGCAATCGAAATATCATTAAAGGATAATCCTAGCTGAATGGCAGTTGTCGCGATTTCTGGTCTGATTCCAGACAGTGTGGAGTGAACTCCAATCAAGCTCAAGCCGTTAATCAGCTGGAAAATTTGATGAGCAACCATTGTGTCGATAATAATAACCCCAGACAAGTCTATAAACAGCTGTGTTACCCTCTTCTCAGCACACTGTTTAATTGTATTTTCCAAAATAGCAGCAGCCCGTGCTGTATCGATATCACCTACAAGCGGAAGCAAGGCACGGTTTTCACTGAGCAATATAACAGGTGAACTGAGTTCATTTATCATTTCCTGCTGTGCTCGAAGCTGTTTAATCGAGTTTTCATGGAATTGTTCCGTGAACTGCAGGATAACAATATCAAAAATCCGCACAATGCTGCGATTCCAAATAGTAATCCGTTCTTCTGGTATATCGTTTTTTTGCTTAAATTCCTCGACGAGCTGAAAGTATTGCTCTCTAGTCCGAATAAACTCCCTAATAATAAAATGGATAGGTGTCTCTAAATGCTCCTTATCAGAGGCAATGGCTACAACCCATTCACGGAACTCCTCAAGAAATTTTTCTTCTTCCTCAATAAATACTTTTGCTAAATAGTAATGAAAGTCGTTATTTTGCTTTTTTAATGTTTTAATGATTTCTGGATCTTCAGATGCATAAACTCCGTTAGGATCAGTCCTGTCCAAGTTTGCATACCAATCATCTGTCAATCTGTCAGCATTTTCAAGAAAATACTTATAAAGCTTTTCATTCTTTTGCAAAATATTCCCACCTATTCTAAAAAATTATGATTGGAAATTTTCAAAGGAAAAACCGTCCAATTTTAATATTTTCCTATTGTAGTAATCACTATTTAAAATTTTAATAATAAAGTGGGAATTAGGCAATTTTTTTAATCACAAATTTTTAAATATTAATCATAGAACTAAGCGAATTGTGTTCCCAGAAGGGTCCTTTACATAGTAAGCATCGTTCGTCTTTGTAATTTCAGCATCCATGCCCTCAAGTCTTGCTGCAATCTCATCTCTTGCTTCTTTGCTCGGAACCTTCAAGTCGAAGTATTTTAAGCCTGGATTATTGTCCTGCGGTGCAGGTGCACCGACACCATTCCATGTATTTAAGCCAATATGATGATGGTACTTGCCTGTAGAAATGAAAAAGGCTTGTGTTCCATATTTTTGCACAATATTAAAGCCTAATCCCTTCACATAAAAATCCGCTGTCTCTGCCAATTCAGCCACATGTAAATGAATATGCCCCATTTTTGTGTCTCTTGGCAAACCAAGCCACTGTTTATTTCTACCAGCATCTAGCACACCTTGCGCATCCAGCTGCAGTGTGTCCATTTTTACAAACTCATCTTCCCATGCCCATTGGTTTGCAGCACGGTCACGGTAAATTTCAATCCCATTCCCCTCTGGATCACCTAAATAAAGTGCTTCACTTACATTATGGTCAGAAGCTCCTTGCAATGGATAACCGCTCTCTAACAGATGCTGCAGCTGTGTGCCAAGATCCTCTCTTGTCGGCAGAAGCAAAGCAAAATGATACAGGCCAGTTGTGCGACGTCGCTTATCTTCTGCCTCTTTCAATTCTTCTAAATAAAGAAGCGCTGTCTTTCCATCTGCTGTTAAAGCTGCTTTACTGTCTGTTTGCTCTAGTACTTGAAACCCGATAATCTCCTTATAAAAGGTAATCATCTTCTGCAAATTTTTAACCTTTAACGTAACATTCTCTACATATAAATTAGGATACTCGTGAAAACTCAAGGGAACTCCTCCTGTCATTTTTGTTAACCTCACTTACTTTATGTAAGTAATTATATTTTAATAAACAATGATTGTAAAGTAAGTAATTTATAAATGATAATATTTTTACTTAAGGTAATAACTATTGTATAATAAAAAAAAGGAGTGAAATATCATGAATCCATCCGTCATTTGCCCAAGGTTTGAAAAAGCCATGGGACTGTTAAGTCAGCGTTGGACTGGTTTAATTATTTATCAGCTGCTGAATGGATCTCAGCGCTTCTGCACCATTGAATCATCTATTGGAATCAGCGGGCGGCTTCTTTCAGAAAGGCTTAAAGAATTAGAAAAACAAGGAATTGTCATCAGGGACGTTTACCCGGAAATTCCTGTGCGCATAGAATACTCTCTGACTGAAAAAGGCCGTTCCCTGCAGCCATTAATGAAAGAAATTGAAAAATGGTCTCAAGAATGGCTGGAAGCTTAAAACGAAGCAAGCAATGAGTATAGTATTCCCAATAGAGGATTAAGTACATGAAGAAAAGGCGAATGGTCTTATTATCCATTCGCCTTCTTTCTATTTATGAATACCTAGTCTTCATCCTTAATATCTTTATCTTCCGGTATCGGTTCGTTCGCTAGTTCCTGCATAAGCAGCTGATACTTTTCCAGCTGTTTAAAATGGGTTTTAAACTGATCTTTATAGATTAATACATTCCCGTCCTCATCATGTAGCACCCGAACTTTTCCTTGCAGCACTAGATTTTCCACATAAGACACAGACACAGATAAATATTCAGCCGTTTCTTCAATTGTTAAGTACATTGTTAACACTCCTCATCTGTTACTATAGCATGCCTGCTTCTAGCTAAACAAACAAATACTTATGCTTCATAAATAATATACATTCATTACTTTAATTTAATAATACATTAACGGTAGCTACATGCTTTCTGGGTATAGTAAAGGTGTAAGAAGCAATCATATCGGAGGGATGCAAAATGTTAAGCACAATCCTTAATGGTTTATTTCTAGCGGAATTAATCGGGATTTTCTCACTGATTTTTTATTGTTCCTTCTTTGCAAAGCCGAAAAACAGAAGAAATCTGTAAGGCGAATATGATTTAACTAACAAGTCCTCTTTTTCCTCAAAAAAAGAGCTTCTTTTTTTGTTTTGCAACAAATAAAGAAACTCCTCTTTAAAAATATACACTTCCTATTATATAGCCGTTTTCGTCGTGAAATTGTGACACCAATCCTCCAGTTCACTTTGCACCATTGGCTTCGCATAATAATACCCTTGCAGCACCTTGCACCCATCCACAGTGGACAAGTACGTTACTTGCTGCTCTGTTTCTACCCCTTCAATGACAATATTTAAATGCAGGGAATTACCTAAAGCAATGATTGCTTTCATAATTTCAGAGTCTTTTCGTGAGCCTGGAACTCCATCAACAAATGATTTGTCGATTTTCAATGTAGTGACTGGCAATCTCTTGAGATAAGATAAGGAGGAAACTCCTGTCCCAAAATCATCAAGGGCCACAGAAAAGCCGAAGTTACGGAATGCATGGACTGCTTGAATAGCACCCTCAATATTCTCAACCGCGCTCGTTTCCGTCATTTCAAGCTCCAGAAGCTCTGGATTAAACCCATACTTTGTAACACGGTCCTCTAAGTAGGACATCAGCCTTGGCGATGTTACATAGGGGCCAGGGATATTAACAGAAACAGGCTTTCTTGTTCCGTTTTTCTCCCATTCCGCAATCTGGCGGCATACTCTGTCTATGACCCAGTCTGTGACATCGAACATTTTATCAGCAGATTCTAAGATCGGAATAAAGACAGCTGGTGACAGGAATCCGTAAATCGGGTGATTCCAGCGCAATAAAGCTTCATGTCCTGTTATCTTATTTGAATGCATTTCCACCTTCGGCTGATACATGAGGTAAAACTGATCATTGCTCATCGCTTCTTCCACATCTGCGATTAGTGTTGTCTGGAAGGACTGAACATGAATGGCTGGATCATATGTGATTACTTCATGCTCATATTTAACAGAATGATGATTCAAAACAGCAAGGGCATTTTCATAAACTTGCGTTTCATCACGTTTTTTTTCAACAAGTGATATCGCAAAAACAGTCTTAATCATAATCATTCTGTCATTGATATTAAGAGCAGATGAAAGAATAGCACAAATTTGTTTTGCCATTTCTTCCATTTTTTTATTATCCTCTTTGCTTGTGCTGATAAACCCAAGCCTGTTACCCTCAATACGATAGACGGCAACTGTCTTCGGCTTCAGCTTAACAGTAATCTGTTCAATATAGCGGATGATTTCATCACCGAACTCAAAGCCGTATGTGTTATTCCATTTCTCCAAATCATGAATATGAAGAACAGCAAGTCCTTTAATATTTCCTGGAGTATGAATTATTTTCTCAAACTGTCTTCTGTTTGGCAGCCTTGTGAGGGAGTCAAAATAATTGAGGCGATAATCAACATACCGATCAAGCAATGCCGATAAACCAGAAATAAACAGCACAACAAACGTCCCGGCAGCAACGGATAGAATCAAGAAGCCAACATTCATTTCATGCATACTGTTATTCAGCTGTACATCTGCATCAACATAGTATTTAACTGCATACATGCCTGTATAATGCATACTCGCAACAGCAAGGCCCATTATGATGGCTGTTATCAGCTTTAACACCAAGTTGTTCATAAATCTGTTCATCCGCGCAAAAATAAATAATGAGACAAATGAAACAATAATCGCGATTAGAACGGATAAAATAAAATAATTAAGCCGATACGTATATTGCACATCCTCCATAATCATCGCCATCATGCCAATATAATGCATGAGTGAAATCCCTAAACCCATAACAATTCCTGAGATGACAATCGATGTGACAGACTTACTCCCAGAACTTGTCATATAGAATGCCAGAAAAGATGCAAGCATTGCAGGCAATACAGATAGGACAGTCAAACCGAGGTGATAGTGCATCGAGGTTGGCAGCATCAAGGCACTCATTCCGATAAAATGCATGGACCAAATTCCGAATCCCATTGTAAAGGACGCAAGGGTCAGCCATACATAACGATGGAAAAAGCTGTTGTACCTTATACGCTCATTAATTGATATAGCAGTATAAGCTGAAATACACGCAATAATAATCGATAATGCTACTACAGGCATGGAATAATGGCCTTCTAAATAAACTACTTTACTGCTATCTGGCAATGTAAACATATTAATTCTCCCTCTTGATGGATTCAACAGATTAATAGTATTGTAGTTTATTTTGCCATTACAAACTTTAATCCTACGACTTTTATACTATTTATCTATGACTATATAGGATAATGGTTTGTTCTACAAGAGATGTAGCTACAGCATTTTCTTCCAATTTTGATAACTTTGTACTTCTCTTTACGTATGGCTATAAACAAGGAATTTCTCTCTCGAATCCTCATGCACTGCAGGCACGAAAAATTCAGCTTCCCTCACAAAGGACGGGTGCTCATCTAATAAGTAAATATACTCATCTGATGGATAATATAAGATGATTCTGATAGCTCGGGCATGCTGCTCTGCAGACAGTAAAATATTATTGATGACTTTCCGAAAGATCTGCACAGAAAAAGGATTAAAGAAATAAAAGATAGTATCATTAGGATGGATTGCGTAATCCTCTGCTTTACATAAGAGAAACTGTATTTGCTCTCCCTGCTTTTTCTTGTTAGCAAAATAGCTCGATTTATTGGTTATAGCCTCTGTATGGAACTGCTCATTCATCTCGATACCAATGCCTGTGGTTTGGAATAAATGGTGAAGCAAAAATAGCAGTCTCCCTTTCCCCGATCCGAAGTCAACAATACGATCTGCTTCTTTTAGCTTGTACTCCTCAAAAAATGCTGTCAAATACCCATATGGTGTCGGTTCATAACGGTGGTAATGGAAGGAGCTGTTGAAGCCTGCCTGCTCTCCTTCTGTCTTGATACGCAGTATTTTGTCATAATCTTTTCCCTTCATTCTCCCCGCTCCTTTCTTAACTGTTTAATCCTACAACCAACTATACACATAAACATATTATATACAAACAAAAAAAGGCTTTAGCCCTCTTTGGCTAAGCCTTCCTTATGCAAGCAAGTTATGAAATAAAGTATACTCTTGTCTCAAATGGTTTAAGAGCTGTTTTCTTGCGGAGCTTTTTATCCTTAACCTCATAATTAGTTAAAGCCAGCTCAGAATATTGATACACAAGCTCTGATGGAACCTTGAAAATGGTCGGCTTATCACTGAAGTTATTAATAATGATAGCCTTTCTTTTACCTAAAGTTCTCGTGTATACAAATAATCTTGGATGATTCGCCAAATAAAGCTGGTAGCTTCCGTAAGTGAACAGAGGGCTTCCTTTTCTCAGTTTAATCAGCTCTTTATAAAACGAAAGGATGGAATCAGGGTCCTGCTCTTGATTAGCTACATTGATTTCCAGATAATTAGGATTTACTCCTATCCATGTATGGTTTGATGTTGTAAAGCCAGCCATATTTTCTGCATTCCATTGCATCGGCGTCCGGGCATTATCACGGCCCTGCTTCCAGACAACCTTCATAATATCCTCGTGAGGAACTCCCTTTTCCGATTCCACTTTATAGAAGTTAACCATGCCAACATCATCATAATCATCAATAGAAGGGAATTGAACATTTGTCATGCCAATTTCCTGACCTTGATAAATAAATGGTGTTCCCTTCATTAAGAAATACATAGATGCAAGCATTTTCGCGCTCTCTTTCCAATAGCGCTTATCATTTCCCCAGGAAGACACCCTGCGCGGCTGATCGTGATTTTCGATAAACAAAGCATTCCAGCCTCGGCCTTCTAAACCCTTTTGCCATTTGGACAGCACCCTTTTTAAGGCAATAATATCGACTTTGTCTTCATCATCTTTATTCCATAAACTTAAGAACTCAAACTGAAATATCATGTTGAAATAACCGTTTTCTTCGCCTACCCATTTGTCCGCATCATCAAGGCCGACACCATTTGCTTCTCCGACTGTCATAATGTCATAGTTTTTGATTGTTTTATCAGCAAATTCTGTTAAGAACTCATCAATTCCGTGTACATTCATCATGTAAGGAAAACTCGGAACATATTCCAAATGGTCAGGATTGTATAAATCCGGCAAGCCTGGTGCTTTTTTAATATGAGAAATAGCATCAACCCGGTAACCGTCTATCCCCTTATCAAGCCACCAGTTAACCATGTTATAGAGAGCTTCCCGCACCTCAGGGTTTTCCCAGTTTAAATCAGGCTGTCTCCCCGAGAATATATGCATGAAGTATTGCTCTGTTTCCTCATCATATTTCCAGGCAGAGCCGCTGAAAATCGATTCCCAGTTATTCGGCTCTTTCCCATCCTTGCCATCTCTCCATATATACCAATCTCGTTTTGGATTGTCCTTAGATGAACGAGATTCAATAAACCAAGGATGCTCATCACTCGTATGATTAATAACCAAATCAAGTATAAGCTTCATCCCTCTAGCGTGTACCTCGTGAAGAAGCTCATCAAAGTCTTCCATCGTACCGAAATCCTCCATAATATCCTGATAATCTGAGATATCATAACCATTGTCATCATTCGGTGATTTAAACATCGGGGATAGCCAAATAACATCAATGCCTAACTCTTTCAAGTAATCAAGCTTGGAGGTAACTCCCTTTAAATCTCCCACTCCATCGCCGTTGCTGTCCATGAAGCTTCGCGGATATACTTGATAGGCTACGCATTCTTTCCACCATTTTTTGTTCATCTATATGCACCTCATCTATTTTAAAAAGTCCAAACACTCTGCTGGTTTACAAAAAAGCCTTTTTAATAATTGATATGTTTCCTTTATATTTTAAAGCATATCCCCCAGATTGAAACTGCTTACATTGAGCAAATAGGGTGGAATATATTGAACTTCCCTTTACCCTTATATTAGTGATTAAAACAATATAGACGTTACTTTTAATTTACTTTAACGTATTGGTGATTTGTGCATCTCTATATTCATTTGGAGTGACACCAACTGTTTTCTTAAACAGCTTGCGGAAGTACTTGTCATCCTGATAGCCTATCATACTGGCAATCTCATATATCTTTAGCGAGCTGTTTACAAGCAGGGATTTAGCCTTTTCAATCCTGATTTTCGTTAAGTAATCCGTAATGGTTACTTGGAATTCCTTTTTAAATTTTCTTGAGATATATTCCCTGCTGATAAAAAAGCGTTCGGAAAGCTCCTGTAATTTGACATCTCTGTTGAAATTCGCGTGCAAATACTTTTCAATCTCGTAGATGATGCTGCTTTCTTTCGTTGCAGAAGCCCGCTTCACCTTTTTCAGAAACACAGCAATTTCTCTTTTTATATATGTTTTATATGCTTCTAGCTGAAAGCTTCCATCTGACTCAAAAAAGCTATCTGTTCTGTTTTCAGCACTTTCCCATGCCTCCGGGAAAGCTATTTGATAGTTCTTATACCACCGTTCTCCGACGACTCTATATTCCTTCTCAAAATGTAAAAGCTGCTTCCATGATAGAAATCCATTTTCGGTATATTCTGCTGCAACTTGCTCTAATAATTCTCGAAAAGCACCAATTTCTCCTGTCTGCATCGCCATTTTAATCGCTGAGTTGTGCTTCATTAAACTTTTCCATTCTAGCTTTGGCAGCAAAGACCCGCTGTACACCCTAACTGCACGCTTTTCTAAAACATTCATGGAATATAGCAGCTCTTTCCCCGCCTCATAAGAGTCCATTAATTTCGCAAGCTCCCCGACAGGACCGCCAACTGCAATCGGACAGGAAACTTCAAATGTATGCTGAATTTTTTTATAAATTTCTGTGAGTAAAGGGTCAACATCCTCCGATTTATTCCACAGGATAATCGCGATTTCACCTTTATTAGCCAGATAGCGAAACGCAATCCCGCTCCTTCTTTCACTAAGTGCCTCCGTGATAATATTCAAGATGGAAAAGTAAGCTAACTCCCTGTCTCTGTTAAACTGTTCAATTGTTTTTTCTGTGATGCACATAACAGCAACCCTGTATTCACTTGCTAAATAGAATTGGAATTCGCGTAAGACCTCTTCATTGACAGATCTGCTTGTTAAAAAATGGGTCAGCTTTCTGTCCCGGTATGCTGGCTTCATCTTATTAATAAGCTGATCTGAATTCACCTTCCTTTTCCTGTCCACTTCTTCTTCGTTCCATCTTTCCACGGCATTCTTCAGGGTATTATTTAATATCTCTGGATCTACAGGTTTTAGTAAATAATCAAAGCTGTTGAAATGAATGGCTTTTCGCATGTAATCATAGTCATCATAGCCTGTAATGACGACAGTCTTGCTAGTCGGCTGATTTTGCTTAATCCATTCCAGCAATTTCGTTCCATCCATTTTCGGCATCTTCATATCAGAAAAAATCAACTCTGGCTTGTAGCGTTCAATAAGCTCGATTGCATCTTCCCCATTGCTTGCCTCATAGATCTCATTAATATTGTTCTCTTCCCAATTTGCAAGAAGCCGAATGCCTTCCCTGACATGCTTTTCATCATCCACAATCAAAACTTTCATTGTTCCTGCACCCCATTAATTATCTTTGGAATATATATTTCTACCATGAATCCTTGATCTTCCTTACCGCTGATAATCATCTCAGCTTGATTTCCATAATAAATCTGGATTCGTTCATAAATATTCTTAAGTCCGATTGATTCCCTTTGTCCAGGTTCTGCTATATTCCCCTTCTTATAGAGCTTCTGCCTGATTTCCTGAAGCTCCTCCATGCTAGCTCCTTTACCATTATCACTGACCGACAAAACAATATAATCGTTCAATAACGAAGCTTGAATAGTGATTGTTGCCAGCTTAACTTGATCTGCAAACCCATGTTTAAAGCAGTTTTCAACGATTGGCTGCAAAATCATTTTCGGGACAAGGATATTTCCAAGGCCTGGTGATACATGGATATTGAATTCAAACTGTTCATCAAAGCGCTGCTTTTGCAGCGATAAATATGCTTGTACATGCTTTATTTCCATCGAAAATGGAACAATATCCTCCTGCATATTCATGCTGTACCGCATTATATTCGATAAGGATGTCAACAAGGAGTATACATTTGCTGCCTTCGACTTTAATGCAAGTGTACCTATCGACTGTAGGCTGTTATACAAAAAGTGAGGATTTATCTGAGACCGCAATACCCTCAGCTGTGACGCCTTATTTTCGATTTCTAACTTATACTCTTTATCAATCAGCAAGTTAATTTTTCCGATCATTGATTTAAAGTGCTTCCCAAGCATCCCGATTTCGTCATTGCCTAAAGAATCGAAGTCTGCTTCCAGCTGACCGCTTTCAACTTTTTTCATATTGGCAATCAGCACTTTAATCGGCGCTGTCACCTTTACCGATACGAGTGATGTGACCAACAGCACGATTGCCAAAGCAATAACTCCTATTAAACTATTCATAACAACCGTTTCTCTTGCAGTCTGGTATAAAATTGCATACGGAATACGTTTTGCTATATACCAGTCATTCTCTTGAACTGAGAACTTCTGGAATACGATTACACCGGAAAACTCGTCATCTTCCCACTCATAGCTTTGTTCTGCACGCGTATCAAGCATCTTTTCATACCAAGCCTCTGTCATTCCATTGCCAATTTCCTCTTTGGTTGAAGAATAGATAATCTTTTTCTTGTCATCAACAATATATAAATCCTCTTCTCCTGCTGTGTACAGGCGCTCGGCGATGCTCTCAATCCTCGAAAGATTGATGTCAATCGACAAATAACCGAGGAAATCCTCTGCAGGTATATTGCGGATTATATTATGAAAGCTTAAGACATTATTTTTCTCTGAATTGGGAATTTCAGAGATATTATTATAGCTGTAAATTTCATGCGGTGCTTCAATAAGAGAATAGTCCGCCTTGTTCGTCTTAAATTGCGCATAGTACGGATGGTCAAAAACATTTTCATACTTTACCCTGCCGCTGATTTTACTATGATAATTTGTATAAGAATCTTTCCCATTATCAATGTACAGATGCATCTGTTCAATTTCTGTTCTTGTGTTAAACAAGTACGCCAGCAGTCGTCTTACCTCCTCCTCATTAACAGAACTGTCATCCTCAATCCCATTTACAAGCACATTCATGAAAGGAGTATACCGGTACAATACAGAAGACATCTGCGCAATATCCTCTAAATAAACAGAAAGCTCCTCTTCTCCCTTTTTAATAAAGTCATAGTTAGTTGTGACAGACCTTTCCTTAATAGAGTCAATCGTATAATAATAGGTGATGATAATCCCCGTTCCAAAAGGAAGAATGGTCGCTATCATCAGCAGCAGTATCAGTTTTTTCCGGATTCCCCATCTCATTATTCTGGTCAGCAGTTCAAAGGTGTTCTCTCCTGACCTGCCCTCCCTTCTATATGTACTAGCATAAGTGTGGAAGTATGAGCAACTTTTATCTGCTTTGTGCACACTCTTCCTATTTAATATATCTCTATTATCATCACCGCGCCTAAAAAGGGCGGTTTAATATTTTCCACCCTTGTCGTCAATGTAAGCCGTTTCATAAAATCATTTTATAACTTACATTATACATACAGGAGGTGCGGAAAGTGAACAACCAAAATAAATTAGAGGAACATAATAATTCCACTATTGTTACACCTATTAACAGAAATACCAAAAAGCCTATTACAACAGCCAAGAAAAAGAGACTGAAAAATGCAGGGCTGTTCACACTATTTGTGGGTCCTGTGTTTCTCGCCTTTACCATTATTGTCTTAATCCCATTCTTTACCGGAATCTATTATTCTTTTACTGATTGGAACGGCATTACAGGACAAGTAAAATGGGTTGGACTGGATAATTTTAAATACTTGTTTACAGAGGATAAGCAATTTCAAGCGTCATTCCTGCTGACGACAAAGTATACAATTGTCGCCATTGTATTGACGAATTTAATTGGCTTCGGCTTAGCACTTTTAGTTACACAAATGCTGAAAACAAGAAATATTCTTCGGACAGTTTTCTTCATGCCGAATCTTCTTGGAGGCTTATTGCTAGGATTCATCTGGCAGTTCATCTTTGTAAGAGGCTTCGCTTCAATTGGAGAGTTAACTGGCATTCCGCTCTTTGAGCTGGCATGGCTCGGAGATGCAAATACCGCATTCTGGGGAATTGTTATTGTCAGCGTCTGGCAAGGTGCTGGATATATTATGATTATTTACATTGCTGCATTACAAAATGTTCCGCAAGAGCTTATTGAAGCAGCTAAGATTGACGGAGCAAATAAATGGCAAATATTGCGTCATATCACTTTACCTTTAGTTGCGCCAGCGGTAACAATCTGTCTGTTCTTAACAACTGCGTCTTCCTTCAAAATCTTTGACGCAAACCTGTCCCTGACAAATGGTGGCCCATTTAAGTCAACAGAAATGTTAGCGCTTAACATTTACACAGAAGCATTTGTTAACAACCGCTACGGAATTGGCGAAGCAAAAGCATTAATATTCTTCCTTGTTGTGGCAACAATCTCTGTCCTTCAAGTTACACTGTCTAAGAAGAAGGAGGTTGAATCCTAATGGGCAGCAAATATACTGGAAAAACCTTTATTCTGGAAATATTCGCGATACTGATTGGACTTGTGTTTCTCGTACCATTCTATTATGTAATCGCCAACTCCTTAAAGCCATTTGCTGAAATTTTGACGAATACATCAGCATTGCCTAAGGTGCTTCAGTTCCAAAACTATGTAAGTGCATTTGAAAAGCTTGATTACTTAAAGGTACTAAGCAACTCTTTAATTATCACCATCGCAAGCAATATTGTATTAGTTGTGTTCTGTTCAATGGCTGCGTATATGCTTGTAAGGACTAAAAAGAAAATTTCTAATATCATCTTTATGTCCTTTGTTGCTGCAATGATTATCCCGTTCCAATCCATCATGATTCCATTAATTAAGACAGCCGGCAACTTGAACTTGCTGAACAGCATCTGGGGGCTTGTCATCATGTACTTAGGATTTGGATCAGGTATGACTATCTTCTTATATCACGGATTCATTAAAGGAATACCAGTGGAATTAGAAGAAGCTGCAATTATCGATGGATGTTCACGTTTCGGTTTATTCTGGCGCATCGTCTTCCCGCTGTTAAAGCCAATCACTGTAACAATTGTTATCCTTAACAGTTTATGGATTTGGAATGATTATCTGCTTCCATCCCTTGTCTTGCAGAATCCAGAATTGCGGACAATTCCTTTGGCTACCTTCTTCTTCTTTGGCCAATATACAAAGCAATGGGATCTAGCACTAGCCGCATTAATGCTCGGCATCATTCCATTATTGATTTTCTTCTTTGCGATGCAAAAACATATTATCAAAGGTATCACAAGCGGTTCTATCAAATAAGCACAGCTACATTCGGGATCAGCCTCCATCCTTTTTAAAGGATGGAGATCCATATAAAATTTTTCCTAAAATTCAGGAGGGGAAACCAATGGGTTTTAAATTCAAAAAATATTCACTAGCAGCAGGTGTATTATCAGCAACACTTCTTCTTGCAACAGCATGTTCTAATGAAACTGCTTCTGATAGCTCAGGCAGCAAGGACGGAAAAGTAGTTGTTGATATATTCAACGGGAAAGTTGAAATTGCTGATCAATTAAAAGCATTAACAGATGCATATACAAAAGAACATCCTGACGTATCCTTTAATATCGAATCTGTCGGAGGCGGTGCAGACGGAGCAGCTGCTCTGAAAGCTAAATTTGCTTCTAATAAAGCTCCAGATATTTTTGGTAATGGCGGCTACCAGGAAGCAATTACTTGGAAGGATAAGCTCGAGGATTTATCTGATCAGCCATGGGTGAAGGATGCTTATGAAAGTGCCTTAGTTCCAATGACAATTGATGGGAAACTTTACGGTCAGCCAGTAAACTTAGAAGGTTACGGCTTCGCTTATAATAAAGAGCTATTCAAAAAAGCAGGCATCACAGACCTTCCTACTACTTTCACTGAGTTAGAAGCAGCAGCAGAGAAACTAAAATCTGCGGGCATTACTCCTTTCTCAATCGGCTATGGCGAGTGGTGGGTGCTTGCAAACCACGGCTTGAATGTACCTTTTGCTTATCAAGATGATGCAGAT
The DNA here is from genome assembly GCF_046613985.1 of Niallia laureatilytica. Taxonomy (NCBI): domain Bacteria; kingdom Bacillati; phylum Bacillota; class Bacilli; order Caryophanales; family Bacillaceae; genus Niallia; species Niallia laureatilytica. The sequence continues at coordinate 69,620 of NZ_JBKKHP010000008.1, read as the reverse complement.
GCGTTCATTAAAGGCTTGAATGATGGCACGAGCAAGATTGAGGGCAATGAGTATTTTAACAAGTACTTTGATCTATTGGACTTGACACTGGATAATGGTAACAAAAATCCTTTAACAACTGACTATAATACACAGGTCACTTTATTCGCTACAGGTGAAGCAGCAATGATTCAACAAGGAAACTGGATTCAGCCGATGCTGGATAAATTGAGCCCTAATATGGAAGTCGGCTTTATTCCAATGCCGCTTAGCGATGATGAAGCACAATCAGACAAATTGATGGTAGACGTTCCAACTAACTGGGTTGTTCACAATGGCGCTCCAGATGCTGATAAAGAAGCGGCTCTAGATTTCTTAAACTGGACTGTTACTTCTGATACAGCTAAAACAATGTTAGTAAAAGACTTCAAATATGTACCTGCATTCAAAACAATTGAAGCAAGTGCTGATGATATCGGTCCATTAGGCGCAGAGATTCAAAAGTATTCTCAAGAAGGCAAAACATACACTTGGCAGTTCATGAAATATCCAGACGGTGCTGGCCAAGAATTTGGTTCTAGCCTGCAAGCTTATGTAGGCAAAGAAAGTACAAGAGAAGAAACAATGAAAGCACTTGATGAAACTTGGAATAAGCTGAAGAAATAACTTTAGCAGCAATAAAAAGCAGTGTTTCTTTTATGAGAAACACTGCTTTTTCGTATGTAGACTAAGTATGAATATTTAAAAGGGCAGTCAGCGGAAAATCCTCCCTAGTTTGCTCCGTTAATTAAACGATAGTATTAAAGCAGTGTTCTCCCTCACAGAGACACACTGCTTTTTTAATTAACCTATAGTCTTCAAAGCTTCACAAACTTGTTATGAAAAGTTGATAGTTTTGTCATAGTTTCTTCATAATTAGAGGGTACAATAAGAATATGTTAAGACACTAACTCTTTTTCAAGTTCCCCCTTGAAATAGATATATTTGAAATCCAGCTAAGTAATTAGCTGGATCTTTTTTTGTATTAGAATGCTGGCAACGCTGAATCTTTATAGTCTTCCTCTAAGAATTTCTTCACTTCAGGTCCAGTCATTTTTTCTGCTAGAAGCTTGATTGCTTCAGAATCGGCATTATCCTCTCGTGCTACGAGCGTGATGGCAAACGCAGACTCTACTCCTTCTGTTAATAGAGCGTCTTTGTTCGGCTTTAAGCCTAGCGGTTCTGCATAAGCAGGCGTCATGATTGTAAGATCTGTATCTTCATAGACACGTGCCAGCATAAGTAAGTCTACTTTTTTGATTTCAAAGTTATGTTTATTTTCAGCGATATCTGCTTCTGTTGCAGTCGTACTAGTTGCACCATCTTTTAACTTAATCAGCCCGTATTTGTCCATAAGCGCAAGAGATCTGCTGATATTTGTCGGGTCATTCGCAATTGCAACAGTAGCTCCATCCGGGAGGTCTTCCAATGATTTATACTTAGGAGAATATCCTCCATATACTGCATGGTAGATTGGCTGTACTGCTACTAAATCTGCATTTGAGTTTTGATTGTACTGCTCCATATAAGGAACATGCTGAAAGAAGTTAGCATCGACCTCTTTGTTTTGCAGGGCATTATTTGGTTGAACATTATCGTTAAGAACAACAATCTCCAAATTAATGCCTTCCTCTTTCATCAGCGGCTTTGCTATTTCCAATATGTCTGTCATCGGAGGAATTAAGGAAGCCACTTTAAGTGTCTGTTCCTTTTTCTCTTCCTTTGGCTCTTCTTTATCTGCATTGCTTGCGCATCCTGCAAGGCATAGGACACTAAACAAAATAAACATCATGATTTTTTTCATTTATATACCCCTCTGTCTTTCTCCATTATTTTCTGGCTCCATGACCAGAAGTAATTATAGCATGAATCAGTTATTTTTGAGAATAATTCTCAAATATTCCTAAATTTCATACAAAGACAAAAAAGGTGCAAAGCGCGAGCTTTGCACCTGAACTTTATTAGTCAAGGATTTTCACTTTTACTGTTTTTCGGCCCCAGGCCTTCGCTTTTTTGTTGTTAGGCATGAGAACATCAATTTTGTGACCTTTAATGGCACCGCCAGTGTCACCTGCAATTGCTTCTCCATAGCCTTCAACCCATACTTTAGTGCCTAGTGGAATAACAGACGGGTCAACCGCAATCAGCTTCATGTTCGCATTCTTTTTAATGTTATACCCTAGCGCAGTATAATCAGACTTCGTGCTCTCATGGCTGTACGCTGTTGCAGAGACATAGATTGTCTTTGAACTGCTGCTTTCTTCTTTTGAAGAAGAACTTGAATTGTTTTTACCTTTTGATTTTGATGCAGATGAAGAGGAAGATTTCGGCGCCTCCGTTGTTTCAGCAGAAACTGCTGTTTGCTGCTGTACAATCGCTTTTTTGCGAGCCTCAGCCTCTTGTTGCTGCTTCTTAATTGATTCTTCGGCTTTCTTCAATTCTGCTTGAATTGCTACCTTTTCTGACTCCGCAATCTCAATTTCTTTCGAGATGCTTTCGTATTCCTTATTAGCCTTCTCTACAGCTGCCTGTCTTTTTTCGAGATTCTCTTCTAGAGCTGCTTGATTTTCAGCTAAAGACTCATAACTCTCCTGCAGTTCTGCTTCTTTTGCATCAATATCCTTTTTCTCTGCTTCAATCGTCTCAAGATCCTGCTGCTGCTGTTCCAGAAGGTCTTTATCTCCATTATAGAAAGCTGATACAGCTGCTGCACGATCTAAGAAATCGGATAAATCTTGAGCATTAAGTATAACTTCCATAATTATGTTTGTTTTATCTGTGTTTTGTAAGGTTACGAGTCTATCTTTCATAACATCCTTACGTTCTAATACTTTATCTTCTAAAACAACTATCTGTTCTTTCTTCTCTTCTATCTTTTGTTTCGTTTCTTCTATCTTGCTTTCGATGCTTGAAATCTCATTTTTACTTGCCTCTAATTGGCTTTCTGTAGATTTCAGCTCGTCTTGAACAGCTTGAAGCTCTTTTGATGCCTGCTGCTGTTCTTGCTCTTTTTCGTCGAGCAATTTATCTTTCTCTTCTAGTTTGCTTTTACCATTTGTAAGTGTTTCTTGACTCGTTTCTGCATGTGCCATCAATGTAGTTGAAAAGAATGAAGCACATATTAATGATAAAACCATCATCTTTTTTATCAGACTCATCTTAAAACCCCTTTCCATTAAGTTATAACATATGAAAGGGGGTGTTAAATTACAATTCTATTAAATTCGCAAGTCAATTCCTTTAAAAAACGCTTACATGCTAGAACATACTGCTATAAATGGGTTTAATTCCTATTAAAAATACTACTATTTACCAAGCTGCCTAGTTAGATTACATCTTAAAATTCTTAACAAGGGCAGATAGATTATTAGCTTCTGACAGCATCTTATTCGTCCTCGCAAAGATATGTTCAAGCTCAGAATCCTGCTCCTGAAGCGATCCAGACGAAGAAACTGCTCCTGCAGCAAAGGTTTGGGAGGCTTCTGCAGCTTCTTCCACGCCCGCTTTTATCTCCTTTGAGCCAGCCATTAAGTCTGCGAGTGTGTTGGATATTACAGCAATGTTACAAACCATGTCTTCTACCTCTGATTTGATCGTTTCAAGCCCTTCGCCAGTTTTCCTTATTTTCGCCGTTCCATCCTCTAATTCTTGGAAACCGTCCTTAAGAGAGCGAGAAACTGCTTCAGAAACATTTTGCACAGCTATTACAGTACTGTTTATTTCTACTAACGAATCTTCCACTTGATTGGCGAGTTTTCTGACCTCATTTGCGACTACCGCAAAACCCCTGCCTGCCTCACCAGCTCTAGCTGCCTCAATTGCCGCATTTAATGCTAATAGATTGGTTTGAGCCGCAATCCCTTTAATGGACTCAACAAGTGTATGAATATTTCTTGTCTTTTCTTCCATTCCCAGCACTTCTTCATATGTGTTTCTGATCATTTCATAAACAATATTCGTCTGTTTAATAGATTCCTTCATCGATTCATGGCCGCTCCGTGTCACAGAGAGTACTTTTGCTGAGCCTTCGTTCACCATTGCTCCATTATCTGCTGCCACTCCTAGCTGGGTATTAAAAGAATTATATGCAGCGATCAGCTGGCCTGTCCCTTCTCCCTGTTTTTCTGCACTGACTGACAGTGCTGCCATCGTTTCAGAAATTTGCTGACTGGAATGTTTCACATTGGATGAACTGTGAGCAAGCTCCTCACTGTTCTTATGGACAGAGACAGCTGCAGTTCCAATGCCATTCACCATTTTCCTTAAGCTGTCAACCATACCGCTGATTGCCTTCTCCAGCTGGCCTATTTCATCCTTGCCATCATAAGTGGACACATCCTCCTCCAAGTCACCTTGTGCGACCCGTTTGGCCCTTCCTACAATCCTTGCCAAGTTGTTTTTAAGTGACCGGGATACAAAGAAGACAAACACGCCGCTGAAAATCGCAGACAAAGCTGCGGCGCCGATTATCAGCCAAACAAACAGCGTCATACTTTGCTCCATATTCTGCATCGTATTATTCCTGTCTGCTTCCACATCCTGGATTAAATCCTGAAGTGTTGCTGCATTTTCCTCGCGAAGCTGAGCTATTTCCATCCTCGCATCTGTATATATCTGTTCATCGAGCCTGACAACAGCAGGTGCGACAACACTGATGAACAGCTCATCAATTCGTTTATTATTTACCTCTATTTTCTTTGTCAGCTGCTGCTGTTCCTTATTGTCCAATGTCTCATTTAAGCTTTCTAGCGATACATTTAGTTCATTCCGAAGTTCCCGATAGCTTTTAATATCATCTTCTTTTAAGAAGGTGATATAGTCTGCAATCCGAATATCCTTTGCTCTGATAAGTGAGCCTATCTCCTCAATTGCTGCCGCCTTTTCGCCTTGATTCTTAATATCGACTGTTTTTGCCCAAACCATGTTGAGCAGGAAAATGACAATAACAGTTGTAGCAAAGAAAAGAATGGCATTAAAACCGAACAGTAAATAAAGCTTTGAACGGATTTGAATGTCTTTCCATTTAAAGATGTTTTTCACCTTTTCAAGACTTTTTTTCTTAAACCATGCCCGCTTGGCAGTATTACTTTTTTTCTTAGTTTTCAGCTTCCATTTCCATTTACCAGACATGACTTTCCTCCTGCAAATAATGATAAATAAGACAAAATACCCACTTACCAATATGCAGGATTTAGCGCTCATTATCTACAAATTTACAGAAATTTTACACATTAATTACATAAAAAAAACCAGCAGAAAACTCTGCTGATTAATTATTCAAATCGTATCTTTTTCCTGTCACTAAATAGATGACATTCTCGGCAATATTTGTGACATGGTCACCGATTCTTTCAATATATCTGCAAACAAATGCTAGCTGTGTTACCTGCTTTGTTTCAGACGGATTTTGACGGATATAGCCCATTAATTCTTGGATGAGTCTGCCGTACATAGCATCAATTTCGTCATCCTTTTCTGCGCTTGCTTTGGCAATAACCGTATCCTCTGTATAGAATGCTGTCAAGGATTCTCTCAGCATATTTAAAGCCTTCTCCATCATTTGCGGGATTTCTACTATGTCTTTAATATGCTGCTCCTTGCCAATATGAATCGTTGATTTGGCGATGTTAACAGCCATGTCGGCAATCCGCTCGACTTCAGACGAAATTTTGAGGGCAACAATAATCTTTCTTAAATCTGTTGCTACAGGTGATTCTTTTGCGATTAACAAGATTGCCTGATCATTGATTTTATTTTCCATCTCATCAATCTTGTTATCTCCTTCTATCACTTCTTCCGCCTTTTGCAAATCTTGGTTAATCAAGGATGCCATTGCTTTCTTTAAGGCATATTCCGATTCCTCTGCCATATCTAAAAGGCTTTGCTTCAATTCTTTAAGATTGCTGTCAAAATTCGTCCTAGTGTTCATTCATCGCACCCCAATTTATCCGAAACGTCCGGAAATATAGTCTTCAGTTCTTTGGTCAGCTGGTCTTGAGAAAATTTTAGATGTTTCATCAATCTCAACAAGCTCTCCCATTAAGAAAAACGCCGTCTTGTCAGATACACGTGCTGCCTGCTGCATATTATGTGTAACAACAACAATTGTATATTTTTCTTTCAGTTCAAGCATCAGCTCTTCTATCTTCAATGTTGAAATCGGGTCAAGTGCAGATGTCGGCTCATCCATCAACAGCACATCCGGCTTTGTCGCAAGAGCTCTTGCGATACAAAGGCGCTGCTGCTGTCCACCAGATAGCCCCATAGCAGGACTATGCAGACGGTCTTTTACCTCATCCCAAAGTGCAACGTCACGAAGTGATTTTTCCACAATCTCTTCTAATGCTTTTTTTCGTTTTTCACCGTGAATCTTCGGACCATAAGCCACATTTTCAAATATGGACTGCGGAAATGGATTTCCCTTTTGGAACACCATTCCGACATTTTTACGAAGATCGACGAGGTCGATTTTTTTATTGATGATATTTTTGTTCTTATAGTTGATTTCCCCAGACATCTTAACACTCGGTACCATGTTAATCATCAAGTTTAACGTTTTGATGAATGTTGATTTTCCGCAGCCGGAAGGACCGATAATAGCTGTAACCTCATTACGGTTTATTGGAAAATTGATATTTTTTAATGCATGGTGGTCACCATACCAAAGGTTTAAGTCATTTATTTCAAATACAGGTGCTTGCGCAACAACAGTTGACATGATAGTCCTCCTTATCCAAATCGGCCGGAAATATATTCTTCTGTCTTTTTAACAGATGGGTTAGTAAAGATCTTTTCTGTCGCGTCAAATTCAATTAAATCTCCGCTCAAGAAGAAAGCTGTCTTATCCGAAATCCTCGAAGCCTGCCCCATGTTATGCGTAACGATAAGAATGGAGTATTCCTTCTTCAATTCTACAATCAGCTCCTCGACCTTCGCATTTGAAATAGGGTCAAGAGCAGAAGAAGGTTCATCAAGAAGCATAAGCGATGGTTTCATAGCAATTGTACGGGCGATGCATAACCGTTGCTGCTGTCCGCCTGACAATGATAAAGCAGATTTATGAAGTCTGTCTTTTACTTCATCCCAAAGTGCTGCTTTCGTCAAACTTTCTTCAACAATAACATCCAGTTCACTTTTTTTCTTAACACCAGAGAATTTCAAGGCATGAGCGATATTTTCATAGATTGATTTCGGGAATGGATTCGGCTTTTGGAATACCATTCCGATCTCTTTTCTTAAGGCAACAACATCAATATTATCGCCAAGGATATTTAAGCCTTCGTACAGGATTTCTCCCTTTGCTTTAGCACCAGGGATAAGGTCGTTCATTCTGTTAATACTGCGAAGGAATGTCGACTTACCACAGCCAGAAGGTCCAATTAGTGCTGTGATTGAATTTTTTTCAATATCCATTGAAATTGTATTTACTGCACGTTTTTCTCCATAATATATGTCTAAATCCTTCACTTGAAGGATTAACTCTTTATTTGTAACTGACGTTTCAGAAATCTGTTCTCTGTTAAGGACGGCAGTTCTTGGCAATGTACTTGTATTCATTTTCATCATCCTTAATCGTTATTTAGATGCTGTAAGTTTCCGATGGATTAAACTTCCGATTATACGAGCACCTAGGTTAAAAATCAGCACAGACAGAATCAATACAGCGGACGCACCGTTTGCGATATCCTCAACGTCTGGAATCAGCCCTTGTGTATTAACAGACCAGATATGAACAGCTAAGGTTTCTGCAGGTCTGAAAATATTTAGTGGTGAGTTTTCAACGAATGGATTCCAGTTTGCATAATCCAGTCTTGGTGTTGATAATCCAGATGTAAATAATAGAGCAGCTGCTTCTCCGAACACTCTTCCTGAAGCAAGAATAGCGCCTGTTAGAATAGATGGAAATGCCGTTGGTAACAGAATCGTTTTAATTGTATGCCAATGTGTAATTCCTAATGCAAGACTAGCCTCTTTTTGATCACGCGGTACAGAACGTAGTGCATCTTCACTTACACGTACCATAACAGGCAGGTTGAACACTGTTAGTGCCAACGCACCACCAAGGATTGAATAGCCCCATCCAGTTAAGTTAACAAACATTAATAGACCGAACATACCAATAACAATAGAAGGAAGTGATGCAAGCACCTCGATACAAGTACGAATTGTATTTGTTACTCGACCTGGTTTTGCATACTCTGCCATATAGATTCCGCCGCCAACCCCAAGCGGAACAGTGATTAACATTGTGATAAACAAAATATAAAATGAATTGAATAATTGATCTCTGATTCCGCCCCCTGCACGAACATTACTGGAAGGATTAGTCAGGAAATCAAGAGAGATGTGGCTGACGCCATTAAACAAAATATATGAAAACAATCCGACAAGTACGGATACAATAACAATAGCTATCGCAACAAAAACACTGGTTGCGATACGATCTGCAACTCTGCTGTTCATTAAATTTTCCTCCTAGATGACAGATAACGGATTAGCAAGATAAATGCGAATGACATAATTAGTAGAATCAGACCCATTGACCATAAAGTATTGTTTTCAATACTTCCATATGTTGTATGACCCATATTCAATGTAATGATTGTTGTCAATGTTCCGGCTGGATCTAAGATGCTTTCAGGAATAATTCTTGTGTTTCCAATAACCATTTGAACTGCTAAAGCTTCTCCAAACGCTCTTGCCATACCTAGAACAACTGCTGTTAAAAGAGATGGAAGGGCCGCTGGAACAAGCACTTTCCTGATTGTTTGCCATCTTGTTGCACCAAGTGCATAAGATCCTTCTCGCAATGATTTAGGCAATGTTGCCATCGCATCTGTTGCAATAGTCGTAACTGTCGGCAGGATCATGATTGCTAAAACTATTGTTCCAGACAATAAGCTGAAACCTAGTCCGCCTACATGCTCTCTGATAAAAGGCACCAATACTGTAAGCCCTATGAACCCATAAACAACGGAAGGAATACCAACTAGCAATTCAATTACCGGTTGAAGTATCTTCTTCCCCCATGACGGAGCGATTTCTGTCATGAAAATAGCTCCTCCAATTCCAAGTGGTGCTGCAACTAGTGCCGCAAGCATTGTTACAGCGAAAGAACCAAAGATAAAAGGCAGCGCCCCATACATCGGGCTTTCTGGATCGGTAGGATTCCAATTTGTACTGGTTAAGAACTCAATCGGACTTACACCGTTTTTAATGAAAGACTGTAAACCTTTTGTACTTAGGAAAATTGTGATTGCAATTGTTGCAGAAATCATAATAATTGCACATAATGTTACTAAAACTCTACCCCGTACCTCACCATTAAGCCTTGTTTTATTAGATTTAATTAATCTTTCCCTAACAGGAAGTGATGACTTTTCCATAATTTTTGAAGCACCCCTAATTTACGTCATAATGGGGCTAACGCCAACTTGGCATTGCCCCCTACTTATTTCGTTTATTTTTGATTTCCTTCAGCGTCACGCTCTACGTCCATGTCGCCACCAGGAATGTAACCTTGATCTTCAATCAATTGCTTTTGCTCATCAGCAGCCATGTAGTCAAGGAACGCTTTAGCAAGTCCAGTAGGTTCACCTTTTGTATAAGCATGTTGGTAAGCCCAAACTGGGAATTTACCAGATTTTACGTTTTCATCTGTAGCTTCTACACCGTCAATTGCAAGTGGTGTTACAGTGTCATCAGTGAAGTAAGAAAGTGCAAGGTAACCTACAGCTCCTTCTGTTTCAGAGATGATTTTCTTAACTGTGTTTGAAGAGTCTTCTGTAACTCCTTCAGCAGGTGTAGCGCCGTCTAATGCATATTTATTGAAAGTAGCACGTGTACCAGAAGAATCAGGACGGTTTACTAGAGTGATTTTTTGATCAGCTCCGCCAAGGTCTTTCCAGTTAGTGATTTCACCTGTAAATACTTTAATTAAATCTTCTTTAGTTATATCTTTAACTCCAGCAGATGGGTTAACAGCAGCTGTCATACCAACTACAGCAACTTTGTGGTCAACTAGCTCATCAGCAGGAATTCCTTCTTTTTCTTCAGCGAAAACGTCAGAGTTTCCAATATCAACGGAACCTTCAGAAACTTGTGATAAGCCTGTACCAGAACCACCAGCATTAACTTGGATATCAACTTCTGGATTCTCAGCCATAAACTCTTCAGCAGCAGCTGCTACCAATGGTTGCATTGCAGATGAACCTGAAATTGTCAAAGTGCCTGACAGTGCTTCTTCTTCTGAACCATTATCATCATTGTTAGATCCACTTGTGTCGTTATTTCCTCCGCATGCAGCAATGAACGCCATTAGTGCTGCAACTAGCAGAAGCAGGCTTAGCTTTTTCAAACTTTTCATTTCTTTAATTCCCCCTAAGGATATGTTGGATTTGTCCTACAAGAATTAGAATAAGGGAAAACTATTAATGCTGTTTGAATCATTTGTAAAGGTTTTGTAAAGGCGGGTTTTTTGTACATATTTGTCGAAAAAGTGGTTATAGACCTATTTTTATAGTAGGAAAAACCTAAAATATATCCCTGTTTCCGTCATTTTTACTGCTAATCCGTTAATTTACAAAAGATTGGATGTGGCGTAATATAGATTTAAATGGTCCTATTCCGACTTAGATGAAGAGGTAAAAACTATGTCAAACGTTCAATCACTTGAAAGAGCATTAACCATCTTAAACAAACTGGCTGAATATCCAGACGGACTTCAAATCGCCCGGCTGTCTGAACAGGTTGGACTCTCCAAAAGCACTGTGCACCGGCTCTTAGCAACATTGACAAACATGAACTATGTGGAAAAGAATGCAGATACGGACAAATATAAATTAGGTTTGCAGACACTGTTTCTCGCTAGGAACTTCTTAAACAGCAATACCCTCGTCCAAACAGCAAGGCCTTTTCTTTCTAAATTGTCAAATGAAGTAAACGAAACAATCCATCTATGTATTAAAGATCGCGAAGAAGTCCTTTATGTGGACAAGATTGAAAGCACTCAAACAATCCGTATGTTTTCCCGTATCGGCAGCAGGGCGCCAATGTACTGTACAGCGGTCGGCAAGGTACTGTTATCAGGGCTTGATTCTGATATCCAGGAAGAACTGCTGTCCAAAATCGAATTCATCAGCAAGACACCTGCCACTATTACTTCAAAGGAAAGTCTTCGAGAAGAAATTGAAAAGGTGAAATTGCAAGGTTTTGCACTGGATAATATCGAAAATGAAAAAGACTTACGCTGTATTGCCGCTCCTATTTACAATCATGAAGGCAACATTATCGCAAGCTTTAGCATCTCAGGCCCTAGTACAAGGGTTACAATGGATGCTGTTAATGACATCTTGGTTGATAAAGTAAAGCAATACAGTACAGAAATTTCCCGGCACTTCGGCTGGATCAGCTCATAAACATAAAAAAAGAGCAAGGATTGCCTATCAAGGCATTCCATTGCTCTTTTTTTATGTTTATCTGTTTAATTTAAGTTCCATAAAGGCATTCAGATTTTCCCTGTCCGGCAGTCCATCATTATCTCCAGGGGACATCACGGCAAGTGCGCCGATGGCTGTACCTCTTATAATGGCTTCTTCCAAAGGCAGATTTTCCAGCAATGCACTTGTAACCCCAACCGCAAATCCATCGCCTGCCCCTACCGTATCAATCACCTTGCTGACCTTAAAGCCTTTTGTATAGAAACTCTTATCTAATGAGCTTGTAAAAGCACCTTGAGGTCCGAGTTTAATGACTACTGTCTTTACTCCAGCATCATGATAGAATTGGGCTATTCCCTCTGGCGTTTCTCTGCCTGTCAAAATCCTTCCCTCTTCCATTCCCGGGAAGACAATATCTGCTAGTACTGCAACGTTATTAATCACTTTAACCATCTCTTGTTTATCCGGCCAGAGAGCTGGTCTAATATTAGGATCAAACGATATCGGTACTCCTGATCGCTTAGCATTTTGTGCCAATTCATAAACCAACTCCCGGCAGCTTGGAGATAAAGCGGGAGGAATGCCTGTTAAATGCAGATGATCGAAATCCTCAAACTGCAAGGAGCTGATTGATTGAATATCCATATTTGAGGCTGCTGAGTTTTTTCTTAAAGAGAACACCTCTGGATCTCCCTTAACAACCTTTTGCTTCCATTGCATACCTGTAACATGCTTATCATCATAGGAAACAAAACTAGTATCAATATTGTTCTTTTCTAAAAATGTTTGAATATTTTTACCAAACGGATCATTTCCAAGCTTAGTTATATAAGTTACTTGATGACCTAGCCGAGCCATTCCAATTGAAAAGTTTACTTCTGCGCCTGCTACAAACCGACTAAATTTCTCTGCTTCCTCCAACAGCCCCTCATACTCTGCAGCAAAAAGGGCCATCGGTTCACCTACAGTGACAATCCTGCTCATCATTCACCAACTCCTTCTATATATATAGGAAGAAACTGCTCCTAAATTGCCCGTGAGTCCAAGCCGCTACCGCTGCTTGTTTTATTTTTCTTTTGCATATATTTATACCAGGAAGCAGTCAATATCGGCACTAGGATAGACGTAACAATTACAGATGCAGCGACCAGTGCCGTTGCAGACTGGGCAATTGGCATAAATTCAGGCTTCATGCTAGCAATAATCATCGGGTTAGCAACCGCTGCTCCAGCAGTACTTGATGCAGCAATTCCGGCCGTTCCGTTTCCTCCGCCAATATATTTGTCAGCCAGCATTAACGGAATGCCTGTAACAACAATGACAAGAATGCCTAGTAAAATACCGGCAAAGCCAGTTTTCACAATAACGCCAAGATCAATCGTATTACCTAACGCAAATCCAAAGAACGGAATCATCGTATGTGTAGCTTTGCTGAAAAAATTTCTGAAATCAGAATCTAGATTACCTAAAATAAACCCAATCAAAAATGGAAGCACCGCTCCGACGAATGCCTGAGGCTCAAACGCTATTCCTGTTGAACCAAGAATAAGCATCGTCACAAGAGGACCGGATTCCAGCGACATCAAAACAAATGCCCCAGCCTCCTCCTTTGTTCCATATTGCTGCATCATCGACGCGTATAAACCACCATTTGTCATATCCATCGCCGCAACAAGTGTCAGAATCGAAAACCCGGCAAAAAAGCCTGTCTGCACTCCGCCTTCCGGCAAAAATGCTCCGGCCACAAGGGCAACAATCCATGCAACCCCAATCTTTGTCACCAGCAGCGTTCCTGATTTCCGCAAAACTACTCCTGTCGACTTTAAATTAATCCCTGCCCCCATGCAGAAAAACCAAACAGCAAGAATGGGAATTGTACCTGTCATCAGCCCATTCGTAAATGAACCGAAATACTCTCCTGATTTTGGTGCAAACGTATGAATAATAGCTCCTAAAAACAACGGAACCAGCATTAGGCCCCCTGGAATCTTCTCAATCGACTTCATGATTTTCATTCGGCATCCTTACCTTTCCATATAGGTAATTAAGCAATCGAAAAAGACGCTGCATATAATATAAGTAATTATGTAGTCTAATAGCTTATACAGTTCTGTAAAAGGATTTTAGTCCTTTCCAAATACCATTAAACGCGTCATCCAATTCTTCTTGCTTGTTTAGTATTTAACGATAGATAAAGCCAGAAAAACATTACTGCTAAAGTCATACTGCTGCTTTTCAATAGTTGGAATACGCTTACATTTTTAATGGTAAAAAATAATTTCTCTATCCATCACCTCTTTTAGCGTTCCACTATGTGGTACGTTGTTCCATAATATAATTATAGCGCTTACATATTTATATTTCAATAATCTGGCAAAATAAAGTGGAAATTCGACAAAAAAAACAATATCTGTTTTCGGTGATATTGTTTTTTCATATATGAGATTTTTTTCAGAGTTAATGAATTGGTCTAATTGTTAAAGTTAAACTCTCTCCAATGGCATAAACTATGCTTTTCACTTTAAATGTTTACAGCCAAAGTTTAAGAGTCAACATATCATATGGAGGAATAATATACTCATCCTCTTCTAGTAATTCTTCAATACAATTTACTTTAGCTATCTTTGTAAAACTTGTAAATTTATAGTCGGTTAGACGTTTAAATTTATCTGTTGGGTTTTTCAACCTTAATAAAAATGCATTATCTTCATACAGAGACGGGGACAAACTGCTGAAATGATTGTCTTTAGGTACTTCCAATAATGAAAAAGCATAGGATAGCTGTTGTCCTTGTTCACGAGGCTGAAGCTTATTATCGAGACGATGAATAAACTTATTTAGTGTTTGAGATTGATAGCTTATATGCTCTACAGTGTAGTCCTCCCAACACTTTGCAGTAGATTCCTCATCATACTTATCTTCTGCAATTCGAAAAGCAAAGTTAAATTGGTGTGTTCCAATCAGTTCTGCTTTTGGGGTTGGAATCATTACATGCCCTTTTTTTGTTGTATCTCCAGAAGCACGTCCAGGTCTATAAAGTAGGTCCGGTTTCCCTAGCTGACTTGTCGATGCAAATAATGTCAGGTAAAAACTATCTTCAATAAATTGATATTCCTTCATCCCCTTGCTGAACACAGTGAAATGGTATTCGTTGCTCTCCACTGCTACAGAAGCATCGTAAGGTTCTATATCTGTTGGGATTTCCACATATTCATTTTCCCAGTCTACTGGATCACCGTTTAAAACTGGACGATTAATGAAACCGAAGGGCACCGATGAGATTGTTTCTTTTGCCTTTATATTTGTGTTAATTTTTGCACGCAACCGATGGGTATATACTTGATTGTCTACTATACATACGCACTCAACCCGATCTACGTCTTTCAGCAAGCTAATTTGCAACTTAATAGAAAGCGTACCTGTTCTACCATTTTCTTTGAGTCTCTCTTTTAAATTTAGTGGTAAATGAAAAGTACCTTCTAATGTCATCATTTCCATAAGTGAAGATTTCCTAACTTTTTTAAGTTCTAATGAAAGCAGTTTTGGTATATCGCCTTTCAACGGAGAGAAGTCATAAGTATCTCCATCATTTGCACAGTCTTCAAACTCTATAAAGTTGTCGATAGTTTTACCAAAATGAGTAGTTAGCTTGAGTTGGTCCTCTTCGAAGAAAATTTTGCAATATTTATTAGCAATAGACGTATCACTAGATGATTCCAACTCTAATAGTGAATGATTAGAGTTTTCGTATTTAATGACACGATAGCCCATACTTGGTAGCTCAATAGGAGCTAGCACCCTCAGCATGTAGTAAGGTTCTTCCTGTATATACCTTGGTCCTTTCGGTGTTTCTAAGAGGATGTTACTCCTACCTTCATAATAGATTGCCTCTAGTATAACAGCATCCTCACAGTCCACTAGTTTAATATTTTTTGAAGGACTCATAAATTCTATGATTCTTAAACCACTAAATGGAAAAGGTGTTGTATTAACAATCAATAACTCTTGTTCGGTTAACTGCATTTGTTCAGATAATCGCTTCTTAATCATATTTTCGATGCCGTCAGCAATTTCGTTTGCTTCTTTCATGCGATGAAGTACATCAGTTGCTACATCATCTGATATGCATCCTCCCATACTGTCATGCGCATGGCCCTCAAGTAACTTTTTCCAAGCTACTGAAAGTAATTTTTCTCCAATATGAATTCCCTTTGCCCTAGCAATAGCCATCATGGGTTCAACACGGTACAGAAGCTTTTGCTCCAGCAAAAAGCTATTAAGCTTAATATCATATCTTACTGAACCTATCGACTTATGCACACGGGATTCGCAAGGTTCTCTAAGTTCACCGATGTATAGTTTCAGATTTTTTTGTTGCCTGAGGTATTCAAGAAAATGTGCATATGTGCTTACTTCATAGCAGTCTTTCGTTTGTTTATTTATAGTTGTTAATTTCTGAGGCAAATCTTGAATAATATCCAGTTGGTCTCCGCCTGACGCCATTATAATCTCATCACTGTCCGTTAATTGCTTTAGTTTATTTGTAACTGGAACTAGTCTCTTTGCAATATACTCATCTGTATCCTGAAGATGTGCCGCTGCACCATACCCGTCTACTAAATTAACAGCAATTATTTCTTGGCCTCCAAGACCCTGCCATTTAAAATAGGGTCCAATAGCATGTTTTTTAAAATTAATACCTCTCCAAAAAACAATGTTGTCTATGCCACAATTCTTTAAAATAGTAGGCATTTGTGCGTTAAATCCAAATGTATCTGGCAAATAGCCTACGTTCATGTATCCCCCATACTTCAGACTGTCTCTAATACCAATAGTTAGATTTCGGATAATAGACTCTGCATTTACAAAAAAAGCATCTGTCTGCGTATACCATGGGCCAATAGCTAATCGTCCCTGCTTTATAAAGGATTTAATTTGTTTGGCACGCTCAGGCTTTAATCTTACATAATCATCTAAAATAGACGTTTGCCCATCCAAACAGAACATTGCATCCTGATTATTGTTTAGCTCATCTAGAACATGTGTAAAACAACTCTCACTTAACACTAAAGCATCTGCTGTTGTAAAATACCATTCCCGATCCCAATGAGTATGGTTAACGATATGAACTTTACTCATTTTACACCTCCAAGTTCCTGCAAACTAATTGATGAATGGTTGTTTTATCCGCTGTTTTCAATCTTTGCCGAAATGATTCATCTATTAATGACTTTGAAATTTTAGCTAAATATCGCAAATGCTCTTTAGCAGAATCTTCAGGTATCAACAGAACAAAAGAAAACACGATTGCCTGTCCATCAAGACTGTTCCACGGAATAGGTGAGGTTTTGTATATTAATAATCTTGGATTTTGTACAGTTTGATCTTTACAATGAGGTATAGCAAATCCATCTTGAAATCCTGTAGTCTGTTGACTTTCACGTGTTAAAAGACCCCTAAAGCATTCCTCATTTGATTTTACATATCCCAAATTATATGCATCATTTGCAATAAGTTTAAATAACTGTTCCTTATCTTCCAAATTGTCTTCAACTATAAAAATATTATTCTCATTAAAAATCTCAGCCATTTACAATTACCCGCTTTCTTAATGTCATTCTGTACAGTACCGCATTAATTAATGCAGAAAATAAAATAATCAAAATCCACCATAGCCAGGCAAGGGTTGGACCTGTTGTATACCCTATAAAGGCTCCTAGCGGTGAACCAATTCCGCCGTAAAATTGTATTCCAACAGCAGCAATAAATGCCCCTGAAATTGCTGATGATATTGTATTAGCTATGATTAGACTAGGATGTGCTGCTGCAAAAGGTATTGCTCCCTCAGTAATGCCCACAATCCCCATAACAAACGCTGAAGATCCCAGTGCGCGTTCATCTGTCGTAAAATATTTTTTAAACAGCCATGTAGCAAACGCTGCTCCTAGTGGCGCTACTGCAATCGCAGAGCATGCCGCTGCTTGCGGAATGGCATTAACCCCATCTGGCCCAAATTGCGCCATCGTATCAACAAAAATCGCTTGGGAAACTAATATTGCTGTTTTATTGATTGGACCTCCTAAATCCACTCCCATCATGCCGCCTAATATTGCTCCGTATATGATAGGAGCAGCAGCGTAATTTTTTGTAATATCATTAATAAAGGTATAGAGAGAATTCATACCTAAAGCTACTGGCTGTCCGATTAAGTAGTAGATGACAATAAACGAAATAAAAGTTGAGATGAGTGGGATAATCAAAATAGGCACAACAGGTTTAAGCATATTTGGCCAAGGGATACTCTTCAACAAACGGACAAGGTAGCCAACGCCAAAGCCAACAATAATCGCTCCCAAAAAGCCGGCCCCTGTCTCTGTTCCTAAGAACCCTGCATCATTAATCATATATCCTGCAATAAAAGCAGGAGCAACAGCCGGCTTGTCTCCAATTGCTCTAGCAACTCCTGCCGCAAATATTGGAATCATTAAAGTAAAGCCTATTTTCCCTAAATCGAATAGCTTTGAGAAAAACATTCCCTTCGCATCATCGGAGAATCCCCAGACAACTAGATCAGCATTATTTGGATCTGGTTGAAAAGCAAATGTATTCGCAAAAGCTAGCAGTAACCCTGCCGCTATTGCAATAGGAATCATGTCCGTTAAGCCTGACATTAGGAACTTGACCACTTTGTTTGATGATGAACCCACTTCCATGTTCTTTCCGACTTTCATTCCTTTTCCACTGAATAGCACAGCTTTTTCTGAAGCAGTTTCAATCAAACTCTTTGCATCTTTTAATACCTGATTTGTATCTACTTCAAGTATTTTTTTCCCTACAAAACGGCTTTTATCAACATGGATATCTGCTGCAATAATAACTACATCAGCCTGCTCAATTTCTCGCTCTGTTAATTCGTTCTCTGTACCAATTGTTCCTTGAGTTTCAACCTTTGCTGTTATTCCTAATTCTTCTGCTGCTTTTTCCAGCGCCCCTTGCGCCATATACGTATGTGCTATCCCTGCTGCACAACCAGTCACTGCAACAAAAAACTTAACTGCCATGTTTACTCCTCCATTGAATCAAGAGATTTTAGAAAGCGCTTTCTAAAATAGATAGTACAGACATAGAAACAGATTTTCAATGGCTTAATAACTTTTGGAAATTTGTTCGCACTCCTTTTAAAAAAAAGACAAATTTTATCATTTGTCTAATACCATATCAATATTTAAAGAACTGACTCGTTTCTTTTATTCGCTGAAATGATTCATCATAATTAGCATGTAGAATGTTTAAATATAGTTTCTCTAACAGATAAATTAAAGCATATCTAGCTGTTGTAGGAGCTTCCTTAAACAGAATTGGATTTTCCTCTAAATAACCAATGCTTAATTCAATAGTTGCATATTTAGCTAGAGAACTATTAACTCCATTCGTCACTAATATTTGCCTACAGTTTTTTTTACTTAACTCTCTTTCAATATCAAGTATTTCATCAGATTCACCACTGTTAGATACAATTAGAATAACATCCTTTTCCTCCATGAGAGACGCCATTCGGAATTGATCTGCATACGAATCAAAGAAAATCATTTTTGCTGGCTCTATCTTTCTCATTCTAAAATAAAAGTCTTTTGCTGGTATTTGGGACATCTGAAACGCCATAATAAATATCTTACGTGCAGAAATTAACAGCTGAACAGCATCTATAAAAGCTTGATTCTTTGTCACTTGCTCCGCTTTCTTAAAAGAATAAATGATTTCTTCATTGATAGAATGATTATTTTGCTCATCATTTAAATATTGAAATTTTAATTCGTTAAATCCTTTAAAACCAATTTTTTTAGAAAAAGAAATTACTGTACTTGGAACATTATGTGTCCTTTTAGCTAAATCTCTTGCTGTCATGCTTTCAACCTGATCTGGATTATTCAGTATATAGTTAGCAAGTGATTTATGTGCTGGTGATAGTCTTCTTAAATGTTCATTAATTCTATTAATTACTATATTCATTTTCTACCTCCCTCTTCTTGATATGTGTCCCTGAGAAACCTATAGACACTAAAAAACCTCTATGAAGAAAATCAGTCTATTCGGCTAATTCTTCTTATAGAGGAGAAATTCTATTATTTTAAAGTATACTATTCCTTTTCTAATTGCTAACTATTGCTTTTTGACAAAATAATGACACTTTTATAATTTATCCCTTTAGAG
The DNA here is from genome assembly GCF_046613985.1 of Niallia laureatilytica. Lineage (NCBI taxonomy): Bacteria > Bacillati > Bacillota > Bacilli > Caryophanales > Bacillaceae > Niallia > Niallia laureatilytica. Next base: position 49,953 of record NZ_JBKKHP010000008.1, on the reverse strand, counting down.
AAAATAAAAACTATTGATTACATTGTGGATATCTTCTAATTAATAAGAAGATATCCACAAAAAAAGCCTCCCATCCACAACAGGAGACTTTCAACTAATTTCATTTAAGTGTTGATAGCTTTATCCACAAGCTTTTCAACATTATTTTATTTCAGCATGATTATAGAAAACCCATATGGATCTAAATTAATCCTCGAATTCTCTTCCATTTGCGTGCCACTCCATAGATCTACAGGATTTTTGTCCGTAAAATCGTATGGAATAGACACTGCAATCGAGTCATTAGAGTTGTTGATAGTTATAAGAAGCGTTTCTGTCTTGGTTTGTTTTTTGTAGACGATGTGGTTTGTCTGCCGGTTTGCTTCAAGTATCTGAAAGTCGCCATTGCTGCCAAAAGCAGCTATGTTTTTTCGAAGCTCTATCAGTTTTTGAACAAATTCAAACAGATTACGATCCTGGTCTGTTTCTTCCCACACCATGCACTTGCGGCAGCCAGGGTCATTTTCTCCAGTCAGACCAATTTCATCTCCATAATAAATACAAGGACTTCCCATAAAGGACAGCTGAAATAAGAACAATAATCTTAACTTTTCTTTGCTGTTATTGCTGACTGTTAATATTCTTGGTGTGTCATGACTGCCTAGCAAATTAAATGCAGCTTGGTTAACATTTTTGGGGTAGGCTGTAAGAACAGTTGTAATTTTTTCTGCAAATTCCTCTGCATGGAGCTCATCCTTTGCTAAGTAGCCTAACACTGCTTCTGTAAAAGGATAATTCATTACTGCGTCAAATTGGTCTCCTTGAAGCCAAGGCATAGAATCATGCCAAACTTCACCGAGGATATATGCATCTGGTTTTACTTCTTTCACTGCTTTTCTAAACTCACGCCAAAATTGGTGGTCCACTTCATTTGCCACATCAAGACGCCAGCCGTCAATATCAAATTCTCTTATCCAATAGCGGCCCACTTCCAGCAAATATTCTTTTACTTCGTGGTTTTCTGTATTCAGTTTAGGCATCATATGCGTAAAGGCAAATGTATCATAATTAGGAACTGGCAATGGTTTTACAGGAAATTCTCTAAAGTGAAACCAGTCTTTGTAAACAGATGCTTCTTGATTTGTTAAAACGTCCTGGAACGGAGCAAAAAAGAGGCCGCTATGATTAAAAACAGCATCCAGCATCACTTTAATGCCTTTTTGATGACAGATTTCTACTAATCTTTTAAACGTTTCTTTATCACCAAATTGGGAATCAATCTCCATATAGTCAATTGTGTCATATTTATGATTGGAGAAGGATTGGAAGATAGGTGTGAAGTAAATTCCCGTTATCCCTAGGTCAACTAAATGGTCTATGTGTTCGATAATTCCTTCAAAATCTCCGCCAAAGAAGCTGTCTGGCTTTGGCTCTTCACTTCCCCAAGCTAGTGCCTCTTTTGGATTTAATTCAGGATTTCCGTTTGCAAATCTCTCAGGAAAAATTTGATACCAGACTGTATCCTGCACCCAATCTGGAGCATGAAAGACATCTGTCTCATTTAAAAATGGAAAACAGTAGTAAAAGCTTATTTCCTTCGGATAATGGTTTTTAAAGCCACCTTCTCCATGAATGAGTAAATCATTCCCTGAATATAACTCAAAACCATACCGCAAACGGCGGTATTCCGGCTTTATCTCCACAAACCAATAATCAAATAATTCGTCTGTTCCTTCCAGATGCATCGGTTTTGTCCGATTTTGCCAGCCATCCTCGCTCCACTCATATGGGTCACCATAAATTAAATAGGCTTTCGTTAAATCATTTCTTTTAGCACGGAGACGTATATGCAGTTTTTCTTTATCATAAGCATAAGCAAAATTATTTATAGGTCTATGGAAAATCGCTTCTTTTAACATAACAAGTTATCCCTCCCTTTAGGATAAGGGGATATGCGTCAGTGTGCCTTACAGAAGCTTTTCTACGTTTTTGCTCCTATAAGATTAGCTATTGAACGAAGCCGTGCTTTGCCTAATTTTTAGACTGACTGGAGAAATTATTTTGCGATTGTGTTCCATAGTCTTTTCCTCTATTTGATCGATGAGAAGTTTTACAGCAGAATGACCTCTTCCATAAATATCCTGTCTAACAGTTGTCAATCCTGGTGTTAAATATTCCGAGAAGTACAAATCATCAAATCCTACTACAGAGAAATCATTTGGCACAGAGACACCGAGATCATAAAAGCCTTTAATAACTCCCATGGCTGTCATATCTGAAAAAGCAAATACAGCAGTCGAATTCCCCTTTTGTTTTATAATTTGCTGTGCGGCTGTATAACCGCCCTCTACTGAAAATTCATGTGGAAAAACTAAGCTTGGGTCAAACTCAATTCCTGCTTCTTCTAATGCCTTTATATGACCAAAAAGCCGCAAATGGCCGACTGTATTCATTTTTGTCTTTTCTGCCGGATTGCCGATAGGATCAAGATTTCCAGCAATAACATTGATTGACTTGTGCCCTAAGCTGATTAAATATTTCGTTGCTAAGTATCCTCCCAATTCGTCATCTATCACTAACTGATAAAGCTCAGGATCAGAAAGATAGCTGTCCATAAAAACCGTCGGCAGTCTCAGCTTTTTTATCTCTTCCAGTATTACTTGGTTTTCATTTGCACCAAAAACAATCAAACCATTTATTTGCTTCTCCAGCAAAACAGATAATTGAGGTTCATCTTTGACCGCAGCAACAATCACATGAAAATTCCTGTCTCTTGCTCCGCTTTCAACACCAGAAATGAGCTGTGTAAAAAATGGATTAACAAAGACTTCTCCTTTATCGGCAAATGGCACAACCAGTGCAATTAATGGGTTTAATTTATCCTTTAAGCTTCTTGCTGCCACATTTGGCATAAAGTTTAGTTCTTTAATGATTTTGTCAATTTTCTTCTTTGTTTCAACAGAGTATCTTCCTTTTCCGTTTATTACATTGGAAACAGTGCCTATTGAAACATTAGCCATTCTTGCTATATCTTTAATTGTTGGTTTCTCCATTATGGCTTTCCTCTCATATATATAAATCAATTGCTGTTCTTAAATTGGTTTGTATCATTCCATCTTTATAGAGTAATTGTATTTTATCACGCCAAACCTATAAATAACTAAGATTCCCAATCTAAGAAGAAGCTATTTTTTTATCCATATGAGCGCAGTTTTAAAGGAATCAACCTTTATTAGCTCCTGCCTTTAGGCCGTCTGTCAGCTGATCCTGGAAGATAAAGAACAGAATAGTAATCGGCACTGCCACTAGAACTGCTCCAGCTGCAAATGTAGTAAATTCACTGTTCCCGCGCCCAGTCACCATTTCAAAAAGTCCGATAGCCAATGTTTTTTTCTCGCTTGAGCGCAATACTAATCTGGCAAAAATAAAATCCATCCATGGTCCGATGAAGTTAGTTACCGCCACAAAAACTAAGATTGGTTTGGAAAGCGGCATCATAATCTTGTAGAAAATTTTCACATTGCTGGCACCATCTATCTTTGCTGCTTCCTCCAGGCTTCTCGGCATGCCATCAAAATAACCCTTTACGAGCCATGCATTAAATGGAATTGAACCACCTGCATAAACTAAAATCAATCCCCAATGATTGTCTAATAGATTAAGCTGCAATAACAGGATATAGATTGCAATCATTCCCATAAATCCTGGAAACATCTGCAAGACAAGCATGGTCATCAGCCCCTGCTTCCTGCCTGGAAAGCGGAATCTGGAAAAGGCGTATGCTGCTGTTACTACTAAGAAGGTAGATAAAATCATATTCCAAAAAGCAATTTTCAGCGTATTTTTATACCAATTTAAATAATCTGTTTCATTGAATAAATAAACATAGTGTTTTAATGATAAGGAATCTGGAATGAGACTTGTAGAAAATAGTGAATCCCCGGGATTTAAAGATCCAGTTATAATCCAAATAACAGGATACAAGACGAAAATGGCTGTAATGACTAAAATAGTATAAGTGAAAAATTTGCTTATTTTCTCTCTTAAAGATATCCCTATCATGACATCATATCCTCCTCTTTAAATGCTCGTGTTTTCCTGAAATTATAGATGGAGAATATCGCGATAATAATGAAAATCAGGATAGACACAACAGATGCAACAGCAAACTGGCTATTATCTAATGTCAGTTTATAAATCCAGCTGATTAAGATATCTGTGGAACCTGCATATGAGTAATCAGTATTAACTGGTCCACCCTGTGTCATTAAGTAAATAATGTTGAAGTTATTAAAATTGTTCGCAAACGACATGATTGCCAGTGGAGCTGTTGAGAACATGATAAGCGGCATTGTAATTTTCCAAAACTTTTGTACAGAAGAAGCACCATCCACCTCTGCAGCTTCATAAATTTCCTTATCCACACTTGTCATAACACCGCTCATCAGCACCATCCAAAACGGAAAGCCAAACCACATGTTTACAATAACCAGTGTAAGCTTTGCTAAAATTGGATCTGAAAGCCAATGAATTGCCTGGTCTGTAATTCCCCAGTCCATTAAGTACTTATTAATTGGTCCAAACTCTCCATTAAAAATATTGCGGAAGATTAAAATGGATACAAACTGTGGAATTGCCCATGGCAAGATAAATATACTTCTCCAAAACTTTTTCAGTTTTATTCCTTTTTGGGATATCAAAACAGCAAAAACAAGTCCCAGAAAATAAGTTGTAATCGTCGCTAGAACAGCCCAGATTACTGTCCAAGAAAACACACCATAAAATGTAGCGCTCCATGTTTTCATTTTGAAAAGTTGAACAAACGTGTCAAAACCTACCCAGTCCACTAAAGCCTTCGGCGGCAAATGGTTTGGTGCTGAGTAGTTTGTAAAAGCAATCAATACTCCGAACAGCAAAGGCAAAATGGTCAAGAAGGCGGTAAAGAGGATAGAGGGAGTCAAAAGAATATAAGGAAACCCATTATCCCAAATGTTTTTGAGCATTTGTTTCGCATTATTAGGCTTGATGCCTTTTTCTGCTTTAGCAGCAACCTTGTAGGCATCGCGAATATTTAAATAATAAAACCACAGGAACAGCAAGAATGAAATCAGAAACAATATCCCTTCAATCATTAAAAAGATGGAATGGTCTCCTTGAATAATTTCAAACCCTTGTCTAGTCTGAACAGTTTCTCCTAAAGTTGTGAGACCCCACATCGCCCATTGGAAGGGCACTGTCCAAAAAATAAGAAGATACAATTCTAGCAACAGAAAAGTTAATCCCTTTAAGTATTGTTTATTATAGAGCTGTCCTAGTCCCATAAAAAGAACAGATAAACCTGCTGCAAGCATAGGTTTTGTAAAGAACTGTTTCTTTACAGGCGGTGCCGCCTTTTCGTTGTTTGTCGGCAGACCCTCATTCAGCTTCCGTTCTGGTGTTGCCATTTATCATTCCCTCCTTAGTTATGCTGTTGAGCCAATCCCAAGAAGGCATTGGCTCAACACATGTCTATTCAGTTTGTGAAGCAATTGCATCTTTAATTTGCTGAACACCTTTATCAAGGGCCTCTTTTGGTTCAGACTGGCCATTCCATAATGCTGTAAATGCGACTTCCATACTTGCCCACACATGCTGCATTGCTGGGATGTTAGGCATTGATATAGAATATTGCGCTTGCTCCAAGAAAGCAGCATTCATCTCATCTGCTTTAATTGTTTCATTCTCCATCAATGTTTTTACAGGCGGTAATTGCCCTGTCATTTCATAACGTTCCAGCAGCATTTCGTCAGAGGTTGCAAATTGTGCAAGTAATGTTGCAGCCTTTGGATATTTGCTGTATGCGTTTACAAATAATGATTTAACACTTGAGAAGGTTTGAGGATGTTCCCCATTGTCCAATAAAGGCATTGTTCTAACACCAAAGTTAATTCCAGCATCTTGATGCCCTTTTACTGCCCATGGACCTGTTATATAGTACAGCAACTTTCCTTCATTAAACTGGGAACTGATAACATCACCAGTAATGTCTTCTTTTTTAAGCGGCAGAATTTCATCATGTATTTTTGTCATCAGCTCTGCAGCTTTAAGTCCGCCTTCCCCGTTCAAACCAATGTCCTCTGGATTTGTATTATCCTCACCAAAGATATAACCGCCGTATCCTCCAAGAAACCCATGCACTAAATAATAGTTGCCTGGCTCAACCATAAATCCGTATGACTTAGGATTCTTTTCCATAAATTGCTTTGATTGGTCAATAAGCTCATCCATCGTTTCTGCCGGCTTAAAGCCCATCTCATCTAATAAATCTTGGTTGTAAAATAATCCTATTGTTTCAATACCAACTGGATATCCATAAACTTTCATCTCCTCATCTGTCTTTGAAGAAACGCCAGTGATGGCTCCTTCCATGAAACGCTGTTTATATTCATCAGCAAAATAGTTTTCATAAATTAGTCCTGCTGCGTTCATTGTCCCTACATGATCATGTGCCCCGGTAAATACATCACCACCCAGCCCTGCTGGTCCGTCTGTTTCCAGTTTCCCGGCAGCCTCCACATGGCTCACCTCTTCAATTTTGACAGGAACCCCATATTTATCGGTGTACTTTTCTGCAACAAATTTGGACCATTCTGCTTCTTCATCTCCATTTGTCCACATTACCAGCTCGGCTCCATCCTCCGGTTCTATCTCTGCGCTGTTTTCCTGTTTAGAGTCATTCGAAGAATCAGAACTTGCTTCATTTCCTCCCGTTGAACTGCTGCCAGGTTTACTGCAAGCAGCCAACACAATCAACATGAAAACTAGTATTACTGACAAAGATTTTTTCATTCATTTTCCCCACCTTTTATATAATTTTGCAGCATAAAAAAATTGATTAAACGTTTTATCATTATGTAAAAAATATAGGAATAAAACCAACTATATATTTAAGTAAAAAATGATTAAACGTTTTATCAATACATCAAAAAAATATCACATAAAGTGATAACCCAAAAATGAAAACCCTTTCAATTTACAGGTTAATTATAAGTTTCTGTATAGGCTCTGTCAATAACTGAATAGCTTTATTTTTCGAGGAATTTCGACTTTTAACCAGAGGCTTCCCTTTAAGTTATCTTGTTGTTCACAGAATAATCAACTACTCATTAACGGAAGCATAGAGGAGGAGAAATGGGGCACATTTCTTGATGCACAGGTGATTAATTCTTTACTTATCGTATATGAACTCAAGGCGGTGATAGTGATGGCAATAGCTCCAACTAAAAAAATTGGAAAGAAACAATGGTTTTTAAGCAATAACTCCATAAAAAAATAAATAGTTTCATCCTTACACATTAATCCCTAAGTCTAGTTGCTATTTATGCTGTTAATAGTTCCCCTTTTAAATTCTACATATAGCTCCCCCGAACTTTAAAATTAGATGCATAAAAAAATAAATCCCGGATTTCATGAAAGAAACCCGGGAAGCATTCTATTTTAATACCAACTGCGCAACAGCCTCTACATGCATTGTCTGCGGGAACATATCCACAGGCTGTACTTCAAGTGTTTTATAGCCGCCGTCTTCAAGGACGCGTAAATCTCTTGCTAATGTTGCCGGATTACAGGAAACGTATACGACCTTTTTCGGTTTCATGTCAATGATTGTCTGCAATAGTGCTTCATCACAGCCTTTTCTTGGCGGATCGACTACGAGCACGTCTGCTGTATTCCCTTCCTTATACCAGTTGGGGATAACTTCTTCTGCTTTGCCGACAGCAAAATCCACATTGTGGATATCATTGAGCAAGGCGTTTTTGCCTGCGTCTTCTATTGCTTGGGGAACGATTTCTACACCGAATACCTTTTTCGCTTTTTTAGCGAGGAATAAGGAAATGGTGCCTATACCGCAATAGGCATCAATAACACTTTCTTCTCCTTGCAAATTAGCATATTCGAGCGCCTTTTCATAGAGAACCTTTGTCTGTTCTGGATTCACTTGATAGAAAGAACGGGCAGAAATAGCGAACTTAACATCACCAATATAATCAGTAATTGTTTCTTGTCCCCATAATACCTTAGTCGTATCTCCCATAATTACATTTGTTTTTTTGTTATTCACATTGTGGATAATTGATTTTAAGCCTGGAACAGCTTGTGCAATTTCATCCACAATTTTATTTTTGTTAATAATTTCATTTGTTCTGGTGATAAGAACAACCATAATTTCACCGGTAACTAACCCGCGGCGGGCCATAATATGACGAAGCTCACCCTTGTGACGCTCTTCATTATATGCCTTTACTCCGTGTTTTTGGCAGATTTCTTTCACTGCTCTTACGACATCATCATTTTCCTCTTGTTGAATAAGGCAAGCTTCCATATTGATAATTTGGTGGCTGCGCTGCTGATAGAAACCGCCTATCAGTCCGCCTTCATGCTCTCCTATCGGCACTTGTGCTTTGTTGCGGTAGCGCCACGGCTCACTCATCCCGATAGTCGGGTGTACAACAGCGTCTATTTTCCCGATTCTTGTAAGAACGTCCTGGACATGCTTATGCTTCATTATAAGCTGGCCTTCATAATTAAGATGCTGAAGCTGGCAGCCGCCGCATTCTTTATAAATAGGACATGGTGCTTCCACTCGGTAAGGGCTTTTTTCCTCCAGCTCGAGCATTCTGCCAAAGCCGTAATTCTTATTCGTTTTAATAACTTTAACTTTTGCTTTTTCTCCAGGAAGTCCATTGGGGATAAACAGTGGATAACCTTCAACTTTTGCTACACCAGAGCCGTCATGTGTCAAATCTTCAAATACTATATCTATTATATCGTTCTTTTGAACGGGCAATGTTCTGCTCATTGTCTACTTCCTTTGCTACATTTATCTTTTAAAAAGTATACCGAACAAATTGTATCATACTTTTCCTGTAATCTATAATCCTTGTTCGTTTTTGGTCAGTTGAAAACAATGGAAAAAAGGGGCTTTTTTGGGGGTTAAAAGAGTGGTGGATAGAGTGAGTCATCCTCACTCTATAGCTTTACTCGTCTGTTTCTTTTACTGCTGTCTCTTTATCAGGACGGTCCTCATCACGGATACTGTCTATTGGAACAAACACTTCAAAATGTCTGTACAAATTAACAAATTCAGCTGGAAGAACCCCGCCAAATTCACCGTCGAGATTTAGTTGAACCTTTTCCTCTGATGTTACTTTAATGTGGTTGGCATTAACATAGATAACGCTTGGATCATTAATATGCTCTCCGCGCAGAGCCAATGTAGCGATTCGAATAAAATCAGCTAAATTTGCCTTTTTCAAGATTAGCAAAGAGAATAGACCATCATTAATGGAAGAGCCTGGCGCAAGTTTCTCAAACCCTCCGACAGAGTTAGTCAGCCCAATTAAAAACAGCATGACTTCTCCCTCAAACAATTTGCCGTCGTATTCTATCTTTACTTTCGTTGCTTTAATGAAAGGCAGCTTTTCCATACCCTTTAAATAATAGGCAAGCTGTCCAAGCATTGTTTTTAACTTGCTTGGCACTTCATAAGAAAGCTCTGTCAAATTGCCTCCGCCGCCAATATTGATGAAGTACTTATCTTCATTCAGCCGTCCGATATCAACAGGAATTGTGTCTCCTTTTGCAATTATATCGGCAGCAGCTTCAATATCTCGGGGGATATGCAAGGCTCTTGCGAAATCATTAGTCGTTCCCACTGGGATAATCCCAAGCTTCGGCCGGTACTCCTGCTCTGCAAGCCCATTTACTACTTCATTAATCGTCCCGTCACCGCCTGCAGCAACAACAAGATCATATCTTCTTTCTACTGCAATCCTTGCCGCTGTTGTAGCGTCCTCTGGACCTGTCGTAGCATGGCAGGATGTTTCATACCCTGCGTTCTCCAGTTTTTTCAGCACCTCCGGTAAATGCTTCTTAAAAGCTTCCCGGCCTGATGTAGGATTATATATAATTCTAGCCCTTTTCATACCCATCATCCTATTTCATAATTTCATGACTTGTTTCTACCATCTAACATCATATACGAAAACTACTTCATTAGGCAATATTTAGTATCCTGCGAAAAATGCTCTGCAGGATTTAGAAATCTGCTATCAATTATACCCTAATAATAGGCGTTCCAACCGCTTTTGCCTGTTTTATAAAATTAAACAAACGTTTGATTAAATTCTTATTTCATATTATTTAAGATCAATGTGTCACTATTGGATACATATATATGATTTTCCGCTTTTCCTTTTTCAAGGGTAGCATTAGGCGTTGTGACTTCCACTTCACTAGCTGAATCCGCGTTCCCGTCTATGTCATTATCCAGCTTAGCAAACTTCCAATTCTGGTCCTCTTTATTGTATATGTCCGTATTTTGGACGGAGACACGAACATTATCTGTCTCTCTAATATCCAATCCGATCTCCCCTGTACCTGCTATTTTCCAATCACTGTTCAAATTTCTTGGATTAAGAGAAATATTGCTCCAAAGATCAGCAAGCTCCAGTTGGACATCTGTCGGCACAAGCAGAGTAGCATCCAAACTTGAATAATCTTCATACAATCCTGTTTGATGCGGACGCTCCTTCACCCTAATATACAGTGTATCTCCTTTATCCGTAATGGTAAGATAATCCTCTGCTTTTTCTATCTTTTCGATTGTTCTGTCTTGTCTGTATGTACCAAACATGGAGACATTTCTTTCGTTTATTCCTTCGACTCTAAATTGCTCTATGCCGTCACCTTCTACTACGACTCTTTTAATATCCTTGCTTATATCTTGGTTAAAGGCTGGAAGGTCCAATGTTATTGCTTCCTTTTTAATTTCATCTTGAATTAAATCCATAACGCCTGAAGTCTGCAAAAAAACCATGATGACCCCTGCTGTACCTAATATCCCAACGATAACGATGCTGAAAAGGTCAAAATTCAAATATGGCTTCTCTTGCTTGCTAAGGAACAGATACACAAGGATTTCCAACCCAAGGACTACAAGAATGACAGGCCACCACAGCTTTAATGCCGTTGTGATATTCCAATCCAATATTTGCGACAATAACAAGAAAACCCCCAGAAACAAAAGTGACAACCCCATCGAAAATGTTCCAACTCTCCATGTTCTCATTCCGTGCTTCTCCCCCTTTATGCAATCTTTTTTTGCTGACTGCTTATTTGTCTGTATTTTTCTTATTGCCGACAAGCACCCGCAATCCGCCTAGAATAAGAATGATGCAGACTACTCCTGTCTGGAAATAATGATAGAACAAGAATTGCAAATCAATTCCAAGCCATACCTTCAGCCTTGAAGAAAAGGCAGGAAGCAGGATATTAACGATCATGTAATAGAAGCCTACAAGAAGAAGTCCAACTCCAACCCATTTTTGATAATTGGTCAAATAGGCGATAACAGGTGTATCCTCCAGCTCCACTTCTCCTATTTTAGATGCTTTTTGGAGTCCATCGAAAAAGCTGTAGAACCAAATAATCGGAATTAGAAATAGGAAAATCCCTAAGTAAAGCTCATTGATTAAAAAGATTGCAAACAGGAATGCTGCCATCAGCTGCAGCCCCCTTTGCTGCAACCCTAAATAAAGATGGCCGGCTCCTGGAAAAATGGATAAAAAAGTGGCAATGATTTTGCTTTTCTTTCCGTCTTCACGATTTTTTTCAAAGTCTTGGAAAATCGTCTGGTCAACCAATTCCTCTCCATTTTGCTTTTTGGTAAACTGCTGCATCACATCAAAAAATCCATATACCCAAATGACCGGCAGGATAGCAAGAAACAGCAGAAACTCTCCTGCACCTGTCAATATGGAAACAAACAGCACCATGATAATCAGCCCTAAGAAAGTGGACAATAGAGTTATCCCTCGGTACATCAATCCTAATTGAATATGTCCTAAACCAGGCACAAAGGATAAAACAATGGTGTAAAAACGCTGTGATTCTATTGTATTTACAAGCACTGTTCTCTCCGTTCCATCACCTGTCTGACTGCTTGGGAGAACCTGTCTTTTAAAATAGCGGCTAGCTGTAATATAAGTGTCCAAAATGCTTATGCAATAGATGAGAAAGCCAATAAAAATAACGGCTGCAACAACCCCATCCATATATCCAGACATGCTAAACAGAAATATCGAGAATACAGCCAGTCCGAATACAGCTGCTCCATACAAGGACCCTCTTATCCGGTTTCCAATGTAAAATAGTCCGCCTCCCGGAAAGAAAGCTAATATAAATGCGGCAAACGGGTTTTTCATTTTTTCTTTTCCTCCTTCATACTCATACTCCCATCAAATGTATTTAGCCAAGAAAATGTTTTATCAACAAAGCCTACTTTTACCTCTTCCTGTTTCATTGGCATTTCTGCCTTCTGAATGCTTTCAGTATGTTTGATAATCGATTGGAAAACTCCAGTCGTCATCAAAACTAGTGTAATGCTGGCCGCAATTGCGTAGTGAAAGATAGAGGATTGATAGAATGATTTTTTCTTTTTCGGTTTTACAACAGGTATATCCATTAATTCTGCCTGTTCCTGTGTAATTTTTTGCATGATTTGATCTGTGAATGCTTCCACATCCGAAATAGACGGTAGTTCCTGTTCTTGTGCTTCTACTGCTTGGACATACAAATCAAGACAATGATCACATCCATATAGATGGTCTTCCATTTGTGAACGATTACCCTCGTCCAGTTCATCCTTTGCATACTCTAGCCATTGTTCAAAAGAATAGTGTGTTATCATAAGAAATCCTCCTCCTTCCAATGCTTCTTCAACCAGATTCTTGCCCGGTACAGTTTTGTTTCAATTGTTTTGACTTGAACATTTTGCTCTTCTGCCAATTGCTGATAGCTCTTTTCCGCAATATAGTAGCCATAAATAACATCACGGTAGTTATCTGGAATATCGTTGAGCTTTTCTCTTAACAGCTTGCGCTGCTGCCTAATGAGCACTTCTGCTACTACATTGTCTTTTTTTCCTGTATCCAGCTCGATTTGTTCTGTAATGTCCTCTTTTCTTCTTTGCTGTTTTCGCTTAACATCAATCGAATGATTGACAGCAATTCTCGTTATCCAAGTCTTAAATCCTTGGTTTTCATATTTAGGGAGAGAGTAATAAATTTTAAGGAATACTTCCTGTGCAGCATCTTCAGCTTCCTTCTGATCCTTCAGGATGCTGTAAATTGTGCGAAATACATCTTGGCGATACTTCTCGACGAGCTGTCTAAATGCATCATCATCTCCAAGTTTGACTAACTCAATCAACTCTTGATCTGCTATTATTCTCTCCCCCCTTCTAAACATGTTCACATAATAGACGTTATAAAATGCTCAACCCCTACACCAATGTTATATTTTTTTCAATTAATAAGCTTTCCAGCGAGTCATACTTTTTTATAGTAACATTTTTCTGATCTTATAAAGATGTTTTTTGTCGGATTAAGTTAGGAATGATTTATGAAACTATTATGGGGAACATTCCGTATTACAATGGAAGCAATTATCATAAGGAGGTTTATGTTAATGATATATTTATTATCATTGCTCGCGTTAACGCTTAATCCAATTGTTTGGAAAGCTTATTATCGCAGTAAAGTTTTTTTATACACACAGCTTCTGCGCGTCATACTTGGAGCGATTATCATCTTTATTTTAACTTATTTCCAGCTTATCGATTATTCTGTGCAGGCTGCAATTAAGTTTAGCTTATTTTATTTAGCGCTGTTCTTTTTGGCTGACATCATTTATCGGAAAGCAAAAGGATTTTATTACACAAGCTTTCTCGGGATTGCCATGCTGGTCGCAAGTGCTTACTTCCAATTTGTTTATCCTTTGACAATAGCTAATGATAAGTATGATTTTGTAGCAGCAAAGGCCACTGTTGCCAAAGAGCAAGAAGAATCTACAGATGAACAGCATATTGCTGTGGTTCCGGAAAAATACGCAAGGTATCGAAGTGAAAAAAAGCTTGGGGAGCTGTCACATGCCTCCTACTATGACCTCGGGGAATCTACTTTGCAAAAAATCGACGATCATCTTTATTGGGTAACGCCCATTGAATACACAGGCTTCTTTAAATGGATGAAAGATGTGCCTGTTCCTGGATTCGTTAAAATGAGTGCAGAGGATGAAAATAAAGATGCCGTTTTAGTAAAATCAGAAATGACTTATGTTCCATCTGCCTATTTCAACGAAGACTTAAAGCGTCTTGTAAGAAAAAAACACAAGGACTCTGTCCTGCTCGAAGCAAGCTTTGAACCCGATGATAATGATAAGCCCTATTATGTTGTTCCATATGGGGACTACAATAAATTCAGGGAAATTGTCGATGTAAAGGGCATTTATATTATTGACCCAGAAAGCGGGGAAATAAAAGATTATAAGATGAACGAGATTCCTGCATTTATCGATCATGTCATCCCAACAAGTGTAGCGGAAGATTGGAATGAATGGTATGGAAAATATGTGCATGGCTTCTGGAATACTATTTTCTCTAAAGAAGATATAAAGGTGCCAACAGAATGGGAAGACATAGATGAAGTGAATGGAGTGTTCAATAAGGATCTTGCGTTAAACTGGTTTACAGATTTCACTCGTCCTAAATCAGACAGCGGCAGCATGGTCGGCTACTCTCTCATAAATGCCAGAGATGGCAAGCTCACATTCTATGAGAATGCAAATGGATCGTTAAATGGAAAGTCTGCCATCAATGTGGCGGAAAAGACATTCAGAGCGGAAAAATATGAAGCTGGCACCCCTATACTTTATACGATCTATGGCCAGTTTACATGGGTAGTTCCTTTGATGGACAGCAACAACGTGCTGAGACAAATTGTTCTTGTCAACGCCAAGGATGAGAAGGTTTACAGCTACAGCAATGAAAAATCAAAGCTATTTAATGATTATAAATATGCAATTGCTACATTGCTAAAGGACGATAACACAGTTCCTACCGATTTGGCTGATATGAAGGAATTACAAGGGACAATCAGCAATGTCTATAAATCAGAAATGGAAGGCAGCACTGTCGTCCGCTTTATGGTAGATAAAGATAAACGAATATTCCAAGTGTCATCTAATGATTTCCCTTACAGCATCTTCCTAGAAAAAGGGATGAATGTTTCTGTGAAATATATGGATACAGAAGAGGTTGTTGTCAGTGTCCAAGAACTTGTCATGGCAGGATTTGAATAGACTATATTTGTCACAAGAGCCGCCTATCAATTAAAATTGGCGGCTTTTTTGCCGTTTTTTTAAAATTATGTTATTCAGGAACAAGTATACTTTTCTGCTTGCATATACTAACATAGGAAATGGGAATATTTATCATACCGTCAAAGGAGAATGCTTTTGTATACGATATTAATCGCATATTTAATAGGATCTATTCCAGCTGCCATTATAATAGGTAAGATGTTTTTTGGTATCGATATAAGAAAGCACGGCAGCTTTAATCCAGGAGCAACGAACTCTATTCGCGTTCTTGGGAAAAAAGCTGGTCTCGCCGTACTCATCTTCGATATCGGCAAGGGTGCACTAGCTGCAGCTCTTCCAATTTTATTGCACCAGGATATCGATCCGATTTATACAGGTTTGGCGGCTGTAATCGGCCATTGTTTCCCTGTGTTCGCAGGCTTCCGTGGCGGAAAGGCCATCGCCACTACAGCAGGTATGCTGATTGTCGCAAATCCTGTTATGTTCTTGGTTGTCTACTTAACATTTATCGCTGTTATCTGGATAACTAAATATGTATTCCTCGGCAGCATATCTGTCGGAATTACGATATTGCTGTATGCCCTATTCGATGCTACTTTAGAACATGAACTTATATTTATAATCTATCTTTTACTGCTTATATACTTGCACAGATCCAATATTATTAATTTCTTTAATCACACTGAACCGAAAATAAATGATAAAACAATAAAAAAAGACCGCATCGGACCGAAAAAGATTAGCTAAGTATCTTCATTAGGACAAGCTTTGCAAAAAAAGTTCGAAAATTGCCAAGAGAACACTTTTCCTGGGAAATATGCAGAGAAAATG
This sequence comes from Niallia laureatilytica, assembly GCF_046613985.1. NCBI lineage: Bacteria > Bacillati > Bacillota > Bacilli > Caryophanales > Bacillaceae > Niallia > Niallia laureatilytica. The sequence continues at coordinate 33,942 of NZ_JBKKHP010000008.1, read as the reverse complement.
TCGAAATAAATGAAAAAACCAAGAGCAGTTAGCTCTTGGTTTTTCTACATTATCTTTTGTTTATTTCTTGAACAAGCAGCTTGTTGACCATTTGCGGGTTAGCCTGTCCTTTTGTTGCTTTCATGATTTGACCAACAAGGAAGCCGACAGCCTTTTGTTTGCCGTTCTTGAAGTCATCAATTGATTGCGGATTATTGTCCAATGCTTCGGAAATTACCTGAAGGAGAGCTCCTTCATCCGAAATTTGCACTAATCCTTTATCTTTAACGATTTGTTCTGCGTCGCCGCCGTTTTCAATCAGCTCTTTGAACACTTGCTTAGCAATTTTGCTGGAGATTGTCCCATCTTCAATGAGTTTAATCATGCTTGCAAGACTCTCTGGAGTCAGTGCAACATCTGCCAGCTCTTTTCCTTCTGCATTCAAGTATGCTGATACATCACCCATAATCCAGTTAGAGGCAAGCTTAGGATCTGCTTTAGCATTTACTGTCGCTTCAAAGAAATCTGCCATTTCTTTCGTAACAGTCAATACATTAGCATCGTATTCAGGCAAGCCTAATTCTTCTACATATCTCTTCTGACGAGCATCAGGAAGCTCTGGAATTTCCGCACGAATTCTAGCTTTCCAATCTTCATCGATATATAGGTCCATTAAGTCTGGCTCTGGGAAATATCGATAATCATCTGAACCTTCCTTAACACGCATCAATATTGTTGTATTTGCTGCTTCATCATAACGACGTGTTTCCTGCTCTATCACACCGCCGCCAAGAACAACTTCACGCTGACGCTTTTCCTCGTATTCAAGACCTTTTCTAACAAAGTTAAATGAATTTAAGTTCTTCAATTCTGTTTTTGTTCCGAATTCTTCTTGTCCAACAGGGCGAATGGAAATATTCGCATCACAGCGTAAAGAGCCTTCTTCCATCTTACAGTCAGATACTCCAGTATACTGGATGATTGATTTCAGTTTTTCCAGGTATGCATATGCTTCGTTTGGTGTTCTGATATCAGGCTCTGAAACAATCTCAATCAAAGGTGTTCCTTGGCGGTTAAAGTCGACTAGAGAATAACCGTCACCATGGTTCAGCTTTCCAGCATCCTCTTCCATATGAACACGTGTGATTCCGATTCTTTTCTTATAACCGTCCACTTCTATATCGATATAGCCATGCTCACCGATTGGTTTATCAAACTGAGAAATTTGATATGCTTTCGGATTATCTGGATAGAAATAGTTTTTACGGTCAAACTTTGTTTCTGTTGCAATTTGGCAGTTCAATGCCATTGACGCTTTCATACCGTAATCGACAGCTTTTTTGTTCAAGACCGGCAATACGCCTGGATAACCTAAATCGACAACTGTCGTATTTGTATTTGGTGCAGCCCCAAAATGGTTCGGGCTTGCAGAAAATATCTTCGATTCTGTTTTTAATTCCACATGGACTTCAAGTCCTATGACTGTTTCAAATTCCATTTATTTCACCCCTTACAGCGTTGGTTTTTGCTTATGATAGTCCGTTGCTTGTTCAAATGCATATGCCACTTTATAAACAGTTTCTTCATCAAAGTGCTTACCGATAATTTGCAAGCCAAGCGGCAATCCGTTTGTGAATCCGCAAGGAACAGAGATTCCAGGCACTCCAGCAAGGTTTACTGGAATTGTCAGAATGTCATTTGCATACATCGTCAATGGATCATTCACATTTTCACCGATTTTGAATGCTGGTGTTGGGGTTGTAGGTCCTACGATTACATCGTATTTCTCAAATACATCCTCAAAGTCCTTCTTAATAAGTGTGCGGACTTTTTGTGCTTTTTTATAGTAAGCATCATAATAACCAGAGCTCAATGCAAAAGTTCCAAGCATGATTCTGCGTTTCACTTCATCTCCGAAGCCTTCTGCCCTAGTCTTTTTATAGAGTTCAATTAAGCTTCCTGCATCTTCTGCACGGTAGCCGTAGCGGATTCCGTCAAAGCGGGACAAGTTAGCAGAAGCCTCTGAAGAAGACAGCAGATAATAAGTTGCCAACGCATATTTGCTGTGTGGCAATGATACTTCTTCCCATGTTGCTCCAAGCTTTTCTAACACCTTAAGAGCATCAAGCACAGATTGACGCACTTCCTCGCTTACACCTTCGCCTAAGTATTCTTTTGGCACTGCGATTTTCAAGTTCTTAATATCACCTGTTAAGCTCTTCGTAAAGTCCGGAACTGCCACATTTGCTGATGTGCTGTCCATCGGATCTACTCCTGAAATAGCTTTCAGCAAGAAGGCATTGTCTTCAACTGTTCTTGTAATCGGTCCGATTTGGTCTAAAGAAGACGCAAATGCCACAAGACCAAAACGTGAAATACGTCCATATGTAGGCTTTAAGCCGACAACTCCGCAATAGGCAGCCGGCTGTCTGATAGAGCCGCCTGTGTCAGATCCAAGTGAAAACAGAACTTCTCCTGCAGCAACTGCAGCTGCTGATCCGCCTGATGAACCACCTGGCACTCTATCTAAACTCCAAGGGTTCTTTGTGTTCATATAATAGGAGTTTTCTGTTGATGACCCCATCGCGAACTCATCCATATTCAGCTTCCCGATTGTAATCGTGCCTGCATTATGTAATTTCTCCATAACTGTCGCATTGTAGATTGGCTGGAAGTTCTCCAATATGCGGCTAGAACATGTTGTTCTTAAATCCTTAGTGACAATATTATCCTTTATCCCGATTGGCAAACCGAACAGTGGACCTGTCGTTTCACCTGTAGCCAATCTTGCATCAAGCTGCTTCGCCTGATTAAAGGCATTTTCCTCATCTAATGTCATAAAGGCTTGTACTTTTTCATCTACGTCCTTAATTCTCGTGTATGCTTCCTGCACCAAATCTGTAACAGAAAGTTCTTTTTTAAGCAGCATTTCTTGTAAATCTGCCGCTTTTTGATCAAATAAGCTCATCCTCTTCCCTCCTTACTCAATAATTGATGGCACCTTGATCTGGCCGTCCTGATGCTCTGGAGCATTTCGCAGGACATCCTCGATTGGCAGGCCTTTTCCTGCAACATCTTCACGCAATACGTTTTTCGTATCGAGCACATGGGATGTTGGTACAACACCTTCTGTATCCAGCTCATTCAACTGCTCAGCAAATGAAATGATTGCATCAAGCTGTTTCTGAAATTTTTCAGCTTCATCTTCTGTAATCGCAAGCCTCGCAAGGTTTGCAACATGCTTTACTTCTTCTTTTGTAATCCTTGACATAATTGTCACCTCCAAGTACGTTCCATGCAATAATCTGATGATATCAAACAAGCCTCTATTAAGGCAACAAGAACAATGAAGTATTTGTTATCCTTCCAAAAATCTTGCCTTTATAATGCTGCCCCAATTTACTTCATTAGGAAAAAAGCTATAATTGGATTACAATAGTAATATTATTAAGATACTTTAAAGTTGGTGAACTACAATGGCAAATGAAATAGATATGCTTAAACTGGAAAATCAGCTCTGTTTTTTGCTTTACGCCAGTTCAAGAGAAATGACTAAAAAATACAAAACTTTGCTTGAGGATCTTGATGTGACTTATCCTCAATATTTAGTTCTACTGTTATTATGGGAGCATGAGGTGCTAAGTGTGAAAAGCATGGGAGAAGAGCTGTACCTTGATTCAGGCACATTAACTCCAATGTTAAAACGGATGGAACAGAACGGTCTTATCAAGAGGGAACGTTCCCAAGAAGACGAGCGCTCTGTTATGGTATCGTTAACAGAACAAGGCAAAAGCCTTAAAGAAAAAGCAGCCTGCATTCCAGCAGAAATATTCAAGCTTTCTAATAAAGAACCACAGGAATTTAGTCAGTTAAAAAATTCCCTGGCTCATCTTTTACAGCAGCTTGCCAAATAAAAAAGAAGCGTCTTTAAAAAGGCGCTTCTTTTTAGGTATAAAAAAACCATCACATGTAGGCGATGGTTTTTTGATTTATTATGCAGCAATAACTTCAAGTGTAACGTCAATATTGCCTCTAGTTGCTTTAGAGTATGGGCAGAAATTATGTGCTTTATGAACAAGATCTTCTAAAGTAGCTTTATCTACGCCAGTACCTTTGACAGACAATTTAACACCAAGTTTAAAACCTTGATCTGTTGGATCTTTTATCAGGCTGACACTTGCTGTCACTTCTGATTCAAACTTCACACGTTCTTTTCCTGCGATCATCTGAAGAGCTCCATCGAAACAAGCTGCATAGCCTGCTGCAAACAGCTGCTCTGGGTTAGTTGCATCCTCAAGCTGTTTTGCTCTTGGTGTTCCAGGCATTGCTGTTTCTAATTGAATGACATAATCCTCTGATTCTACTCTTCCTTCTCTTCCGCCAACCGCTTTTACAGATGTAGTAAACAATGTTTCTGACATAGTTAAACCCTCCAATTAAATAATGTTTTACACAATTATATTGTACACAATTTAATTTTACATTACAAGTTATACAACTTACTTTTTTACATTTCCCATAAATAAACGAAATATCCTGTTGTTTTTTGTATATCACGTGCCTGTCCCTTTTAAACCTCATCTAAAGAAACAAGGGAAAAGAATCAGCATTCTTTTCCCTCTCGCCATAAACCTTATTATCTTTTGAAGAGCTTAGCAAAAAATCCTTTTTTCTCTTTCGGTTCGTCTGCCTTCTTTTCTGCTGAATTTTCTGTTACATAAATATCTTCTTTGTCTACTGCATGGTCATATGCTATCAGCAAACCGATATCACTGTTATAATCGTTATTTGTTACAATTGTATATTCCATGTTTTGCTGATTGGCGATTTTTAAGTACTTAGACAAATAGGAATAATCCAAGTGGCCGTTTAAATAAAGTTTTGCCCCCTTATTGCCTTTAATAGCTTCCTCTGCCTCTTTATAGACATCTGGTTCTCTTACTTGGCTCTGCCTCAAAGCAAGAACAATCCTTTCCCTGATTGTTCCGAGAAACTGCCTTCTTTCTTCAGGCTTTGTTTCTTTAGTGCCGTACATACCTTGCTGCAGGTAATCATCTAAATTTGGATTTGTCATTCTTTCCAACTCCTTATATAGATACTCTTTACCACTATACTAAAAAAATTCCACCTACAGTCATTGAAATTGTTGCAAAAAAAGGAAAATAAAAAAGACTACCCCGTATTGGGATAATCTTTATACCTTACTGATAAATATGAACGAACGGTTCATCCTGACCTGCATCTCTGACTATCAGTGCTTCTTCTCCATTTGCAGAAGTTATGCTAACCTGTACTGCCTGGTTTGTGTCTTTGAAACGATCCATCACTTTCCCAGCTACATATTGGGAGAAACCGATGACTTCTGTCGCTCCATAAAATTGTATCTTCATCTCAATGCTGAGGCTCCGCAGCTTATTGTTTATATAAAATCCTTTGCCGATTACACCATTGAAATTCGGGAAATATTCTTCAATATCATTTTGAAATTTTGAGAAGGCAGCATTTTCTGTTTTATACTGGCTATCATTATTCGGATAAATCACATACTTCTCATTTATACTTTTCCACTCACCTAAAGAAGATTCTCCACTTCCTGCATTCGCATAAGCAATAAAATTGCCTGGTACAACAGAGGACGTCTCTTTTTGTTCAAACAAGGCGATGTTGATTGGTACATTTTCTAAGCCTTCGATTTTTCTGAGCCTTTTGATAACCTCTGCAGCAATTTTCTTCCCTTCTCTTTGAAGTGTTTGCTGACTAATATCTTTCTTTTTTGTAGATCCGTTATTTTTTTCCTGATAATAATAAACCGAATTTAGTGCAAGACCGATTGTCACACCGCCCAGCTCCAATTTATTTGTTTCTTCATTTTTCACTAAATAATCATGCTCGAGAATATGTGCAAGATATATCGGATCCATCTCTCCACTTTCTGCTTGGCTCTTATCTTCATCAGAAGGATTCAACCCGACATTGTCACTTTCAGACATTTTCTTATCTTTCAGTTCCTTCGCTGTGTACTTTCTGTTCAGCCATGAAGCAACTGTTGAACTATTCAAATACTGCCCCTCTTGAAAATAATAGTTTTCTGTACTGAATGTGTTTTGGGCAACTCGCATCAAACCGCTCTCAAACTCACTGATGTCGTACCTTGAATTCAAATTATTGACGACAAGCCCTCTCGCCTCCGATGTTTTGAAAGGAAGACTCATGCTGTAATACTCATCCGATATTTTGAATTTCGGCAGGATGGCTGTCTCCGTTTCATTATCGCCTGTTTCACTCTTTACTTCCTCTTCTTTCTGGAAGTTGGGGGCACAGGCAGTAAGTAGAAAAACGAGACTGGCTATAAATAAAAAGCTTCTTTTCATCAACATTACACACCTTTAACCTTTAGTTCTTCCAACAGCTTATCCTCATCCCAAACTTCAATTCCCAGCTGTTCTGCTTTCGTCAATTTGCTGCCTGCATCCTCACCGGCGATTACGAGATCTGTTTTTTTGCTGACACTTCCCGTAATCTTCCCGCCTAAAAGCTCGATTTTTTCTTTCGCTTCATTACGGGAAAGCTGCTCTAGTTTACCAGTTAAAACAATTGTTTTTCCGGCAAACACGCTGTCTGAATCCTCAAGTGCAACAGGTCTTGCACCTGTATATTCCATGTTTACTCCAGAAGCTTTAAGCTCCTCAATCAGCTCTGCAGCCTCTTCCTGCTCGAAGAATGCAACAATTGAATCAGCCATTTTATCGCCTATCTCATTAATTGCTTTTAAGTCTTCAACACTCGCATTAGCCAATGCGTCCATATTGCTGAATTCCATCGCAATCGTCTTAGCAGCCTTCGCTCCAACATGACGAATTCCTAACCCAAACAACAGCCTCTCTAAGGAATTACTTTTAGATGAAGCAATAGCATTCAACAAGTTCGTCACAGACTTTTCGCCCATTCTTTCCAGATTAATAAGCTGCTCATATGTAAGCTTATAGAGGTCAGCAACATCTTCAATCAGCTTTTCAGAAAACAGCTGACTAACAACCCTTTCGCCAAGTCCGTCAATATTCATGGCATTGCGGGACACAAAGTGGATCAGTCCTTCTCTTATTTGGGCAGGACATTTAGGATTAATGCAGCGCAGAGCCACTTCTCCTTCAATTCTTACCAGTTCACTGCCGCATTCAGGACATTCAGTCGGCATGATAAAGTCCTGCTCTTCGCCTGTTCGTCTTTCCACAAGCACATTCACGACCTCAGGAATAATGTCGCCCGCTTTTTTTACAACAACACTGTCGCCGATTTTAATATCTTTTTCGCGAATTAAATCTTCATTATGCAAAGATGCCCGTTTGACAGTAGTCCCTGCCACCTTAACAGGGGCAAGCAACGCTGTCGGCGTCAACACACCTGTTCGTCCGATGCTTAGCTCGATATCAAGGAGCTTTGTGACAACCTCTTCAGCAGGGAACTTATAGGCGATTGCCCACCTTGGACTTTTCGCAGTAGTGCCTAACTCGTCTTGCTGCTCCAAGCTGTCAACCTTAATAACAATTCCATCGATTTCATATGGAAGATGAGGGCGCTTATCCTGCCAGCCTTCCACATACTGAAGTACATCCTCAATTGTTGCACAACGCTGTCTTTCTTTATTCGTTTTAAAGCCTAGCTCATCTAACAAATCAAGTCCTTGGCTGTGAGATCGCACACCTGTTTCTCCAGGATCTCCAATCGCATAAAGGAAGATGTCAAGATTTCGGGAAGCCGCAATCCTCGGATCAAGCTGTCTGAGAGAGCCAGCTGCCGCATTCCTTGGGTTGGCAAACGGCTCTTCTCCGTTCTCATCTTTTGCTTTATTCAGTGCCTCAAAGGATTTCTTCGGCATGAAGGCTTCGCCTCGCACTTCAATGCTTACAGGCTGATTTAACCGAAGAGGGATGGAGCGAATTGTCTTTAAATTCGCTGTAATATCCTCCCCAGTAGTGCCATCACCGCGTGTCGCTCCCAGTTCAAACAATCCATCTACATAGCGAAGCGACACAGCCAGTCCATCTATCTTCAGCTCACAAACATAAGAAAAGTTGTCTCCAATTGCTTGGCGCATCTTTCTGTCAAAATCACGTAAATCAGCTTCATTAAAGGCATTCCCAAGACTAAGCATCGGTGTCTCATGCTGGACCTTTGAGAACATATCCAAAATTTCCCCTCCAACCCTTTGGGAAGGAGAGTCGCTTGTCTTTAATTCAGGAAATGTTTGTTCCAAATCAACAAGCTCTTTTAAAAGAGCATCATATTCTGCATCGGGAACAGAGGGATTATCAAGTACATGATATTCATAGTTATATTTATTTAAAAGGTTATGCAATTCCTTTACCCTTTTTTCTGCTGCTTGTAGATCCATACTTCCATTCCTTTCTCGTTCATCAGCCTTTTTGGATCGGCGCAAATTTCGCCAATAGTCTCTTTATGCCTACCGGACTTGGGAATGCAATATCAAGCTCCTTGGAGTCTCCGTCTCCCTTAACGCTTACTACCGTACCGGTTCCCCATTTACCGTGAACCGCCTTATCTCCGACATTCCAGCCAATATCCTCTCCACCTGTTGTCCTTGCCGCAGGGCGTATAACTGCTTTTCTTGCTGCAGGTGCTGCCGGTCTGGCACTGAATCTCGATTCGCTCTTTCTTTCTGGAACTCCTTCTAATAAATCTTCTGGTATTTCCTTAATGAAACGGGAAGGAGGATTCATATTCGTACGACCAAACAATGTTCTCATTTGAGCGTTTGTTATGAACAGCTGCTGTTCTGCCCTTGTAATCCCAACATAGGCAAGTCTTCTTTCCTCCTCCATTTCCACTTCCTCCATAAGGGAACGGGAATGCGGGAAAACCCCTTCTTCCAGACCAATCAAGAATACTACTGGAAACTCCAGTCCTTTTGCCGAGTGGAGCGTCATTAGTACAACAGCATCTGCCTGATTGCCGTCATCATCAAGCTTATCGATGTCTGCAACAAGAGCTAAATCTGTCAGGAAGGCAATTAAAGACTTGTCTTCATTCGTGTCCTCAAAGTTTTTCGTAACAGACATGAACTCCTCGATATTCTCAATTCTGCTTTGGGATTCAATCGATTTCTCTGCTTTCAGCGCCTCTAGATAACCAGACTTTTCAATCACTTCCTCCACCAGCTCCGTTACAGACAAGTACTCCTGCATTTCACTGTACTTACGGATGAAGTTGTGGAATTCTGCTACTGATTTTGTGATTTTTGGGCTTAATCCAATTAGCTCAACTGATTCAATCGCATCATACATAGACATATCATGCATTGCTGCAAAATTAGCGATTTTATCGATAGAGCTTGAACCAATCCCTCGTTTCGGCACATTTATGACCCTTTGCAAGCTAATATCATCATCGGGATTTGCAATCAGTCTTAAATAAGCAAGTGTATCTTTAATTTCTTTTCTATCGTAGAACTTTATTCCCCCGACAATGGAATATTCAATATTTGATTTTAGAAGCATTTCTTCCATTACACGAGATTGAGCATTTGTACGGTAAAGAATCGCAATATCAGCCAGTTTTTTTGAGGTTTCTCTTCTGATTTCTTGGATCTTCCCAATTACAAATTGTGCTTCCCCTTGCTCACTGTCTGCACGATAGTAATGAATTTTATTTCCATCTTCATTTTCCGTCCACAGATTTTTATCTTTTCTGCCTGTGTTGTTTTCAATAACTTTGTTGGCAGCTTGAAGAATCTTCTTCGTAGAACGGTAGTTTTGCTCAAGCATGACCACCGTTGCGTTCGGGTAATCCTTCTCGAATGAAAGGATGTTGGCAATATCCGCCCCGCGCCAACGATAAATAGACTGGTCAGAATCACCTACAACACAAAGATTGCGGAATCTGCTTGCAAGCAGTTTTACAAGCATATACTGAGATCTATTCGTATCTTGATACTCGTCTACATGAATATACTGGAACTTGCGTTGATAAAATTCAAGAACTTCCGGTACACGCTGGAACAAGTGGATTGTCTGCATAATCAAGTCATCGAAATCCAAAGCGTGGTTCTTTCTTAAACGTCTTTGGTATTCGGTATATACATCACTGGCAATCTGAGCGAAATAATCCCCTGCTGTTTTTGCATATTCCTCTGGTGTAATCAGTTCGTTTTTAGCAGAGCTGATGCTTGCCAATATCGCCCGAGGATCATGTTTCTTCGGATCGATGTTTCTTTCCTTTAAAATTTGCTTTACTACAGACTGTTGGTCTGTCGTATCCAAAATCGTAAAGTTTCTGTTATAGCCGATTCTGTCTATATCCTTCCTCAGGATGCGGACACACATGGAGTGGAATGTGGAAATCCAGATATCCTCGCTCGCGCCGCCAAGCACTCCTGCAATCCTATGTCTCATTTCCTTTGCTGCTTTATTCGTAAATGTTATCGCTAAGATGTTGTATGGATTAACCCCTTTTTCAACCATCAAATAAGCGATTCTTTGTGTAAGCACTCTTGTCTTTCCACTTCCTGCTCCTGCCATTATAAGAAGCGGGCCTTCTGTTGCCTTAACAGCCTTTTGCTGTTCAGGATTTAAACCATTTAATATTTTATCTGTTAAAAATTGCATTATCTCACCGCCATAAGAACATATATTCTATAATACCTTTTTCCGTTTTTGTAATCAATGCAGATTCTTTATTTTCACGGTGCTTAAAGCAGCCGCTATATCATCATAAATAATATTTCCAACAACCACTACATCTGCCTCGAGCGCCATTTTCTGCGCGTCATCCAGTGATCTTATTCCTCCGCCGTAAAAAAGGACAGTATCGGTCAGATTTCTTTTCGCTGCCTTGACAACCTCCACGTCTCCGTAAGAACCGCTGTACTCAAGATAAAAAATAGGCAGGTGCAACATTTTCTCTGCCATCATTGCATATGCAGCAACATCAAGGGCATCGAGGTCGGTATTCGCATCTGTTGCTTTAGCTGCTTTGCAATCACTGTTTAAGATGCAATAGCCTTGGACAAGTATCTCTTCCCAATTCATAATCTCACCATATTCCTTTACTGCTTCATGATGAAGACCTGTCACCCATTTTGTATCCTTGCTGTTTAAGACAGTTGGTATGAAGTAAAGATCAAAACCGGGAGTAATAGCATCGATTGTTGATATTTCTAGTATGCAAGGAACTGTATATCTTCTTACTCGGGACATGATGCTCAGCACATTTTCAAGCGTAACCCCATCTGTCCCGCCAATGATAATCGCATCTGTTCCTGATTCAGCTATTTTCTCTAAATGTTCATCTGAAATTTCTTTATTCGGATCTAATTTAAAAACGTGACGCCACTCACGGACATTGTACATGCAAAAATCCTCCATTCTAACTTCCATTACATCATTATAGCATTTGTGTATGTTACAAAAAAGAAATGAAAGGCGGGAATTATGCATGTAAATATTTGCAGGATATTTCGTTATGAATAACAATAAGTTTCACGTAGTTCTGCTTTATAATAGGACGATTTTGTAAGAGACAATGTTTCAGCAAGCTCAGCTTTTTTAACTAAACAAAAAAGCAGGCAATCATTGCCTGCTCAGGAAAATATCTTATTCACTTTCTTCTTCCGAAGTCTTGTCTTCTTGAATTCTGTCCAATGCCATAACATAGGCGTCATTGCCGTAGTTCAAGCATCTTTTCACACGGGAGATTGTAGCTGTGCTAGCACCAGTTTCTTTTTCAATGCTATGATAGGTATTTCCTTCTCGCAACATTCTTGCAACCTCAAGACGCTGTGAAAGTGATTGAATTTCATTAACTGTGCATAAATCATCGAAAAATTGATAGCATTCTTCTAAATTCTCTAATGAAAGGATGGATTTAAATAGCTGATCCAGCTCTTTCCCTCTTAGTTTATCAATTTGCATTTCATGACCTCCATCGGTTACATATATTAGTTTATTGTGTCTCTAATGAAACGGCTGCGTCTAATCCAGGATCAGAAGGTATGATATTTATCCATGTCTTTCCGGGAACAAGTCCTATTTGCCGGTCACCGTCAAACGGAAGAAGCCGGCCATCTATGTTTTTCCATTCAACCTTATTCCACTTGCCTTTTTGAAGCAAGTAGCCATCTCCACCAGATTGCAAATCTATATCTCGTCTGCCTTTGCTGTCGGCTGTGTGATGTTCTGCTTCCAAAATGAACACATTGCTTACGGCAACAGGCATGCCGGATTCGTAATCCACGGTTTTTTCGCCGTTTGAATACCTGATATACTTTTCAGTGTCTTTATCATAATAGAATAAAGAATTGTACTGTGGGTTCGAACCATAATATATGGATATTTTATTCGCTGCTTCCCCTTGTATTTGGTTTACCTCTTGTTCATTTAAAAAAGTGAGCGGTCTAGGTGATACATCCATATCATAATTATTTTGTTGCGCCCCTTTTAATATATTGCTATAGCTGATATACGAATTATGAGGCGCTTGCCTTTGAGCGGAACGCTGAAACAATGTTCCGTCATACTGCATACCGTTAAGATTATCAATAAAGCCCTCTGTCAACAGCCTCTTTGCTTCCGGACTATAACCATGCGCAATATAAAGGCCATCATAACCTTTAGCAAGTTCAATATAGTAGTCTCTTGCGCTTCTGACAGGCCCAATCAGCTTTGGAGCCTTGCTCTGATAGATGGCAAGAAACCTTGTTATCTCTCCTTCAGCCAGAACCTCATATACAATATCAGCATCAGTTAAACCAGTCTGCGGCCTTGCTTTCGGATGATTATTCACCATAACGCTGACTGCTCGCTCACTGCTTTTCACATCTGCAGACAGGCCTGTCAGAGGAAATGTATACCCTAAATCCTCCACACTGCCTTCGTCCTTGCCAGCATCACCGCCCTGATGATTTTCATCATGTGTGCCTACACTTTCCGGTTCTTTGCTGCATGCTGTCAATAAAAGAAAAACTGCCGCCAAAAACAATACTATGCTCTTTTTCATAAATCCTCCTAATAGCGCGTTTTTTTTAAACCTGCTAGGAAGAATGGGCGGAAAAACGCTGAAGGCAAACAGTGGTTCTCTGTAAAAATAGGCTAAAAAGGCTGCACTTACTAAGAATACGTACCAGATTGATTTGCTGTTACACGGGCTACAATCAATATTTTATTGCTATATTGTTGCCTTTTTATACATATATCAGAATATTCTCATTTATAAAAGGATCTCTTTTATATTTTAACGCATTATTGACGGAAAGAGTACATTTTTATTCATGACATCATATAAACCTCTCTGGGTAATTCTTATATACGGTAGATGGGTAGCGGAAAAGAAAACAAGCGTATATATTGGATCGTCAAAAGGAAAGCCAGCATCCTTAATATATTGTAATAACTTTTTTTCTGTCTTAATCAATTCATTAACAGACATATCAGCCATTACACCTTTTAAAGGCAGCGGCAGCTCTAAAGCCAATTGGCCGTCCTTGTATATGACAATTCCTCCGCCTATCTCTTTCATCCTATTGAAAGCCTTTATCATGTCTTTCTGATTTTTTCCTAAGAGGATAATATCTCCATCGCCTGTATAAGAGCTTGCCAAACCGCCTATTTCCTTCGAGAATCCTTTAAGAAGTGTGTTTATTCTCCAATTTCCGTTTCTTCCTAACAGCATAAAGAAACACTCATCATGATTTTGGGAAAGCGCCTCACCAGATACATCAATGGAAATGGAGTATGGTTTTGTGATAACAGAGTTTTCAAGCTTTATTCCGAATGGCATGGAGAATTGCATATCGTCATAAGTCAATTCCCAGTCCAGCTTTAATGGCTCAAAACCAAATTCCACCCAATCAATGGAAGGGTACGCTTCTGTCACTATCTCACCTGCCCGCTTTACCCAGACTCCTTTTGCCAAAACGGAGTGAGGTGTTGGATCAGCGATGTCTTTTAGGAAATTAATATTAGCGACTCTGCCAGTCGCAATATTTCCGTGCAGGTGCTCAATATTGTAGTATCTTGCAATATTTATGGTTGCCATATTATAGGCATCCACAGAAGGAATTCCTTGTTCCATTGCTATGCGGATAAGCTGGTCAATATGCCCGCTTTCATAAAAATAGGACGGAGACCCATCTGTTGTCAGCATGCATTTATCAAACTGGCTGATTCCAAGCTCCTTCATTTCTTTGACAAGCTTTGGCAAATCAGGGCGTATAGATGAGTATCTGAGACTGACCATATAACCTTGCATCAGCCGGTCAAGCACTTCCTTGCCTGTCATTGCCTCATGATCACTGTCAACTCCAAGCAGCATCAGCTTTGCTAATGTTTTTTCCGATGCTCCGGGAAAATGTCCCTCTACTTGCTTTCGCATCCGTTTCGTCTCTTGAATCCAATGGAGCATCATATCATCACCATCCAACAGTTGCGGCCAACCGCTAAGCTCCCCACCTTGAATGACAGCATCATGCTCAAGCCAGCTTTTAACATTGCTGTGGGAGAATACTTTTTCCTCTTCTGCAAGCTCTGTCTGAGAATCATACCGGCACCACCAAAACATTGACGTTGGAAGGTTCCGCATCTGACTCATAAAAGAAAACGCTTTCTTTTTTTCTAACTGCAAAGCCAATAGAAGGTTATCATTTATGAGCGTTGTTGTTCCAAATTGAGATGTATATTGAGCAAGTGTAAGGGGATTATATATTTGAAAAGGATGGGAATGCGGTTCTATATAGCCCGGCACTAAATATTGACCATCACAATCAATAATTTCACTGCCGCGGACATTTCCAGGCATCTCTTGCCCGACATAAATGATTCTATCTTGGTATATCCAAATGTTTGCACAAATCCATTTTCGCAAAATCTGATTAAGATATTTTGCGTTTTGCAATATGATGGATGGCGCAATTTCGCCATTTAGGACGGAAACATGTTTTCTTAACAATTTGTTCTTCCAACGGTAACGTTGCTCTAACATTGTTTTCTCCCCTTTGTATTTGCAGCTTTTGTTTTTATTTTAAAAAAATGGAAATGTTTATCATTAAAATCATTTTATCACAGAAAGATTTTTCTAATATTACTATTACGTTAAATTTTCTAAGGAGGCTGTTTTTATTATGAACCCTAAGCAAAATATCAGCTTGATAAATGCAATGATTCGCATCACACTTGGCTTTACCTTTTTAGCCTGGAGCACAGCTAAGCTCGCAAAAAGACCTAATCAGCAATCCTATTTATGGATAGCTATGCTTGCTGGAATGAAAATCGCAGAAGGAATTGTGCGTTATTGTCCGATTGTTGCTCTATTTGACAACAGTAAGGGACATACACCTAAAAAAGACAATGAGCACACTGCCCACAAGGAAAATAAGGAAAAACCTAAGGATAGTGAAAAAGCTTCTCCTGCGGACATTCAAAACATCATGAGCGAATTTAATCCTGCAACCATCTTTTCACCTGAGGATATGAAAAAATAAACCACTAATGCCTGCAGCCTTGCTAGCCTGCAGGCTTCTTATTGTATTCGTAAATAATATGCAAAAGACTCATTATCCATACCTCTTACTTTTATTTCTCTTTGTAATTTTTCACCAAAGTATTGTTTATTGTTGTGTATGATTGGGAATCCAAATAGAGAAGCATGAAAAAAGAGTAAACGGAAATAAAACAAAAAGGAGAGATTGCATTGTCTAATCTAAACAATCCATTAGAACAATACTTTACAGGAGACTTCCCTAAGCAATATCAGGACCCGCCAGGACTGCAGCAAAAAATGGAGCCAGTGCCTGACTGCGGAGAAAAAAGCTACAAAGGAAATGGCAGATTGACAAACCGCAAAGCTCTTGTAACCGGAGGAGATTCTGGTATCGGCCGTGCAGCTGCTATTGCTTATGCTCGAGAAGGCGCAGATGTCGCAATCAATTATCTGCCAGAAGAACAGCCCGATGCAGAAGAAGTAAAGGAACTGATTGAAGCGGAAGGACGAAAAGCTGTTCTTATCCCTGGTGATTTAAGCGATGAGGCTTTTTGTGGTGAATTAGTTAAAAAAGCATATGATGAGCTCGGCGGTCTTGATGTGCTGGCGTTAGTAGCAGGCAAGCAGCAAGCAGTTGAAGATATTGCTGATTTGACGACAGAACAGCTTCGAAGCACATTTGAAATTAATGTATTTTCATTGTTCTGGGTTGTAAAAGCAGCGTTGCCACTTCTGCCAAAAGGGGCTTCCATTATTACGACTACTTCTGTTCAAGGCTATAATCCAAGCCCGAACCTGCTTGATTACGCTTCTACTAAATTTGCGATTACCGGATTTACACGCGGGTTGGCTAAACAAGTTGCCTCAAAAGGCATTCGTGTAAATACGGTGGCACCAGGTCCAATTTGGACAGCATTGCAGGTTACTGGAGGACAGCCTAGTGACAAAATTCCACAATTTGGTCAAAATACACCGTTGCAGCGAAGCGGACAGCCTGTTGAATTGTCTTCCGTATATGTGTTCCTTGCATCTGAGGAATCAAGCTACGTAACAGCACAAGTATATGGAATTACAGGAGGTATTGAACTAGCCTAACAAAAAAAGATCCCAACTGGGATCTTTTTTCATATTATTTAATTGCTTTAAAGCCGATGTCTTTTCTGTAAAAAACTCCATCGCTTTCCAGCTTTTCTAACTCTTTATATACCTTGTCTTGGGCAGCCTTAATTGTTTTGCTCTTAGCAGCAACAAGCAATACTCTGCCGCCGTCCACTGTAAAGTTACCGTCTTCGTCCAAACTTGTGCCAGCGTGGAAAATAGATACATCCTCCATCGTGTTTAAACCTTTGATGACAGCACCTTTTCCATAGCTTTCTGGATATCCTTTCGCTGCAACGACAACACCAAGCATATCCTCATCGTGCCACTCTATAACAGGAGTCTCTCCTTCAAGGATAGCAAGCAGCACTTCAACTAAATCAGATTTCATCCTAGGCAAAACAACCTGTGTTTCTGGATCGCCGAGGCGAGCATTAAATTCAATCACTTTCGGGCCTTCTTCTGTAGCAATAAGACCGGCATATAAGATTCCCGTAAACGATCTGTCTTCTGTAATCATTGCCTGTGCAGTCGGCTTAACGATTGTTTCAATGGCAGTCTGCACGATTTTCTCATCGATATGAGGAACAGGAGAATAAGCTCCCATGCCGCCAGTATTCGGTCCTTGATCACCATCATATGCTCGTTTATGGTCTTGAGCAATCTCTAATGGAATGACTGTGTCCCCATTGACGAAGGACATTAAGGAAAACTCCTCACCAGCCAGGAATTCTTCAATAACAACAGTCGCAGATGCATCACCGAATTTCGCACCGACAAGCATTTCTTCAATGCTTGCCAAAGCTTCTTCCAATGTCATTGCAACTGTTACACCCTTGCCTGCTGCAAGGCCGTCTGCCTTAATAACAATCGGCGCCCCATGCTCTAATATATATGCTTTAGCTTGCTCATAATCAGAAAATGTTTCATACTTTCCTGTCGGGATCTCATATTTCTTCATTAAATCCTTCGCAAAGGATTTACTGCCTTCAATTTCTGCTGCTTTTTGCCTTGGTCCGAAAACCTTCAGCCCAGCAGCCTCCAATTTATCAACAACACCTAACAGCAAAGGAACTTCAGGTCCTACTACCGTCAGGTCCACTTTATTATCTAGAGCAAATTCAACAAGCTTATCTACTTCTGTCTCTTCAATTGAAACGCGTTCGGCAACATCTGTCATTCCTACATTGCCTGGTGCTACAAAGATAGTTTCAACTAATTTGCTTTCTTTAATTTTTGTGCAAATCGTATGCTCTCTTCCACCACGGCCGATTACGAGTACCTTCATCATTTCCATCCTCCATCAAAGCTTTTAGTGTTTAAAGTGCCTTACTCCTGTCAATACCATGGCAATTCCATACTCGTTTGCTTTCTTGATGGAATCTTCATCTCTGATACTGCCGCCTGTTTGAATGATTGCAGTGACTCCAGCTTTTGCTGCTGCTTCGACTGTATCATCCATTGGGAAGAACGCATCGGAAGCCAATACTGCTCCAACTGCCTTTTCTCCAGCCTGTTCCAAGGCAATCTTTGCTGAACCAACACGGTTCATTTGACCTGCACCTACTCCTAAAGTCATTTCCTGATTATTAACGACAATCGCATTCGATTTCACATGCTTAACAACCTTCCAGCCAAACTTCAGTGCTTCCCATTCTTCATCTGTCGGCTTTTTGTCAGTTGGGATAGTGATTGTTGCATCATCCAATGTAAAATGGTCGAAATCTTGAACAAGCAAGCCGCCTTCAATTGTCGTAAATTTCATTTCCTTCTTGTTGCCTGCAGAGAATGGAATAGTTAACAGACGAATGTTTTTCTTCCCTTTAAGAATCTCTAAAGCCTCTTCTGAATAAGATGGCGCAATGACGATTTCTAAAAAGATTTCATGCAGCTTCTGAGCTGTTGCAGCGTCAACCTCTCTGTTCAATGCGACAATTCCTCCGAAAATAGAAATAGGATCTGCCTCAAATGCTCTTGTGTACGCAGTGAAAATATCCTCGCCTGTTCCAACTCCGCATGGGTTGCTATGCTTAATTGCAACAGCTGCTGGTTCTGTGAATTCTTTGACGATTTGAATTGCAGCATCTGCATCATTGATATTATTGTAAGAAAGCTCCTTGCCATGCAGCTGTGTTGCATTCGCAATAGAAAATGCAGAACCTAAAGGCTTACGGTAAAACGCTGCATTTTGATGCGGGTTTTCTCCATATCTTAAAGATTGCTTCAGTTCATATGTGACAGTCAATGATTCAGGGTTTTCTTCACCTGAAAGATCGCTCATGTATTGAGAAATCATGGAATCGTAAGCAGCAGTGTGACGGAACACTTTAGCAGCAAGCTTTCTTCTTGTTTCAAACTTCACTTCTCCATCTTGCTTTAGTTCATCGACAACCGTTGTATAATCACTTGGGTCCACTACAACTGTTACATATTGATGGTTTTTTGCAGAAGCGCGAAGCATTGTTGGACCGCCGATATCAATATTTTCAATGGCATCCTCCACTGTTACGTCTTCCTTCGCAATTGTTGCTTGGAAAGGATAAAGATTCACACAAACTAGCTGGATTGGCTGAATTTTATGCTCCTCAAGCTGTGCTTGGTGTCCAGGTTCGTCAAATTTCGCCAAAAGACCGCCATGAATATACGGATTTAAAGTTTTTACCCTGCCTTCCAGGATTTCCGGAAATCCAGTTACGTCACTGACACTAAGTACTGGGATGCCGCTCTCTTGAATGGCCTTTTTTGTTCCACCTGTAGAAATCAGCTCGAATCCTAATTCATGAAGCTCTTTTGCAAAGCTTGTAATTCCTGTTTTATCTGAAACACTTATTAATGCACGCTTTTTCATTTCCTTTATTTCCCCCTGTTTCATATAGTAGTCTATTGCTGCAATTACTCAATTGGAAAGGACTAATGATTGAACTACCTTCGGATACAGTCCATGCTCGATGCTTTGGATTTTCGCTTGAAGGCTTTCATTCGTTTCTCCTTCTATGATACCGACGGCCTCTTGAGCAATTATCGGTCCTGTATCCATTCCTTCATCCACATAGTGAACCGTTACCCCTGTTTCCTTTGCACCTGCTGCAAGCGCTTGGCCGACAGCATCTTTGCCAGGAAAATTAGGAAGCAAGGACGGGTGGATATTTATTATCTTACCAGGGAATTCCTGAAGCAGTGTATCTCCAATCAAACGCATATAACCTGCAAGGATAATCCACTCTATCTCGTAATCTTTTAGTTTCCGAAGTATATCTTGTTCATATTCCGCCTTTGAAGGATAATCTTTGGCTGTGAATGTAAACACATCAACATTGTGGTTCGCAGCTCTTTCTACAACATACGCCTTAGGTTTGTCACAGACTAGTAATTTAATAGACGCCTGCAGCTCATTTTTTTCTGCAGCATCTACAAGTGCTTGGAAATTGGAGCCGCTGCCTGACGCAAAAACAGCAATATTTTTCATGTCTGTTCCTCCGTTATTGTTTCAGAATGATGTTGATTTCCCCATCATCTGTTACCTTGCCGATTGTATATGCCTTTTCGCCGATTGCCTGAAAATGCTTTAGAACATCTTGCTCCGCATCGCTGTCCACAGCAAGAACCATTCCTGTGCCCATGTTAAAAATATTATACATTTCCTTGCGCTGTAAATCTCCTATTTTTTCCATCAGCTTAAAAACAGGAGGCACTTCCCAATTAGTTTCTTCAAGTTCGATCCCTAATCCTTCTGGTAGCATGCGAGGAATATTTTCAATGAAACCTCCGCCTGTTATATGGGATAATCCCTTAATCTCGAACTTTTGAAGAGCAGACAGAACTGATTTTACATAGATTTTCGTCGGCTTGATTAATTCTTCTCCAAGCGTACAGCCTAATTCGTCTACATAATCAGATAAAGACATATTAGCTTTTTCAAAGAAAAGCTTGCGGACAAGAGAATAGCCATTGCTGTGAATTCCGCTTGAAGCCAAACCAATCAGAACATCTCCAGCCTTAATATTTTCCCCTGTAATGACACGTTCTTTCTCACAAGCACCAACAGCAAATCCAGCAAGGTCATATTCCTCTTCGCTGTACATCCCTGGCATTTCAGCAGTTTCCCCGCCGACTAATGCGCAGCCAGCTTGTTCACAGCCATCTGCAATCCCTTTTACAATAGCTTCAATCTTTGCAGGCTCTGCTTTGCCGCACGCAATATAATCAAGGAAGTAAATAGGTTCTGCTCCTTGTACGACAATATCATTTACACACATTGCCACAGCATCTACGCCGATTGTATCATGCTTATCAAGCATAAATGCAAGCATCAGCTTTGTACCTACCCCATCTGTTCCAGAAACCAGCACTGGATTTTTCAGGTTTAATACTGACAGATCGAACATGCCTCCGAAACCGCCAAGACCTCCCATTACACCAGGTCTGATTGTTTTATTTACATGCTTCTTCATTCTCGAAACTGCTTCATAGCCTGCCTCGATATTAACTCCTGCTTGTTTGTAGCTTTCAGCCATACGTATCCTCCTACTATTCAAAGACATCTCTTATGTGCATTTCAATGGAAAAGCGACACACCCATATGCCGCTTTTCACTTCTGTTTACTTTTACACCTTTTCATATGATTGCAGTGCAGAAGGATAGATTTCTGTCGGATATTTGCCTGTAAAGCAAGCTAAGCAGGAACCTCTATTCTCCCCTTCTTCATTTCTGCCGATTGCTTCTACCATTCCTTCTGTGCTCAAGAAAATGAGAGAGTCAGCACCAATGATTTCCCGAAGCTCATCAACCGAGTATCTCGATGCAATCAGCTCTTCTTTTGTAGATGTATCGATTCCGTAAAAACACGGGTTTTTAATAGGTGGTGAACTGATTAATACATGCACTTCTGTTGCACCAGCCTCACGAAGCATGGACACGATTCTTCTGCTTGTTGTTCCTCTAACGATAGAATCGTCCACCATGATGACACGTTTTCCTTCAACGACACCACGGACTGCTGAAAGCTTCATTTTCACCCCTTGTTCACGCAATGATTGGGATGGCTGAATGAAGGTGCGTCCTACATATCGGTTCTTAATTAAGCCTAACTCGTAAGGTATGCCTGTTTCCTCTGCATAGCCAATTGCTGCAGAAATACTTGAGTCAGGAACGCCTGTTACGACATCTGCTTCAATTGGCGCTTCAAAAGCCAGTCTTTTCCCTAAGTTTTTTCTGGCAGTATGAACATTGATACCATTGATATTGCTGTCTGGTCTTGAGAAATACACATACTCCATCGTACACATTGCAATATTGGAAGCCACTGAGAACATCTCAGAACGGAAACCATTATCGTCAATAATCAAAAGCTCTCCCGGCAGGACATCGCGGATAAATTCTGCACCGACAACATCAAATGCACATGTTTCTGAGGCAACAACATAAGCATCTCCCAGTTTTCCTAAAGAAAGTGGTCTCATACCATTTGGATCTAGAGCAACCATCAGCTCTGTCTCTGTCAAGATTAAGAAAGCATATGCCCCTTTAATCATTGTCAAAGCATTTTTCACTCTTTCATTAAAGGCAGAAAAACCGCCTCTTCTAATTAAGTGAGCAAGTACCTCTGTATCAGAGCTAGTCTGAAAGATGCTGCCTTGCGCTTCCAATTGGCTTTTGAGCGCATTAGCATTAACAAGATTTCCATTATGAGCAAGTGCCATGCTTCCGCTTTGGAAATGAAACAGAAGGGGCTGGACATTTTCATAGCCCCCACCTCCTGCTGTTGCATAACGAACATGACCGATTGCAGCTTTTCCTGTCAATTCCTTCATGGCATCCTGTGTGAAGACCTCTGCAACAAGTCCTTCCCCTTTAATGCCTTTTAGCTGTTTCCCGTCTGTTGTAACAATTCCTGTACCTTCTTGTCCCCTGTGCTGCAGGCTGTGAAGCCCGTAATAAGCAAGCTGCGCAGCATCGTTATGGCCCCAAACACCAAAGACTCCGCATTCTTCATTTAACCCTCTTATTTCAGCAAGCATGGAATAGCTCCTCTCCAGGCGGCTTCTAACACTTCCACCTGTTCCTTAATTAGGATATTTTCCCCTTGGCTAACAGCAAAAATATTGTCGTCTGTTACTTTTCCAATCAATGTTGCAGGAACTAGCTTTTCGAATTCTTCTTTGTTATCTGGTTTAACAGAAAGCAAGAAACGTGATTGAGATTCACTGAATAGAGCAGAAACAGGGTTGCCTTCCAAATCAAGCTTCGCACCCAAACCGTTCGGTTCAAACAAGCTTTCTGCAGCTGCAACTGCTAAGCCGCCTTCAGCTAGATCATGAGCAGATTCAACAACCCCTGCTCTGATGGCAGCAAGCACTGCAGCTTGATGGCTCTTTTCTATTTCTAAGTCTAATTCAGGTGATTTTCCTGAAATGGAGCCTTCAAGCATCTTTTGAAGTTCGCTTCCTCCGAATTCATCCTTCGTTTCACCAAGAAGATAAATAAGATCTCCGCTTGCTTTAAAGCTTTGTGTTGTTATATCATTTGTATCTTTAATCAGACCAACCATTCCGATTACTGGTGTCGGATAGATTGCTGTTCCGTTTGTTTCATTGTATAGGGACACGTTACCGCCAATAACTGGTGCATTAAGTGCTAAGCATGCTTCACTTATACCGTCAGCAGCTTTTTCAATCTGCCAGAATATTTCTGGCTTTTCAGGGTTACCAAAGTTTAAGTTGTCTGTAATTGCCAATGGCTCTGCCCCTGAGCAGACGATATTGCGAGCAGCCTCTGCAACAGCAATTTTCCCGCCTGTTTCTGGATCTAGGTAAAGATAACGCGCATTACAGTCAGTCGTCATCGCTAACGCTTTTTTCGTTCCGCGAATACGGACAACAGCAGCATCTGATCCTGGTGCAACTACTGTACTTGTGCGAACCATATAGTCATATTGGTTATAAACCCATTCCTTTGAAGCGATTGTCGGCTGCTTAAGAAGATTAGCAAGTGCTTCTCCATAATTATCAACTGCTGGGATTGTGTTCTCCATTGCTTGGAAATCACGGAAATATTGCGGTTCTGCAGAAGGTTTTTGGTAAACAGGAGCATCTTCAGCCAAAGCATCAGCTGGTACGTTCGCAACTACTTCCCCTTTATGAAGAAGTCGCAGCATTTTATCATCTGTAACAACACCGATAGCAACTGCTTCCAAATCATATTTATCGAATAGATCCTTAATCTCTTGCTCTCTGCCTTTTTTAACAACAATCAGCATACGTTCTTGAGATTCTGACAGCATCATTTCATAAGCTGTCATGCCCACTTCACGCTGCGGCACTAAATCAAGATTCATTTCAATTCCAGATCCAGCTTTGCTTGCCATCTCTGCACTTGAGCTTGCAAGTCCTGCTGCACCCATATCCTGAATACCGACTAGAGCATCTGATTTGATCAGTTCCAAGCATGCCTCAAGTAAAAGTTTCTCCATGAACGGGTCGCCAACTTGAACTGCCGGACGCTTTTCATCTGAATTCTCTGTCAGCTCTTCTGATGCGAATGTTGCCCCATGAATACCATCACGGCCTGTCTTTGCTCCTACGTACATTACCGTGTTGCCAACTCCATGTGCCTGGCCTTTTTTAATGTCTTCATGGTTAATTAAACCAACACACATCGCATTTACAAGCGGGTTGCCTGCATAGGATGAATCAAAGGCAATTTCTCCCCCCACTGTCGGAATACCGATACAGTTTCCGTAACCTGCAATCCCTGCAACAACTTCTTCAAAAAGATACTTTGTACGAGCATTATCCAATTCGCCAAAACGAAGAGAGTTCAGAATAGCAATCGGTCTTGCTCCCATGGAGAAAACGTCGCGGATAATGCCGCCCACTCCAGTTGCAGCTCCTTGATACGGCTCGATTGCAGACGGATGGTTATGGCTTTCAATTTTGAAGGCCACTGCTTGCCCATCCCCAATATCCACAATCCCTGCACCTTCACCAGGACCTTGAAGCACTTGCGGACCAGATGTCGGGAATTTTCTTAACACTGGTTTAGAGTTTTTGTAGCTGCAATGCTCAGACCACATAACTGAAAACAGTCCAATTTCTGTGTAGTTAGGCTTGCGGCCAAGAATCTTTTCGACCATAGCGAATTCTTCGTCCGTAACACCCATTTGTTTGTAAATTTCCTCTGACTTAATTTGTTCTGGACTTGGCTCAAGCATTAACGACATTTGCTTCCCTCCACTGTTTAACGATTGATTGGAAAATCTTTAGGCCATCCGCTCCGCCTAACAGCTCATCAACTGCTCTTTCTGGATGCGGCATCATGCCAAGGACATTTCCTTTTTCATTAGTGATTCCTGCAATATTTTCTAGGCTTCCATTTGGATTTTCGCCATTATATGTGAATACAATTTGCTTGTTTTCTTGTAATCTAGCTAACGTTTTTTCATCACAATAGTAGTTTCCTTCTCCATGGGCGATAGGAACAGTGATGACTTCCTGCTCTTTATATGCATTGGAGAACATTGTGCTGTTGTTTTCGACCTTCAGTTCAACAGGACGGCAGATGAACTTAAGCTGATCGTTCCGTCTCATTGCTCCTGGCAAAAGTCCAGCCTCCAGTAAAATTTGGAATCCATTGCAGACACCCAATACTGGTTTGCCCGCTTCGGCTGCTTTTACAACTTCCTTCATGACATTGCTGAATCTTGCAATGGCGCCGGTGCGAAGATAGTCACCGTATGAGAATCCGCCAGGCAGTAAAATTCCGTCATAACCTTCCAAGCTATCTGCGTCATGCCATACGTATTCTGCTTCTTCTCCCAATTCATCCGTTATTGCGTGCAACATATCGACATCACAATTGGACCCTGGAAATACGACTACCGCGAATTTCACTGTGCAACAACCTCCTCAACCTCATATGTGTAATCTTCAATTACAGTGTTGGCCAACAATTTTTCACACATTTCCTTTACAAGCTCATCTACATTTCTATCCGATTTTTCTAGAGTAAGCTCTAAATACTTCCCGATGCGTACATCATTTACTTCTTGATAGTTAAGGGAATGAAGAGACCCTTTCACTGCATTTCCTTGTGGATCTAAAACACTCTCTCTTAATGTGATATATACTTTAACTTTAAACATGCTGTTTTCCCCCTAATCTAGCTAGAATATTCTCATATGCTTCTGTCAAATTTCCTAAATCGCGACGAAATACATCCTTATCTAATTTCGCGTTTGTTTTTATATCCCATAAACGGCATGTATCAGGAGAAACCTCATCAGCTAGCATTATTTCTCCATTGCTGTCCTTGCCGAACTCAAGCTTAAAATCGATAAGACGGATGCCTAACTCTGCAAAGAAAGCACTTAATGCTTTATTCACTTCAAGAGCGTTTTTTTTCAATATTGCAACTTCTTTTTCTGTCGCAAGCTTTAGCTCTTCTATATGATCCTCCGTCATAATCGGATCTCCTAGAGAGTCATCTTTATAATAAAATTCAACAAGAGGCTTTGATAATGGCTGCCCCTCTTCTATTCCTAATCTTTTTGAAAAGCTCCCAGCAGCTAAATTCCTAACAACAACTTCTAATGGAATGATGGAAACCTTCTTCACTAGCTGTTCTGTTTCTGACAGTTTTTCGATAAAGTGGGATTCTATGCCCATGTCTTTTAGCTTTAAAAATAGCAAGCTCGTAATCTCGTTATTTAAACGGCCCTTACCTGTGATATCTGCCTTCTTTTCACCGTTAAATGCTGTTGCAGAATCTTTATATTCAAGCCAGACGATATTTTCATCAGACGTTCCATAAACTCTTTTTGCCTTTCCTTCGTACAATAAAGCTCTCTTTTCCATTTGAAGAGTCTCCTTATCAAAAAAATTAGGGATAAAACGAATGTAAGATTAACTTGCTAAATTAGGGTATTCGGCATAAAAGCGCCCCATGGTGCTTTTATGCCAAATTTATTAAAGTCCCAATCTGTTAAAGATAGTATCAACATGCTTGATATGGAAATGGTAATCAAAGCAATCATCAATTTCTTCTTTAGTCAGCTTAGATGAGATAGTTGGGTCATTGTCTACTAGTTCACGGAAAGGAACTTGCTTTTCCCAAGATTCCATTGCTCTCGGCTGAACTGTATCATAAGCCTCTTCTCTTGTAAGTCCTTTATCGATCAAGGCTAATAGTACTCGTTGCGAATAGATCAATCCTAATGTGCGATCCATGTTGCGTTTCATGTTCTCTGGGAATACAGTTAAGTTCTTAACAATATTGCTGAATCTGTTTAACATATAGTTGATAGCAATTGTTGCATCTGGAATGATAATTCGTTCAGCTGAAGAATGAGAGATATCTCTTTCATGCCATAGCGGAACATTTTCATAAGCAGTCATCATATAGCCGCGGATAACACGAGCAAGACCTGCCATATTTTCTGAACCAATCGGATTACGCTTATGCGGCATTGCTGAAGAACCTTTTTGCCCTTTAGCAAAGAATTCTTCCACTTCTCTAGTTTCACTCTTTTGCAGTCCGCGGATTTCAACAGCAAACTTTTCGATTGATGTTGCAATGAGAGCGATTGTCCCCATATAGTCTGCATGACGGTCACGCTGTAATGTTTGTGTGGAAATCGGTGCTGGTTGCAAACCTAACTGCTCACATACGTATTGCTCCACAAATGGATCGATATTGGCATATGTTCCAACTGCTCCTGAAATCTTTCCAAACTCTACACCTGCTGCTGCAGCTTTAAAGCGTTCTAGATTGCGCTTCATTTCCTCATGCCATAATGCCAGCTTCAACCCAAATGTTGTCGGTTCTGCATGGACACCATGTGTACGGCCCATCATGACTGTGTATTTATGTTCAATTGCTTTATTTTTCAAGACTTCAATAAAGTTCTCCAAGTCCTTTAAAATAATTTCATTTGCTTGTCTGATTAAGTAAGATAATGCTGTATCCACTACGTCAGTTGATGTTAATCCGTAATGAACCCATTTGCGCTCTTCTCCCAATGTTTCGGAAACAGCTCTTGTGAACGCAACAACATCATGACGTGTATCCTGCTCAATTTCTTGAATTCGTGCAATGTCAAAGGACGCGTTTTCGCGGATTTTCTTAACATCCTCTTCAGGTATTTCACCTAGCTTCACCCATGCTTCACATGCAAGGATTTCAACCTCCAGCCATGCTTGAAAACGATTTTGCTCAGTCCAAATATTTCCCATTTCTGGTCTCGTATAACGATCAATCATATCTTATCCTCCGATTTTTTCTGTTTGCAGGCTCCAAATACTGGACCTGTCTATTTCATCAAGGGCAATTTCAACAGACGAACGCAGCAACGTCGCATGTCCCATCTTGCGCTTTTCCTTTGGTTCTAGCTTTCCGTAAAGGTGGACTTTCCAGTCTTGCAGTTCTGGAAGTACGTTGATAATAGGAGCTTGATGTTCACCTAATATATTAACCATTACTGCTGGTCTCAATAACTTCGTGCTTCCCAGCGGCATTCCACAAACTGCTCGAATATGCTGCTCAAATTGTGATGTTTCACATGCCTCTATCGTATAGTGTCCTGAGTTATGCGGTCTTGGCGCCAATTCATTGATATATATATCGTCACCCTTGCTTAAGAACATTTCCACTGCCAATGTGCCGACTAGCTGCAGGTGTTCAGCGATAATTCCTGCCTTTTGAATCGCAGCCTCTTTTGCATGGTCGCTTATTCTGGCAGGCACAATTGATTGGTGAAGTATATTGTTAATATGGATGTTTTCACTCACTGGAAAGACAGTTGATTCTCCATTAGTGCCTCTTGTCACAATAACAGAGATTTCTTTTTCAAAAGGAATCCATTTTTCCAGAACACATATGCCTTGCGTCAGCAGCTTCTCTGCTTCCTGTACTTCAGCGCTTGAAGTGATTACAAATTGACCTTTACCGTCATAACCGCCTCTTGCTGTTTTCAAAACAGCCGGAATACCTATCGTTTCCAGTGCCTTTTTTAAGTCTTCAGGCTCCTCGATTACCTCGAATGGAGCAACCTTAACGCCGGCTTTTTGAATGGCTAATTTTTCGCTAATTCGGTCCTGCGTTATTTCCAGGACGGAAGATCCCTGCGGTACATATGCATGTGTTTGCAGCCATTCCAATCCTTCTGCATCAATATTCTCAAATTCATATGTGATAACATCACTCACCTGCGCCAGCTGTTTAATGCCTTCCATACTGTTATATGCAGCCACAATCTTATAATCAGCCACTTGACCGCATGGTGAGTCCTCTGTTGGATCCAACACAGCAATTCGATACCCTTGCGCTTTTGCAGCCAATGCAATCATTCTGCCTAATTGCCCACCACCAATTATACCAATAGTTTGACCTGGAAGAATCACTGAGTTAGACAAGTTCATCACTACTTTCTATAACCTCGGTTTTGGTTTTCTCTCTCATAGAGGAAATTCTTTCAGCTAATTCTGGTTCAAAGGCAGCTATTATTTGGGCAGCCAGCAAGCCTGCATTAGTCGCACCAGCCTTACCAATTGCCACTGTAGCAACAGGAACACCGCCTGGCATCTGCACAATTGATAACAGAGAGTCAAGCCCGTTAAGCGCTCTTGATTGGACCGGAACTCCAATCACAGGCAATGTCGTTTTTGCTGCAACCATCCCTGGTAAGTGAGCGGCACCGCCAGCACCTGCAATAATAGCACGCAGTCCCCGGCTTCTAGCACTCTCGGCATATTCAAACATTAAATCAGGGGTGCGATGTGCAGATACAACCTTCTTTTCATAACTCACTTCCAGCATATCCAAGATGTCACAAGAATGCTTCATTGTCTCCCAATCTGATTTGCTTCCCATAATAACGCCAATTTGAGCAGTCATATTTCTCCTCCTGAATTATTACATATAAAAAGCCCTGCCCAGATGTTTCTACTACATAGAGAGAAAGCATCCGTCCAGAGCTCAAATAACCTGAAAAGACTGGAAAAATACCAATCCCTTCTGCTGGCGTTCTATTGCTTTCCCTCATAGTCCGGCAGTTCTCGGCAGCCAGGTAGAAACTTATGGGCCATATTCCCATTATATATGAGGGCTATTAAAATTTAGTTTGTCATTTATATTATTTATTAACACAATACCATATTAACAAGCATTTTCACCCGTTGTCAACATAAAAATCGAACAATTATACTAATATCATATTTATTGTTCGTGATTTACCCTTCCAGCTTAACAGCCTCAAACACTATTTGGCTGGCTACAGGTTCATAAGATTTCTGTCCATTAACTACATTTTCTTTAAAAATCGGTTTTTCTAATCTTTTTACAGGAGTGTAGCCTTCACTCTTTATCCGATCTAAACACTGATCGATCGTTTCATTTTCTTGTACTTCAAACTTCATCTTTTTGCCCATTAAATAACTTTCCTTTCTTTACGCTCTTTACCCAAAAGCCGCCGTAGATTGTCTTTGGCTCATATGCAATAATAAACGCCTTTGGGTCTAAGTTCTTTATTGTATCATAGAGGCGCAGCTCATATTTTCTCGGCGACAGTATTTGCAGAGCCATTCTGTCTCCTTCTAAGCCATGTGCAGCCCAGCTCGTAACTCCATAACCCTTTTCCCGTAAGGCCTTAGGTAAATCTCTATCATATTCTTTCGTAATAACATTAACTGTTATGTATCCTAACGCAAGCTTCTCTTCTATTTTCATGCCTACGATAACACCAATTCCATAACCTACAGCATAAGCCACTAGATTTTGAATCTGATCAAGATTATCTAATACCAGCCCGAGGCCGATGACATAAATAACTACTTCTATCATGCTGAGAAAAGCCGCCAAATATCTTTGCCCTTTTAAAGTCAATATCATCCTGATTGTAAAAAATGACACATATACAATATTAATGACTAATATGATTACGACCATTGTAACACTGTTTTCCAGCATTAATCCATCACCCTTTTTTCAGCATTTAATTGTGCGTTTCTTTTTATAATTACCTTAATTTTTAATTGTAAACAAATCTCTTCCTATTTATATGTATGAGTATTTAAAATAGAAAAGGCTTAAAAGGAAAATCTCCTTTTAAGCCTTTTTCATATTATTTATTATTATTACTTCATTCCAGAAACATTGAAGCCTTGCAAAATATACTTCTGAAAAACTAAAAATACGATAATAATGGGAATAATCATGAAGGTTGAACCAGCCATTTGTAAGGCATAATTGCTTGCATATTGCCCTTTTAACAGCTGTAGCCCGACAGATAGTGTATAATATTTTTCATCATTGGCGACAATTAACGGCCATAAGAACGAATTCCAGGCTCCAATGAAAGTCAGTATGCCTTGTACTGCTAGAACAGGGCGCGAAACAGGAAGAACTATACTCCAAAAGATTTTCCATTCACTAGCACCGTCCAGCCTTGCAGCTTCAAACATTTCATTTGATATTGTAGACATAAACTGCCGAAACAGAAATATGCCAAATGCACCTACTAAGCCAGGAAGGACTATTCCCGCCATTGTATTCGTTAATCCCATCGCATTCAAGATTAAATACACCGGAATCATCGTGACTTGTCCAGGAATCATCATCGTTGCAAGCACTAAATAGAAAAGAAAGTTTTTTCCTTTAAATTTGTATTTAGCAAAACCGTAGCCTGCCATCGCATTAAGAAAAAGTCCTCCAAATGAACAAAGAACGATAATCATTGTGTTCTTAAAATAAACAAAGAAGTTAAAAGCAGAGAATAGTTCTTTAAAGTTATCCATAGTGGGATCTTGCGGTAAAATCGTTGGTGGAAACTG
Organism: Niallia laureatilytica; assembly: GCF_046613985.1. Lineage (NCBI taxonomy): Bacteria > Bacillati > Bacillota > Bacilli > Caryophanales > Bacillaceae > Niallia > Niallia laureatilytica. The sequence goes on along the minus strand of NZ_JBKKHP010000008.1, from coordinate 2,553 downwards.
CATGATTTCTGTGTCTGTTTTTAATGAGGATAACAACATCCAAATGAAAGGAAGCACCATAAGCATACCGCCTGCAGTAAGGATGATGGCAACAACCCATTTGCTAGCTTTTGTCTTTTTATGTGCTGTATTCATTTTATCCCTCCTCTATTTAATCCTCCGTCTTAACTTTTTGCATACGGAATTGAATCAAGGTGACAATTATTATCGCTATAAATAATAGGAAAGATCCTGCTGCTGCATAGCCGAATTTACTAAATTGAAAGCCATTGCGATAGATAAATAAAGATACAGAAGTAGTACTGTCCAGAGGTCCCCCATTCGTCATAATAAACGGTTCCTCAAAAAACTGGAGCCAGCCTATCATCGTCGTGACTGTCACAAAGAAGATTGCAAATTTCAGCATAGGCACAGTAATTTTAATCAGCTGCTGCCGTTTGTTAGCTCCATCTAAAGAAGCAGCTTCATAATACTCTTTTGGAATGCCTTGAAGAGCAGCCAAAAATATGATCATATTTGTTCCAATTGCACGCCAAAGGGCTAAAATTATTAGTGAAATTTTAGCAACAACTGGATGCTGAAGCCACGGAACTGGGGGGATATCTGCCAATGATAATAAATAATTAAGAAAACCAAAGCTGGGGTTATATAAGTAGCTCCATACAACAGCTACGGCAACAACATTTGTAATGGATGGAGTATAAAAAATCAGCCGAAAAAATTGAAAGACTCTACTCTCGCCAAAGTTGATTAATACAGCTATTCCTAAGGAACATATAATCACCAGCGGAACACCAATAATGACATAAAATAACGTATTACCAATAGATTTTAAAAAGAGAGGATCTGTCATAATATCTATATAATTATCAATACCAACAAAGTTAATTTGTGACCAATCTGCCAAGCCTATTAAGCTAATATCTGTAAAACTGATTACAAAAGCTACGACAATAGGTATTAAAGAAAACATCATTAATAAAATTAAGGCAGGGGAAATGAATAAATAAGGCGCCCTTTTATTAACAAAATTCCGCATAACTAGCACTCCCTTTTGTAAATGAAGGAGGGTATGTTAAACTGCTGCTAATAAATGCTTGCTGAGTAAACTTCCCGTTTAAGCTACCCTCACTCATCTATTACTTATTTAACAATTCCTCTGTCTCTCTATTAAAGGCTTCCATTTCCTTCTCAACATTATTTCCACCTAAATAGATTTGTTCAAAATGCTTTAAGTAATTTTGGGCGATTTCCTCAAACTCAGGTATTAAAGGCATCGAGCGGGAAGCCTCCATTTGTTGACCGAAAACTTCATATAATGGATCTTTTGCTAATCTATCATCCTCCCAGGCTGATTTCACTGTTGGCATAGCATTAGTCAGTCCCAGCCATTTCAGCTGATTTTCCTTTTTCATCATGAAATCAATAAACTGAGCTGCTTCATCCTTTTTACTGGAGTGTTCAAAAATGGTCAGATTCGAACCGCCCAAACTAGACAGATTATTATCCGCGCCAGTTGGAAGAACCGCGGTTGCCCATTTCCCCTCAATACCTTCAACTGTATCGTTCACTGCCTTGACCATCCATGGCCCACTTATAAACATCGGAACAATGGCATCACCTGAAAATGTTTGGGAGACATCCATACCTAAATCCTGCTTTGGAGCATAACCCTTTTGAATAAAATCATTTAAATAAGAAACTGCGTCTTTAAACGCTTGTTCATTAAACTGTGGTTTCCCTTCAGACAACAAAGCAGATCCATTCTGTCTTGCAAACATAAATGCCAAGGTTTGTTCCTTTGCATCTACATTAAGTCCGTACATGTTTTCACCGCGTTCAGATAACTTTTTAGCAGCAATCTTAAGCTCTTCCCAAGTCTGTGGTGCTTTTTTATATCCAACGGATTCAAGAATATCCGTACGGTAGAAAAGGACACGGGTTTCCGCAGCCCAAGGAATACCATAATATTTATTATCGAAAAGAGTTGTTTCAACAGAACCTTCAAAGAAGTTGTCTGGTTTTAAATTCGGATATTTATCCAAGTATTCCCCCATATCAGCAAGAGCTCCCGCTGCCTGAAACTCAGGCATCCATGTTGTGCCCATTTGCAGTACATCCGGTCCTTTTTTAGAGGCGACTGCCGTTAACAGCTTATCATGAGCACTCGCCCACGGAATCGACTGTATTTTAACCTCAATCCCAGTTTCTTTAGTAAATTCCTCTGCCATTTTTGGAAGCTGCTTTACCTCATCTCCCATACCCCAGACTGTTAATACATCAGAATCACTTGAACTGCTTTTCTGTGAACAACCTGCCATTAAACCAAGTGCCAGTAAAGCTGTAATGCCGAAAATAAACCACTTCTTTTTCAAGCCCATCATTGATTCCTCCTAATCTGATTTATCGAAACGTTTCGATAAGGAAATGATAAACTAGTTTCTAATATCTTGCAAGCGTTTTCTTTAAACAAATTACTAAGGAACCGATACTTGAAAGAAACAAAATAAAAAAAGAGACAGCAGTCAAAATGACTGCTGTCTCTTTTTTAAG
>NZ_JBKKHP010000007.1:0-255146 GCF_046613985.1 Niallia laureatilytica | reverse complement strand
TTATATTTCTTCCTTGCTGATTCAGCGTTTATTTCGTTTGTTGTATCAGCGACAAGTAGTATTATATAACTCTATTCAAGTTAACGTCAACACTTTTTTAAAACTTTTTTAAAAAAATAGGCTCATTTTTGCAAAATGCCGTCATATCAAGGAAAACCGCCCTGTTTTTAAGACGGTTTTTTTATTTTAAACGAAATATGTTTTAAAAAAAAGCACCCTTTGCACCAAAAAAACTAATGAAAACGAAGATTGATTTTTAGAATAGATGAAAAAGAAGCGGACATTTGCCCGCTCCTCCCTATTCAACTATTCCAAATTGCTTGCTGGACCAAAAAATTCAAAATGAATATTCGCCGCTGGCACATGCAATTCTTTTAAATGAGCGTTTATTAGTTTCATAAATGCAGTTGGTCCGCAGAAATAGAAATCCGCATCCTTACTTGGAACAATTGACTGCAGCCATTCAAGATCCATATAGCCTTCTTTATCAAATACCTTAGCCTCTATATCTTTTTCTGTTGGTGAAGAGTATGCAACATAACTTCTTATATTAGTATGCTTGTCAGTTAGCTGTTGCAATTCTTGTTTCATTGCATGAACAGAGCTGTTCAATGCACCGTGAACAAATACTACTTCTCGCTCTGGCTGCTCTTTGACAATTGTGTTAAGCATACTGATCATTGGGGTAATGCCGACACCGCCACTGATTAGTACAACTGGAGTTTCCTTTTGGTCAAGAACAAATTCCCCAGCTGGTGCACTTATTTCTAAGGCAGAACCTGCTTGGATCTCATTATGAAGGTAATTGGAAACTACCCCATGTTCTTCTCGCTTCACACTTATACGATAGTAAGACTTGCCTGACGCATCAGATAAGCTGTAGTGGCGAATATGTGAATATTCTTCTCCTTCTGGATGCACTCTTACTGTTAAGTATTGACCTGGTAGGAATGATGCAATTTCCTGTCCGTCTTCTGCTTCTAAATAGAAGGATGTTATTACATCACTTTCTGCTACTTTCTTTGTAACGACAAAGTTTCGGAAGCCTTCCCAGCCGCCTGTTTGTTCTTTTGCTTCTCTGTACATATCTTGTTCAATACCGATAAAGGCATCTGCAATAACACCATAAGCCTCTGCCCATGCACCGATAATCTCATCTGTTGCGGCATCGCCCAATACATCCTTGATAGCTTGTAATAACGTTTCCCCAACAATTGGATAATGTTCTGGCAATACACCTAGCGCTCTATGTTTTTGCGCAATTTGTTTAACAACCGGAATAATCGCACCTAACTTATCAATATGAACCGCTGCTGCATAAACAGCGTTAGCGAGAGCCGTTTGCTGCTTACCCTCTCTTTGATTAGCATGATTAAAGATATTCAACAGTTCTGGATGATTAGTAAATAGTGTTTTGTAAAAGCGAGTTGTTATCTCTGTTCCATGCAATTCTAATACAGGCACAGTACTCTTAATAATTTCAATTGTTTTTTCATTTAACATGATTATTTCCCCCATCATTTAAACATGTATTTGTTCTACATGTTTCCATTATACTTAACTTAATTACAAAAGATATATTTTGAATACATCTTTCATAAATTTGTCACAATTACACATTAAGCGGTTAGGTGCTATAATAAAGAGAGCTTCAATGGAGGTTTTCTAATGAGATTAACAAATTATACGGATTATTCTTTACGCGTGTTAGTATATTTAGGATTAAAAAAGGACGGTCAATTAAGTACTATTCAAGAAATTGCCGATACATATAATATTTCTAAGAACCATCTAATGAAAATCATTCATCACTTAGGAAAACTTGGCTATATTGAAACAATCAGAGGGCGAAATGGCGGATTAAAACTCGCTATGAAACCTAATGAGATCAATATCGGGAAAGTAGTAACAGCAACAGAAGAAGATTTCCATATTGTCAACTGCTTCACTGAAGGAAGAAATTACTGCATCCTAACCCCTTCCTGTAAGCTAAAGCATGCTCTAAATGAGGCGCTTCAGGCATTCTTGTCCGTTCTTAACAGCTATACGCTAGAAGATTTCCTTCATAATGATGACGAACTTAATGCCTTAATTGGAGATCCATTTTCTAATAAATAAATGAGTACAAAAAAACCTCAAACTACTGCGTTTGAGGTTTACCTCTTTATCCTTACGTCTTCATTGTTTATACTGCTTTTGAAGACACTGCATGCTTTTATTAAATCTTTTCATTGTCTCTTACATCACAACTCTCAAACTGTTCCTTCCATCTTTCTATTAAGCTGACTCTTTTACATGTTATAAGTGATAACAATTGCATACATAAGTAAAAGCCCTTGCTTGAATCATCATTATTCATGATTATTTTTTCCAATAGAAACATACCCCTCAATCGTTGGTTAATTATATACATATATCTCCATATAAATCATTTTAGCACTTTAAATGGGACATCGAACCAAAGAATAAGAAAAACGATAACGATTATAGATATTATATATGCTCGACCTGGTTTTTGCTGATGCAATGCAATGACAGAGAACATAATAAGATCAAACAAAAAGGAATATCCAAATTGCCAGCTGTTTTGGTACGATATTCTTCCTGTCAAAAATAGTATCCACTCTATCACTATATAGATTACAGACCAGACTACTATGTAAATTATGCGCTTTACCCACCCTTCAGGGAAATGGGACAAGAAGAGAAAGATACTAATCGGCATGGTTATAAGTGCATAAATAACGACAATCATCTCGTGGCTGTATAAAAAATCGGGATGAAACTTCCAAAGTGTATTTTCATTCACGATATACTCATAAAGCAGACCACCTGTAGATATAAAAAACATACTGGCATGATATTTTCGCCAGTTTTTCCAATCTCCCCATTTAAGAGAGGCTATAATAGTCAGAAGTGTGATGGCGACGTGCATCATACACAGCCCTTTCAGGTAATAATATAAACAGCAAATCCCTTTAGTACAAATGACCGAGGTCCTTTGCATCTATTCTTTCCATACTAAGAAAAGATGATGTAAAAAATGCTTGGAATTTGTCTTAATAACCTTCCTTTTGTGAAAAAAGGCGGAATTTATGGTAGTATTAATTGTGCTAAATAAAAAAGTGTAGAAAGAAACGAGGAAAAAGAAATGAGTGTGATCACGAAAAAAAAGCCCAATAATGTTAAGTTTTTATCGCGGATTTTATTAGTAATTATTGGCGGGTTCATTACAGCTTATGGACTTGAAGCAGTATTAATTCCAAACAATGTTTCCGACGGTGGAGTTACCGGGATCAGCATTGTTATATCCCAACTGACAGATTTACCGCTAGGCATTTTGATTGCTATTTTAAATTTACCATTTGTATTTTTAGGATATAAGCAAATAGGTAAGAGTTTTGCGATATTTTCCATAATCGGCATCGCCTCACTGGCTGCAGGTACAGTGCTTATGCACCATATCAATACGATTATTCATGGAGATACATTGCTTGTTACTGTAGTCGGCGGAATCATCATCGGTTTTGGTATGGGTCTTGCTTTGCGTAACGGTGGAGCACTTGATGGAATTGATATGCTTGCAGTATTACTGTCACGAAAATTGCCTTTTGGTACGAGCGACCTTATTTTATTTCTTAATGTTTTTGTATTTGCTATTGTATCAATCGTATTCGGTCTACAAGGAGCAATCCTCTCTGGTATCGCCTACTTTATCGCCTCTAAAGTAATCCATATCGTCGAAGAAGGTTTAAGCGGATCTAAAACCTTTAAAATCATTACAAATGAACCAGAATTGATGGTAGAGACTATCCGTGACAGACTAGGAAGAAGTGCTACATACAGTCTAGTACAGGGAGCCTATTCTAGTGAAAGATTTAAAGAAATCACTTGTGTCATCAATAGACTGGAAGAAAGCAAAATGAAAGAAATCATCTATGAAATTGACAGTGGCGCCTTCGTTACAGTTTATGATGTAGCAGAAGTTAAAGGCGGTAACTTCAAAAAGAAAGATATCCATTAAACAACATAGGCGAGAAAGAAAAATATTCTTTCTCGCCTTTTTTCTATTTACTAATAAAAGGACAAGCCTCACTCACGAAGAGTGAGGCTTGTCCTTTTACTTAAGACAGACAGTAATAAACCTAGTATTTGCCTAGACCAGAATCTGGCGTTTGAATAATTACAGGGTTTTTGTCTGGATTCAGCCATTTTAACACTGTCGTTACATTAGCTTTAGAAGTGGCTGTGCAGCCGGCTGTATAGCCATACTTGCCTGCAACATGGAAGAAAATCGCGCTTCCTTTTCCTGCAACAGGGTTTTTCGTATTATAATTGATAACAAATCCTAAATCATATTCAGGAATATTCATCTTTTCGGCACTTTTCCAGCGTCCATTGTTTTTAGAAGCCTTTTGCCAAGTATTGTATAAGGAGGAGGCTGGATCATCTACCCAAACATCATCACTTGTAATTTTGCGATACGGCAATTTCGTACCTGGATTAGCTCCTCTCCCAAAGGCTGTCCCAATTGTATATTTCCCTGTCGGTGAAGCTTGAGAGCCTTCTGACATTTTGTCAGTCATTCCATTTTTGCCAAGCACGCCTGTCATCGATTGAACTTGTTTCCATTTGCCATTAGTCTTCTCAAATGTACGTATTGTCGCTGTTTTAGAAGAAGCATTCGATGATGTCACTAATATCAACTGTTGGGCCTTACCAAGTGTCTTCATATTATTTATAGTATCCTCAATGGAAGAACTTGATGAAACACTAGATGATGTTGCTGCTTTTACATATGTACCGCTGACATAGCCTGTTTTCCCTTTAAAGTCAATTTTATACCAGCCATTTGATTCCTTCTTCTGAACTGTAAGCTTTGTTCCCTTTTTTACAGAGCCAATCACTTTATACTTCGTGCTCGAGCCGCTTCTTACATTCAAAGTGTCTGCGGTTACCGTATAAGTTGTAGTACTTGCTGAAGCCGCTTTCACATATGTGCCGCTCACATAACCTGTTTTTCCTTTAAAGGTTATCTTATACCAGCCGTTCGATTCCTTCTTTTGTACAGACAGCTTACTACCTTTTTTTACTGAACCAATCACTTTATGCTTTGTACTCGAACCACTTCTTACATTCAGTGTATCAGCTGTTACTGTATATGTTACAGAACTGGCAGCTTTTGCAGAGGGCATTCCTAAAATCCCTTGACCTGCAACAAGACTTGCACTTAGCACAAAGCAGGTTACTACCATATAAATATACTTTTTCATCCTATCACTCCCTTTCTACACAACCACCATATTGTAGCAGTTTTTTGCTGATTACTAGTTTCCATCACATAAAAATCACCAAAATGTAATGGTTGACATACATTTAACAGGGTTCAGCTATAGAACCCTGTTACTACTAAAATATATACCCCTATAACCGTTACACTCAATCCTGTTAAAAAGGCAATGCCAGTACTTTTCTTTTTTCTTGTATTAAACCACACAGTTGCTGCGGCAATCACAGTGAAGAGAATTCCGAAAATAATCGATGCAGACGGTGTTGTAGGCTGTATCCAATCATACCAATGCAAAAAATTCATGTCATCACTCCTTGAATAGAGATAATTTAACCAATCCGTTTAAAATTCACCATTAAAGTAACTGATTCTCCTTCTGGTCTTACTCTAATTTATACCGTATGTAGTGATGGCTAATTAATGTTATTTATATTATCTATTTTTGTAGGAAAATTAGGAAGGAATCAGTTTGCCAATTGATATTCGACGTGTCTTATTAGTTTATGACCAGTTTTGTTTTCATTTTACTTAAATTTAAGGTTCTTGAAATCCATACAAACCAACAAAGGTTAGGCTTAGACTTATCAAGATCATAATGGTGCTAAAAGTGAACAATATGAATCTGTATTTGTTCCTCTCTGCAGGAAATGCAAACAATACTCCTAGAAAATTATAAAGGTTTAGTATGTACATAAATGACATTCCCTTTGTTCCAAAAGATAATGTTTCAGCAATTTCTCCATCCTGAGAAAATGATACAATCATAAGAAATCCTAACAGTGTGGATATTATTGATAAGATTGAAAAGAAGATTCTCATATCTCTCCTCCAAAGTTACAATTACTGTCTGCTTTAATTCATTTTATTACAGAACCTTCCATTTTAAATAAAATTAATTGGAAATAAAAGGTGCTTTTTGTATATATTTCGAATCTTCAATTTGGTTAATTATAAAAGTAGCGATATCTCCATTTGTTATTTTTATTCCTGGTAAATCTGTTAGATTTTCTTTTATGTATCCTATATCCTCCTGATCAGTGATGAATGGCAGCCTAATTAGAGTCCATTTTTCAATCTGTTCATTACTGTTAAGAAAATCCCATTCTTTTTTCTTATCTATCATCATATCAGAGTAAAAATTTTCAAACAGCTTTGCACCAAGTCTATTTATAAGACTTTTTTTATCGTTAGAAATAGTTAAGGAACCTCCAGTAACACCTATATAACGTTCAATTTGTAATTCTGCCATTATCTCAATAATTGTCTTCGTAACACTGCTATAAATCGGTTTCTCTTTGAGGGGTTGCCCAAAAGTATTAATTACTATTTGACAATCCTTTAGCAGCTTTTGAATATCTTCTCTATTCTGGACAGCCCCTTCTACTATTTCTATCCTATCGTCATTTAAAGATAACTTTTTGGGAGTTCTAACAAGCATTCGAACTTGATAGCCGTTTTCTAACGCTTTAACAGCAATTCGACGTCCAACCTTTCCTGATCCTCCAATAATAGCAATCTTATTTAGATTATCCATCATCCACCTCAAGTAAAATAGTCACTATACCATTTATTCAGAGTTTGCCACGCCCTCATTTTTTTACTACCACTGAATTCCTTCCATTCCCAAGGTCAAATAGGGTCATAACAATACTAATTATTCCAACAATGGTTCCTAAACCACCAATAATGCTTATTAAAATACTGGGAATCACTAAACCTACGATAACTACCCCTAAAAAGGTCAGTACTATAAACGCTTGATAAACTGCAGAAATAATATTTAAAGCAACATGATTAAAAAAAGCTAAAATCAATGGTGGTAATAACAGAACTATAAGTGTACCAAGGGACGTTAAAAAATTTTGCGGTTCATCAAATGAAACAGTATTAGGGCCTGTCGGATTTTTAGCAGCTAGGAATAAAGTAATGACTGCCAATATCATAATCACTAACATCATAGAAAGTCTTTTTACCATAATTGATACTCCTTTTTGGTTAATCAGGATACTCTTTTATTAAACCGTTACAAAAGCGATCTATTCTCTATACGAACGGAAAATAAAAAAGTTCCATAATTATACATAAAAAGAAACTTTTCCAATTTATCATCGTCTAATGTTTCAAGATTGACACAATGTATTTGCTATTTTAATAACATAAAGCCCCCACTAAACATAAAGGAGAGAAATTGTTGAAGAAAAAGAGATTTTTGATTGGATTTTTAAGTCTCCTCATTATTTTTTCTGGTATATATGCATACATTTCAAGCATTTCTATTTCTGGTAAATCTGACAACGGTATGTGGAAATATACATACAAGAAAAACCTTGATGAAAGTGCGCCAAGCGGTTGGCAAGGTAAAATAAAGCAATTAAATAACGAAAAAGTTAATGTGTCCAAATTAGAATATATGGATAATGGTGAAATAATAGCTGAGCAGGATGAGTTTAGTTATGGAAGAGCTGAAGATGGTTCTGTAACAACCGCAAACCCATTCTTTACTGACTTTCTATTAGGAGATGAACTAGTTGAGGGACATGTATACAAATTAATTATTACTTATGAGAAAGATGGAAAATCTCATAAAGATACTATCAAAATCAAATAATATAAATGCAATTATTAATAGCAAGAGAAAGATAAAATGGGTTGCCTGATATTCAGACAACCCATTTTATTACTGATTCAATTCAACTGTTTCATTAACATCTGTAGATTTAGAGCTTTGCCCTGTCATCCGTTTATAGAAAAAGGCCATCTTCTTCGTGAAATTACCTGTTTCCCAATATTCAGCCGCTTCTGCTTTCACCTTTATTAAGACAACGCTAGGATCATCATAAGAAGTTTGCATAATTTGCTCGTATGCTTTGCTCCATAATTCCTTTTTCTTATTTAAATCCTCTACGATTTCCGCTCTTCCGCGAACAGAAACATAGGATTTACCTGCATAAGCAACATTAACGTCTTGATCATGTAAGATTTCTTCATATTTATCCGTCTCTTTTTTCGTGAAGAACCACAAATCACCATCAAACTCTACTTCTTGTGTTTTCATAGGACGAGACACAAGCCCTTCTTCTGTTACCGTCGTTAGCATGGCTGTGTCTATGTCTTTAATTAACTCTCTTAATGTTTCCAACTCTTCTTGTTTTATCATGTTAGACATCTCCATCACCTCATTTAAGTTTATAGAGGTATATTACCCTTTTCCAAAACTTTTAATCAGGGAGGACTGCTTAATAATGATTAGTTGAATTATTTAATAATATCTCTGCGAAATGCTTCCTTAAATCAAGCATTATACAAAGTTTTTTAATACGAAAATCTAAACCTTATTTTATATGTGACGAACTATTTCCTCACAATAATCCAAATAGACTTTACTTATCAGTGTATCCTTTGGAGCTAAGATGGCACTTACATAGATTAAAAATTCTGAATCATGCAAGTATGGATTTAACATAGAATGCTTGACTCCTAATATCGTTTTTACTGTTAATTGCGTTTCCGGTAACCATTCTTTGTATGTCTTCACTGTATCCTTAGAATCCACATTCTCATCATTTTCAGCTAATATCAAATATACTGGGGAGTTAATTTTCTTAATATCTTCTGTCCCATCTGCTGAAATATTCTTTTGCACAAATGTGTATCTATCTTCGGATAAGCTGTTGTCATTCGTTTTTTGCATGTATTCTTTATAGGAAGCGCCTGATTCAATAAGATTAGACGCTTGTTCATCCTTGTCTAGTTCACTCTGTATTTCTTCATCCGTTTTGCCAGCTCTTTTCATTTCCATGGTCGTAAAATACTCTCCTTGTCTAAGCCAATTGATGGCAGGACCCACTAAAATAGCTGCTGTAATATCGGTGCGATTTTGCTGTACTTTTGGAACTACCCAGCCAGCTTGGCTAGCTCCCCAGAGGATGATTTTCTCTGTATTCATAGATTTCTGCTGCTTTGCCCATTCGATTACTTCTTCTACTTCCTTCGCTCGATCGTCCATTGTTTGATCTAACCAATTCCCTGCTGAATCTCCTATTCCTGGTTTATTCCAAGATACAGATGCATAGCCTTGTTTTGCAAACCGTTCCATTAAAGGCTTATAACCTCCATCCTGTGTTGCGTTTTGCGGTCCATCTCCATGAACAAATATAACAATTCCTTCATTCTTCTCTTTAGGCATGGCAAGAAAGCCTTCTAAATTTCCTTGCTTTGTTTTAATGTTCACCTCTTTCTCCAGCATAGCGTAGTCATTTTCATAAAGGAAACCAGCGATTGTCATTATTATCAATACAATGCTAATAAGTAATTTAAACCTCGTTTTCATTATTTTTTATCCCTTTCCACTCCATGAAATTCCACCTCTCTATTCCATACTGCCTTCCTATTAAACTTGTTCCTTTTTTCTTTATCTGGAATCCTAGTCTTTCATAAAGTCTACTAGCAGCAGCGTTAGTTGCAGAAACATATAATGTTACATACTGATCACCCTTCACCAAGTTTTTAACCAATTTAATAAGCTGTGTACCAATTCCTTTTCCTCGGTTACATTTAGTTACGGCTATAAAGTCAATGTGAATTTCTTTAGCTTTGCTTCTATGATCGAACGCTACAAGGAAAATACATGTTTTAAAAAATGCTTGTAAATTTAACTGTATAAACAACCGACCCAATAATTTTAGTCCCTTCCACTTTTTTGGTTTAATAAATAAAATTCCTTCTATTTTCTTATCTCTTACTATGAGCAAATTATCTCGGTGATTCTGTAAAATATGCTCTGCTAGACAACGCAAAACAAAACTCCGCTCGACTTCTGGCAAGTTTAGTGCTTGAAATTCTTCCTGAAATCCTTCCAATAATAGAACCGCTATCTCTTCTATATCCTTTCTAGAACTAGCAATTCCTCGCTTCATTTCGCCTTAACCTCTAAACTATATACCATCTCTTTGATATAAAATGCTGATAAATTCGCTTCCTCTAGTATCAATAAATCATGTTCAAATTTGGCATTTATCAGATCGAGATTCTTGTAAAAACACTCTATCTCTTCTAAAAGTTGGTCTTCTAGTTCTACACATATTTTCTTACAATAGTAGGTTCCTGCACGAAAAGCATAATCTGCTTCTTCCAAACTCGTTCTATACATTAATTTGACATTACTTCCATTCTCTAATATTGCATAAGAGACATCTTCTACAATATTTCTATTGCCATTTTTCCATTTAGCTAGCTTTTTCAAATTTAGGTTGTATGCTTCATCTACAAATTCATCCTCAAAGCAGGCAAAATATCTGTCTTCTTTATTCTCTTCGACCAGCTTGTATGTTTCAGTTTGTTTAAGCTCGAGAATGGTTTGTACATTCCCCTTTAACTTAGTAAGACGTGTAATTTTATTCTCGAAATGTACTAGTACACTAGATAATACTTCTGTATAATCTGTTTTCTTCTCCACAATGTTTTTTATTTCTTTTAACGAAAAACCTAATTGCTTTAGCAGCAAAATATGTGACATCGCATACACTTCCGCTTCTCCATACATATGATAGCCATTTACATCAATAAATGCGGGCTGTATTATTTGTTGTTCCTCATAATGCCTTACCACGTATTTCGTTATATTCAGTAATTTAGCTAATTCTCCACTTGTTAAGTGCTGCATGCTTATTCCTCCAATCATATTTACAGCATAAACCGTGTGGTTACCACACAGTCAATCATTTTCCATTTACTTTTTACAAGCCATAAAGAAATATCAGCCTAATGATTGCTTTATAACACCATTGGCTAACATAAAAAAAGACACACCCATAATTTCTATGGGTAAGCGCCCGATTTTAGTTCATTCTATTAAGTGACGAAGAAGTAAGCATCTTAAAATACCCAACCAGCGTTGTGACAAGACCAATTCCAAAAAGTATACTGCCAGCAGTCAAAAAATTATTTATGTAGCCTTTCATTACTAAATGGTATGTAGGAGTGTCTGCCCCTCCTTGTTTAATAAGCCAATTTTCAGCAGTGAATGTACCAAATTTAATACTGAAAAATAGTAGAATAAATCCAATAGCAGTTAGTAAAATCCCTAAAGCAACGAAACCTTTCCATTTATCTTTTGCCATATTATCTTCACTTCTTTCTCTATACTTCCATTTATAGTATTAATTAATATTATCTGGTAATTATATATACGTTTTGCTATCTTAAAAGTTTCAAATTAACCAGTAAATAGAAATTACAATGCTTCCATGCTCACTTTCTGACAAATAAGCGACCGTTACCTTATATCGTGTATTTCCCCCTCGTCTAACTTATTAATATTGTCCTCTTTTATTAGACTAAATAAAGAAAAAATGATAATGCAGAGTGAAAATGCAAACAGACCGTTTTTTTTTCTTGGTTCTGTCGATTCTTTTACAGCTAATTCAGAATAACTTTATTAAAGAGTCTTTTTTTACTACCAAACATATTCCCTTATTACATACAGTTATCTGTAAAAAATAACTCAGACCTTGATGAGGATAATAAAAATAAATATGCCCACGAAATGGTTTAATCCATCCAACAAACAAAGAATAACATAGTGAAGCAGCCTATAGATGTTGTCATATTTATTCAAGTAATAAAGAAGAGATATTTCATGAAATAAAATAACAGTCCTTTATGAATGGACTGTTATTTTGGCAATTATTCTTCAAAGATTACACGCAAGCTGTCTTCTTTTTGATAAGAAGGCTGGTTTGTAATAAAAATCAACTCTTGTGCATCGTGTCCAGGGATTAAAATGATAGGTTCTTGGCTTATATTTGTAGAAGCAAACTTACTTTTATAATGAACACATGAGCCTTGTGTTATCATCCACATATTATTATCTTGAGCCAATTGAAACCATTCTGAAAATGCTGTTTGTAATGCTTCATAGTTCGGAATGGTCACAGAGTATGCTGGTATCTCCGCATGGTAGGATTCACCATTGGACATTGTATGCACTTTTCTTCCTGTATTTTGATAATATATTTCTAATTTATCTCTCTTTGCTAATACCGATGTTATTCCATCATCATACCCTTCAAAGTGAATATAAAAAGGATACTTAAAGCAGGTAATTGCTGCCTTCTGCATCAGATTTATCGTATCTTCCACATAGTCAACATTATCTCCTGATATATGAAATTGCTCAAATTCCCCATCCACGATTACCCAATCTTGTTCCTTTTCAATACTCTGGATAATTTCTATTTCCATAGGTTATCTCCCCTTGGTGTAGATTTGAAAAACAATAAATGAACAGGCAGGTTTCTCTCGTTAATAAAACCGTTTAAAGTCTTTATCTAAACACGCCCTCTTCAACTTTTTAGTCCTCCATAAATAATTTATATCCGAGATGTTATCATAGGAAAGTTGAATATAATAATAGTTAATATACTCTAAGACTGCAAAGAGATATATGAACAGCGCAATACTTACCCCCCCAACAGGTAAGTTCGATTTCCACAAATACAAATCAGTTACGAACGCTATAAAAGGAGCAAAAATTAGAAAACCATTAAGCTTCTTTAAAAACTTAAACTTTTGGATACTATTAATAGTTGTATTAGGAGTATATTGTTTTTTTAATTGCTTTAGTTTAAGATGCCAATATATTGTTCCCTGTAATAATAAAAACTCTAGCAGGAAAAATGAAATCCAAAATGACCCTAACGAATATAAGTGTAAATTAGGATATACGTAATTTAATAGGTAACTTAAAAAAAGGAAAACTATAAGGGAAGTTAATTCCCCAGAAAATAAATATTTCAATCTTTTTTCTAAAGTTTTCTTCATAATATCTCCCTATAAAATTTTTTACCAATCGTAATTGTTGATATTTTCTTAGTAACGCCTCCCTTTCCACTGACTTATTTATTCAATACTACGGAAAAAGAGCTAAAAGGTTTCAGTTTCCTCCTTTTAGCCCTTTTAGCTACTACAGAACTTTCGTCATTTGTTTCTAATTTATATATCTCATTGTAGGCATACAATTAGCGAGAAGTTTTTTCACTTAAATTTCTACTTGTACCCAAATAATTTGTACCAACAACACCAAGAATGATCATAATGGAACCTGCTATGTGATATAAATGAAACTCCTCTTTTAAAAAAATAACTCCTGCTACAATAGTAATGAGTGTAGCAAAGTTACTGAAAACACTCATTTTTGATGCATCTATTTTAGATAATGCATAGTTAGATAGATAGGAGGTTCCTAAAGACGATAAGATACCTAAATACAAAATCGCAAGAACAAAATCCCAATGTCCAAAAGGTTGCATATATTGACGGAGTGTACCATTTATAACATGAGTTGTCAGTGCGACTCCATTAAAAGCGATTAATCCAAACAAGGTCATTATATATGTGATCGTGAATAATGAATATCGCTGTGTTAATTGTCTAGCAAATACGTTGTATAAGGAGGAGGTAAGTGCTGAAAGCAAGATTAACCCCGTTCCAACAAGACTTGCCTTTGTACCTCCTGCCCCGTTCATGTACATAATAGATATGACACCAAATACTGATAAACTAACTGCTATTTTTTGACTACTGGTAGTTGTTTCCTTTAAGATGATACTTGCAAGAATTAACGTAAAAATTGGTATTGTTGCTTGAATAATACCAGCTTCTGAAGAAGAAGTATGCACTAGCCCAAATACTTGAAAGCTAAAAAAGAGTGTCGGATATAAGATGGCTAACAAGGCAATTCGCAGTACATCTTTTTTTGTTACATTGACTTTATCTAATCCTTTTTTTAACAACAACACAGTGGCAGCAATCCATGCAATAGTAAACCGATGTGCAAGTGTATCTAACGGTGTTGCAACAGATAATGTCACTTTAACAAACATAAATGACAAACCGATAATGAATGCATAGATGATTGCAGCGATATATGCATTTCTTTTTTCATTCATCTTCATTACCCCCTTTATGATGATCCGGCCGGTACCATTATCGTAAGAGATTACGCTAACCTTTACGATATAAAAAATACCGATCTGTACCGATACAGATGCAATGGAGGCTTATGATGCTTAAATATGAATCAATCTATCAATCTCTTCTTATGCAAATTCAGTCTAATAAATTTTCAACCGGTGCAAAATTACCATCCATTCGAGATTTAACACAACAATATTCTTGTAGTAAAAGCACGGTCTTGACCGCTTTAAAAAAATTGGAGGCACAACATATTATTTATGCACTACCGAAAAGTGGATATTATGTTGTAGATAATCATGTCTTCAAAACCCCATCGGCCACGGACATAATAGACTTTGCAAGCTCTGCTCCTACTTGGCATGCTTTTCCTTACAAGGAATTTCAACACTGTATAAATAAAGCTATTGATACGTATCAAGAAGAATTATTTCGCTACGGAACACCCAACGGTTGGCCTCCGCTTATAGCAGCATCAAAAAAACTGTTAGAATCATACCAAGTTTTTACGCATGAAGAGCAAATTTTCATCACTTCTGGTATTCAGCAGGCTCTTTCTATATTAAGTTTGATGCCTTTTCCAAATAATCGTTCCACTATACTAGTAGAGCAACCTAGCTACCATTTATACATGGATTTACTAAAAACGTTACAACTACCGGTCATAGGAATTCAACGCACCGCAAAAGGAATTGATTTAGGACGACTTGAACAATTATTTCATAAAAAAGAAATTAAATTCTTTTATACGATGCCACGCTTTCATAATCCTTTAGGCTCGTCATACAGTAAAAAAGAAAAAGCAGCTATATTACAATTAGCAGAGAAATATAATGTTTTTATTTTAGAAGATGATTATTTAGCAGATTTTGATTTCAACCCGAAGAATGACCCTCTTTTTGCAGATAATTTACATGATAAAGTGATTTATTTAAAAAGTTTTTCTAAAATTATGTTTCCAGGATTAAGAGTTGGATTGGCAGTTCTACCTCCCTCAATCCTTAATATCTTTCAAAAATACAAAATGACAACAGATATCGACAGCTCTATGATTTCACAAGCCGCATTATATCTCTATTTAAAAAATGGAATTTATGAACACAATAAAACGAAAGTCAGTACCATCTATCATACACGTGCTAAAATTCTGCATCAGTCTATACAAGATTATTTACCTGCTTACGAATCATCATCAGAAATTGTTATGCATAATCATATTCATTTAGACAAGCGTATGAATTTAAAATCATTAGTTTACCAGTTGCAAAACCAAGGCATACAACTAGATTCAGTTAAAAGAAATTATTTAGATGGCTTTTACCAAGAACGGATTTTGAAGCTGAATGTTTCCAATGTAGAAAACAATCGAATTCAAGAGGGAATTCTCAAAATAGCAAGAGCATTAAAAAATCCTCAAAACTATTTTTAATGAATGCCTTGCTTCGCAAGCAAAAAGGGATTGAGTGTGATTTGTCTTATAATATCCCTCTCCCTTTTAACTCTTCAAAAATAAACTCATTGAAAAAGTTCAATGTAACACTATAGCTATCCTTTAATATGCTGCAAAAATTAGTCTACCAGAAAAAAAAGGTAGTGCGATTGTAACTGTTATTACTGGATTTACGGTTTCATTAGTATTAGGGGTGCCGATTGGAACATTAATTGCCAACTTTTTTAATTGGCGGTATATCTTTTTATTACACTGATAAGCCTGCTACTATTATCTAAATTAATTCCTCCTTTAGCTGGTAACAATTCTATGTCTTTCAAGCAGCAATTCTCTATTATTAAAGATACGAAAGTATTTACTGGCCTATTAACAACCGTATTTTGGATTCTTGGGAAAACTATGGTAATTGCCTATATTGCGCCATTACTAAACAACTTATTAAATATCCCATCAGCAAGAATTAGCTTCTATTTATTCTAGGTGTGTTTCTTCGTTTATCGGTTCTCGCGTTGGAGGATTTGCTGTTAATAAACGGGGGCCGATGCGGACAATTATCATTAGCTTAATCATTCACTCATTTATCTTAATTACATTTACATCCAATTCAACTTCAACAATCGGTATTATTATTGTCCTTATGGTATTGGGCACATCTGCTTGGATAACTACTCCAGCTAATCAATATTATTTAATAACTTTAAAACCAGAATCATCTGAAATAGTTCTAAGTTTTAATACAGCACTAATGAATATTGGAATGACGTTAGGAGCAGGATTAGGAGGCTTGGTTGTTGAGTATACTTCTATTCATAATCTAGGTTGGATTGGGGGAATAACCGTATTAGCAGCATTAATTACTACAGTATTTTCATTTAAAGTAAAAAGATTAAATGAGCATTCCATTTACATGTAAAATGAACACAAAAAGGCATTAACTCTTTCTGATTAATGCTTTTTTATTAACCACTTCACCAAATGTTATCTATTAAGCGACCTATTAAGCGGATTATCATTTTAGGTATAAACATTAAGATATTCCAAATCACTTCACCTACTACCTCGAAAAAGCTCTCTTTTAAAAATTCTCTTATTCTGCTTTTATTTTTCATTTTATATCTTTTCACTTTATATCTTTTCATTTTATATCTTCCCATTATTCATTTTAAGTTGAGCTATTTTACTCGATTTTATCAAAATAAGGATATAAAAACAGCAAGAAAGTTATTACATATTATTCCTTTTTAATGTGGTATAATCATGATACATTTAAATAATAATTTATTTTCGCCTCTGTAGCTATAGAAGGGAAGAGCGCCGGAAAACATTGTTAGTACCGGGTCGCAAGGCAAGGGTTTCAGAAGCACCGAAAAGCAGAAATAGCTGAGGCAGGTGAAATTCCTAGCCGGTGAAAGTCCGTAGGGAAGCGTGTTCCCCCTAGCCTATGCTTACGAAAGGAGTGCGGGTTCGAATCCCGTCAGAGGCATTCCTGTTGATTCATCAGATTATGCGAATAAAAAAGGAATTGCTTATGAAAAAGCAATTCCTTTTTTGAATAATTATTTAATACTTAACTGTAAAGCTTTCAAGTTTTCACGCATCGCTGCTACATAGCCTAATTTCTTATCTTGTAATTCTTTAGATAAAACCTCTAAATCATACAGACTAGCTGTCTTTGTTCCTGTTTCAGCTGCTACTGTTTCTGCAATTGCTGAGTTAGCACCTTGTTGATAATAGATAACTGGTACATCATTTTCTTTCACTAAGTCTCTAATTTCTGCAATACGTGATGCGCTCGGTTCCACTTCTGTAGATAAACCGCCAATTGCGATTTGCTTTAGATTATATCGCTCCGCAATGTATCCAAAAGCTTGGTGTTGTACGACAAAAACACGGTTCTCTGCATTTTCGAACGCAGCCTGGTATTCTTCATGTACTGCTTGAAGTTCCTTATTAAAAGCTGCTGCATTTTTTTCGTAATCGTCCTTTCCATCTGGATCTGCTTCAATGAGTGCATCACGAATAATATTTACTTGCTCTTGTGCCAATAATGGATCTAACCAAATATGTGGATCAAGGCTTTCATGGTCATCAATTAAAACAGATACTGGCTCTGATTCTGCATATGTATTATGAGAATCATCAAAAAGTACTGCTTTTACTTCAAAGCTTTCACCAGTTGTTTTGTACTCAAAATGATCAGTTCCTTGTCCTGACACTGCTTCCCATTCTTCATCAGCACTTCCACGAGTATACCAATGCCAATGTTCATAGTCAGTTTCTTCTTGCAGCTCAGCAACAAGTGTAACGACATCGCCTGTATGATAGTGATCTGCCAAGCCAATAATCTCTATTGGTCCAGCACTTTCTTCACTTCCATGGTTATCGTGATGATCAGCTTCTTCACCGTCTCCATGAGCTTGTCCATGATCATTAATAACAATCTCTACTGGTTGAGACTCGGCAAATTCATTGTGAGCATCATCATACAATACTGCTCGAACTTCAAAACTCTTCCCTGCTGCTTCATAATTAAATTCAGGTCCGCCTTGATTCGGGACAGTAACCCATTCTTTATCAGCACTTTCTCTTGTGTACCAGTGCCAATGTTCATAACCTGAATCATCCTCTAATTCTGCTGTTAATTCAATCTTATCACCAGTGTGATAATGATCTGCAACACCTTGAATTTTTATACCTTCTGCATCTTCATCAGATGCTTCATGTTCATCTTCATGATGGTGCTCTGATTCAACACCATCTGCCGTTCTTGCTATCACTAATTTATCGTTCTCAATCGTCTTTAATAAGCTTCCTACCCAAAACTCCATTTCTTCACTGCTATATACAAAAACGTCTGCATCATTGACACGAGCGACATCTTTTGCACTTGGCTCATAGTGATGGGGATCTTCTCCATTTGATAGCATTAAACTTATATCCGCTCGATCTCCTGCAACTTGACGAGCAAATTCATACATAGGGTAAAATGATGTTACAACAGAAAGCTTCTCATCATTCGTACTGCTTTCTTCTGCATTTTGACACCCAAAAAGAAAAGTGGACATCATCAAAATGAAAATTAACCAACTTTTTTTCATTTGCGTTATAAACCTCCAAACAACCAAATAAAGCGTAATAATTACGATTTAAAAGCTAGATTTTAGAATTTTATTCAAACTTAGTATATTAATAACTTAATAATTTCGATATTTATTAATGAGCTAACATATCACGCACTATACCAGCTGCATCTAGATTAGAAGGATAATATGTTGGCCAATGAGTGACTTCTTTTAGCAATGTCTCACTGTCATCTCCCCAATATAGATGGAAATGATGGGAATCAGCTGGAAAGATACCATGATCACTAAATTGAATGTATTTAGGCATGTCCTCTGTTCCGTCTGCTAATTTAAAAATGAAACGCACTCCTCTATTCCCTTTTTCATAGGTAAGAATTTCGTATCCGTCTGACTCATACTTTCCTGAATACTCCTTGTCACCTTCAAAAAAAGTTACAACATTGTCTTTAATGAGGATGCGGTCAACATCCGTTTTATAGCCTACTGTATAATATTCTTTATATTCTTCTTTTGTCATATCTCCGTTTTCTGCTTTATGTTCCAATACCTCGTCTAAATCTCCAGATAAAAGATATGGATAAACAGATTGCCAGTCACCTTCCCAGTCAGACAATTCACGGTTCTTTACTTGACTATCTTCAAAATATCCTTGATATATTCTTTTACTTTCTTCGTCAGTTCCATGATGATCATCAATGACAATTTTAGCTGGTGCTGATTGGGCACTTGGTTTGTTGTCATTGTCAAACAGAGCAGCTTTTACTTCTAATCCATTAACCGTTGCTTCAGCTGTAAAGATTTCGCTCTCTTGCCCTTCAACTACTTTCCATTCTTCATTGGCATTTTCTCTACTATACCAGTGCCAATGTCCAGATTCTGTTTCTTTATCTAAAACTGCAGTTAACTCAATCTTATCACCGGTATGATAATGATCTCCAATTCCTTCAATTTTTATATCTTCTGGAGCATCATCTATATTTTTCACTTCATCTTCCTGTACTTCTGATTCTTTCGCCCCTGCTCCATCTACTTCCTCACTTTTTGTTCCTGAACATGCTACTAAAAGTACACTAATTAATAACATGCTAAATAAGCTAAGATATAACTTTTTCATTTTTTCCCCTCCTATTTTTATGTAAAATTAAATCGTAATTATTACGTTTTATAAACTAACACTTACTTAGCCTTCTGTCAAGCATTGCTAATAATTATTTAATAAAAAATAGAAAGTGACAAGAACAATAACGTTTTTTAAATATAATATTACCCTTTAACACGCTGTCCTATTTCATTGATATTTAAATACCTTATACTTGGTTTTTATGTGCTCTAATTAAAAAACTCTCCTTTAAACGAAAGAGAGCTAACGATATCTTAATATAATAAACACCCAAAAAATCATCTTTGTACGGAATGAAAACTTTTTTCAACTACAACTTACAGTCGTCGGTTTTTCTAAGCTTTTTAGCTTCTGTTTGATTAGAAAAAACCCGTTATACTCATTAGGTGTAGTCAATTTTGATAACATTGCTCAAATTCGTCTTTCATGAGCCAACTAGTACAAGCCAAACCATTTTCATGATAAATTTCTTTATCAACTTCTAATTCAATGCTTCTATTTGAATTTGGATATTCAGGATCGTTGTTTACAATATACAAAGTATCTTCATCCTTCCAATGCATAGAAAAAGTAGATTTTGCATCACTATAATATATAGTTTTCACTTTATTTTCCTCATTATTAGTGACTTCAATCCATACATTAACTCCTCCGGCAGCGCCTCCATATAGTTCATAAAAAGCATTAGCTGTATACTTTTCTGTGGGTGACGATAACGGTCCAGGTCCTTTTTGGGTATAATCTTTATTAATATTATCAAACGAAAAAAAATAAATCCCATATAGTAGTACTCCTATAAATAGAAGTGAACTTGTCAAAGTGACAAGTAGTAGCTTTTTGGGAAAATGTTTCTTATTCAAAAAGTAGATTATTAAATAAATAAAAGAAACAATTAGCAAGAGTATTGTCAATATGGATAGTAAAAAACCGATTATATTCAACAAATATATAGATCCTCCTGTTACTTTATAGCTAATATTGTTTATTATACATTGTACATTTTATAAAAATGCAGCGTTAAATTTACTGACATTTATGTAAAAGGGTCAACCTAAGAAGGTTGACAAAAATTGTATTAGTGGAGCAAAGAAAAAAGTTTAATTACTGGCTGACAATATATCTTATTATTTTTAATTATTAAGGTATAGGTATTTACCTACAATAAATAAGATGTACCGTATAGTACGGCAGTACATCTTCAAAAACGTTACCAATTTTCAATAACTTAAGTAAAAAAGTGCCTGTGGACTCTGCTTAAATATAGTATATGTTTTACGAAGCTCTTTCTACAAATTTTACAAAATGTAAGTGTTAAAACTTATAGGATATTTTACCATTTTTTACTCTCCTCTTTTCATCCTATTTACTAAATAAAAATACTTTTGCAATAGTTCTTAGAAGTATGCAATTCTATTAGTAATGATGAAGAAAAAAAGGAGTGATCATATGTACAAAGTAGGCGAAAAGGTTCTACATTGTTCAGAAAAATACGAGATTTTATACATTTATGAGAGCGGTTTCGTAGAGATTAAAAAACATCCTTTTTCGATAAAATTAGTTCATATTACAGAAATTACTCGCAATGGAACTTGTTAGATACATCTACATGAGCTGGTTCTCAAAATATATCCATCTTCTGTGAATTGGATTAAGCTAAATAGCCTTTTTGTGGTTCTTTAGCCATTAACCCTTTTCTATACGCGAAGATTTACATTCCTTTCTACATATATAAGCATCTAGGATGCTAATAGCTTCTTTTACAAAATAAGCTAACAAGAAATTTAACATTATAATTAGCTAGGTATTATTGGATATGCTATACTTCTCGCTAGTTAATACCTATTTAATATAATGAAAGAAGGTTGCTTTATGAAGATTGCAGCACCTAAAATCTCACTAGAATTACCTGCGAAGAATTTTAGTGATATTTATTATGAGGAAGATCCCATATTGGAAATGTGTACAATAACAAACTCAGATTTTACATATGAGTCCTTAAACAGGGTTCGGCTAGACAAGGCTTTAATAAAGAATTGTAAGTTCACTAACACTGATTTTAGTAATATCTCTATTACGGATGTTGTGTTTGAGAATTGTGATTTCTCCAATGCTAATTTAAGTGGATCCTCTATCCATAGAGTTGAATTTACTAACTGCAAATTATTAGGAACCACGTTTCCAGAGTCTAGTCTTGGTAATGTGAAATTTAATAATAGCATATTAAATTTGGCTGCATTTGGGCATTCGAAACTAGAAAAAGTAGTATTTCAAGAAGCCGCTCTAAAGAATAGTGATTTTTATGAATGTAAACTTAAAAAGGTAGAGTTTGAATTATGTGACCTTGATGGTGCGAATTTTGAACAAACACCGCTTAAAGGGATAGACATTAGTTCGTCTAGTTTTGAATCGCTTATCGTCTCCATTGATAATTTAAATGGTTGTACCGTTTCTACTCATCAAGCTATTCAATTTTCTGCCTTAATGGGACTAGTTATAAAAGATTAATGATTTTAACTCTAGCATAGATAGGGATAATTAAACTATTACTCTAAGTCTCGAAATGTGAACGCTAATTTTTGCGATTTACAAAGTAGCAGGTAAAAAAGAAGTATATCTTTTACTGGGTAATTATGTTTATATAACATAGAAGGAAACCTCCATAAAAAGTTTTCCTTCTAAGGCCCCATTAACCGATCAACCTTAATCGTTTTTGTTTACTAGCTTTGCTCTACCATATTATACGAAAGTTGGTTTTAGTCCCCGAATAAATGCGTTACAGATGATTCTGTAAAAAAAACAGTTGCCATTGGCAACTGTAATGAAAAGCTATTCCTCATCTCAAAAGGAATATATCATTCATCTTAATTTTTATAAATTAATGCTTTGTCTTTAGCTAAAGCAAATGGTCGATAATAGCCTACCGTGTTTGATAAAGGCAAAACTTCAGGATGTAAATTTATATTTAGTACATTTTTTATATATTCTCTTCGTTTTTCAAACCGATCCCATAATTGCGGATAGTTCTCCTGTATTTCTTTTCTTAACTCTTCGTCTGCCAGCGCAATTCCTGTTTCCGCACTAGCACCACCATAGCCTTGAACAGACGGAATAATATCTACTTGAAACAGCATACCACTTCGTATTTTCGCTGTTGATTCTGGGTATATTGGGGAGCTCATCCATTCCTCATCCGCTACTAAATGGCCTGGGTTTAATGACCAATTAAATTGTTCCTTAGGCAGGACATTTTGAATGCAGTTATACATATCTTCCCCGCTTAAACCAATTTTGATATTTTCTAACCAAGCTACAACAGCTGTATAATAGGGTTTTGCCACTTTCTCTAAATAGTCTCCTACAGTTTCCGGTAGTTCTGCTTGATCAGCTACAATATAACCTGCTCTACTTGTTAGACCACCCTTATATCCTGTAGTAATGGAAAACTTATCTCCTAGGTGAACTTTTTTATTTTGCGGATAAAGAACAGCATTTGTGAATCGTTCTCCTGTTGCAAAAATATTCGTTACATTATGCGGTTGGCCATAAACAGATAAATAACTAGCAAGCTCCATATCTGTTTTACCCAGCTCTATTTCATCCATTGCTTTTAATACACAATCTGATGATAAACTGGCACCATATTCATAATAAGATATTTCATCAGCATTATTTACTATTCGAACTCCCTCTTGCCCAATAAAAAGTTCTGCACAGTTAATAATATTGTCACCATCGCCAACAATTTGTTTTAACGAATCCACAATATAATAAGGAATATCAAATAACTGTTTATTATCATCATACTTGCTAGTAAACAGTTTCCAGCCTACAAGCCCAATCGTTGATTGCTCGTTTATATTGGCAGTTTTAAGAATATCTGCAAAATTCATGCTGTTTTCCATCGGTTGATTTGGAAGGGAGAAGTGAGGAACATGAATTGCTTCTGCCTTTAATCGTGAAAATTTTGCCATCTTAAGATTTTCGTTCCCTAATAATAAGTAAGCTTCTCCATCTTGACTTATAACTAGCAAGGCTTCTTCAAATCTCGGTATAAAACCTGTGAGATATTCAAAATTCGCACCATGTTCACGGTCAGCATATATAATCGCCGTATCAATATTATGTTCTTTCATTTTATTTAAAAGCCTATTTTTACGTTGATTTATCGTTTCATCTGAAAGAACAACAGTATTATTATTAAAATCACTTAACGGTCTTTCTATCTCTTTTAAAGTAACATTTTCATACTTATAGCCAAACTTCATAAAAGCTTCACTCCACTTCTCTAATTGTTATTTATCGGAAAACTCATTTGTCGATAAATTGATATGTAACAGCTAATTTTTAATACACCATTTTAAAACTTGAATTTATTTTAGAAAGTAAATTTTCTTGCTTAACCATTATCATATCATAATGAATACAGAAATATTAGCAGCTCAAATATTGCCTCTTCTTTTAAGGATTTCCCTTTCATAATCGATAGTTCTACGCTAAATTTTCAATATAATCCTCATAAAAAATCGTCCCTATAACTATTTACTCATTATAAGTACTTTTACTATTAAATTCCTTATACCAATGTTATTTTAGTAAGTAAGTATAAACAGAATAATCATTGGCTTTGTCCTGTTGAAAGTAATAACCAGGCCGTTACTTTACCTCTGTTTAACAACTTAATCCATTAAAGGCGGTTATAAATTTGGAGAAGCGGGATGTCAAAGTTATCAATCAACTCAATGACCTTACAGAAGGTCATGTATTATATTTCTTCGAAGATATAAATGCTTATATAAATAATATTATTGATTTTGTTATCTCTGGATTGGATCATAACCAATATTCCTTAATCATTGAGAATGATCGGATTGTTCCATTGATAGAAAAAAAACTTGCTGTGCTATTGAATGAAAGTCAAATTAGCAAAGTTAAATTCATCAATAATTATGACTTCTACTTTGCAAACGGAGATTTTGCATGCAATTCTATTTTTGATTATCTTCCTAGACTTTATAAGGGTTATAATGAACAAGAATTTCGTGTACGTAGCTGGGCCCATATAGAATGGGGAGATATTAGTTATATACATAACAAATTAACAGAGTCTGAAAAGGAAGCTGAAATAATAGTCAGTAGAAAGGGAATTCTGTCTGTTTGTGCCTATGATTCAGATAGAATGAGCGAGGAGCTTAAAACAAACCTTCAATGTCACCATAACTTTCTTATAAGGAATTAGAAAAATTATACAGTTCCCCACTCTTTTTTCGGAATGAAGCTGTTTTTTTACCTTCTTATAATATCCTGCCAAAAGTAATCCCATAAAAAAGTTGCTGTGAGGCAGCAACTTTGCAGAAATGAAATTACTAACACTTATGGTTATTCTTCTTCATCTTCATCAATATCCATTTCTATATCTATCTCTTTAGAAAATAGCTTAACAAAGTCATTTGTATTTAAATAATGGTTAGAAAAAAAAGAAATTAAACATATATCATACCCTTTTACTCCAAAGGTAGATGTATCATCCATATGAAAAGTAATGCTTTCCTCTTTATAAAAGCAGGGTCCGAATCTTATGTTATCTTGGTTTGAAACAATAAAATGATGGTAAGGGATGAGATATTCATTAACTAGATGTTTAAACTGCTTTGAATCTGTAACCTTAACAGTAAAAAATAATATATCAAAATAAACCTCTGTAAAATCCTTGAGGCCTTCATCATAAGTCATCCTACGAGCACGTTGTTGAGGGATAAATATATGGGAATATTCTAAATCCAAACATAAGGAAATGGAGCTTTCCTAAAGAGAATGGAAATCCCTCAGAGCTTGTAATTTCCTATTGTTTTAAAGGCATAAATGAAGCAGGATTTAAGTTCTCAGATTCAATTACAATAGCTGTTAATCCTTTTTCCACTAAACTGCCATTTTGTGTCAGAACAAAAAAGAAGCATTAATCCTTACTGAAATTAATGCCCCCGTTCGTTGAAAAAGACAAATGAAGTTTATTCAATAATCACACCCGATTGTGGAATTGTTCACCTACTTTTTTGTTCAACTCTTTTTGAACCCTTGCGGAAAAATAAGAAAAACAAGGTACAAGAAGGCTCCTGTTGCAACTGCTGCCCAACTAATAGATTCCCAATAAATTCCATCATTTTTGATTATGCTAGTAATTACAATCCCCATAAGAATACCTAAACCAGTTAAAAGGTATGACTTCCGATTTAAATCCGTCGGCCCTTTACTATCTTGTATTACTTTTTCTTTCAATCCGTCATCACTCCTTAATAAGTCATCGATTGTGATATTAAGTAAGTCACTTAAATTGATAATCACTTCAATACTGGGATAGTTTTTATTATTTTCCCACTTTGAAACTGACTGGCGACTAACATATAATTTTTCAGCCAGATAATCTTGTGACCAACCTCTTTTCTCTCTTTCTCTTTTTAACTTATCTCCAAAGATCATGTTGTTCATCGTCCTTTCTCATTCCATTATTATTGGCATAAACTGCTAAAGTAAAGATAGTTATAGGTGCATTAAGGTGCAACCTGTAGTTGCACCTGTGTTTTTCCACAATCTTTCCCGATTGAGAACACAAGTTAAGGAATATTCTTCAACTATCCTGCCAGGTTTTCTACCATAAGAATTTTAGGATTACTGCCCATTATTTCCTAAAGAGGACGACATGTAATTACTGAATAGCGACATAAAAAACAGCTACATTTTGTAACTGTTGACAAGGAATCTTAGATTTAACCTTAGAAGCTTCATTAGAATTCTGTAAAATGTCCAACAAATAGACTATTTTAAGTTTCCTATATTAATCCAAAGAAATTAGTCTTAAACAAAGTAAAGAGTATTATTAGAATGAGAATTAACTCACTGACCGTTACTTTATATGTATTAGGATTTTCAGCATACTTTCGTTCCATAATTGCTCTAACAATCTCAGCAGAGAAAAGATAAACGATTAAAATGAACCATGGTTGAAGAAACCAATACCAACTTGTTTCGTCTCTGATTATAAATATAGCATGGACTGACAAAAGACAAATGATTGTCAAAGTTCTAATTGTCCAATCAATTCTTTTATGTTTAGCATTAATGTGGTTATAAGAAAAAAATTTCTTCCTATCAACTTTTAACAACTTTGATATCAACATTTCAAATAAAGATAATATTAATGGAATAATAATTAATAAAAATAATAATAGCAATCCAGAAGAAAAATTCAGACCGAACACATTTACCCCCTAAAAATCCTGTTTTTTAAAAACTTTAACAATTTCCCTAACTGATTATATGTCTTAATATAAATACAAGAAGTAAGACTATCACTATTTCGAAAAAAAATCGTTATAGTAATATCCTTAGAAATTACTTACTTTAATAAATTTTGTATCACAAATGAATTATCCTTAAAAATATATTATCGGAGTAACTACTTAGGTCCTTTTTATTAGATGCTAACAAAGACTGATTGCCAATGACAAACACTTAACCCAATCCTTTTTTAGTATGACACTATAGTAATTTTCTAATTAAAGCTCTGAGGCTCTTTAACCCACTTTGCGTTTCTTAACACATCCATTATTTTTTTATTTCATTTTGACCAATAACATTTATAACTAGTCTTTCACTACTTTTACGGCTTTTTTTCATTACTAATATGAAAAATATAAAATACAAATGCTAGTAAAATTTATTGCTTTCTCCATCCCTTTTTATCCATTAATTTACTTAGAAGAGCATTTTTATTAGTAGCGTAAAATATAAAATTTTGTTTTTTCATTTTTATGTAAGTTCGATCAGTTGTCCCGTATGCTGTCCCTATTCTAATGGCATTTGTATCTTCTCCTGCATAAGGTTCATCTTCAATAACTTCTAGTATATCCTCATTAAGTATGGTCTCATCAGTTAGCTGCCACTTCGTATCTGTTTTGTTCATATCTATTCTAATTGTACATTTATCGCAATCCTCCTAAAAATTTATACGTGTGTAAAGGGAAAAGGTTCCATTAATAAAACAAAACCTGAGATTGAAATATATATTATCAAAACTAATATCTTACATCCTCCTTATCTCACAACACTGCCGGGTTTGTGACTTAAGAAAGTAATACAAAAAAAGGAGTAGAAATACACCTACTCCTTTAGCTTGATTATTCGACATTCATTATTATTAAACGTTATATAAACCACCATCAATAGTATAGGAAGATGAAGTAACGTAAGAAGATTCATCTGATAGTAAAAATGCAATTACATTTGCCACTTCTTCAGGTTCACCATATCGTTTCATCGGAACAGCATCATTATATGCATGTTTTGCAGCTTCAGCATCTTCTGAAACATTGGATTCAATATTACGCATCATTTGAGTATTAATGACACCTGGGTTAACAGTATTCACACGGACATTATAGGTTGCTGCTTCTAGGGCTGCTACTTTATTAATACCCACTACAGCATGTTTGGATGAATTATATAATACCATACTTGGTGCTCCAGTAAACCCAGCTACAGATGATGTATTAACAATAGAACCAGCATTCTGTTGTTTCATCACAGGCAAAACATGTTTAAGACCAAATAACACACCTTTAACATTAATACCATAGACAAAATCAAAATCTTTTTCTGTTATTTCTTCAATTAGTTTAGCTGGTCCTTCAACTCCTGCATTATTAACAAAACCATCAATTCGACCAAATTTAGCAATTGTTTGGTCTACATAATTTTTAACATTCTCTTCATTCGATACGTCAGTTTGTACAACTAAACTATTATTTTCCGTTAATTGAAGCTCTGCTTGTACCGATTCAATTGCTTCTTTGTTTAAATCAACTAGTACTACCTTTGCCCCACCATTCGCTACTTTTTTCACTACTTCTTTCCCTATACCGCCTGCTGCTCCTGTTACAATAATAACTTTGTCTTTAAAATTCATGTTTAAATCCCCTTTTTATATATTTTGAATTGCGATATCTCAAATTGATAATAACATAGGTTATTTTAAATAACCAATAATTCAACTCAGATATTTATCATTATCAAAATTCATAATGTTAATTATTGATGTTTGTGTTTTCTTTTTCGAGTTAATGTGTTGAATCTACATAAAGATTTTTTTACCTTTGAATATTAAAAGATCCAAGAAATAAAAAACTAGGATTGTTACATAAGAAAAGGAGCTGCCGCAGCAGCTCCTTTTAAATATCACCAATATTTCCTTTTTTCACAGGTCTTATAAAAACTCCTAATTTGACTATAAGTTTAAACATCCAATAAAAGATAAATAAAAGCCCAAACGAGATAACTGA
Source organism: Niallia laureatilytica (assembly GCF_046613985.1). NCBI lineage: Bacteria > Bacillati > Bacillota > Bacilli > Caryophanales > Bacillaceae > Niallia > Niallia laureatilytica. The sequence goes on along the minus strand of NZ_JBKKHP010000007.1, from coordinate 225,898 downwards.
AAACAGCATTCCACCATGATAAACTGGAATATCTGCAGGAAAACCAAAATAATAATCTCCAAAGCTATTTTCAAATCGATAACCTAGGCTGGGACTACAGCAAAAATTATAGTTGATATAAAACTAACTATTGATAATTTTACTTTTTTAGCATTAAATTTATTTTATTATAGCAAAAATACCCATTATTAACATAATTTTATATTAAACTATATTCCTACCATTTTCTATTTAATACAAGTCTTCCCCCCCCTCTTATTCCAGATAAAATCCCTTGAATTAAACCACTAAATGCAGTCTTATTATATGGTTTCTAATACATATGTACTGGTCCTATTTTATTATTTTTTCAAAAAATTGATTGACAGCATATAGAATTTAACAAAGAATGAAATGGTAGAGTAATCCATATAATAAATATTCATGCATAATGAACAAAGGGTGATTAAGTCATTGAGAAACATATTTACTATTTACAAAAATGATTGGATACGAATTTTCCAAGCTCCTGTTGCTTTATTTTTAATCATTGCATTAATGATATTGCCTTCCCTCTATGCTTGGTTTAACTTGAAGGCTTCTTGGGATCCATATTCCAACACAAGCGGAATTAAGATTGCTATAACCAATGAGGATGAAGGGGCTGTTATTCGTGATAAGGAAGTTCATATTGGGGATGAGATTGTTGCAACCTTAAAAGCGAATGATAAGCTTGGCTGGACATTTGTCAGCAAAAAAGAAGCTGATGAAGGGGTCAAAAAAGGTACTTATTACGCAAGTCTCTATATACCGGAAGACTTTTCTGAGAAAATAGGTACGGTGTTAGAGGATAAACAAATAAAACCTGAAATTGAATATACGGTCAACGAGAAATTGAATGCCATTGCTCCAAAAATGACTTCCAGCGGTGCTTCCACTATTGTACAGTCTGTAAAGGAAAGCTTCGTGGAAACAGTCAGCGAATCTGTTCTGACTATCTTTAATGATGCGGGAATTAAATTAGAAGAAGAGCTACCTACTATTCGTAATATCGAAAGTAAAATCTTCACACTAGAGGGTGATATTCCTCAAATGGATGCTTTATCTGAGAAGATTTTAAATCTAGAGGAAAAAATTCCTGAAATAGATGAACAAGCGCAAAAACTTTTAGCGTTAGAATCAGCTATTCCACAATTAAATGAAGCATCTGAAAATATTTTGTTATTAGAAGAAAAACTACCAGAACTTGAAAAAGTAGGCGAAGGTATTCTTCTGCTTCAGGAAAAAGCTCCTGAAATCGAAAAAGTTGCAGGAAAAGTAACTGAATTAGAAACTCATTTTTCCGAAATTAGTGATACTGTTTCAAAAGCTGTCACTAATGTCGAAAAGATGCAAGAATTTATTACAACTGCAAGTGGCTCTTTAGAAGAAATAGAACAAGGCATTACTAATGGGCAACAAATAGCAGAAGTTCTTCCTGATTTTATGGAAGAAAATCAGGAAGCTTTTAATACAATAGGACCTGTGTATAAACAAAACCTGCTCTTATATCAAAAAACAGCGGATGCTGTACATCAGTATGCATCTTTAGTTAAAAGTGGTTCACTATCTGATCAAGAAATAACAGAAAAAGCGTCCCTATTAAAGGCACAAGTACAAACAAGTATAGACAGCCTAAATCGTTCCATTGTTTTATTTACGACATTAAACACTGCTACTACAAATGGGCAGTCAACACTACAACAAGAAATAACGGACTTGCAATCTTTGCAAACAAATTTTAATAAAGAAAAAGAATTACTTGGTACTATCCAAGAAAATAAAGAAGCAACAGAGTTGTTAACATTATCTCAAGAAGCTATTAATCTGAGCACTACAATGCTTAATCGTTATGATACGCAAACAGCACCTAGCATTAATAATGCCCTAGATGCACTGAAAGAAGCGACACAAAATGCTGGGGAAGATTTAAAAAGTGCTCAAGAGAACTTACCGAAACTTAAAGAAATTTTAGTTACTACAAAAGATTCACTCACTCTTGCACAGGAAAATTTATCAAAACTTCAAAACAATCTACCTGCAATTGAAAAAGAGGTTAAAGAAGTTTCTAGCATCATTCAAGATAATATTGATGATGTTTTAGAAGGAATAGATAAAGCCGCAGACTTCTATACAGACACATTTCCATCCTTAGAAGAGAAAGTGCATGTAGCAGCGGACTTTGTGCGTAATGACCTTCCTGAAGCAGAAAAACAACTTTCTAAGGTTGCGTCCATCATTAGAAATGATTTGCCGGGATTGGAAGATTCTGTTCATAAGGTTGCAAATCTAGTTCGAGATGAATTACCAGGCCTAAAGGACACCCTTACTAATACAGCAGATTCTATTCGGGATTTTGAAGATAATTATGATCTTGGTGAAATTATCTCTCTGTTAAAAAATGATATTAATGAAGAAAGTGATTTTATGGCAAACCCAGTTGTTTTAGATGAACATTCTCTATTTCCAATACCTAACTACGGGTCTGCCAATTCACCATTCTACACAACACTAAGTTTATGGGTTGGAGGATTATTACTGATTTCCTTGCTGCGTGTGGATGTCAGAGATCCAGAAGGAATTTATACTTCTAATCAAATCTATTTTGGTAGAGGTTTAACTTTTCTAACGATTGGATTATTCCAAAGTCTGATTGTTACATTAGGAGATATATTCATCTTAAAAGCCTATGTAGCCAATCCAACCGCTTTTGTATTGTCCAGTATTCTTATCAGCATGGTTTTCATGACTATTGTGTATACATTAGTTTCGGTTTTCGGTAATATCGGAAAAGGAATCGCCATCATCTTCCTTGTATTACAACTATCAGGTGCAGGTGGAACATTCCCGATTCAAGTTGCTCCACCATTCTTCCAAGCCATAAATCCTTTCTTGCCATTTACGTATGCAATTAACTTATTACGTGAAACAGTTGGTGGAATGGTAAATGAAACAGTTTTTCATACTGTAAGCATGTTGCTCCTGTTTGGTGTGGTTGCAATAATAATTGCCGTTTTCCTGAAAAAACCACTTGCTAATGCTACGAAAAAAACGGCAGAAAAAGCTAGATCAAGCGAAATTATTCACTAATGGAAAAGTGATGTGTAGAAAAAGAATGAAGGCTGTATTTTAAACCTGTAGTCGAAACACTTTAAATTTGTGTTTCATCTGCAGGTTTTTTCAGCTTATATAGGATAATATACGCAGTTTTGCGCCCCCTTATGGTATAGTTGGTTCGGGATATCTACCATCTTTGACTTTCCTGCAAATTACAAGTGTGGGAAATAGCCAAAAGTATAGCTCTCTTTTTTAAGTATTATGATTAAATAATTTCACTCTTTTTAGTTTCTATATACACTAATTCCTTAAATACACAGTTACACGCAAATAAATAAATGAGCTTACACTTAAGAAAAGCGTTAATCACTCTTAGAATGAATTTAAATATTATAAAAACAGACTAATCCCTCTTTCAATAAAAATTAAACCCACACCAAGTAACCTGGCATGAGTTTCAATAAACTACTATCATATATATTCAATTTCTTAACAGTCACCCTAGAATCCTCTTTATCCTTATCTCAATAATTACTTGAAGTATTCCATAATAACTTATTCTGAGTATGAATTTACCGGCAGCCCTAATCCTAAATTCCCTCGTAATGTATTACTTTCATACGCCGTTCGATAGATTCCTCTAGCTTGCAGTTCAGGAATGACATAGGTAACAAAGTCTGTTAGTGAATCTGGCAAAAGCGCAGGCATGATATTGAATCCATCAGCAGCACCGTCTCTAACCCATTCTTCCATCTTATCAGCAATTTGAGTTGGGGTTCCAATGGCTATATGATGTCCCCGCGAACCTGCTACCCACTGATAAGTCTGACGTAATGTCCAGTTTTCTTCTTTTGCTTTCTTTAGTATCATTTCATGCTTGCTTTGGATAGCATTAACAGTCTCTGGAAGTTTGATATCTGTAAATTCTGTATCGAGCGGAATGCCTGCAAAGTCTATGTCGCCGAAGTATCTGCCTAAAATAGCAAGTCCAGCTTTAGGTATGATCAACTCTTGCAATGCTTCATATTTTTCTTGGGCTTCTGCTTCCGTCGCTCCTACTATAGGCATTAATCCTGGCATAATACTTACATCGCTTTTCTTTCGGTTGAAAATCTCCATTTGACCTTTTAGGTCATTGTAAAAGGTAATTGCATCCTCTTTATTTGCTTGAGCAGTAAAGACAATCTCCGCATATTTAGCTGCGAATCGCTGACCATCACCTGATGACCCTGCTTGTACAATGACTGGATGACCTTGAGGCGATCTTGATACATTTAGCGGCCCTCTAACAGAGAAGAATTCACCTTGATGGTTGATTTGATGAAACTTGCTTGTCTCAATAAACTGTCCTGATTCTTTATCAATCACTAATGTGTCTTCTTCCCACGAATCCCATAGCTTCTTGGATACTTCCATAAACTCTGTTGCTCTTCTATAGCGGGCACTGTGTTCTAAATGCTCTGTCTTATTGAAGTTTTCTGCAGTGGAAGCTAGTGATGTCGTAACAACATTCCAACCTGCACGTCCTGCGCTTATATGATCCAATGATGCAAACTTTCGAGCAACATGAAAAGGTTCTTCATATGTAGTGGATGCTGTTGCAACTAAGCCTATACGGCTAGTTACGGACGCTAAATAGGCTAACAACGTCATTGGCTCAAATCTAGTTAGAATGTTTGGATGTGAGTTTTCATCAACAGACAAGCTATCTGCTAAAAATAATAGGTCAAATAACCCTTTTTCTGCAGTCTGTGCGATATCTTTAAAATATGTTAGATTCATAGATGCATTCGGTACAGCATGTGGATGTCTCCATGAAGCAACATGGTGACCTGTTCCAGCTAGAAACAAACCTAATTTCACCTTTTTTGGTTGTTCGTTCATGTTGATTTTCCTCCTTTGCTTTTTAACCCTTTTGACAAAAATAAAATCCTTCTTCTATCTGCAGAAGAAAGATCATAACTAGAAGAACAGTACTTCGCAAACATAAATTCGTCGTTTACGCTTGCGAAGCATTTACTTTTATTCAAAAACCGTCCTGTTCAAAACAGTTAGCCGACATCATTATTTCTTATTCAATACATTTACTGCTAGATTAGCAAAATACTCAGACGCAACTTTAATCGCGTCTTCCTTTAAATCAAATTGTGGATGATGCCATTCCTGCGGTCCATCTACACCCATCCAAACAAAAAAGCCTGGAATGTATGTTTGATAAAACGCAAAGTCCTCTCCACCGGCACTAGGCACAGCATCGACAACATTATAGCCAGCTTCGACAGCAGTAGCGCGAACAATTCCCTCCAAGTTGGCATCATTATTAACTACTGGTAAATAATCATCCCAAATAAACTCAACAGAACCGCCATTTCCTTGAGCAATCGATTCTGCTAAGTTTTTCATTAGACCAGGAATCGCTGCTCGTGCTTCAGGCTGGAATGTCCGAACTGTCCCTTCAAGCATTACAACGTCAGGAATGACATTCCATGTGTTTCCTCCATGGATACTTGTAATACTAATGACCGCATTATCAAACAAATTCAGTCTTCTAGCAATAATAGTTTGGACAGAGGTTACATATTGACTAGCAATAACAATAGGATCAATCGCGTTATGAGGAATACCCGCATGCCCGCCTACACCATGGAAATTAATCTTAAATTTATCGACACTTGCCATTAATCCCCCTGATTTTACACCAATAGTACCTACTGGCAAATCCGGTTTATTATGCATTCCAAAAATAGAAGAAACTCCTTCTAATGCTCCTTTTTCGACAGCAAGCTTCGCGCCTTGGGCAACTTCCTCTGCTGCTTGGAAAATAAATCTCACTGTTCCGTGCAGGTTATCCTTCTGCTCATTCAAAAGAATCGCCGCTCCTAATATGGAAACAGTATGGAAATCATGACCACATGCATGCATTTTTCCGTCTGTTTTCGATTTAAACGGTACCTTTGTTTCTTCTTTAATTGGCAAGGCATCAATGTCTGAGCGGATTGCAATAGTCGGTCCAGCAAACGCACCCTTAACTTCCGCCACAACACCTGTTTCTAAATCAAGAGGTAGAATGGATATATTGTGTTCTTGTAACCACTTTTTAATATGAGCAGTTGTATTAAATTCTTCAAAAGCAAGCTCTGGATTTTCATGTAAATATCTTCTTTTTCCAATTAAGTCTTCTAATAGTTCATGAGACATTTTCATGATTATTATTCATCTCTTTCCAGTGTTTTTAAAAATTGTTTCGTTCGTGGATTTTTTGGATTATGGAATAATTCCTTTGGATCATTTTCCTCGACAATATTTCCGTCTGCCATGAAGATGACACGGTTTGCTACTTCTTCAGCAAATTTCATTTCATGTGTAACGATAATCATTGTCGTGTTTTGCTTAGCAATATTTTTAATAACTTGAAGTACTTCAGAAACCCATTCAGGGTCAAGGGCAGATGTTGGTTCATCAAACAGAATGGCATTCGGGTTTACAGCAAGCGCACGGGCAATCCCGACACGCTGCTGCTGACCGCCAGATAATGTAGACGGATATTGATGGAATTTATCCTCAAGCCCTACCTTTATTAACAGCTCTTTACCAATTTTCTCTGCCTCTTGCTTATTCATTTTCTTGGCAACAATTAGTGCTTCCGTTACATTTTGCAAAGCTGTTTTATTTTTAAACAAATTATAGTTTTGGAAAACCATCGCTGTTTCCTGTCGCAAATTATGGACGTCTTTTCGTCCCATTTTAGCTACATCTACATTTGTTTCTCCAATATGGATAGTGCCTTCATCTGGTACTTCTAATAAATTTAAGCAGCGTAGTAATGTTGATTTCCCTGATCCAGACGGTCCAATAATGGCCAATACATCGCCACGATCGACGTGTAAATCAACACCATTTAAAACGGTATTTTTACCGAAACTCTTTTTCAAGTTTTTTACAGATATCATAGTAAGACTCCTTTAACTGATATACGGTTTTTCCATTCGCTTTTCGATTACTTGTTGGATTAAAGTAACTATTATAATTAGAATCCAATAAAGCAATGCCAATGCTAAGTATGTTTCAAAGAATTTTAAGGAGCTTGCTGCTAATATCTTTCCTTGTGCAAATAATTCAACGATACCTAATGTAAAAGCTAGGGAAGTCTCTTTAATTAGACCAATAAAAACGTTGCTGCTCGCTGGAATCGCATTACGAGTTGCTTGTGGTAATACGACCCTGCGCAAAGCTTGTGCCCTCGTCATTCCAACAGATAAACAAGCCTCTACTTGCCCTTTATCGACAGAGTTTAATGCTGCTCGGAAAATTTCCGCTAAAAACGCCGATTGCTTTAAGCTGAGTCCCAAAATAGCTGCTGTAACTGCGGTCATTCCAGTTAGAGCTGGGAAGATTTGCGGCAATCCGTAATAGATTAAAAACAGCTGTACTAATGTTGGAATTGCACGGAAAAATGAAATATAAATGGTTGCAAGCTGCTTTAAAACAGGTATATTCGACCTAGTAATCAAAGCAAGTATTAAGCCGCCAATAACAGAAAAGAACATGGATATGACAGCAAGAAATAAGGTGAATGGTATTAATTTCAATAGCGCCGGAAAAATTTCTATAAAGTAACCAAAATCGAGTTCAAGATTCATTTTGTTCCTCCAAATTATTCCTTAACTGTGATGTCTTCACCGGCAAAGTATTTTTTAGATAGTTCTGCTAATGTTCCATCCTCACGTAATTTCTTAATTTCTGCATTAAATGCTTCTGCTAATTTCTCACCATCTTCTGTTTTTGCGAATGGGAAAGAAACATCTTCGTACACAAATGGGTCACCAACAAACTTCAATGGTAGATCGCCTTTATCAATCTCAGCAATTAAAGATGATTTTGAGTTAACATAGCCATCGACACGATTGTTGATTGCGTCATTCATTGCGCCATCGCGTGTTTCATAAGTTTTTGCGATAATTTCAGGATCAAAATTTTCTAGATTTACAACATTATTAGAGCCTAAAACGCCAGAAACTGTTTTCCCTTTTAAATCATCTAAACTATCAAAATCATTGTCCTTGTTTGTAACAATTGTAGCCCCAGCATAAGCATATGGCTCAGAGAAATTATATTTTGCTTTTCTTTCTTCCGTTACAGCAACGAAGTTTGCAACAGTATCAATTTTCCCTGTTTCTAATTGTCCCATTAAACCTGCGAAGTCCGTTTTAACCCACTCCACATCATAGCCTAAGTTTGCAGCAATCTTTTCAAATACTTCTACGTCAAATCCAATTAATTTACCATCTTCTTCATAGCCGTTCGGATAACTTTGTGCCGTTGATCCTGCACGAAGAACTTTCTTTTTGCTATCCCCTGATTCTTCATTTCCACTTCCGCAAGCTGCTAATAACAACATAACTGCCATAGTAATAACTACAAGTAATTTCTTTTTCATGATGTCTCCTACCTTTTCTTATATGTTTTTGCTAATAATAGTTTTTCTAAATAGATTGTTACATGTCCTTTACCTAAATCGGACTCTCCAACCTTTTCATAGCCACGCTTTAGATACATGTCTGCAAGCCAAGGATGCTCCTTTGCTGTGCCTAATGAAACAGAAGGACAATGAAGCGTGTCTCGCAAGTAATCATTTTCAATGAAATCTAAGAGTTTTGATGCATAACCCTTGCGTTTAAACTCAGGAGCAACAGCAACCCACCAAATATGCGGTATTTCATATGGCCCATGATGGCTGCTCCATGGCATACGGATAGAAGCAGTCGCTACCATCTCGTCGCCATCCTTCATATAAAAACATATATTTTCATTGACATTTTTTTCTACTAGCTGCTCATCAGCAGTGGCTGCTGCAAAATTAATGCCAAGCTCACGGATGGAAGCATAACCGCGTAGTGATAAATCTAGTAATGCTTTGATATCCTTATTAGTAGCTTGATGAAAGGTCAAATTACTCAACTAATAACCCTCCATTCTTAATAGATTGAATAACCTCATCTACCTTTTGGCTTGCAAGACCAGTATACTGACTTGGATCTAGCAGCTGATTAATCTGTTCTTTCGACAGCACCGAGCCTACTTTCTCATTTGCTGACAGAAGTTCTTTAAATGGGACTTTTTGTTCGACTGACTCCATAGAGATTTGATACACAAGGTGATGAGCAGTTTGCTTCCCAACCTTTTCAGATAATGCAAACATGACACGTTCTGACAGGACAAGACCACCTTGCATTTCCAAGTTTCTCATCATATTTTCAGGTTTTACTACTAATCCTTCAAGAACAGTGATTGTGCTTTTCAACTGAGAAGAAAGATATAAGCAAATTTCAGGTAAAGCAATCCATTCACTTCTCCAGCTCATTGCATCTCGCTCATGCTCCATCACTAATGATTCATGGAGCAATGCAACACTATGCAAAATAGGTTTCGTTAAGCTTGCGATACCTTCAAAAATAGCCGGGTTGCGTTTATGAGGCATTGTAGTTGAGCCAACATTTCCTGTTTTAAATGGCTCCTCTACCTCATCAATTTCTGTACGCATTAAATTATAAAATTCATTCCCTAACTTCCCTAGAGATCCACTTATCAAACCAAGTACAGAACCATATTCAGAAACTCTATCACGAGAGGAATGCCAACAAATATCTGGGGTATCCAATTCTAGAATTTCTAATGCTCTTGCTTCTACTTTAGGACCAATACTGCCTAATGCTGCGTAGGTTCCGACCCCTCCTGCTAGCACACCAGTAAAGACTCTCGTTTCAACAGCCTGTAATCTTTCTAAATGACGTTCAAACTCACTTAATACTACTGCCATCTTAAAGCCGAACGTTGTTGGTAATCCTTGCATTCCGTGTGTTCTTCCAGGCATTGGCGTATCTTTATAGGTAGAAGCTAATCCAATTAAAAGCTCCGCTACTTTCTTAATATCTCGTTTAAGTATGTGATTTGCTTCTTTCAACTGAAGAATCATACCTGTGTCCGTTACATCCTGAGTAGTTACTCCATAATGAACAAATTCACCATACTCACCAGAAAGTGATTGCAAGTGATTAACAGTTGCCATTAATGAATGTTTTAGCTTCGCAGCCTCTGCTGCTATTTTGTCAATTTCGAAGTTTTCTATTTTTGCAGCATCTTTTATTACACTTCCCGCTTTTTCGGGAATAACTCGTAGTTCACTTTCCGCCAACGCTAATCCAGCTTCAACATCAAGAATTTTCTGTAATCTATTTTCATCATTCCATACAGCACGCATTTCCTCTGTACTAAAGTTATTTTGCAACATTTTTAAGTCTAAAACATGTGAACCCATTTTTGTTAACACTCCCATGTTGAAATCCAGAATATACTAGTTAGTCCTTTAACTCATAAAATATATAATTCCTATGTTTATAGTGTGAATTATAACATAGTGTTTTTAACTTGCAACAATTTATTTAAAATTGAAAATGTACATATAAATTGGAAACGATTTAAAATGGAAACAGTTTCTAATTAACTACTAGAAACTGCCAATCTGTTAGTTTATAACCTAAAACAAGCAAGTTCCTAAAGCCGTTACCAACCCAAGCATAGTTGCCTATTAGTTAATTCTATAGGTTATAATATCTTGCTTTATCAAATCATCTATTAAAATCTTTTTATATTTTTCCAAGCTTCTATTATAAAAGGAAAAATTCATTATTTATCTTCTACAACTTAGCCTATCATGAAAATAATTATGTTACAATTTAAACATCTGATAATTCAGATACTTTTGATAAAAAAATGTAGGAGGTAGGTATTATGACTAATAAAAAAAATATTTACGTAAAAATCTATCGAGGGATTACGATTAAGTAATCTAACTACTTAGCGTTTTCCCAAATTCTGATAGGGGAAAATAATTTGAACCAAACATTGCTAATCATCGATGCCCAGCAAGAAATAATTGATGGCAATCAAGAAGAAGGAGTAGTTTTTAATAAAGAACAACTGATTAAAAATATAAATTTATTAATCAAAAAGGCGGCAGAAGCAAATGTCTCCGTATTATTTGTAAGAGATTCAGAAGTTGCAGGAGGTGTAGGGAGCGGATTTCAAGTTCACAATGAAATTAATATGCCTTCTGATCCAATCTTCTTTGATAAGACTGCAACGAATCCCTTTCATGGGACAAATCTTTTGAAGCATCTGAAATCACAAAACATAAAACATATCGTTATTGCTGGTTGTAAAACACAGCATTGCATAGATACAGCCGTTAGAACAGCCACTGTCAATGGCTTTGACGTTACATTAGTAGGCGACGCCCATTCAACAACAGACAATGATTTTTTACGTGCAGAACAAATTATAAATCACCATAATGATACTCTTCATGGCCATTACAATGTTGATCACTTTTCAATTGTCAGGAATTCAGTGGAAGACTTGTATACACCATCACATGATTCTTACAGAGAATAGTAAAACGAGTTTAAGTGCAGAAGCATGTTTATCTAAAACAATTGAAAAGCGAGGAATATAATAATGGCTTTGGAAATGAGAAAAGAATGTGAACGCTGTACTTCTTTATTAGCGGAAAGCTCAATTGCTTATATTTGTGTTCACGAATGTACATTTTGCGAACCTTGTACAGAAAATATGAAACAAATTTGCCCAAACTGTGGCGGAGAACTAGTTAGAAGACCTAGAAAACAATTAAATAGATAATCATCTTTCCTGGATAAGCAGAGATTTTTCTCTGCTTATTTTTTGAACATAAACTGATTCTTATTTTTTATTAGTCGTGTATATGGGAGCCTTTCTAGCTTTTGGTACATTGTACTACTCTCCCCTCTTTGAATCATGTTGCACTAATAACATACACGGCTACACCTTTTTAGATTACCCTCGCTTGATTAAGTTCATTTCTATCCTCCTTTTCAATAACTAAAACTTTCAAGTTCTTAAAATTCTAAATTATTCCAGTATGTGGTATCTTTATTTTAAATAATTAGAGAAAGGAAAAAACAATGGAAATCAAATCATTAACTTTACACTCAAATAATTTAGTAGAAACAAAGATGTTCTATACTAAAACGCTTGGTTTTACTTTAGTTGATGAGGATGACAATAATTTTCAAATAATGGTAGGCTCAAGCAAATTAACGTTTACTAATCAGAGTGCTTCGAATAACCCATTTTATCATTTTGCATTTAATATTCCCGCTAATAAATTTAGTGAAGCGAAACAATGGACTAAGGAGAGATTAAATTTATTAACTGAAAATGGAGAAGATGAAGTTGATTTCTCTCATCTACCTGCCCATGCATTTTATTTCTATGATCCTTCTGGTAATATAGTTGAATTTATTGCAAGATATGGGATAAACTCCAATAGTAACCTTCCATTTACTCCAGAAAGTATCCTTAATATTTCTGAAATTGGTCTTGTCGTTGAAGATGTAATGCAAACTGGCCAAAAAATGATTAATAACGGGATTTTTGAACGAGATAATAATTCAATTAGTGATAAATATTTAAACTTTATGGGGAAAAAACATAAAGGGATATTTGTTATATTAGCTCAACCAGATAGAAAATGGCTTTTTTCAGAAAAATATTCGGCTATTTTCCCACTGGAAATAGTATTAGATAATAATAAACTATTAATAGTTAATACAAAGAATGAATTTCTAATAAAAGAATAACGCTTCATATTAATACGATATTAAGGAAGTAGTTTGTTGCATCAAAATGGTCTTCTAAATCTAACTTGAGTTAGCTAAAAACCCCCATAAATATTAGAGATTAAATTATTAATAATACGGGAGGGACAGAATGAAAAAACCACCTCTTTTTATTGCAGCTACTATCGTATTGTTTTTAATTGGCTGCAATAAAACTAATCATTCCAATGCTGATTTTCAAGGAGTCATTCTTGCAGTAGGTGATCAAAGTTTCATTGTAGGAGAAGAAGATGTTAATCCTGAAGCTTCCTATGAATCGTATGAGGTTTTAATCGATGATAGTACAGTATTTAATGGTGATATTTCTAGTATGAAGCAGTTAAAGGATGAATTTGTAGAAGATAAAAAATTTGATGTTTGTTTATGGGTAAAAGAAAAAGTCGAAAATAATCATATCAATAATAAAGTAGTAACCAAATTAAGGATAAATAAATAATGCACAAATAAATTGGAAACAATCAGCGCAAACAGCCTGATTGTCTTCTCTGCTTAAATATATCTTCTTGACGTGCGTTTCTTTTATCCAATTCTTTCATCATGCCTTAGCCATTTTTTTTATTCTCAAAGGATTTTTGGAACAGCGATTTAAGGATAGCAGTTAATAGCCACCCTCTTTTAATTTAAGAAAATGTACTTTCACTAATCATATAGGAACCGATTCCTATATAAAAATTTGTACTAACAAAAACCAAAAAACAGCTCCTTTAACAAGGTAATATATTTCGGAAAAATAAATAATGACAAAATTCGACACCCTTTGTATACTCACATTAAACGGGGCAAACCTAATGAAAATTAGGGGCGCAAAGCTATAGGGACTAAGGTGATGCCAAGCTATGTCAGCCAGCTGCCGTTCACAATAAATAAGGAGTGAATGAGAAATGAAAAAGTTAGCAATTGGTGTTTTGGCAACGTCCTTGATTTTTTCTCAAGGGTTACAAACTGAGGCAAAGAAAAGTACAGTTGTCGATAAAGATAAAAACGGGATAGCAGATGACTGGCAAAAGAAATACAAGCTTGGGAATGGAAAAGCAGCAGCTAAAAAAGATCCTGATAAAGATGGATTATCTAACGTGCTCGAATACCAGCTTAACTCAAATCCAATTAAAAAGGATACTGATGGGGATAAGATTTCTGACAGCAACGAAGATAAGGATAAAGATGGACTTATAAACGGTCTAGAAGTTAAATGGAAGCTCAATCCGTTAAAAGCAGATACAGATAATGATGGAATCATTGATTCACAAGAAGATGAAGATGGTGACAATCTCACAAACAAAGAGGAAATCTACGTGGGTACTAGCTTAACATTAGTAGATACAGACAAAGATGGACTTAATGACGGAAATGAAGATACAGATAAGGATAAATTAACTAATAGCATTGAATTTGACCTTGGATATAATCCTAAAGATAAAGACAGTGACAATGACGGAATCAAAGATGCTGATGAAGACTTAGATAAAGATGGTATACGCAACAGTTATGAATTGGACGAGCTAAAAGTTGTGTTATTGAATGAAAACGACAAAGAGTTTAAGATTCAATTCAAGCTTGGCAAAAAATCTAAGTTAATGGTAAAGGATAATATCGGCATTCCAAATGCAAATACTTTCTTCTCACAATTTACGACTGGTTTGACACATACTGCAACTGATGAAGAACTTATTAATAAAATTAAAGAAATAACAGGATTACAATCCTTTATTAAAATCAGTATTAAAGCAGAATTTGCAAACGGACAAGAGCTGAAGGTAGAGCAAGAATATGCAGCGGTTGACACTAGCGGTGATGCTTCTACAGACAGCTCAATCGATGAGACAGAGGATTTAGATTAATAATAAAAAAGGCATATGCTGATATTCCAGTATATGCCTTTTTGTTTATAGCAAGTGAGTATCCTGTAATACTAGTCTAAGGCTGATAAATTAAATTCAAAAGTTAAGATATTGTTAATTTACTGTATATACTATTGTATAAAATTCCTAAACTGTTACACTTTTGCTTATAAATTCAGATTGAAAAGAGAGAGCAAATGAAGAATAGCAAACATTATAAGGGATTTAAATCTCTTTTAGAAATCCTATTGGTTTCTAGTAAACTTGGATTTACTTCTTTTGGGGGACCTATTGCTCACCTTGGCTACTTTCATAATGAATATATCCGTAAAAGAAAATGGATGGATGAAAAAAGTTATGCTGACTTAGTAGCTTTATGTCAGTTCTTACCCGGACCAGCTAGCAGTCAAGTTGGAATTGGCATTGGTGTTTTACGGGGAGGCATTCTTGGAGGTATTGTTTCGTTTATTGGTTTTACACTTCCCTCTGTTTTAGCATTAATAATTTTTGCTTTATTTCTCCGAGGAAGGTTTGTGGGTGAAGCTGACTGGATACATGGTCTAAAAATTGTCGCAGTCGCAGTTGTTGCTCAAGCTATATTAGGAATGGCAAAAAGTTTAACCCCAGATATAAAGAGAAAAACAATTGCTTTACTTTCATTAGTTGGAACTCTAATCTGGCAATCTGTATTTACTCAAATAGGCGTTATACTCCTATCAGCGATTATCGGCTTTCTTTTATATAGAAGCCAACCAGATAACGACTATAAAACAAAACTACAGTTTTCCATTTCTAAATGGCTCTCTATTTGTTGTTTGATTGTTTTTTTTAGTTTACTGTTTCTTTTACCTTTGTTAAGAGAAATAACCTCATCGAATTGGATAGCCATATTTGATAGTTTTTACCGTTCAGGATCATTAGTCTTTGGTGGTGGACATGTTGTTTTGCCATTACTTCAAAATGAACTTATCCCTGCTGGTTGGTTAAATAAAGGTGAATTTTTAGCAGGATATGGTGCTGCCCAAGCTGTTCCTGGTCCATTATTTACTTTTGCTGCATATCTCGGGACTGTTATATATGGATGGCAAGGTGGTTTATTCGCTACATTTGCAATTTTCCTGCCGGGTTTCTTGCTCATAGTGGGTTTCTTACCATTTTGGGATTTATTACGGCGTAATCCAAAAATAAACGGCGCCCTAATGGGTGTAAATGCCGCAGTTGTGGGGATTTTAATTGCAGCCTTTTATGATCCAATATGGACTAGCTCCATACTTTCTCCCCCTGATTTTGCTTTGGCAGCAATATTGTTTAGTCTGCTAGTATATTGGAAAGTTCCTCCATGGGTAATAGTTATTACTGGAGCAATCGGCGGCTCTCTTATTGTATAACTATTGCTCACTAAGTGCTGCTATAAAAAGCTAATCCTTCACTGTTGTAAGGATTAGCTCTAACATTTATTGAGTTGTTATATTGTCTAGATAAAGCGATGTTTGACCACTACTGTTAGATGAACTTGTAAACTGGACACCCACCTCTTTAATGTCATTGATATTAGAGATAGTAGTTAAATCAAGTGTTAGAGACGTATCAGAAGATATTTTTGTTGCTCCACTATCAAACCATTTCCAGCCTCCACCCGTTTTAACATATAGTTTTGCAGTTATTCCATTGCCGACATTTCCCCAGTTTGCATGTTTAACAGTAGCTTTCAACTTAGATTTCCCACTAAAGTTCAAACTTTGAGATAGGGATAAATAATGGGTGGAATTTGAAGATAGTTGGACATCAGCTTTTAATGACTGTTTGCCTCCTGCTGCCCATTCTGTTGTAGGCCAAGGTCCACCCGCGATATTTGATCCAGTCCAGTTTTGATTACCGCTTTCAAAATCATACAATATATTATTTGTTCCTGCTGAGCTACCGAATACTCCGCTTAGTTTTGAAGTGGCTTTTAACCCATTTGCCCCATTAACAACCGTATTACCCCAATCAGTTAAACTGTTACCCGACCAATCGTTGCTTAAATCCAGATAGCTCCAATCTGTGCTATTTCCTTTCCAAGACCATGCAAGCCAACCGACATTTTTTTGCTTTGAATAACTCATGATGGTTGCTTCATCTACATCTCCATTTGTATGTTTTTGTCCGAACTCTCCTATTATTAAAGCTAATCCTTGGTTTAAGACACCATCAATATTTGACTTAACAGTTGCTGCATCCCCACCAGCGTACTCATACATATGTATGGAGAACATTGTATTTTTCAATGGATCCGCATTAAATACCTCTTTTCCATAATTATGAATGGAAGCTGGGTATTGTCCCCATCCAGCAGAATCAATTATTAGAGTATGATTTAAGCCTGCATTCCGTAACTTTGGAATAGCTTGTTTATAACCAGCTGCCCATGCCGCACCATCCCAAGTACCATACCATTCATTCGCAATGTTTATTATCACTTTATCTTCTTTGCCTATCAATGTGTCTTTTAAGCTGATCCAATAATCGACTGCACGATTTAAAGATTCCACATCGTCTTTTCCTGTTGCGTCATGAACTTCCAGAATTGCAATCAGTTTATTTTTTTCTGCCAATGACAAAAGGCTTTTAACAGTATTAATATCATCTTTGGTGTATTGTCCACCATCAGATAAAACAATTCTTACTGTGTTTGCTCCAGTTGCTGCTATTGCTGGAATAGCAGCTGCTGAATCTTCTTTAAACCAAGAATGAGCATGATTTACACCTCTCATAATAAACGGTTTACCCGTAGCATCATATAAAGTGGTACCGCTTACATAAAATCCCGAAGCAGCACTTGCTTTTGAATCAGTAATAAACAAAGCAGAAGTAACTAACAGTAAAATTAGAATAAAACTTGATAATTTTTTCACAACCAATCCCCCAATATTTTAAAATTTTTATTTTAACTCTTTCTTTTTTTACATATACCTCCTTTCTATAAAAAAGTAAGAGTTAAAAGCATAAGAGTAGAGTAAAGTAATTTAATCTATTTATTAATTTATCGATTAAGTAATTATAAAGTAATAATAACATTAATTCATAATTAAACAATATATTTCCATCATTTTATCCCAAATGAATAATAAGACCTAAAGAGTCTGAAGGCTATCCATTTAGGCGTTTAGATCTGTGTAATATAAAAATTATATGAATCTTATAACTGGTGTTTTTCTTACTATGCAGCTAATCAACTAAATTACTTACTTTGTTAATTAATTTACTTAAACCAGCCTGTCATTTTATCTCATAAAAAAATCATTCCCCATCATTAAAGGAATACTCTACTTTTTTTATCCGATATTACAAGAATGCTGCCATTTTCCTGATAAAAAGAACTGCAAATAAATGCAGCTCTTTTAAAGATTCAGAATGAGGTTAATTTATTTAAGCCGCTTCCCTTCAACAGCTAACATATACATCATTAATGATTCAGCATCCCTAACCATCCATTCTCGATATTCATTTTCTGCCCTTAGGTAATCTTTTTCCGTTATGAAACCGTCTCTTACCATTTGAATTCCTCTGCTTGAAGCAGTATCTGCCCAAATTCCAATGCGAGTTTGGAATTCAGGATGAGGTTTCGTTGTTAGTTCGTGTTGGGGAGTTACGGTAATTTCTCCAATTCCTATTTTCTGAAACATATTGGGGAGATTATCGGCAATCGAATTGTCCATACCTGCTTCCGAACGCCATTTCAAATAGGCAGAGTAGAAGGCAAGCATACTTGAGGGCGGCTGTGGCTGCCAATTAATTTTCTCATGATTGTAATCCACAATGATTAGACGACCTCCTATTTTAGTAGCAGAAGTCAGTTTTTTTAATGCTTTTAATGGTTCCGATAACCAAATTAAAACCCTTGATGCAGTAACGATGTCAAATTCTTGATCATAGGGGAGATTATAGATATCACCTGTTTCAAAGAACAATCCTGGTGTTTCGCCATAAGCTTGACGGGCTTTTTTTATTAGATTCGGATTGCTATCGATCCCTACCACGCGACCATTAGGACCCACTTCTTCTGCAATTCCATATGTTATTGATCCTGTGCCACAGCCCACATCGAGAATTGTCATACCTTCAGTCAGTACTTCCTTAAGCCTTTTGTGAGAGTTTGCTAACGTTCTAGAATCTAGAACATTAGTTAACTTTCCTGATAACACAGCCCTATTTCGCGCCATCTTTGTATCCATATAACTTCCCCTTCCCACCAACTAAATGTTAATTCCACTGCTTTTATTTTATCAATTATTATTAAGTACTCTAATAAATTATAAGTGCCAATTTAATTCCAGAATGGAATGGATGAGGTTTCACAAGAAATTTAAGCTTATTCTTTTAAGTAAAACAGCAGTGCATTTTTTCACAAGTGTCTGTTTTTTACTTTCATCATTAAAAGGAATAATCCCTAATTACATAAAAAACAGCCACATAATAGTAGCTGTCTCCATGTAAAATTCATATTGGTTTTAAATTTACTTTTGATAACAACAATGATAAATGAAAATAAATATTTGATGCAATGATTCCTATTATTGAAAATATAATGGCATCTTTAATAAGGAAAGAGTGAGACCCTATAATTAAAAATAGAACACCAGCAAGAATAACAGCTACTGAATACATTCCCAAAACGAGAAAATATCTTACCTTTTTTGATTCTATTACTATGTTTTCCATGCCAACATTTATAAGTAGTGATACCGGTATTCCTATAAAGTAATAAAATGGACCAAAAGAAACCAAAATCAGGTGCATAGTAAATACAAGAATATAATACTGCAAATAAAACAACAGATAGTGTGGCTGTTAAGAACCTTTTCATTACTACACTCTCCATGAATCAAAACTATTACAATAAAACAGTTGGTAAAATAAGCACAACTATTGTACCAGACTTATCAATCTATTGTAAGTGGTTGTTATGTTCCTTGTTCTACTATTATATACTTCATTTATGACATTAGGATGGCCCTCTTCACTTATTACAGCCAGATAGTTCTATAATAAGGGCAACACCAACACCTTAAGAGATGACAATATGTATATGAATGCACCTTAGCAATACATAAATTACCCCCACCACATTGCACAAACAAATAATGACCACATTGATACAAAGGTTCCTACTGTTCCAAAAACAAAAATGTATAAAAGACTGTATTTTTTTTCAACTTTTTTTAATTTTATCATCCAAAATCCTATTACGGGAGTAACTAAGCATATACTTATGCTAATTACAGTAATTATAGTTAAGTAATAAATGCTATCTGTCGTATTAATTATCCCCTCAAGAAAATAGGCTAGTGATTGTCCATATACTCCTAATGCTGTTGCAGTAATTATTAACAGCCATAAAACTAAGTGACTCTTTTGCATTAAACTTTTCCCCTTGTGTAATTTTTATATAAAAGTATAATATTACACTAATGATAACATAAGTATTAGCGATTAGGGATGTTTTATATATATTTTTTACTCAATCTCATTTATAACATGAAAAAACCACCAAATAAGGTGGTTAGTGAATTTTTTTACTTAACTAAAAAACGAAAATAAAGTGCTAATACGTAATTACCTAAAATAAATATCGCATATATTTTAAACGTAAATGCAAAGAACCCTTTTTTCTTAAAATTTAATAACAGATAAAGAATTGATATTATTAATACAAGTATGTATGTAGGTGCTAAAACTAACTTTGAATATAGATCCGGAGTAGTCATTTTTTTCTCTTCATCCTAATATTTCAGTAAATTCCCTTTTGTTTGTATGTGTGTTTATTATATCTCTAAACTGCTTCGTTTAGATACTTAAATTTATTGACATTCTTATTGCACTAATCTCCCTCAATTATAAACACCTTAACTCTTAAAACTTAGGCCTCATGGGAAATCCTCTTCTTCTTCACAAAAATAAAATAGGTGTACCAGGATCATGGAACACCTTTAAGAAGGTCTGTTAATGAAGGCTTCACCTAATATAGGATATTATCCCTTTTTCATTATGGATACGCCACTTATCCAATTCTTGCTGATTTTTTGTTGTGAAGAATTACGCTTACGCTAACCATTCATTGCAGCTTCAGAAAAGACATAAAAAAACAAGGCATTAATCCTTCTTGGATTAGTGCCCCGCTACCTTAAAAAATCAACTTTTATTTTATAGGCATAGTGTATGTCACAGAAATATCATTGCTTTCTTGTATTTTCATAAATATCTCATGAAGAATTTCTAATGCTCTTTCATTAGATTCATACTTCCCTAAAGCTTTATTCCATTCATTTGAACTGCCTACTATTTTTTTTCCTTCTACAGTAACCTCTTTTACACTTATCAAACTTTGTTTATCTTGAGAAAAAATCCATAACATAGTAAAACCATCCCTTTCATTTACACAGCATTTGCTGTATTTTTAAATACGTATGAGAATTTTTAAAGTTTCACTATTAAACTATCCTACACAGATTGTTTCACAAGGACAGGCCCCTGCCTTTTCAAAAGCATAGTCACTCTTTTATAATCTTCTCTAATCATTATAGGGTTTAGCCATAATCACCTCAGCCTCCTTTTATACCAATTTTTAACATTTAGAATACATCGTTTTAGTTGGTAAAAATTACAATAATTTGATAAAATTACTCATAGGTGATTAAATGACTGTTCTAAGGAAGGAAAAACAAAATAATTTTGTATCCATTATAATTAGTGCATGCATTTATTGCTGTAATTGTAGTGTTGTATATTTCTAGACATCATCCTAATACATTTAGTTTAGATAAAGTGGTAATTTGCTATTTAATAGTTATTGCCGGAAGCATTGTAGCCTTTATTTTATCTTTTAAAAACAGGATAAACTCTGCCCTGTTTGTTGTTAGCATAGTATCAAGTCCTGTTTTAATTGTGATAATGTCAATCATTACATTTCTTTTAGCATTGGCAAATGGAATTTCAGAACCGTAATAGTATTAAAAAGGTGATTAGACTGTACTGTAACCCATTTTTTAGGTATCTAAGGAGGTGTAAAAAAATATGAGTGAACAGACTCAGGAAATTAGAAAAGGTTTTAACCCAATTGCACTTACTGTTATTTTACTTGTTTTAGCATTTATAGTGTTCTCTGTTTTTCGATACTTTCCCAATGTACATATGCTGGTTAGTATAACCCTATATTTTATAATCGACATTGGGTTTATAGTAGCAATGATATTAGGAATAAAAACGAAAGATAAGCCAATCATGGTTTTCAGTATTATTTCTAATTCCATCTTTTTTGTACTGTTATCTTTGTTTACTTTTTTGCTGTTAGTAGCATATGGGATAGGAGGACCATAAAAGTCTCTACTTGGAGGCTTTTTTGTGCTTATTTATGGGTAAATCCTTACAAACAATTTCACTTATAAGTAAGCTCCTTTACCAACAAGAATATAATCCAGCTTATTATAAAAAAATCCAGCTATTCACAGCTGGATTTATTGGAATTGGTATTATTTAAGTACATTTCTTCACAAGGTTCTCTGTATTAATATTAACTTTTATACTTTTTTATAGTAAACTTTCTTCTAATGTTTTCATTTCATAGAAGTATCCTTGTTTGTTCATAAGCTCTTGATAGGAACCGGATTCTATAATATTTCCTTGGTCCATTACAATAATTAGATCCATTCTGTCTAATCCTTGCAGCCTATGACTGATTAGTATTAAAGTATCCTCTTTTGCATATTCGAAAAGTCGCTGATAAATACTTTGTTCTGTCAGTGCATCTAATGATGAAGTGGGCTCATCTAATAACCACAGATGTCCTTTCTTTAGGAAAGCTCTAGCAATGGCTAATCGCTGTTTTTCTCCTCCTGAAAGATTTTCACCGTTTTCTAATACTTGCTGATCTAATGAAAATTGTTCAAGATTTACGTTAGTTAAGGCAGCTTTCAACTGATCATCTGTAAGTTCAGCTCCAGCTAATTTTAGATTTTCTCGGATGGTACCATAAAAGAAATGATTTTCCTGCAACACTACCTTTGCTTGTTCCCAGATTGCTTCGCCTGCAATACTTGCTGTATCTTGTTTATCCCAGAATACTTTACCGTTTTGAACTTGTAGTAACTTTAAGGCAATTTGCAGTAATGTGGATTTTCCAGAACCACTTGCACCTACAATTGCTACTTTCGATTTAGATGGTATCGTTAATGAAAGATTAGGGATTGTTGTCCGCCAATCGCCTTGGTGTGTAAACTGGATTTCTTTAAAGTGTAGTGATGGGGCATTATCCGGTAATTTAAATATAGTCGCCTTAGTCTCATTAACCTGTATGTCTGGGTCTTCTACTACATCATATAAACGCTTGGAAGCATCACTGCTTTCTTGCATATAGATTGGAAAGACGGCCATTGGTGCTGCAGGCTCAAAGACAGTAAGGGAAACCATGACTAGCATTGCCAAAAATATCCCTTCTAATGTACCATTCGTAACTAAATATGCTCCAAAGCCTAAGACAAACCAGCTGACTACAAAGGTAATAAATCCATTAAAAGATTGACTGGATATTTTATTTATATTTTCAGCTTTTTGTTGAGCAATATAGGCTTCTGATTGACTTATTAAATGATTTTGTTTTGTTTGTAATTGTTGAAATAACTTTAAATCACGAAAGCCAAACATCATTTCTGTAATATATGTGGATAATTCACCACGTTCATTTCTAACTTTGCCATTAATCTTCACTTGTCTTAAGGTAAATAGCGCTGGAATAAGGACGGTGGTCAATAAAAATCCAATTAAAAGGATTACAGCAATCTCCATTGAATAGAAGCTAGCAAAGAAAATGGTACTAATAAAAACAAGTAATAACACCATTGGTGGGTAAAAAACTCTCAGAAAGAAATTTTGTAAACTTTCTACGTCTCCAACTACACGTGCTAGTAAATCTCCACTTCTATACTTTTGAAAAACATTTGGAACAAGTGGAGTTAATTTTTCAAAAAAAGCCACTCGCAAATTACTTAAAATGGTAAATGTTGCTCTGTGGGAATAAAGACGCTCTCCGTATTTTGCCCCTGCTTTAACTAGACCTAATAATTTTACAGTTGATGTTAATACAATTAATGTATAAAAGGGAGGGGTTAAGGCCGATTTAGAAATAAGATAACCACTTGCTGCAAATAAACCTACACTACTAATTCCAGCAATAAAGCCACAGATAACCGCAATAACGATATCTTTTTTCTCTATTAAAACTAGTTTAATTACTTTTAGCAAAGCGCTCATTGTTTAGCCCCCCCTTTTTGAATGGTAACAATTTTTTTATATGCTGGGATATTCTCAACCAAGTATTCATGCGTACCAGTTGCTTGTAACTGCCCATTCTCTAGATAGAGAATCTGATCTGCATTTTTAATGGTATGCAATCGATGTGCTACCGTTATAACAGTCGCCTTTTCACTTAGCATTTCAATCGATTGCTGCAAGATACTTTCCGTAGCAAGATCAAGTCCTCGTGTTGGCTCATCAAGTAAAACTATATTCGGTTTTTTCAGAAAGGCTCTGGCAATGGATACCCTTTGTTTCTCGCCGCTAGATAATCCCCTGCCTGCTTCCCCTATTTCTGTTTGAAACCCTTTTTCTAAAGATTTTATAAGTGGTAAAAGCCCAGCCAATCTTGCAGCCTCTTCTATAGCTGTTTCGTCTACCTTATCTGTAATCCCCATTGATATATTTTCAGCTATCGTACCAGAAAAAATATAAGGGTGCTGTGAAATGTAAGAGATCTGATTTAACCAGGAAGCTTCTGTATAGTTAGTCAGCTCTCTACTATTAATTTTAACTGACCCATGATCTGGAGTTATCATTCCTGCCAATATGTTAAGTAAAGTAGATTTCCCTGTTCCACTTGCACCAACTATGGCAATCTTTTGTTTTGGCAAGAACGTAGCAGTGACCGGCTTTAATTGAAAGTCCCCAACAGGATAGGTATATCCTACTTGATCAAGGAATATAGTTGGAGGAACATCCTGCTTTGGCAGCTCTTCTTTTCCCCATAACAACAAGTTTTCTTGTTCCTCAAATTCTTCTAATACTTTTTTCGTCGCTCCCATACTTGCTCTGCCATTATGGAATGTTGTTCCTAGTTCTTTTAATGAAGTAAAAAACTCAGGAACTAATATAAGAATTAAAAAGGCCGTGAAGAATGACATGTTTTCATAAATAATCATCTGTATAGCCAATTCCAGTGCAACAATTCCTATACTTAGCATAGAGATAAGTTCCAGTGCAAAGGATTGTGTAAAAGCTATCTTTAATATATCAAGAGTTGTATCACGAAAACTTAAGCTACTCTTTTCTAATTCGTCTTTTTGACGCTTTGTTTGGTCGAATAACTTTAACGTAACAAGCCCTTTTAATGCATCTAAAAAGTTACCAGAAAAAGAAGCTAGTTTTTCTAACTTCTCTTCTGATTTTTTTTGCGTTTTAATTCCGATGATAATCATATAGATCGGAATAAAAGGAGCGGAAACTAATAGTATTAAACCTGAATTGATATGTTGTGTAAAAATGATTATTAGCACTAAAATCGGTACAAAGGTGCTCTGCATCACTTGCGGAATAAATTGACTATAAAAGCTATCCATCTCATCCACACCATCAAGCAGCATACTAACCTTTTTACCTGTTTGCCCTTTTTCTGCTAACTGAATAGAGCTACCAGCATATTTCGTTAATAATTCTTTACGCGTAGCATTCTTTACATCGCTCGCAATGGAAACACCGATACGTTTACTTAGATAATCAGAACTAGATCTAATCAATAGTATGAATAATAATAGGATTAACCATGGTATAACTGCTGAAAAGGTTTGACGATTCAAGAAGACACCATCCACTATATTCGTCATTGCGAAAGCCTGTGTAATAACGGCTATACCAAGTATTAATGTTAATCCCATTAAAAGAAAAATTCTTTTTTTATATAACCAGATGGTCTGCTTTAATTTTTGCATAATCAATTCAGCCCTTTGTTCAATCTCATTATTTTTTACCCTTCGCGTAATCTGCATCAAATAAGAACAGACGCATTAACAAAATCAGGGAAGGAACTAATAATAGCAGTCCAGCTATAAATGCAACAATAAGTGCAATTCCCATCGAAGGATTTGTAACACTATTTTCTATACTGATTTGCGGATATAGTAAATATGGAAACTTGGCCATGCCGTATCCAAAAAAGGCAAAAAGAAATTGCAGCATAATCGCTATAAAAGCAACACCATAATACTTGCCAATATACAATAGACTAATCGCAATTAAGAAAAATGCCATCGATAGACCAAAAACCCACCATAAATCAATCATATTTTCGTAATTTTGCTGATTGCGCTGACTTAAAGCTATCATGGTTGTAAGTGCCATAATAATGGTTGGTGTTGCCCAAAAAAGTGCCCATTTTCTTACTAAATGAAGTGCCGGTATATCATTTGCTCTTGATGCATAGTACGTTATAAAGCTCGCACTAATAAACAGGACAGAGACAATAGCCAAACCAACAATGCTCCAAGCCAATGGACTAGTAAATAACTCAAAGTATTTTAATGATACGTGTCCATTTTGTTCTGTAATGAATCCGCCCTCAGAAATCGTTAAGGCAACCGATAGAGAGGCTGGGATAAATAGCCCTGTTGCACCATATAGAAACATATAAATATTACTTTGTTTTGACCCATAATTTTCAAAAGCATAAAAGGAACCGCGAATAGCTATCAAAATGATGGCAAAACTTGCGGGTACAAGTAATGCTGATCCATAGTAATAGGCTGTTGATGGAAAGAATCCAACAATACCAACAAAAAAGAATACTAAAAATACATTTGTTACCTCCCAAACTGGAGATAAATAACGTGAAATAATTTTATTGATAATGTGATCTTGTTTCGTAACTTTTGCATAGTAAGCGAAAAAGCCTGCACCGAAATCTATGGATGCCACTATTAGATATCCATATAAAAATATCCATAATACACTAATCCCAATTACTTCATAGCTCATTTTTTATCCCCCTTATTAAGTTCAGGGTAGTATTTCTCTAATTCGAGTTCCACAGGCTTATCTTTAAATAATTTCCTTAAAGTAAGGACAAATAGGGTTCCAAGCACTAAGTATAGTGCTAAAAATAAGAAAAACATGTGAACAATATAGGGAGATTTAGTTGCTGCCTCTTCCACTGTCATATATCCTCTTAAAATCCATGGCTGTCTGCCCAGCTCTGCAAATACCCAGCCAAATTCGACTGCTAACATCGCAAGTGGGCCTCCTAAAGCGAGTAACCATAATACAAACTTGTTATGGACATCCCATCGTTTAAATCTACTTAACACTAGATATAGGAATGAAATTCCTAATAAGAAAAAGCCAATCATAACCATCAAATCAAACAAATAGTGAATGATTAATGGTGGTCGCTCACCTTCTGGGGTTTCCTCAAGACCTAGTACCTCACTCGTAAAATCACCATGAGCTAAAAAGCTTAGAAAACCTGGGACTCGAATAGCTCCAACGACTTCATTGTCTTCATTTAACCATCCAAACAGAACTAGATCGGCATTTCCCTCTGTTTCAAAGTGCCACTCTGCAGCTGCTAATTTTTCTGACTGGTGCTTAGCTAGATACTTTGCTGATAAATCTCCACCTAATGCAGTTAGCATAGAGAACACAAACATAGAAATAACAGTCATTTTTAATGCTTTCTTATGATATTCTGCAGCACCTTTCTTTTTTAATAGTGCAAACGCAGCAATGGTAGCTAAAATTGCAGCAACTGTTAAATATGAACCTCCTAAGACGTGAAAAACTCTTGTTGGAGTTGACGGGTTTAACATTGCTTGCA
Organism: Niallia laureatilytica; assembly: GCF_046613985.1. Taxonomy (NCBI): domain Bacteria; kingdom Bacillati; phylum Bacillota; class Bacilli; order Caryophanales; family Bacillaceae; genus Niallia; species Niallia laureatilytica. The sequence goes on along the minus strand of NZ_JBKKHP010000007.1, from coordinate 198,374 downwards.
ATGGATTTACAGCAGTAAACTCACCATTCACCATTGTAAATCCGTCTGGTGAATTCATAAATGAATTCACTGTACTAATGAATACTGCGGACATACCTGCACCGATGATGACAGGTAAAGATAATAACCAGTGTGTATATTTCCCTTTAAATCGGTCCCAAGTATATAAATAAATCCCCAGGAAAATTGCTTCAAAGAAAAATGCAAAGACTTCCATAAACAGCGGCAATGCAATTACATTACCTGCAAGCTCCATAAAGTTAGGCCATACTAAAGATAGCTGTAAGGCTATAGCCGTCCCTGTAACCACACCTATAGCTACAGATATTACAAAACCACGGGACCAGCGTTTAGCTAATAATTCATAATGTTTGTCTTTCTTTTTAATTCCAATAAATTCAGCTAAAGAAATAAATAATGGTACTCCTACACCTAATGTAGCAAAAACAATATGAAAAATTAGAGTCATAGCAGTAATTAATCTGCTTACCGTAACTGTATCAAACTCCATTTTCACCCTCCTCAAAATGTAATTTTATGTGAAATAATGAACAAGTTATTGCATACTTTGTTACTCTTTGCACAATAAAATGTATCATTCCTTCATTTTCATTTAAAAAACCACATATCCACCTTTTTAATTCATCGTAGTATATGTATTTCTTTTTCTATTTCCACTATATTTATAATGTTAACATGGATTTCTATAAAAATTTATGTCCATTTTTCGAAGGATTTTTTTCCCAAATGACAATATTTAAATAACATATTATTTCGAATTATTAATTTAAAGTTCTGATAGAGAATAATGTTGATGTTCCTTTTTTAACTATCGGGGTAGTTAGTGGAAGAAGGGTTAATTAATTTCTATAATGAATTAGAGATAAAAAAGCAAGAAAATAGTGATGTAATCAATAGAGGATTATGTTAATAGAAAGGTGCCAGGAGATGAAAAAATCAATACAAAGTAGATTCATTGGAGTGTTTACATATAATGACGATTTAAAAGTATATGAGGCAAATGAAGGGAAAATACATTGGAAATTAGATATAAGAAATGAATTGGTTGATGTAGATGAGATGTTGAAAAAAGCAGAAAAACTTTTTTCATGTATAGAAGAATTTGATAAAAATGCAAAAGTATCCATAGCAGAGAAATTGATTGATTATAAAAATGATTTTTGGCCCGAGTATGATGAGGATGATGAAAATTTAAATTGGGATGCTGTAGATGCAGGGGAATATGATATAACAAAAGAAAATTTTCAGGAAGCAATTACCCTTTATGACATCGAAATTAGAGCAAATGAAATTTACTGTGAATATGATGATGGAGATTTATTTGTTGGGCATAGAATACATGCTTACTTTGATAATAATTATGTGTTATTAAGGGCTGATGTATAGAAATAATTTTATTTTTTAAATTTTTTTGTGACAAACACTAAAGTCTTGGTCTTTTCTATTAAAATAAACATCAAAAATGACCTTTATCAGAGCCAATTTAATAGATTTTACCAATAATCCTTTTAAACAAACAAAAAGCATGAGAATAAGTCTCATGCTTCCTTAATTTTATAGCTCTTCCCCATTTGTTGCAATTACATTTTTGTACCAGTCAAATGATTTTTTCTTGCTGCGTTCTAATGTTCCGCTGCCGTCGTCATGCTTGTCAACGTAAATAAAACCGTAGCGTTTAGACATTTCGCCTGTTGATGCACTTACTAAATCGATACAGCCCCATGGTGTATAACCCATTAGCTCTACTCCATCTTGAACTGCCTCTCCCATTGCTTTTATATGTTCACGCAAGTAGTCAATGCGGTAATCATCGTTAATCGTTCCGTCTGCTTCTACTTTATCATAAGCACCTAAACCATTTTCGACAACGAATAAAGGTTTTTCATAACGATCATATAGTTGGTTTAGAGAAATTCTTAATCCAGTTGGATCAATTTCCCAGCCCCAATCACTTGCTTTCAAGAAGGAATTTTTTATTCCGCCTAGGATGTTACCTTGGCCCACTTCTTCTGGTTTCTTGTCTTTCTTTTCTGTACGAGACATATAGTAGCTGAGTGCAACATAGTCAACTGTATGCTCCTTAACTAGCTCTAAGTCGCCTTCTTTAATATCTAGTTCAATTCCATGTTCTTTAAAATAGCGCTTAATGAATGCTGGATAATGACCACGCACTTGCACATCTCCACAGAAGTAGTTGAAGATTTGTTCTTCTTGCAATGCGAATAGAACGTTCTCTGGGTTTGAATCTACAGAGTAAGTTGGCAGGTAAACAAGCATGCAGCCAATTTGTGCACCTGGAATGATTTCATGACAAAGCTGAACCGCTCTTGCACTTGCTACAAATTGATGGTGATATGCTTGGAATGTTAGCTGGTAGCGGTCTTCTTCACTTTGAATCGCAAATCCTAAACCAAGGATTGGCATATGTAGACTGCTGTTAATTTCATTGAATGTCATCCAGTATTTTACTTTATCTTTGTAACGGTTGAATAGTACTGTTACATATCTCTCAAAGAATGTTACTAACTCACGGCTTCTCCAACCACCGTATTCTTTTACTAGATGAATTGGCAATTCATAGTGAGAAATTGTCACAACTGGCTCAATATTGTATTTTAATAGCTCATCAAACACTCGATCATAGAATGCTAAGCCTTCTTCGTTTGGCGTAAGTTCATTGCCATTAGGAAAGATTCTGGACCAAGCGATGGACATACGGAAAGTTTTGAATCCCATTTCAGCGAAAAGGGCAATATCCTCTTTGTAACGGTGGTAAAAGTCAATTGCTTCATGGTTTGGGTACGTATATTTCTCTGTGTCTAGTTCAAAATCAAAGCCTGGATCTGAAAGCACTTTTAATCGAACTTTCCCGCCTGGAAGCACGTCTGGTGTGTTTAAGCCTTTTCCACCTTCATTTGAGGCACCTTCTAATTGGTTTGCTGCAGTTGCTCCTCCCCAAAGAAATCCTTCTGGGAACTTAAATGTTGATGTCATGTTTGTTTCCTCCTTTATATGAAGGAGAGAATAGTGTATCACTCTCTCCTTATTCACATTGCTTAAACGATAACCGTTAATAGTTTTTCGGATTGGACAATATTTTCTTCACTTGTTCCAACGACTTCTACATACTCACTTGTATTAGTGACAATCACTGGCGTTGTTACTGGATAACCAGCTTCTTTAATTTTCTCAATATCAAACTCTACTAACAGATCGCCTTGCTTTACTACATCATCTTGCTTAACATGCGGTGTATAGTATTGACCATTCAATTGAACAGTATTGATGCCTATATGAATTAATATTTCTGCTCCATCTGTTGAAGTAATACCTATCGCATGACCTGTCGGGAAAACGGTCGTAATCGTTCCATTTACTGGTGAAATAGCTTTTCCAACTGTTGGCTCAATCGCTATTCCTTTCCCCATTGCTTCTGAAGCAAATACAACATCGTCTACTTCTGATAATGGCAGTACCGTTCCTGTTAATGGGCTAGAAATTACTTCTTGTTTTATAAGTGGTTGTGCTTTTTCTTCTACTTTTTCTGCTTCTTTTTCAACTGGTTCATTCGATGCTTCTTCGTTCTTCTTTTTATCTTCAAATCCAAGCACTAGTACTAATACTAAAGCAATTACAAATGCAATGATCATTGGAATAATAAATGACACAATTGGTGTGTAAGCTGGAATTGTTAAGAAAGCTGGAAACGCAAAGGACATAGCTTTATTACCAAGAGCGCCACTTATTCCTCCTCCGATTGCACCAGCAATGGCAACGAAAGGAATTGTTCGTTTATTACGCAGCAGCAGTCCATAGATAATTGGCTCTGTTACACCTGCTAATGCTGCTGGTAAAAAAGTAGAACCAGCAACAGTTTTTACCTTCTTGTCTTTTGACTTTAAGAATATCCCCACTGCTAATCCCATTTGGGCAAACACAGCGGCGGAAAGCATAGCCATTAATGGATCATATCCTTCTGCTAAATTCTGCAGGATAAGCGGCACAAGGCCCCAGTGTAGTCCAAGTATTGTTAAGAAAGTCCAGCCTGCACCCATAACGGCACCTGCTAACCAACCACTCTTCGAACTTAAGAAGCTGATACCATCACCAATCCAGTTTCCTACATACACCCCAAATGGACCGAATGCCAGCACAGTTAATGGCACAATAATCATTAATGAAAGCATCGGCACCAAGAATAGCTGCAAGTCTTTATGAATAATTTTCTTTAAGAATTTATCTAGTAGTGCATAAATACAAATAGCAATAAACACAGGGAATACAGTAGACGAATAATCCATTAGTACAACTGGAATTCCAAGGAAACTAGAAACATTACTTGTCTCTGTCATTAACCCCGTAAAGTTAGGCTCAAGTAATGCAGCCCCAATTGTTCCACCAACATAAGGATTTGCGCCAAGCTTAGTAGAAATTGTAATCCCTAAAAGAATCGGAAGGAAATAGAATACTGCATTTCCAGCCGCAGACAGAATAAAGTATGTCCCGCTTGTCTCTGATAATAACCCAGTCATTGTTAAGACTGTTAAGATTGCTTTTAACATACCTGCACCGGCAAGCGCTCCGATTAATGGGGAGAAACTTCGTGATATTACTTCAAAAATTTGCGCCCCAATGCCTTGTTTCGGTGCATTTTCAGATGTTTGCTCCGAACTGCCAATATTAGCGATCTTGTTTATTTCTTTATATACTTCCGGAACATGACTTCCAACAACCACTTGAAACTGTCCGCCACTTTCTACAACACTAAGCACCCCGTCTAAGTTTTGCAGTGCTTCTTTATTCGCCTTGCTGCTATCGTTTAATTTAAAACGTAAGCGTGTTGCACAGTGAACAAGGCTTGAGATATTTTCTTCTTTTCCGACTAAATCAACTATGTCGTTAGCAAGTTTATTGTAGCTCATTTTCTTTTCTCCTTTTTATTTAATACACTTATATTCATTTCCCTGTTGACGTGAAATTTTCCAACAAAAAAAACCTAAATCAAAACATCTCTGTTTGATTTAGGTTTTGCCCGCAAGGTTACAACCCTATTTGTCATTATTGCTTTTGACAACTCGTTCTATATGGATCGTTAAATAGATCATTTCTTCATCTGTTAACACATAAGTATACATGCTTTCGATAAATTTCTTTATTTTCAGCGCACATTTATGTGCTTCCGGGTATTTCATCTGAATTACTTGATATAAATCATCATCTGTAGAGCTGTTATAGTGATTTCCTTTCACTAAACGCTGCGCAAAAAACTTGAGATGGGTAATAAATCGATAGAAATGCAGGGAATTCTCATTGAAATCAATTTTAAAGTGATACCTGACAAGTGTTAAAATTTCCTGCATAATCTTTGTCATATCATGAACAACTGGCATCTCTTCATTCAATTCAGCGTTGATGAAGTGAAGTGCCAAGAAGCCTGCTTCATCTTCTGGCAATATTACACCAAATTGATCACAAATCATATTCAATGCTTCTAATCCTACCTCATACTCATCTCTATACAGCTGTCTGATTTCCCATAGTAATCCGTTTTTTATAGGAAGGTGGTTCTTAAATCGATCCACTGCATAATAAATATGGTCCGTTAAATGAATATAAATGCTTTCGTTTAATTTCTTACCAAGCTTCATCTTCGCATATGCAATAATCTTCTCCGATAATTGCATATATTCAATCGGCATATCAGCAATCAAGGTTTTGAATTTCGTCATTATATCTTCGTTTTCTAAAGTGAAAATCTTATCGATTTGTTCTTCATCTATAAGATCACCAGCCCGCTTTTGAAAAGCTATTCCACGACCAATGATGATAATTTCTTGATTATCTTTTACAGAGATAACTGCATTATTGTTTAATATTTTCTCGATGTTCACTTTATTACCCTCCGATATATAGAGAAAAAGGCAAAACCCACCCTTTAAAAATAAGGTAATCGGTTTTGCCTGATTTAACAGTTACAATCCGTTCTGTATACGCTTCCTACATCTTATCAAATAATAATAAAAATAGCAAGTTAATTTTTATCAAGGGTACTTTAGCTCATTATTTTCCATATTAAAGAATGACTTTCCTAGCCTGTAAGAAGGCTTGGTTATTCTGAATCGTAACGTCTACATCGTAGTAACCACTTTCAAAAGAAGAGCATTTATAATCACCTGAACATCCTGTTACAAAGAATGGAGTATTAGGAAAATTGGAATGGATATTGGTTAGCTTGGAATAAAAAACATGGGCGTGATGTGTAAAGATCCCGAGGATTCTATTTCTAACATTAGCAGGAATGGCATTAAAAAAACGGTCCGTTTCTTGTCGGCTCACCACATGATCTGAGCTGACAGTATTATAAATTCCTGGTACATAAAGCGGCCAATGAGTATCGATAATATAGTAATGATTGTTATCCAGATTATTTAGGAGGTCAATGCTGTCTTGGCTGAATGTTCCCGTACCATTATCGAGCCAAACATGCTGCACTAACCCTTGAGTCCTTGGAATACTCACTCTGCCTGTTAACGGATTAAAATATTGCAGAAATAAACTTCTGCTGTCATTCCTGCTAGTATCTTCCCAGTTTCCTATCGACGTTCGGTAATATATATTTTTAGGTCCCAGATTATGGTCAACAATATTTTTAAACTGCTGATAATAACTTCGCGCTTCTGCTGTTGTAAAAGCTCCTAAAGCATGGGCGTTGTCTCCACCAAAAATGACATATCTTTTGTTCCCAGTGCTTAAAACGCGGGGGAGGAAGTTATTAAAAATACTTTGGCTATTTAAATAGCCTACATGACTATCGCCAATAACTGCTATGTTGACATTATATCCGGATGAAGCCTGTAAATTAGACTGTGTTAATGTACTAGGGTTAGAGACAGAATTACCCCTTCTTTTCTTATTCATTTTCATCACACTCTTTTTCATTATCTTCCTATATGATATTCAGTAATTTATAGTGTGCTTGTACACTTTTAAATACCTTCCCACAGCAAAATATATTCTGTGTGATATAAAGAAATATTTTTCAATATAGTTGATAATTTTGAAAGATTACTAATACTTTCATCCTTTGTAAAAGTGTTATCAAAATGATGGAGTGTATATTCGTCTAAATTACGAGCTATAGCTATTAACTGATTCGTTATGTCTGCTAATGTTTTAAAAGAAGAAGCAGTTATTATACAGATTCCTGCTAAAGCAATTCCTTTTTCTGTTGCTATCTTATTATGGAATTTATTTAAAAAATTTAAGTCATTTACAGCTAATTGCTCGAATTCTTTACTATCCGGATAAAATACTGGGATAGTACTGATTAGTTCCGTTTGACGAGGATGAGCCTCTCCTACATAACACAAAAAATCATCGTGAATATAAATAATGTCTATTATTTTATTTTTTGGTGTATGTAAAACTTTGATTTCATGAAAGTCAGTCATAAGCGTAAGCTCCTGTCTTTATTTAATCTTAACAGCATAACAAGGATGAACTATTTTAATGCTAGTCTATAAATCCTTTGCAAAGCTTTCCATGATTATGCCACTAATAACACTTGTTATAAAGTTCTAGAAACAATTCTCCCATTCAAAAAAGCACGGGTTTCCCCGTGCTTAAAAGTGTATTAAGATTAAAGTACTCCTGCAGCGGAAATCAATATCCCAGGCTACACTCTCACATGAACGGGTGTAGTCCCATTTTCCACACCTAACTGATTCAGCCATCTGCGATAAGCTATCGTTAGGGCATCTGATTTAAGATGCAGTTCTGCTTGTAAATCCAACGGAAGCAGTTCTGGCTTTTGGCTTTGTACAATATCTAAATCTTGATAAAAGATAGTGTCTTGGAACTCAACAAATGGTTCGTCAGGCATATCTAAATCATAGTTTCTTGTTAACAGCATATATGCTTGTGATTGTTCATTATCTACTTGATTAACAATCAGTAAAATAGTTAATGCATCGTCTGAGCCTTCTGATGTCTTCGTAAAACGAGCTGTTGTTGGATTTAAGATTTCGTATACATAATCTGCATAGCCACCCTTTGAACGTCCGTCAGGATTTGGCTGATAAACAGGAATTTTGCTTGTAATATAGCGATTATCGATAAATTCTACTTTATAATCTACTACTTCCGCATGTTCCTCGTCTCCTAGTAAACCTTCATGTACGAACATAAGATGTGAAACATCAAGAAAGTTCTCAATAATTCTTGGTGCATTTGCTCCTACATCATAAGGACCACAGATGACAGTACGATGATTCTCCATGTTGAATTCTGGATAAGAAATAAGCGGAGCTGGATTGTCACCTAAATTAACCCAGATTAGACCAAGATATTCTTCACAATGATATACAGTTGCTTTTGCCTTCTTTGGAATAGCTCTTCCATTTGGAAGGGCTGGAATCTTTACACAGGCTCCAACACAATCATATTCCCACGCATGGTAAGCGCACACTAAATTTCCGTTTTTCACCTTTCCAAGCGAAAGGGCAGCGCCGCGGTGGATACATAAATCCTTAAAGGCATGAACTCCCTTTTCATTGCGGAAAATAGCGACTCTTTCTCCAAGTACAAATACTTGTTTTGGATCTTCTAATAATTCCTCTGCTTTACATACTGGATGCCATTCATTCCATAATCTATCTTGTTGCATTGTGTAAGACTCTCCTCTTTTTCTAGTTTACGTTCATGGAAACATCATTAACTTTTACTTTATCGTCTTTTTTCTGTGGAAGCACTAGGTTCAGAACTAATGCAGCAATCGCTCCGATAGCTGTTCCAGATGATACAAAATAAGTAACGATTTCTGGCAATCCAGCTAACACATCTGCAGGCATTAATACAGCGAATAATGCAAGCATAATCGGCACACCGATAACAAGCATATTTCTTTCTGTAAATGCTTCATCTTTAATAACTTTAAAACCATTCATCATGATAACAACACATAAAATCGCAAACACACCATTAATTACTACACTTGGGATACAGGCAATTAAGCTTGTAAGCTTTGGCATCATGCCAAGCAGCACTAAGATTACTCCACCAACAATAATTGGTTTACGGCTTTTCACCCCAGTTATCGCGATAATACCTGCATTAGAAGAATAACCTGTTACAGGTGTCCCCCCAAAGAAGGAACCAACGAAACAGCCTAACCCTTCCCCAAGAGCGCCGCCATTTAATCGCTTTTCATCCAGCTCTTCTCCAGTTACTTTACTGACAGTAAACCATGTTCCAGTAGTTTCAATAGTGACAATAAAGTAAACAACGACCATTACTAGAATGGCATGCAGATTAAACTCTGGCATACCGAAAGAAAATAGACCTGGCATTTGGAACCATGCTGCTTGCTTTAACGAATCAAAATGAACTAATCCAAAGAATGACGCAACAATAGAGCCAATAATAAGTGCTAAAACAACTGATACAATTTTAATATATCTCCATTTGGATTTAGCTTTTTCTCCGACATACATACAGAAGATAAGAACAGCCGCAGTAATGGTAGCTACTAGAATATTCTCTCCAAAGCTGCCTTCTGCTGTATAAATGGAGTTGATGGCACTCGGCATTAACGAAAGGCCAACAACCACTATAACCGTTCCTGCAACGATTGGCGGTATGATTTTTCTGACAACCTTGCTATAAACCTTGAGCGGATAACCTAATAAAGCAACAATTAATGCACCAGGAATTAAACTGCCAATCATGGCACCGATACCTGACGTTGTGCCAATCGCTGCTAATGCACTTAATGGGACAAAAGACGGCCCTTGCATAACTGGAAGCCTCATGGCAAATCCTGCTTGAATAATCGTGGCAATTCCGCATGCGATAAACGTCATTTGAATCAATAAGGCACTATCTGATACGGAAAAAGAAAGTAACCCGGCCAAAATAATTGGCGGAATAAATAAATCCATTGCTAATACTTGCTGTAAACCTAGAAAAATCGACTTGCCAACGGAAATTTTTTCTTTTTGTTCCGTGATAGTCTCCTTCATCTCTTTTTCCATTTCCCCATTCCCCCTATAGGTTATTAGACATTCATATAATCAAAAGTTTCTACCAGCAAAAAAGCTCGAAATACATACTTTTCCAGACAACAGAAAAGCATGTACTTCGAGCTTCATAGTTCAAAGTATCAAAAGAATAGACCTATATTCATAAGCCATTCTTTTAGCTTTTCATAGTCAGTTTATTTACGGTAAACAGGTAGAAACTTGTAGGCCATATCCCCACGATTATATGAAAAACACTATTTAATTTTGGTTTGTTACTACAATACCACGAAATTTATTAAGTTCAAGATATTTTTCAAAAATAATTTTTCTTGTTTCTTTAAATCTAGCAAAGCGATATGATTTTCTGTAGACTAGCTACTAATCATCCATTACAATGTTTATATTAACATAAAACACGAACAATAGGAAGGTGTTTATTATTAATTATACGTATATTTTTCACGGCACTGCATTCACTAGTTATTCTCCTAAAAAAGTAAATATCTTGAAAAACCACCTCTTCTTTGTAAATGCTGAAGGCTTAATCGAAAAGATTGTTAGCCCTGAAGAAGAGGATTATGCTTCCCTTTTAACTGCACACAAAGAAGATGCCAACTTTCGGCAATTAGATGAAGGCCAATATTTTTTACCTGGTTTTGTCGACTTACATGTTCACGCTCCGCAGTGGGCACAATCAGGGACTGCCCTTGATCTCCCGCTATATGATTGGCTGCATACGTATACTTTCCCCCTTGAAGCAAAATATGCAGATTTATCATTTGCTGAGTCAGTATATGAAGATTTAGTTAGCACCTTACTCGCCAATGGAACTACAACTGTGCTTTATTTCGCGACAGTTCACAAAGAAGCAAGCTTATTATTAGCAGAGATTTGTGCAAAAAAAGGACAACGAGGCCTTGTAGGAAAAGTAGTGATGGATGATCCAGAACAAAATCCTCTCTATTACCGTGATGCTGATACAGAAACAGCTCTTAAAGATACAGAGGAGTTTATCCTTGCCGTACAGGAATTAGCCAAAGATGTGAAGCAAGGCGTCTACCCTGTTGTTACACCTCGCTTTATACCAAGCTGTTCAGACGAAGCGTTGAAAGGACTAGGTGATTTGGCTGCTAAATATGACACTCATATACAGTCCCATTGCAGTGAAAGTGATTGGGCACACCAATATGTAAAAGATAGATTGCAAAAAAAGGACGCCTTTGCACTTAATGATTTTGGATTGCTAGGCGAAAAATCAGTTATGGCTCACTGCAATTTCCTTGATGACAACGATGCTGCATTGTTTGCAAGCACCGGCACTGCCATTAGTCATTGTCCATTATCGAACGCATATTTCGCCAACAGTGTCTTACCTTTAAAACGATTTCAAGCAATGGGAATTGATATTGGCCTTGGAACCGATATTTCAGCAGGCGCAACGCCAAGTATTTATGACAATGCAAAGCAAGCAGTCGTCTCGTCTCGCATGCTAGAAGATGGTGTCAGCACTGCACTTTCTGCAGAAGAGCGCGGTGTGCCAGATTCTCGCATTTCCATTCATGAAGCCTTTTATTTAGCTACAGCTGGCGGTGGTGAAAGCTTAAGCCTGCCTATTGGAAAAATAGCAGAAAACTATTCGTGGGACGTTCAAATTATTGATACAAAAGCGCCCGCAGCTAAGCTTCCTATTTTTAATTCAGAGGAAGAATTAGATGATATTTTCCAAAAAATACTATACCTTGTTCGTCCAGAAAACATTAAAGAAGTGTGGGTCCAAGGAGAGAAGGTTCATTCACGTTAGTAATAGAATTAGCAAAACACGAACATTCATTATCACTTGCCTGTGTTATGGGATGAGACTTCACCCTGTAAAAATAAAAAAAGAAGACAACTCTTTAATAATAGAGAGTTTGTCTTCCGTTTGAAAGGACTCTTCATAGGGTCCTTTTAAGCTTATAATCTACTTCCATCAGCTAGATTTTTTTGCGAAATTTTCTGCATAAATCTTATTTAACGCCTGTTCTGCAAGATCTGCAAAGTAATAAGCCGCCGGCAATATCGCTTCTTCATTCAGTGTATATTTTGGATGATGGAGACCATATTCACCAGATACGCCGATATTAACAAAAGCACCACGAATTAATTGCTGGTAAAAGGAAAAATCCTCTCCTCCTGATGTTGGTTCAACTTCGACTACTTTATAGCCATTTGTTTTTGCAATATGGCTCGCAAAGTTGGTCCATTCTGGGTCATTATTAACAGATGGCGGGCCAGCATGCCAGATTAGTTCCCCTTTTGCGCCATATGTTTCTGTTATTCCTTTAATGACTCGCTCGATTTTTTTTCGTATCGTTTCGCGAATATCTTCCTTAAATGTCCTTACAGTGCCTTCTAAGTAAACTGTCTCAGGAATTACATTCCAAGTGTTGCCGCCGCGGATTTGTGTGACGCTGATAACGGCTGTTTCACTCGGCTTCGTTTCTCTGCTTATAACTGCTTGTAATCTTGAAATAATTTCTGAGGCAATTACGATAGGATCAATACCTTCATGTGGTCTTGCAGCATGACTGCCTTTTCCCTTTATGTTAATTTCGAACCGGTCAACTCCCGCTGTTAACACGCCTTCCTTTACACCAAGGACACCGACCTCACTAAGCGGGTCATTGTGTAGGCCAAATATTGCCTCCACTGCGTTCAAACCGCCTGAATTTATAATAGATTTGGCACCATGGCCAGTTTCTTCAGCCGGCTGGAAGATAATTCTGACTGTTCCCCGCAATCTGTCCTGCCTGTTTTTCAGCAAATAAGCGGCTCCAATTATAACAGCTGTATGGAAATCATGGCCGCACGCATGCATAACACCAGGAATAGTAGATTGGAATGAGCTAACAGCTTCCTCATTAATTGGCAAAGCATCAATATCAGCCCTGATAGCAACAACCGGCCCATCAGACTTTCCTTTAACTTCGCCAATGATACCTGTTTGCAATGGTACATCCAGCACGGAAATTCCTGCGTTTTCCAGCCATTTCTTTATCTTCTTGGAAGTTTCTATTTCTTGGTTAGAAAGTTCAGGTTCAGCATGAAGATTCCTGCGAACATCAATTAAATGACTTTCCAGTTCATTCTTATTATCGCTCACTATATTTAATCCCAATTTTCATCCTCCCTTTCCGATAAGCTGCTTTTAAGATTCCTCCAGAAATTGCTTAAGTGATTTAACTAACCCGCCGCTCCCAAATTTGACATACTTGCTGTCTGTTTGGAATTGCTCTTGTTCCCACAAATATTCTAAGTAAGCAATAACATGAATCCGTCTGCTGATGATATTATGAATTCCGTGTGAATAAAACCATTCATCAATTGTATGGTAAATCCCTTTATTTATTTTGTATTTTTCATTGCACCATTGAAAGAACCGAACTTCGGGAAAATGAAGATATTCACAATGAGCAAATGCTTCCCTTTTCTTGATTCGAAATACTTTTTTTGAGACGACAAGCCCATAATCCAGCAGCATGTGAATTCCTTCCTCCCCTGTAAGTTTATTTTTGATTAATTGGCTGTTTTTCGTATTGGCTATGCTTGTATGCTAAACCTAAATTCTCGCGGAGCGTTGTACCAGTATACTCCTTATTGTAATAGCCCTTGCTTTCCAAAATTGGCAGGATGTGTTCAATCCAATCAGACAAACCGCTGCCAAGCACTGGGGCACCGTATATGAAGCCATCTGCAGCACCACCGTCAATCCAAGCAATCAGCTGGTCTGCCACTTGCTCATATGTTCCAAAAAAAGCGCTTTTCGGGGTTGTTACTTGCAGGGCAACCTCTCTTAATGATAGGCCATTTTCCTTCGCCAGTTTTTTGATGCCGTCTGTTGTAGAACGGAAGCTGTTTGCACCGACATCCCCAATTTCAGGAAAAGGCTCATCAAGAGGAAAGGCACTGAAATCGAAATGGTCAAAGAATCTTCCTAAGTAATTTAATGCTTCTTCTATGGATACAAGATTTTGAATAGCTGCATATTTTTCTTCCGCCTCTTCAATAGTTCTGCCTGCAATCGGGTGGATGCCAGGGAAGATTTTGATGTCATCCTTGCTTCTGCCAAGCTGCTCTGCCCGATTTTTCACGTCATCATAAAAAGCCTTAGCTTGTTCAAATGAATTCGAATTAGTAAAAACAGCATCAGCGTCCTTTGCAGCAAGGTATTTCCCTGCTTCAGATGAGCCAGCTTGAAAAATAACCGGCTGACCTTGCTTTGAACGTTCGATATTTAATGGACCTTTGACAGAGAAATGCTTGCCGGTATGATTTAAGGTATGCAATTTTTCTGGATTGAAAAACTGTCCCGTTGAGCGGTCTCTTACAAATGCGTCATCGTCCCACGAATCCCACAAGCCTTTGGCCACTTGCAAGTACTCTTCGGCAATTTCGTATCTTAACGCATGGTGAGGATGATCTGCTTTACTGTAATTTTCTGCTGATCCTTCTAATGGAGAAGTAACAACATTCCAGCCTGCTCTGCCGCCGCTCAGCTTATCTAACGAAGCAAACTGGCGAGCAATCGTGAATGGTTCACTATAAGAAGTAGATACTGTCCCGACTAAACCGATATTTTTAGTAATGGTGGCAAGCGCAGATAAAATCGTCAACGGCTCAAATCGGTTCAAGAAATGAGGAATCGATTTTTCATTAATATAAAGACCATCAGCAACAAAAGCGAACGTGAACCCAGCTTCTTCTGCCTGCTTAATGATAGATTGATAATATTCGATATTTACACTAGCGTCTGCAGGAACAGATTCATCTTTCCATGCGTTCATATGTCCTCCAGGGCCGTGCAGCATAACACCAAATTGAATTTGTTTTTTCTTTGTCATCATTCTCATCCTCCATTAGCTTTTTTTAAATACCAACAAATCTTGTAGGAATAGTTTTGATTATCATAAACCAAAAATTTGAAAATGTATAATTAGTATTTTTAAAGTCATGCTTTAATTTTATTAATACAGGTAACTAGACGGTTCTCAATTCCAAAAATTAGTATTTTTAAAGTCATTTATTAGTTTTTTTAATTTAACAAATCTTCTGTCAGATGTTAGCATAAGCACTAATCCTACAATACAAAGTTAAATAGTAGGAATTAAACTACACGCTACAGGGGGTATTACTTTGAAAAAAACAAAGTACAAATGGCTGTCATTATTACTTGTTGTATTCGTAATGGCTGGTTGCAGCAACAATACTGGCACAACAAGCAGTTCTGACAAAACGGACAATGAA
The DNA here is from genome assembly GCF_046613985.1 of Niallia laureatilytica. Classification (NCBI taxonomy): domain Bacteria; kingdom Bacillati; phylum Bacillota; class Bacilli; order Caryophanales; family Bacillaceae; genus Niallia; species Niallia laureatilytica. The sequence goes on along the minus strand of NZ_JBKKHP010000007.1, from coordinate 183,051 downwards.
GTTCAAGATGGAGGAACGTTGAATATCGCTTTTCAAAGTGAGCCTACCACACTTGATCCGCAAATCACCGGTAACTCTTCCGTAAAGGATGCAACAAGGAGTATCTATGAAAAGCTCGTTATTCTTGATGACAGCGGCAATGTTGTCCCAGATTTAGCCGAAAAAATTGATGTAAGTGAAAATAAGAAAGTATATACATTCCAGTTGCGTAAAGGCGTAAAGTTTCATAATGGCCAAGAAATGTCGGCAGATGATGTAGAAGCGTCTATTAATAGATGGATTAAGCTTTCTTCTCTCGGCAAAACAAACTTTATTGGAGCAATCGTTAAAAAAACAGGCGATTATACAGTGGAGCTCCATTTAAAAACACCTAATGTAAATACGCTTGCACTGCTCGCCGATCCAATTCCCGCAGCCGTTATTATGCCTAAAGAAATTATTGAAAATGCGCCAGATGAAGGGGCAACAGAATATATAGGAACAGGACCATACAAAGTGAAGGAATGGAAACAAAATCAATATTTAGTTTTAGAAAAATTTGCTGACTACTCTTCAGATGGCAGAGAACTAAAAAAAGAACCACATCTAGATGAAATTAAAATCAGTTTTATTACCGATGAATCTACAAGAATCTCTGGATTGACGACTGGACAATTTGATATTGCATTAGGAATATCCAGTGATAATGCACAGCAAGTCGAAGGGGCACAGACTGCTACCCTTGAATCAGCGCCTGGCGGTTTCTTAGGTCTTTTTTATAATTCACAAGAAGGATTTTTCAAAGACTTAAACGCAAGAAAAGCAGTCAATGCGGTCATAAATGCTGAAGACATCCTGTCCAGCTCTTATGGAAGTTCTGATTTCTATGAGTTAACTTCTTCTATTGTTAATAAGCAATTCCCGAACTATTACAGTGAAGCTGGCAGTTCAGAATATAATCAGCATGATCAAGATAAAGCAAAGCAATATTTGAAAGAAGCTGGCTATAAAGGCGAAGAAATCAAGATTTTGACTTCCCGTGACTATCAGGATCAATATAATACCGCTGTGGTTGTCCAACAGGAATTAGAGGATATTGGTGTCAATGTAAAACTGGAAGTATATGATTGGGCAACATTCGGTGAAAAATTAACGGATACAAGTAGCTGGGATCTTTACCCTGTTGATTGGGCTGCACGCTCCACGATTTTCCAAGGCTTTTGGACTTCATATGGTGCGCCTGTTGAAGAATCAACTAAATATTTAGAAGCTATTAAGGCTGCTGACAATGTGGAGGACGCCAGACCTGCGATTGATGCTGCCCAAAAGTATGTGTGGGATACACTGCCATTTACTTTAATTGGACATAAAGTTGCCTTAAATGCTGTTACCAATAAAGTAGACGGCTATGAGTTCAATCTTGGACCTGTCTTTTATAATATCAGTCTAAAAAACAATTAATACAACTTAAGAAGCAAGACTTGTGCTTACTTACTCCTGTCTTGCTTCTTCCATTTTAATTATCAATTTTGAAAGGAAGATTTCATGGGCGGATATATTATAAGACGGCTTTTGTCACTCATTCCCGTACTGTTAGTCGTTGCTGTCGTTGTTTTTCTAATCATCCATATAACGCCAGGTAACCCTGCCATGATTATTTTAGGAGAAGGTGCAACTCCTGAGCAAATAGCAGAACTTAATCAAAAACTCGGTCTTGATAAACCGTTGTTGGCTCAATTTTTCATTTGGCTCACTAATATCGCACAAGGTGATCTTGGCACTTCTTATTTTCTCGGAAAGCCAGTTCTTACAGCATTTTTGGAAAATGCCGGTCCGACGCTTTCTCTCGCTGTTCTTTCCCAACTTATCGGTGTCAGCATCGCCCTTTTATTTGGGATAACTGCAGCTAAAAACCAAGGACGGGTTAAAGATGATTTGATTTCCGGAACTAGTTTAATCGGAATTTCGATACCTAGCTTTCTATTAGGCTCATTTCTGATTATGATTTTTGCGGTTCAGCTGAAAATCCTGCCAGTATCAGGCTATGCTCCTTTAAGTCAAGGAATCTGGGAGCATCTAAAGTATCTTATTTTGCCTTCGATAACTCTTGGAACGATTCAAGCCGCACTTATTACGAGAATGACAAGGTCCTCCCTTCTTGATACTTTATCGGAAAATTTCATCAAGACAGCAAAGGCGAAAGGTGTCAGTGAAAAGGCCATTTTGTTAAAGCATACTCTGAGGGTCGCCTTTCTCCCGATTTTAACTGTGATTGGCGAATCCTTCGCAGGGCTTGTCACTGGAGCTGCTGTTACCGAATCACTATTTAATATTCCCGGTCTTGGCCAGCTGATTGTCTCGTCCATTAATCGCCGTGATTATGCAGTCATACAAGGAGCTGTGTTGATGATAACAGTTGTCTATGTACTGATGAACCTGCTCGTTGATTTGTTATATGCCGTAATTGATCCACGGGTTCGGAATTCTTATCAAGTCTAAGAAAGGAGAAAAACATGTCAGAAAGCACGAAAGTACTAGTTAATAAGCCATTAACCAGCAGAAAAACAGTCAAAAAAAAGAGCCGGTTTTTTTCCAACAGATTGCTGCTTACGGGAAGTATTCTGCTAACTATAACTACTCTAATAGGAGTGTTCGCCTCTTTTGTTTCTCCGTACGAGATTTTAGAAATCGACCCAAAAAACCGTTTAGCTGCACCGTCTAATGCCCATTGGTTTGGGACCGATAATTTTGGAAGAGATGTGTTCAGCAGGACGATGTACGGTGTTCGAATCTCCTTAATGATTGGAGTAACTGTAACCTTAATCGCTTCTGGTATTGGTCTGACTGTCGGGCTGCTAGCTTCCTATTACAAGCTGCTCGATCATATTTTTATGCGGATATGTGACGGGTTGTTTGCTTTTCCGTCTATTCTGCTGGCGATTGCGATTATGTCTGCCCTTGGACCAAAATCAATTAATGTTATCATCGCCCTTGTTCTTGTCTTCATCCCTTCTATAGCAAGGATTGTCAGGGCCGCTGCCTTAGTTGTGAAGGAAAAGGTTTTTATTGAGGCATTACAAGCACAAGGAGCGAGTTCATTGCGAATTCTCTTTTTGCATATTGCTCCAAATATCCTTGCTCCGCTCATTGTACAAGTGACATTTGTCTTTGCTGTCACTATTTTAACGGAAGCATCACTCAGCTTTCTTGGTGCTGGTATTCCTGCTCCCCTGCCAAGCCTCGGCAATATGCTTTATGATGGGAAGCTTGCTATATACAATGCTTGGTGGATGACCGTATTTCCCGGCCTGTTCATCATACTAATCGTGCTTGGACTCAACCTGTTCGGTGATGGCTTACGAGATCATCTTGATCCAAAAAGCAAACAAACTGTGAGGAGGAGGAAAAGAAAATGAGCCAGGTGCTGCCATTGCTTAAAATCGAGGACTTGCAAGTGGACTTTGCCACACATCAAGGAGAGGTCTCGGCTATTGACGGTGTTTCATTCGAACTGGAGGAAGGTGAAATATTAGGTGTTGTCGGGGAATCCGGCTGCGGAAAAAGCGTGACAGCAGAAGCCATACTCCAGCTGCTCGATGAAGACAGCACCTTTTATAATGGAAAGATTATGTTTAACGGGGAAAACCTTTTGGAGTATGACAAGAAAAAGATGGAGAAGCTGCGCGGCAATGATATTGCGATGATATTTCAAGATCCCATGTCCTCACTGAATCCTGTAATGCCTATCGGCAAGCAAATCGCAGAATCAATTCGGATTCATCAATCTGCCACAAAAAAAGAGGCATACCAAAAAGCTGTCGAACTGCTGAAGCTCACTGGAATCCCTTCCCCTGAACAAAGGGCAAAGGAATACCCTCATGAACTTTCCGGCGGGATGCGGCAGCGGGTTATGATTGCCATGGCGTTATCATGCCAGCCTAAGCTGTTGATTGCTGATGAGCCGACAACTGCATTGGATGTAACTATTCAGGCACAAATTCTCGAATTAATTACTTCTTTTCAGAAACAGCTGAATATGGGGATTATCCTCATAACCCACGACTTTGGTGTGATTGCCAATATGTGTACAAAAGTCGCTGTGATGTATTTAGGGCAGGTAATTGAAGAAACAGATGTGCAGACTCTTTTCAAACAGCCCTTTCATCCTTATACAATTGGTTTAATGAAGTCTGTGCCTCAAATTGAGGGTGAACGAGTTGATTATTTACACAGCATTGCGGGCACTGTTCCTTCCCTGTTTCAAATTCCAAAAGGCTGCCGGTTCGCACCGCGATGCAAGTATGCAACAAGCAGATGCGAAAGTAAAATGCCTCTTTTAGAAACAGTCGCAAAAAACCACCGTGTCCGCTGCTGGCATTATGATGAGGTAAAGAAAGGAGACACACTGTATGCAGACTGAGCAAACCTTAAACAGAGGAAAACCGATCCTTCAAGTGAAAAATTTGCAGAAATATTATCCTGTGAGAACTTCGTTAGGAAAAACAAAAGCCTTTATTAAAGCAGTCGAAGACCTTTCTTTTGACATTTACGAGGGTGAAACGTTCGGATTAGTAGGTGAGTCAGGCTGTGGAAAAAGCACTGCAGGAAGAACGCTCTTAAAGCTTGTCGAGCCGACAAATGGCGAGGTGCTTTATCGGAATAAAGATATTTTCAAGCTGAAAAAATCCGCTTTAAAATATGTGCGCAAAGAGCTGCAAATGATTTTTCAGGATCCTCACACCTCATTGGATCCACGAAAAAAAGTCGGCTATTCTATTGAGGAATCACTGGCGATTCATAAGATAGGAGCAAAGCAGGAACGAAAGAACCTAGCATTAGAGATATTAAAAAAGGTGGGATTTAGTGAAGAACATTACAGTCGGTATCCACATGAATTCTCCGGCGGCCAAAGACAGCGTATTGGTATTGCCCGGTCGCTAGTCCTTGAGCCAAAGTTAATCATTTGTGATGAGCCAGTTTCCGCCTTAGATGTTTCTATCCAGGCACAAATTGTTAATCTGTTAAAAAGCCTGCAAAAAGAGCTGAACTTGTCCTATTTATTTATCTCTCATGATCTTAGTGTTGTCAGACATATCGCAGATAAAGTTGGAGTTATGTACTTAGGCAACCTTGTCGAACAAGCTCCTACAGAGGAATTATTTACAGACCCATTGCACCCATATACTAAATCATTAATTTCAGCAGTCCCACTGTTAAATCCAGAGAGCAAACGAGAAAAAATGGTGATAAAGGGAGAGATCCCCTCCCCTCTTAATCCGCCGTCAGGCTGTGTATTTCACACTAGATGCCCAGTCGCCTTCGATCGCTGCAAAACAGAAGTACCGAAAAATATACAGGTACAAACGGAACGGACTGTGAAATGTCATTTGTACGAAGGATAAATAATGAAGTTAATATGGATATAATATTTTAAATATAAGTTGACAGGTAGGAATTGTGTGTTTTATAATCATCTTAATTTAGAAAATTAAAAATTCGGCAAGCTGATCGGAACACCGAAGGCGTAACCCTTTATTGCAATTACTGCATATATAGGATTACGCCCTTTTTTTATACTTTCAATAATATTAAGGGGTATTGAACATGAAAAAATTGATTATTTTTGCATTTATTGGCCTGTTGGCACAATTGATTGATGGATCATTAGGAATGGCTTACGGAGTTACATCGTCGTCGCTCTTGCTTACTTTCGGAATCGCACCTGCTGTTGCTTCTGCATCTGTTCACTTAGCGGAAGTCGTCACTACAGCTGCTTCTGGGGCATCGCATATTAAGTTTGGCAATGTCGATAAGCAAACAGTCTATCGTTTGATTATTCCAGGCTCAATCGGGGCTTTCTTAGGGGCAACTTTTTTAAGCAATCTGCCAGGTGACTTAGCAAAACCTTATATCTCCTTGTTCCTATTATTACTAGGACTATATGTGTTAGTACGTTTCTTATTTAACTTCCGTCCCTCTGAAGAAAAAAAGAGCTTATCACTAAGCCGCAAGCAATCCATTCCGCTAGGACTAATCGCTGGGTTTGCAGATGCGACAGGCGGCGGCGGCTGGGGTCCGATAGCAACACCAGTTTTGCTATCAAAGAAGGGAATCAGCCCGCGTAAAGTGGTTGGAACTGTTGATACAAGTGAGTTCGCCATTGCAGTATCTGCAACATTAGGATTTTTCATTTCCTTAGGCTGGGAACAGGTTAACTGGCTGTGGGTAGGTGCCTTGATGATCGGCGGCATAATCGCCGCACCAATCGCAGCATGGCTTGTCCGCAAGCTGCATGCCCAGCTGATGGGTGTTCTGGTTGGTGGATTTATCATATTGGTAAATGCTCGCACACTCTTGACTTCATGGATTACTAATGAAGCTGCCTATCCATATATATATGCTGCCATTATTGTAGTGTGGGTAATATCTATCATTTATGCTGTAAACAAAGTTAAAGCTTATAAGAAACAAAGCAATACTAATATTTCTGCATAAAAAGGAAACAGCCATCCCTTGTATCGTCATATGATTCAAGGGATGTTATTTTATTGTCATGCGCTATTCAAAAAATGATAAATCAACCTATTCGTTTAGCACTTCACTCCTTATAAAGCAGAATTATGTTAACGTTAACATTTTCTGCATGAAAAATAGTCTTAGTTTCTTTTTAAAATATCTGCTGCATTGGACTGTGAAAGAAATCCAAGCTGTTTCCATGCGTTTTCTGTTGACCATGGTTTATGAGGATTTTCTGAAACACCATAGTAGGTACCATATCTTACTGTTGACTCAAGGGCCAAGTCAAAAAGCTGGACCGCATCTTCATGGGTTAGCAAGGTTCTGTGCAAACGATCATTTTCTTCTACAGCTTGAATTTCGTCTGGATGTACACTTCCAATTCGTAAATTAATTACCGAAAGATTATTTTCAGGCTGATGTGTAAGAATATGGCCAATATTTTCGGAAGCAAGCTTTAGAACGCCGTATAGTCCATTCGAGTAAGGATAATCCGCTGTTGTAATTTCCCTTCCTAACCTTGAAAAACCATCTTTCTCATAATAATCTGTCGTATGATTGCTGCTCGCATAGACTACCTTAGGAATTCCTAACGTAATTGCAGCATGCATAACATAAAACGAAGCCATAAAGTGAATTTTCGTCATATCATTAAACTCATCTACATTCTTTAAGTCATTATGAGATTTAATCGTTAGTAAATTAATCAATGCATCTGAATCTTTGGGAATGCTGTGAAGGAGCGATTCGTAATCTGTTGCATTTACCTCTACGAAATCAACTGCATGTTCAGGTGCCTTTTTATCAAGTATGACAATCTTGTATTTGCTGCGCAGACCTTGATATAAAATCGACCCAATTGTCCCAGCACCGCCAATAATGGTAACTTTCTTTTTCATTATTCTCCTCCATTAAATTAAGCCTAGTAATATTTACTACTTCTATATAAAAAGATATCCATCAGGCAGAATAATAAACATTGTGAATACAAAAAAGAGAAGTAATTTGCTAGTGCAATCACTTCTCTCTTACTCCTCTAAAACTATTAGCTATCCAATACAACATACTCAAAGTAAGCAAAATCTGCATAAGAGCTCGCTTTTCGGTCCATATCATGGACAGCAATCCCGACAAAGTTCCCGGTAAATCCTCCAGATAGGAACATCACATCTTGGGCTGCTCCGATTTCCTGCCAAGCAGAGATATGTTCCATACGATAATAAAAATTAGCAACAGGTCCATTCACTTCCACCTTAAGCTCTACCTCTCCTTGTTCAAGCTTTACAATCACTGGATTTAAAGTAAATTCGCCATCTGCGCATTTCATTAAGCGAATGACGAGGCCGTGTGTTTCATCAAATGTTAAGTAGGCATACAAATAATTAGTATCGTTGAGATACAAGAGTAAACCTGCCATTTGGTTATATGTTTTTGGAGTGTAGTCTAACTTTGTTTCAGCGCTAAAATGAAAATCCTTTTGGCGGACGGCGAGTATATGATGCTCAAATAAGGATTGAATCGAGTCACCAGAGGACATTCGTAAATACCCATTACGGCTCTTTACATCGCACCATGTTTCATCTGCCAAAATCCGCAGTGTATTCCATTCTTTATCGAGATTACCGTTAAAATCATCTTTAAAATCGGTATTTTTTCTTTGTTCTACTTCATTTAGAGTAACGATTTCTGTTTCTAACAACGGACCATTGCCGCCGTCTGCTAATCGCAGCCAGCCGTCTTTTGTCCAATAAACCTCCTGGATGGCAGTTTCGCGTCCCAATATAGCGGCATTTCCTTGCAGGGGCCGCGTACATAAATAGATCATATACCATTCTCCTGTTGGCGTTTGAACGATGCTGCCATGACCTGAACACTGCAAGGGGGAGTCTGGTTTATCCCTTGCTGTCAGCATCGGATAATGAGGATCCACCTCATATGGACCTGTAATTTCCTTCGATCTGCATACTGTCACAGCATGGCCTGACCCTGTACCCCCTTCTGCGGTAATTAAATAGTAATAATCACCATGATGGTAAAGATGAGGCGCTTCTGTTTTAGCCAATTCTGTGCCATCAAAAATTTTATAAACAGGTCCTATTAATGCTTGATTCTCACTATCATATTCTTGCATCACAATTCCTGCTGATTTATTTCCGGTTGTCATGCGATAATCCCAAATTTCATTTAACAACCACTTCCGTCCATCTGCATCATGGTATAAGGATGGATCAAAACCGCTGCTGTTTAAATATACTGGCTTCGACCAAGGCCCTTCAATACTTGGGGCAGTAATTAAATAATTGTGAGAATCTTTAAATGGCCGCTTCGTACTTTTCACATCTGTATAGAGGAGATAAAATAATCCCTTATCATAACTAATTTGCGGAGCCCAGATACTTCCGTTTTGGGGGTTTCCCCGTAAATCGACTTGATAGGTTAAAATATCTGTCTTATGCTCCCAATTGACTAAATCCTTTGATTGATAGATACGTACTCCCGGCAGCCATTCAAATGAAGAAACAGCAATATAATAAGTATCCTCGACCTTCAGGACATTAGGGTCTGGATTAAACCCGGGCAATATTGGATTTTTGACTTTTGATCGATACATAATCTGCTCCTTCTCCATTCTTTATTTTTCTAAATAAACATAAGCTTGCAGCTATAAAAAAGAGAAAAGCTAATGGGAAAGCAATAAATTGGGTTCCAATTAAAGTTGTCAGACCGGCTGCCAAATAAAGAAAAGCTGCCCACTTAGGATACCTGTTTTTCCAGATGCATACTGTCGCTGGTAAAGTTAAACTAAGCACAATCAATACGGTAACGCCAAACCATACAGCCAGTGCTTTCACTGCTGTGAAACTCTCAGACAGATAGTTCGTTGAAACATCCTCCTGCAGAATTGGAAAGACTGTGTCTGCAAAAGTTTTTTCCTCCATGGTCGTAATGGTTAAGGAAAAACCGCCCAAAAGAATGACACAAAGAATAACACCTGCCAAGCCAATGATTACTTCCCATTTTCGCTTCATTCTTCAAACCCTTTCTATTCCATAAAATTAATCCAATCCAACATGACTAACTCTTTTTTAGAATAATAGATATTTTTATATTCTTTAAACATAACCGTTTTTCGGTTGTGATGATTATCCCAATCATCCCATCTCGTTGGATGAATATGTGCGCCGATACGACAATTGGCAAAAGTAGTTTTTGCAAACGAACGCCACGGTCTTCCTAAAAACACATTTGCAACGTCTTCTTCCCCTGTTAAATAACAGTGTTCAAAATGGAACCCCTTCTTGCCTTCAGGAGTGGAGGCTGCCGTTATAAAGCCTTCGGCGTTATTCGGCCTTCTTAGTGATTTAATTTCACAGCTTTGAAATACCGCTGCACCACCGCCAAAGATAAAATCGACTGTACCCTCGATATAACAATCGCTAAAATGACAGCTGTGCTCATCTAAAGATGTTTTGATTTCAGGAGTGGAGAATAATTGTCCGTTCTTTTGCAGGGGCGGCAATGGCCCGAGACAAATCGTGTCCTGATAACCTTTAAAAGAACAACTCTTGAACATAACATTAGTTCCTTCATTATAGAGAGCTACCGCCTGCCCCACCTTCTCTCCTGGTCCTGCATTATTAATCATGTCAATATTTTCGATTGCTATATTAGATCCATTGATAAAAAAAGTGGCTGTTTGAAAGGTTCCTATTTCCTGCTGCTGCTCATTTTTTTGTAAGGCAAACCGATTGCCAATAATTCTTACCGTTCCAACACCAATTATGGAAATGTCTGATTGATACAGAAGGATGTTTTCATAATAGTCTCCACTCAAAACCGTTAGCTCAAATGGTCCTTGTTCATCCTGCCAATAATCTAATGCAGATTGAATACTGGAAAAATCACAAAATTCATTTCTGCCAACAATTAACCTCTTTAAAGATGTTTCTTTAAGAACTTTTTCCATAATGCCCTCATCTCCCTTGTTTCTTGATGCCCTCCTGTAAGCATAAAGCCTTCAAAGTTTTGAGGAACGTGTTGGTTTGTATATGTTTTCTGCAGTTGTTCGTTTAAATATTTGGCACCTTCTATTGGACACATTCTGTCATCCCTGCCTGCCAGGCTTAAGCGCGGCCTTGGCGCTATCAGCTCTTGAACTCCCAAAGTGGAAAAATACTTTAAAAACCGAGGCACATAATAGTAGAAACCGTGATGATCCAAACCGCGTTTTTGAATCAGTGTCTCGATATGAACCTGACCAGCTATGTCAACAGACACTTTAATACGGTCATCAAGTGCAGCTAACCACCAGCTCATCAAACCGCCCATAGACATACCGATGGTTGCTAGTCTGCTAGAATCTACATCCGGCCGGGTTTCTAAATAATCAAGCAGTGTCAAGTTATCGTATAAACGCATCCCCCACAATGTCTGGCCATTTAAGAGCATCTCTTTAACAAGTTCACTTTCCTGTCTCCCTTTTCGCTCATTAAATCCCCACATATCAATGCAGCAAACAGCAAAGCCAAGCCCTGTAATCTCTTCTACAAAGGAGGGATTTTGTAAATACATACTGCTAGTTAGGAGTTCTTCTTTCCCTTGATCAAAATTCCCGCCATGGGAGTGATTAAAGATAATTGTTGGTAGTGCGCCGTCTGCGTTCTGCGGTTTGGCAAAATAGGCTGGCACCTTTTCGAAGCCATTTAATCCCAGCATTAAACTTTCCAATATATATCCGTTTCGTTCCTCCAACCTAACTATCTCTGCAGATAAGGCTTCTGGTTTTGAGCGTTCTCCTAAAAGTTCAAATAATTTCCTTAGCTGTTTGTCTTTCACTTGACCTCCACTTCTTTAAGAAGTTCTTCTTCCGCTTTAGTATTCTTGGACTTACAATGAGTTACCTCAATATCCTCTGAATATTCAATATGGAAGGCTGGGCCTTCATGGTTCTCAACTGACACGCGATTAAACAAGACATCTTTGGCATAGCCAACATAAAAACCGCGATTATTCATATCCTCAATTCCAGCCATCATTGCCGGTTTCCCTGGAATAGCATTTTCAGCCATGGAGATATCGATATGATTAAAGCTGAGTTCTGACACATACTGTTCCGCTAACCCATAAATAAAGCCTGCTGCTGCATGGACATTGCGAGCTGTAATATGGGAGAAATGGATCCGTCTAAACATCGGAGTCTCCTCTGTTATTGGGTAAGGATTTTTATCCCATACATATTTATCTTTTCCGCGGGGACCACAGAAATAATACAAGTTTAATATAAATGGACACATTACTCTGTCCATCACAATATTATCAACGCGAATGTCCTCTACTACACCGCCGCGTCCCCGGCGTGATTTTAGGCGAATCCCTCGATCTGTATCTTGAAAAACACAGTTACTAATGGTCACATTGCGGATATCACCGCTCATTTCACTGCCCAATACAACAGCTCCATGCCCATGAATCATCGTACAGTTTGAAATCGTGATATTCTCGCAAGGAACACGTTCTGCTGTATCTTCTGTTCCGGATTTAATGGCGATACAGTCATCTCCTACATCAATGTGGCAATTGCTGATTCTTACATTGGAGCAAGATTCCGGATCAATTCCATCTGTATTCGGTGAGTCTGATGGATTAAAGATCGACACATTATCAATGGTCACATTGTTGCAACGGATTGGATTAACCGTCCAGCTTGGTGAGTTAATTAGTGTCACATCTTTAATGGTGATATTTTCACATCCATCAAAACTAATTAGCTTGGGACGTGGATAGGCGAGCTTCTCCCGTTGATTTCGGAATATGTCCCACCACTCCATTCCATTTCCATCAATCGTTCCAAATCCAGTTACAGAAATGTTTTTTGCATTTTCAGCATACAAACAAGATGCATAAACCTCTCTTTTGACACCTTCCCAACGAGATGTTACCACAGGGTAATGATGCTGCTTGTTGGAAAATTTCAATACAGCACCTCTCGACAAGTTCAATTCAATATTGTCTTTTAAAAATAACGCTCCGGTTAAGTATTCACCTGCAGGAATATTTATCGTACCACCGCCATTTTCATAGGCTTCATCAATCGCTGTTTGGATAGATGTGGTACATAATTCACCATCCTTTAGTACTTCAATCCCTTTTATCGTATAAGTTGTCATGGCTACACCTCTTTTATTACTTCTTCAAATTCAGCTAAAGCCTGCAGAAAAGCTCCCAACCCTTTTTGGTCGTTACAAATAATCGGTTCACTAATATAATAGGCATACGAGCCATCCCTTTTATCAGCACCGCCTAGTCCTGCAACTTGGCAAGTTTTATTTAGATTCACCCAGCCTTCCTTCGTTAACAGAACAAATTCCTCTAATAAGCCTTGATGAGATTTCTTTAATTGTGCTTCCCATGCTTTTCGATTCAAAACTCCTAAACGGATACCTTTTGCTATCGCACACACATACATACTGCTGCATGACGCTTCTAAGTAATTTCCTTTTTCATTTCCTTTATCTGTTACCTGATACCAAACACCGCTCTTCTCATCTTGGTAGTTTACTAGTGCTTGCAGTGTGTTCTCTAAAATTCGGACAAGATAATCACGGCCTAACGTTTTTTCCGGAAGTATTTCCAGCGTATCGACTACTGCTAACAAATACCACCCTATCGAACGGCCCCAGAAATTTGCTGACAATCCTGTTCTTTGATCGGCCCATGGCTGCACTTTTTGTTCATCCCATGCATGATACAAAAGCCCTGTCTCTCGATCTAGTAAATGCTCATAGCTTAGCTTAAACTGCCGAATGATATCCTCTAAACCTTCCCCATTAGCGAAAGTTGTCTGATACTCTGCATAGAAAGGAGAGCCCATATACAATCCGTCCAGCCAAATTTGGTATGGATAAATTTGTTTATGCCAGAATACACCTTCAGATGTGCGCGGATGTTCTTCTAACTGTCTCCGCAATAGTTCACAAGCTTTTTTATACTTCTCTTCCCCGGTTTCCCTATATAGCACAAATAGAAGCTTTCCATTGTTAATGTGATCAATATTATATTCCTCTAAGTGATAGCCTCTTATGGAACCATCTTCCTGTACAAAATAATCTATATTGTCCTTAATAAAGTTGAAATACTTCTGTTCTCCCGTTTGCCTCCACACTTTTTCAAAGCCTTTTAATATAACTCCATAATCATAGGACCATTTTCCATTGTTGCCTCTGTCTTCATATAAGCGGGGCAGTCTTTCCATAATGGAGTTCGCTGTTTTAACAGACCAGTTCATTTTCATGTTCTACTCCTTTTCTTTCAGAAGTTAACTTTTTAATTCACCATTCAATGGAGAAAACCATTAATTTGTAGCTTTATATGCTTCCTTATATTCTTCTTTGATTGTTTTTCCTCCTTGTTCATTCCAATTCTTAACTGCTTGCTTAAAGTCAGCTAGGGAGATTTCACCTAAGATATATTGATAGGTAGCGTCCGTAATAATCTTTTGTAATTCAGAACCTTGAGTTGTAAAAGTTGGAGATTCTAATGGAACTGCAGGATTCATCAGGGCGTATTCTGCGTTTTCAGCTATTTTTTCATCAGCTTCGGCCTTGATTGGGTTAGGATCCTTCAAGTTGTAACCGGTTTCATTAGGTCGCGAAGATGCAAATGGCTGAACTTCCTGCTGCCATAAATCCTGATTAATAATTTCATAGGCACCATCATCGTTAAGCTTATAATGGGTACCTTCAATTCCATATGTCATTAATGTATAGTTATCTTCTTCTATTAAATCATTAACAAATTTTAATAGCTTTTTCAATTCCTTTTCATCCTTAACTTCTGAACGTGGAAATGCTAATAATCCGCCAATCCCATTACCTCCAGACCAAATCGCTCTATCAGAATTAGACGCTGATGTCATATCGTTAACTAGAGCAAGTTCCATATTATCCTGGATTCCTGCTGCCATGGTTTCGAGATTTTTCGCGTCAAATAAGGCACCAACATAAATACCTCCTTTTCCTTGAGCAAAGTTTTGCTGCTGGTCAGTCTTCGCTGTTACAGCAAAATCTTTATTTATCCAGCCATTTTCATATAACTTTTTCATATAATCCATTGTTTCAATGTATCCGTCTGTTTCAAACTCTGCTACAAAGTCGCCTTTGGAGTCCACTTCCCAAGTGTTTGGTGTTCCAAAATAAGAACTTACTGTTTTGAATACGCCATACACTAAATCACTGCGGTCCATGAAACCAGTTGTATCATCTTTACCGTTGCCATCTGGGTCGTTCTCTGTAAATGCTTTTGCAACCTCCATTAATTCTTCTGTTGTTTTAGGAACCTCAAGACCTAAGTTATCTAACCAATCTTTACGAAGAACCACACCATTTCTTGCTAAGTCTTTTTGGAATGGTACACCATAAAGCTTCCCCTCTGTAGAAGCTGATTTTAGCATATCTTCGGGAATGGCTTTTAAGTTAGGGAATTCATCTAGATACTCTTCAATATTCCAGAACATACCAGATTTCAGTGCGTTTCTGACTGAAGAATTTTCTAAAATCGTTAATGTAACAATATCTGCCAAAGAGTCTGAAGCTAATGCAGTATTTATACGTTCCTCTTTTGAAGCATCGGGAATCCACGAGAATTTAATTTCTGTATCCGTTTTCTTTTCAAGTTCATTTAATATAGTATCTGTTGGAGGTGAAGCGGTATGGAGAATATTCAGCCAGGTGATCTCTGCTTTGCCATTATCCTTTTCACCATCTGCTGAATTATTGCTAGTTTTTGCCCCACTGCATCCTGCAAGCAGCAGCATGCTTGCAAGACTAACGCTAGCTAACTTTGATACCATTGGTTTTTTCATTACAATTCTCCTTTTCATTTATATTTGCTTCTTTAGCATCTTCGATTTCCATTCTGGTAAACACTTGATTGGCAGTCCAAGTGATTAGGAAGAAGAGGAAACTTACTCCAAAAAAGGTTAAAACGCCTGGAAAAAAAGTGATCGCTGCCCAATAAAGTACACCTGCCACTAGAAAAAAGATCAGCGAATATTGCAGACAGGCTATGCCAAATAGAAAGGACATCTTTATTTTCAAGAATATTCCATTCCAATTATAATGGGCCATAATTGGAAAGATATATACGAGAGATAACAAATAGATGCAGCCTACAATCAATAATGCCACTCTTAAGTACCAATTGGTCACGGTCAATAAGTCGACAACTAAAACAAAGCCAACAAAAAGATAAATCCAACTAATGATAACCGATTCCTTAAAGTTTTCTTTATAATACTGCCAATAGGTCTTAAAAACAGGGACGCTGTTTCCGCGAATCCATTGCCGGCATATACTAACTAAGGCGTAAGTAGAAGGGCCGATCCCAAACACACCTAATCCTAATAAAGTAAATAAAACCCACAATATATTTACATAAACTAAATTTAGGATGCTGGTAAAAATGGAATTTATTTTTTCTACCGATTTGAGCATCGTAGTCCCCTCTTTCTGGAATTATTAGTACACGCCATCTTCTCCAAATTTTTTAGCTAGTTTGTTAGCTAAAATAACTAATATCAATCCAACAATACCTTTAAATAAACCTACTGCTGTACTAAAGCTTAGCTGCCCATTCTTCAGCCCAGCTGTATAAATATAGGTGTCGAATATTTCAGCAACACTTCTGTTTAATGAATTAAGTAAAAGATACATATGCTCAAAGCCTAAATCTAAGGTACTTCCGATTTTTAAGATTAGGAGCGTAATTATAACAGGACGAATCGCTGGTAGCGTAACATGCCAGGTTTTTCTTAAAACACCAGCACCGTCCATTTCAGCAGCTTCATATAATTGTGTATCAACAGCAGTAATAGCAGCTAGATAAATAATCGTTGACCATCCTAATTCCTTCCATATTATTTGACTAATATAAACCGTTCGTGTCCAATCGGGGGACGTTAAAAAGCTGATTTTCTCAAATCCCATGGTTGCTAATAATTCATTAATAACCCCACCATCTACATTTAAGAAAACATAAGTGATGGATACAATGATTACCCAAGACATAAAGTGCGGAATATAAATCAAGGTTTGGATTCCTGATTTGAAATATTTGTTTTTCACTTCATTTAGCATGAGTGACAGGATAATCGGTAATGGAAAGAAGATTACAATATTTAAGGCAAACAAAATTAACGTATTATTCAATAACATGAAGAAAGTAGGTTCCGTAAATAATCGGATAAAATGTTTAAGACCCACCCACGGACTTTCCAGAATTCCTAAGTATGGTTGATAATCCTGAAATGCGATGATAAGTCCCGCCATCGGTAAGTATTTAAATATTAAAAAATAAAGCACTCCAGGGAAAATCATCAAATATAGGAGCTTATTCGTTTTTATCCCTGCCAGGATCTTTTGCCTCCGCATTACTTTTTCCTGCTTAACAGACAAGGTTGGCAAAGTATGATTTGGGTTCACAGCACCTCCCATTTTACTCCTCCTTTAATTGTGAAATATCTTTCTGGTTTAAGCTTACTGAATCTAAATAATTACGTACATAATCATTTTATGATTACGCTTACAAACTTTGTTTTATCAACGTTTGTAACGATAATATTTGATTTTGATTATCCTTCTTTCCCTGAAATGATTATCCTGTTTTTTCTCTTCACGAACACATAGAAAGCGTTTTCTTCATTCTTTTTTATCAATGTAGGATAGTGATTATATACGTAATATTATTTTGAATGATAAGGTAGGCTTATCTTTAAACTGTAAATGAAGGAGGATTTATATGATGAAAACAAAAAAGAAAAAAATGACTAAAGGAGGCCGGGCTTTTTCCATAATTAATGGAACGATATTAATTATTATCGCACTCATTTGTTTCCTCCCATTTGTCAATGTGATTGCCAGTTCGTTTGCATCCACACAGGAAGTGGTAGCGAGAAAGTTTATCTTATTTCCTCGTACCTTCTCTCTCGATGCTTATCGGTATATTTTATCAACTCCAACTCTATTTAAATCTTTAGCCGTTTCGATTGGGGTTACTGGTATTGGAACCTTGGTGAGTATGGTTCTTACTGCTTTAATGGCATATGGTCTATCCCGGAAATATTTATTCGGAAGAAATTTCGTTAATTTCATTGTTGTGTTCTCGATGCTGTTCAGCGGAGGAATGATACCAACCTTCTTAGTTGTTAAATCAGTCGGATTGATTGATTCTTATTGGTCTTTAATTCTGCCAGTCGCCATTAATGCTTTTAACCTTATTATAATGAGGAATTTCTTCCAAGCCCTTCCCGATAGTTTGGAAGAATCTGCGAAAATGGATGGCTGCACCGATTTTGGTGTATTCTTAAAAATCATGCTGCCTCTTGCCTTGCCATCCATTGCAACTATTTCCCTCTTTTATGCAGTGACCTATTGGAATACGTATATGACAGCAATCTTATACATCAATGATTCCTCTAAATGGCCGATTCAAGTATTATTACGCCAGATAGTTATTGTATCTAGCGGTATGCAAGCCGAGGGTTCCTCTGTAGATGTGGTTCCTCCTGCTCAAACAATTAAAATGGCTGTCATTGTAATTGCAACGGTTCCAATGCTTATTGCTTATCCATTTGTACAGAAGTACTTAGTAAAAGGTGCCTTGGTTGGATCTGTCAAAGGGTAATGTCTAACAAGAAAAAGCTTCTGGAAGCGCAGCAGAAGCTTTTTCTATTGTATTCTTTAGGAATGCCGATATTCTTTTCGGTAGTCCCCTGGCGTTATGCCCAATTTCTTTTTAAAAAAACGGATAAAATTTTGCGGGTTCCGATATTTCAAACGCTCTGCGATATCTTTTATCGCTAAATCTGTGTCTTTTAACCAGGTTTGAGCCATTTGTAAACGATAATTCATTAAATAATCCACGAAGGTCTGCCCATATTCTTTTTTAAAGACATTGCTTAAATAGTTAGGATTATAATGCAAGCGGTCAGCAATTATATCAAGAGATATCTCCTCATCAAATTCCGTTTGGATAATATAGACCATTTTTTCTGACAGAGATTTAAAGCCACGCTCTGTTTTATCTTGCGTGCTAATGATTACTGGCTTTATTAAATCAATGATTAGCATTTGCTTAATTTTTTCCGGATGATAGACTGTTATCGCTGCTTGATACATCTTTTTTATATTTTCAAAGATTTTTGATTCTGCACCTAACAGCTGGCCTAACTGGACTAACTCATTTATGACTCTTATTAAGGTAACTCCTAAGCTTATCGGGTTTTTATTTAAGCGAAAAATTTCGTCCACTAATACTCCAACCATCGCAATGACAACTTCTTCGTCCCCCGACCGGATCGCATTCATTAACTCATTCTGTAACTCGACAGGAAATTTTGAAATGGACGCATCATTTAGAATCGAAGCGATATCATAATAGAATATAATCGATTCTGAACCAACATTCACGCGATAATGAAGTGATTCTTTAGCTAAGTCCACTGCCTTTTTACTTTCTATTAAAGTATCATAAACAGGGCTTATACCTGCGCTTATCACAATATTCAAGTATTTTTTTACAGCTATTTGAATTTCTTCATAATACTTCATAATCCGCCGCTCAGCTTCTTGGTCCTCTTTATCAAGGACAAAGATGACTGCTTGCATCTCATCATTTAAAACAATCGGAATTAATCGTTCCGTCTTCGGAATCATTTCTTCCACAATATTATTAATAGCCAATAAAAATATGTTTCTATCGTCCATTAGCTGTTCATCTATGCTGTCTATTTGAATTAACCCAGTATAAAATACCTTATTTTCATCGAAATGGTAACCAAACTGCTCCAGACGGTGAATGACCTCGTTTTCTGTTATGCGTTTTCTAAATAAACTCAAAACAAATAAGGTTTCTAACTGTGGTTTTTGCATGGTAAGACTTGCTGTCAGAACCTCTTTTTGTCCAACTACTCTTTCTACAGATTCTGCTAACAAGGAAAGTTCATTTTGCTTAAGATTTACCCTTTGAATGTCTAGCTTGTCTTGGATTCTTTTTATCGGACGTGAAAAGGACTCAGCTAACAGAAAAGAAATGAAGCCAACAAGCAGAACTAAAATTGCTGATGCAATCAAAAGCCCTATTCGCGTATTATGGATGATACTTCCTATTTCCCCCTCATTAATCTCTACTATGTAAAGCCAATGATTATAATCTGAGCGGGTAAAAACGTATTTTTTGCCGTCTTCAGTATCTATTACACTCGAACTTTGTCCATTTTCCATTGCAGCTGCTGTTAGTTTTTTAGAGCTTTCCTCCGACAACTTCCTATCATTTCCTGTACGTGAATAAATCAACTCTTCCTTTTGATTATATATTTGCACCAGTTGTTTATTATCACCAACGATCTTATCAATGCTTAACTTGGGAATATTGGCTATTCCTAACGCAAATTTTTCACTTTGATAAATAGGTAAAGTCATAACCATTTGAATACCATTCTTGATTGGTTTCCAAAAAAGACTTCTGCTCGAATCAGATACATAATCTTTTTGATAAGTTGTTACTTCATCCTTCGGCAGAGTTTTTAAAGAACCTTCGATAATTCCCCAATGCTCTGTTAAGCTAATCAAACTATAGTGACTTCCTTCAATCCCCATCATTTCGATATAGCTCATTTCTTTTTTGATATCGCGATAAACAGAGAAATCTTTTCCTGATAATGGATTATTAAAAATATTTTCAAAATTGGAAGTGGAACTGTATGCCGTAAATCCATATTCGATTGTTCTTACCTTCTGTTCCACGTTCTGAAGGATTTGGTTTGTATAATTTTTCTTATCTGTTAAAAAACTTTCCTCAACAGATTCGTAGGTAGAGTTATAAATAAAAATACTAAACCCTGCAACAAGTCCGACTCCTACTAAGAAAAACGGAATAAAAAGACTGTAAAACACTCGCGTTTTTTTAAACAATACCATCACTCCTTCATTAAAATTCCTCGCAACTTGTAAGCGTTATCATTTTATAATACCTTAATTTCCATCATATTAGGAGGTCTAATTAGCTTTCTTCATATGCCACTAGTCTATAGTAATCCAGTTTTCTAATTGTAATTGACATTTAAACCTTTAAATTATAATATGTAAGCGTTAACTCATAATTCATAATTATCAAAAACAATCGTACTAATATGATTATACATAATAGTGTTAACGTGTGCATATACCTAATTTGAAAAAATTGGATAAATAATAAGAAGAGGTGGTATAAATGCGAAAAAAAGCAACTATTTTCATAGCTGGAGATTCGACAGCTGCGATTAAAGTACCGGAAAAGCGACCAGAAACAGGCTGGGGTGAAGCCTTCCAAGCTTATGTTAAGGAGAATGTCAGACTTGATAATCGTGCGATTAATGGCAAAAGTACGAAATCATTCATTAAGGAAGGTCATTTAGAAGCAATTGAAAAGAGCATTAAATCAGGAGATCACCTGATTATTCAATTTGGCCATAATGATCAAAAACTTGAAGATCCTGAAAGAGGTACACATCCTTATGAAGATTATCAACAAAACCTACTTAAATATGTTCAGGTTGCACAAAGTGTAAATGCCCATCCCTTATTATTGACATCTGTTACTAGACGCAATTTTGTTGGAAATAAGATTGCCGAGAACTCAGTTGGCGATTATCCAAACGCAATGATTGAATTTGCCAAACAAAACAAGGTGCCAGTACTGGATATTCATAAAATAACTCGCGAGTTTTTGAATGCTGCCGGTGAAGAAAAATCAAAGGATTATTTTTTACATCTACCTCCTGGCCAATCTGAAAACTATCCAGAAGGTATTATAGACAATACCCACTTTAATGAAGCAGGAGCTGCAATGACAGCTCAATTAATTGTCGCGGCAATGCAGGAAAGTAATCTACCGATAAAAGAATTATTAAACGGCTTAGATACTTCGGACAAGGAAAAGCTCAGCGGTTTTCTCCACAACTAGGAACTTACTTTAAGTTTTTCACCTATCATTTTACCCCTCTTCTCAAAATATTTGATAAAATATCTTTAAGGAACAAAAGCTAATCTTAAAAAATATTTAAGGTGACAAACATGAATATAACCCAGCTTCAATATTTAGTGGACGTCGGAGAACTAGGCTCCTTTACTGATGCCGCTAAAAAGAATTTAATGACAGTCCCAGCAATCAGCCTCTCGATTACGCAATTAGAGGCAGAATTAGACGTATTGCTGTTTACACGTTCACGAAAAGGTGTAACCCCAACAGCTGAAGGCAAAAAAGTTATCCAGCATGCTGTTACCGTTTTGAAAACAATCGACAGGCTCAAATATGATATTGCTGTTTCAAAAAACAATCAGTACGGAAATATTGTTATTGCCACGATTCCCGGGCTAGTCTCACAAATCATTAATAATACCCTCGAATTCCGTGAAAACTATCCTTATATTAATGTCCAGGTGATGGAGGAAGATACAGCTGCAGTGCTCGAACAGGTTAAAAACGGCCATGCAGATATGGGATTTGTTTCACTTGGATCAAACAATCATGATGTGGCTTTAGATTGGGAACCGATTAAAAGGGTCGAAGTGGTGCTTGCCGTGAATAAAAGCTCTATCTTGAGATTCAACAATAAAATCTCTCTTGACCAAATCATTAACGAAATGAATGAATCAATTGTCCTGTACAATGATCCTTATTTGAAGAAAATTGCCGACGATTTGTTTCCAGATAACTTGAGGAACAGGATTGCATTGACAACAAATAATGGGGACGTGCTTTTACAAATGGTGCTGCAACGGAATGCGATCACGATTACAAATGACTATATTATTCGAGCATTGCCGCCACATCTAAAAGATGAGGTGGTAACGATTTCTATCAATGAGTATCTTACCCTTTCTAATTATTTATGGCGTGTGACACGAAAAAATGAAAAATGCCCAGAAATGATTGATCAGTTTACAGAGCATCTGTTGCAGGATTTAATATAGCAAAAAAGCCTTCCGAATTCGGAAGGCTTTCTATTATATTAATTTCCCAAGAAATCAGGGTCCATAAATCGAGGATTTGGGTACTTATAGAAGCCTTCTCCTGTTGCAACCCCAAGTTTACCTTTGTCAACATACTCTGTTTTCAAGAGCTCTGCCAACTTTTTGAATTCTGGATTTCCTGTTGCTTCTGCTTTGGCTTTCACAATATTGTAAGATGTAGTGATGCCGACAACGTCAAGGATTGCAAAAGGTCCTTTTGGAGCGCCAGTAGCAATCATCCATGTTTTATCGATAGTTTCAACGTCAGCAACCTCTCTTGACAAAAGCAGCTCAGCAGCGTCTAAAAGTGGCACAAGCAAGGAATTCAAAATATATCCTGGCTGCTCCTTATGTAGAGGCAGCGCCACCATTCCAATTGCTTTTGCAAAATCGACTACTTGATCAAACACTTTCATGTCTGTACCTGGATGCTTCATAATCTCCGCTGTATTGTTAATCCAAATCTCATTAGCAAAGTGAAGTGCCAAAAACTTCTCTGGACGCCCAGTTGCTTCAGCAAACTGGCTCGGCAATAATGTCGATGAGTTTGTGGCAAAAACAGTTTTTTCTGGTGCTACTTTGCTAAGATTTTGATAAAACTCTGTTTTTATTGGCACAATTTCTGGTATTGCTTCAATTAGTAAATCTGCATCAGCAGCTGCTTTTGCCAGGTCACTGTAATAAGAAATACGGCCAAAGGCTGCATCTACCTGCTCTTGGCTGGCATTTAGATCCTTTTGATAACGACCTTTTAATATGTTGATTTTTTCCTTCGCTGATTGCAGTGCTTCATCATTAATATCATAAATTGTTACATTGAAACCGTGGAAAGCTGATTGGAAAGCGATTTGGCTTCCTAAAACCCCGCTGCCTGCAACTGTGATTTGTTTGAATTCCATGATTTATACCATCCCTTTGTACAATTAATAAACTATTTAGTACTACAATACTATTTTAAAATAGATTATATATTAAATAAAGTTAATAAAACTTAATTTACTTTAAGTTTTATTTAAGATAAGTGCTGTCTTATTTCTTTACGGACACTGTTGGTGTAGAAAACCTTAATATATGTATAAGCTGTTTTCCCATATAATCGGACTGTTCCTGAAAATCACTGTCGATCCACTGCAGCAGAATGCCGATTATCCCATGAATTCTATAAGTAGAAAAAAGGTTGATATCAATATCAGAATCTACATCATCTGTGAAGAACTCAAATTCGGACCTGAAAAGCTGATCTAGCCTGTTAATCATTTTTTCCTTAAAGGAATAATTTGTTTCAGGAGACAGCATCAGCTTGTAAAACTCCTTATGCTCCAAAAAATGATCAAATAATACAATAGCGTTGGCAGACAGCTTGTGAAAATCAATGATAGATAAATGCTCATATGGCTTTTTATATGCTTCATCCATCAACTCAAACATGTCCTCTATAATCTCATCTAATAGCTCTTCTTTACATTTATAGTGTGCATAAAAGGTGCCTCTATTATAATCTGCAGCATGAACAATTTCAGTGATGGTAATATCTTGAAAACGCTTCTTTTTCATTAATTCCAACAACGCTGCCTTGAAATTTTCAACTGTTCTTTTAACCCGTTTATCTGGATAAATAGTAGACAATGGAAGGACTCCTTTAATAATTTTACTAGACAAATGATTATCATTTGTATGTTTTCGTACATATTCATTATTATTGCATATTGAAGCCCTTTCATAAATAATCTAAGCTTTAATTGCAGATAAATATAATCTAAAACTCGAAAGGATTGATATAGTATGACATTTCCTGTACTAGACGGAAAAGTTGCCATAGTAACTGGTGCTGCAATGGGCATGGGTCTTGCAACGGCAAAACTATTTGCAGAAGCAAAGGCAAAAGTGGTAGTAGCTGATTTTAATGAAGAAAAAGGACAAGCAGCAGTAGCTGAAATCGAAGCTGCTGGCGGTACAGCTTACTTTGTAAAGGTTGATATTTCTAAATCAGAGCAAGTCCAAAACCTTGTTGCAAAGACAGTAGAAAAATTCGGCCGTCTTGATGTTGCAGTAAATAACGCAGCATTAACTCCAGACAATGCTCCAGCGGCTGAATTTGATGAGGCATATTGGGACAGATTAATCTCTGTTGATTTGACTGGAACAGCTCTTTGCATGAAATATGAATTACAGCAAATGATTAAACAAGGTGAAGGCGGCAGCATCATCAACATTTCTTCTGTGAGCGGATTCCGTCCTCAGCCGAACAATATTGCATACGTGGCTGCAAAGCATGGCGTTGTTGGAATGACAAAGGTTGCTGCATTAGAAAATGGCGACAAAAATATCCGTGTCAACACAGTTGCACCAGGTGCAATCGATACACCAATGCTGCGCGGCTCCTTGGAAGAAACAGGGCAGACAGAAGAAGAATTCGCTCCTCAGCTCAGCTTGTTAGGAAGATTTGGCCAACCGGCTGAAATCGCACAAGCAAGCCTATGGTTAGCTTCCGACCAATCATCTTATGTAACAGGAACAACTATCCATGCTGATGCTGGTTATACAAGCAGATAATCATACGAAAGCAGCAGCTCCATCATCGGGCTGCTGCTTTTTTTCCTTCATCAAAGGACATTTTTAACCTGCTTTGTGTAAAAAAAGCGGACAATCGCAAAGTAAATTATTTGGATTAATGTAAATACACCTAGTACTGCTGTGGATATTTTTGTTAAATCATAATAAAATAAATGTGATAACGCTGTTAGTGCAACTGCCCCATGAATCAGTGCCACCAAAATCGGCGTAAAGAATAGAATTGCCGTTTGTCTTGTAAGAACGTTCTTCAATTCTTTCTCTGTTAATCCCATTTTGGCAATAGACCGAAACTTCTGTTTGTCTTCCTCTAAATCTGCGTACAGTCGGAAATATAGAAAGCTTCCCGCTGAAACAAAAAAGACTATTCCAATAAACAAGCCTACAAATAATACTAAGCCATATTGCTTGTTGAGCTGATAGATACTATAATCCTTAGCAGAAAATTCATAAGGAGGAACTACTTCTTCTATCTTTTTGGAAGCTGCTATAATATTGTCTTGCCCTTCTGTGACTTGCCATGCATGATAGCTCTCCTCACTTAAAGGAGCTGGCAGTTCCTCAAAGTCCTGGTCAGAAACTACATAATAAGAATCCGTTGCTGGAAGGGCTCTGGAATAAATCACTTCTTTTGGAACCAAGGATGTACCTGAATTCAATTTTAACGGTTGTTTAAGTAATTCTTCCGTTTGGCCAAATTCATTGCCGGTAAATTCAACTACCTTAACCTCACCTTTGCCAATATTAATTGTGTTTTCTCCCAATAAAACAGCAAATCGATTAAATTCTGTTTCACTAGTTATAACGATATGATTTTGTCCTACCTCATAATAGCGGAGCTGGGTTTGCTCATGATTTGCTTCCATCTTTTCTTCCTTGATTGTTTCATTTATAAAAGCAACATCTTCCTTGTCTTGATCTACCGTTATATAGTCAAACGTATAAGGATTGTTATTTTTCAGCCCTGCCGTTAGGAAGGTTTGAAACCCAAACAATGTTCCGATTGCACTAAAGGCTACTGTAGATATAATGGCAACCATAAAAAAAGTACGGGCATTATCCTTCATCCGGAAGGATAAATCAGAAAAAAGAATCATATTTGTTTTTCGCCAGAATATGTTGTTGTTATGTTTCAATCTGCGGATGATATATACACTCAGCTGTGTAAACAACAGATAAGTACCGATAATTACGACTATTACTACTGGCAGCATCGCGACAATCACGACAGCACCTTCTACTATTAGAGCAGCTGCATAGCCAACTCCAATCAGCAATACTGCAGAAATCGTTAAAAAGATATTAGCTTTTGGTTCACCTTTTGACTTCTTATTTCCTTTGATTAAATCGATGAGCTTGCGACTGCGTAGTATATAGGAAACAAATAACGAAATAAACAAAAACAACAATATAAACGAAAGAAATGTGATGATAATGGCTTGTGTAGGAAAATAAAAGTTTAGCGCGTCATCCAAAACAAGCACATTTTCTGCGATTAATAATATCACTTTAGAAAAAATCAATCCTAATAAAATACCGCCTAAGGTTGCAAAAAAACCGATTACCATGTTCTCCATGAATATCATGAGACGAACTTGCCTAACGGACATCCCTTGCATCATCAATAACCCTAACTCTTTCTCCCGGGTGCTCAAGAATGAACTCATAGAATATAGTATGAAGAAGAAGGAAAAGACATAGATGATTCCTCCTGCAATATTCATCCCTTGTTGTACGGAGGAATTCATGTCACTTCCAGATATAACGTGATGGTAGGCGAAAATCGCAAATGTGAAGAATACCATCACCGTAAACATACTGCTTAGGAAGTAGGCTGCATACAGTCGTTTGTTGCGGATAACATTATTAAACGCGAATCTGCGAAAGGTCATGCCCATCTCCTCCTAGTAAAGAAAGTGTATCAATTATTCTTTGGAAGAAGGCTTGGCGATTATCGCCGCGATGAATTTCCGAATAAAAATTGCCGTCCCGAATAAAAATTACCCGATTACAGTAACTGGCTGCTTGCGGATCATGAGTCACAAGTAGCATCGTTGTGCGCTCCTGTTTATTTATCGTTTCCAGCATTTCCATGACATCTTTGGACGACTTCGAATCTAAATTTCCGGTTGGTTCATCAGCAAGCAGCAATTTAGGGACATGTATCATCGCCCTTGCCACTGCTGCCCTTTGTGCCTGACCTCCAGAAATCTCATAGGTGCGCTTATTCATAATAGCGGTAATCCCCAATTTTCCCGCGATTTCCTGTGCCTTTTGTTTCATCTCTTTTACTTTTTTGCCATCGAGTGTCAACGGAAGAACAATATTTTCTTCTACCGTTAAGGTATGCAGCAAATTAAAATCCTGAAATACAAAGCCCAGCTCCCGTCTGCGGAATTTTGCCAGCTCCTCTCTTTTGAGCTGATGCGGATTATTACCATTGATCAATATCTCGCCAGTCGTTGGCTCATCAATTGTTGCTATCATATTTAAAAGAGTCGTTTTCCCACTGCCAGAGGGTCCCATAATTCCTACAAATTCGCCGTTTTCAACAGATAAATTTATATTATTTAATGCTTTATAAGCAATTTTGCCTTCATATATTTTACTGACCTGGTTCACTTCTAACATCACAAGATCTCCTTTTCTGCTTTTGACCTGTGATTAGTATACCTTGCAAAAGTAGTGCTTAACTATCGATTCTTCTTACACTTTCCTTACAAGCTTGTAAGGTTTTGCGTGTCCGAGAAAACGATGCGAAAAGTTGTACCTTTACCTGATGCTGACTCCATTTCAATCTGGTGACCGAGAATATTCAGCGTCTCCTTCGTTAAATACAGTCCCATCCCTGTAGATTCCCGAAACCTTCTGCCATTTTCTCCGGTAAAAAAGGGATCGAAAATCCGCTTTTTATCGCTTTCTGGTATGCCAATTCCAAAATCCTTTACTTCCAGAATGGCTTGTTTCTCTCTTTCATAAATGGAAATAACAATCCGATTACTAATCCCAGAAGAATATTTAACTGCATTACTAATAAGCTGGGTGAGAATAAAAAACAGCCACTTCTCATCAGTCTCGACTGTCATTCCTGGCTTTTGCACCTCTAGCTTAGGATAAACCTTGTTCCTGATATAAAAGCGTTTATTCTCACCGTTCACTTCATCTATCAATTTTGCTAGATTTACCGGCTTGATATGAAAATCCTGCTCTATTGTTTTTAACCTGGCTATATACAAAACTGTGTTCAGACCAGTCTTCATTACTTCCGTCTCTTCGCGGATGCTGGATGACTCAGGTTCATCTAAATTTTGGGCAGTGAGTTCAATTACTGATAATGGGGTTTTCATCTGATGCACCCATTGGTCCATAAACTTACGATGCTCTTCCTGCTCTTTTTCAACTAGTTTCAATTGATTTTGAAAAAGTTTGTATTGAGTTCGCATCAACTCATCGAAGGCTTTAGAAATCGGGGCATCATCTGTTTTTTGATAGCTGTCATCAAGCGTTTCCAGCGGCTGATTTAAACGCTTGTACATTTCCTGCCGTGATAAATAATAATATAGGAAATAACTAACAAGGATGAAAAAGTTGAGAAAAACAGCGTAAGCAAACAGCTTAATATCTCGATAGCCATCAAACCAAAAAATCGAAAGAAAAAGGAGCATTTGCACAGCCTGCACAAAAATCAACAACGTATGCTCTTTTAAGAATAATCTCATTTCTTTTCCGCCGTCCATGATACATGTAACCGATATCCTGCTCCTCTTACAGTTTCCACTGCATCGTGTAAGCCAATTTCCTGAAACTTTTTACGGACTCTTGTAATATTAACATTCAATGTATTTTCATCTACATAGCTTTGGTCATCCCACAGCTTTTCCAGTAAATCCTCTCGTCCAGCCACACGAGGATATCGTTCCATCAAGCTTTCAATAATATCTGCTTCTTTCTTTGATAAAGAAATACTCTTGCTTCTATAGGTAAGCTCGAGTCTCTCTGGAAAGAATCTTAGACCAGCGTTTTCTAATATTCGGCTCTTTGGAATGCTGGCATACTCCCCGTAAGCACGGCGCAGCTGGCTGCGGATTTTTGCGATTACAATTTCTGCACTAAACGGCTTTGTTATATAGTCATCTCCGCCATTCTCTAATGCCATCACTTGATCCATCTCCCCTATCCTTGCAGAAAGAAAAATCACAGGACAAACCGATTCCTTGCGAATTTGCCTGCACCAATAATAACCATCAAAACTTGGCAAATTAATATCTAACAGCACTAGATTTGGATTTATTTCATAAAATGTATTCATTACATGTTCAAAATCAATGACACACGTCACATCATAACCATATTTTTCAATATGCGTCTTTAAATGGGTTGCAATTTTAGGGTCATCCTCAACAATCATTATTTTTTGCATGTTTGATCACTCCTTATTTCAGTTTCCATTATGGCATAGAATGGGAGCAGCGACAAAAAATTCATAAAATCGTAAAACGCTCTCTGCACAAGCAGCATCTTTAAAGGCGATGTATACATCTATAATGGGTACTTATAATTGATAAAACGGATTAGGCGCTTGCGCTAATTTAGGGCATTTAAAAATTATAATAATAGAGTTAAACGTATGGGATAACCATATTTCCAATTTCCGAAGCGAGAAAATCACACTTTTTTAGCTGAAACGTATGAAGCAAAAAACCGGCCATCCTTTCGGATGCCCGGTTTATCTATAATAAATCTTTACTTTCTTATTGTTTTTAAAGCGCCGCTCCAAGCATTTACTTGGTCAAGCATTGCATTTACATTTGTAAGATGCAGATCAGCTGGCTTAAATACAGAGCCATTTTCGAAATCTGTGAATAAGGATAAAGTTGGATGAACACGCACGTCGGCAATCAATAGTTCCCCTAAAATCCCTCTTAAATGTTCTGCAGCTCGAGCTCCGCCTGTTGAACCATAGCTTACTATCCCAGCTGCTTTATTGTTCCAGGCTTCGCGAGCTGAATCAAGGGCATTTTTTAATGCTCCTGTGATACTGTGGTTGTATTCTTGAACGATAAAGACAAATCCATCTAGGCTGTTGAGCTTTTGATTCCATGCCGTTATACTTGGCTCACTGCCATCTGTAGTGCCAAGAAACGGCAGATTAAATTCAGCAATATCAACGACTTCGTAATTAGCATCACCGCGTTTGTCAGCAATTTCTTTCATCCATGCCCCTACTTGCGGACTTACTCTACCTTCTCTAGTGCTTCCTAAAATAATCCCGATATTTAGCTTTTCAACTGCCATTGTCTCATCCTCCTCTGTTTGTTTCCCAAAAATCTTTTTGAAAAAACTCATTTTATCAACCACCTGTCACAAGAGAAAGATCTCTTATTTAGTGTTTTCTTTGACTATTTGCTCTAATCCTTTACGAATAGATGTTACTGGACGTCCAAGCACCTTTTCAAAGTCATTGCTTTCAATTTCTAATGTTCCTTCACGGATGTCTTTTTGAATATTAACAAGCATTGGCAGGAGAAACTCTGGAACACCTGCGCCCTTCATAATCTCTGTGTAAGCAGCATCATCCACATGCTGTACAGCAACATTTGCCCCAATAACAGCACCAAGCTCTGCGGCAATTTCATCCGTTGTTAGCAATGGGCCAGAAAGTTCATAAATTGTATTTTCGTGACCAGTTCCAGAAAGCACTATCGCTGCTGCCTCTGCATAATCCTGCTGCAACGCCCAGCCGACTTTGCCGTTTCCTGCTGATGTTACCCATGGTGCTCCTGCTAGAACTCCTTGGATGCTGGAGCTTTCATTTTCTAAGTACCAGTTGTTGCGCAAGAAAGAATATGGTATACCAGACTCTTGAATTCTTGTTTCTGTTGCTTTATGTGTTGGAGCAAGGAAATTGCTGCTTGCCTGTGCATTGCCGATACTTGTGTATGCGATGAATTTCACTCCAGCACGCTCGGCTTCGGCTACTGCATCTGTATGCTGGCGGATTCTTGTTTCGTTATCTCCATCTGCTGAAATGATAAGCAAACGGTCAATCCCTGCAAAAGCTGCAGCCAAAGTTTCAGGCTGATTAAAATCGCCTTGGCGAACTTCCACTCCAAGCGCAGAAATCCATTCTGCTTTCTCTGGATTGCGGACACTCACTGCCAGTTGTTCTGCAGGCACTTTTTTAAGTAATTCCTTCACCACCTTGCTTCCTAATTTGCCAGTTGCTCCAGTTACTAATAGTTTCATTGCAATTCCTCCAAGTAAATTTATTCATGTAATGATGTTATCATGCATAATAACGCTGTAATTATTTTGAATACCTGTATCCATAATAGATACCTCTATAACTTTTGTCAACGAGAATGTTTTTTTATTTTTTGGGGAATATCATGTATAATACTTTTTATTCTTATTCTAAGATCTTCATAATCGTATAAGCAGGTGAGTTTTGTGCAAATAAGCAGCAGATTTACTGTTGGTGTTCATATATTAGCTCTATTGGAAATTAATAAAAAAGGAGTCAGCTCTTCTGAATTTTTGGCAGGAAGTGTTAATACAAACCCCACTTTGATCAGAAAAATTATGGGAATGCTGAAAAAAAACGGGCTGATTGAAGTTCAGCCAGGAATTGCTGGGGCTAAGCTTGCTAAGCCTCCTTCCGCTATCCGCTTAATAGATGTATATAAAGCTGTTGCTGTTGTAAAAGAGCAGGAATTATTCAGTGTACATGAAAATCCGCTGCGTGACTGCCCTGTCGGCAGAAACATTCAGGATTCGATTACGCCTGTTTTATCATCAGCCCAAACAGCCTTAGAAAAAGAGCTGGAAAATGTGACAATTGAGGATATCATTAAAGATATTGAGCAAAAAGAGAATGATATGACAAGTAGCTCATAAATAAAAAAACTAACCCACTAGCCTTGCATAGCTGCACGGAATGTTTGTGGGTTAGTTTTTATTAATTCAAGGTTTAAGGACAACTTTAATACAGTTGTCTGTTCGTGTATCAAAATATTCATAGCCCTTTTCTGCCTCACTAAGGGGCATGACATGTGTGATTACATCACCGAAATCCATCTTGCCTTGTGATACAAGATTATATAGGTAAGGCATATAATGGATGACAGGAGCTTGTCCTGAACGGATATTAACATTTCTTTGAAAGATGTCGCCTAAAGGAAAAGCGTTATATCTTCCGCCATATACGCCGGTTACTTGAATGGTGCCGCCTTTGCGAACAGCCTGACTGGCAATAACTAATGCACTCAATGTTCCGCCATGGAGCTTTAAGCCAGTAGCGAGATATTCCATCGGTGTCATTTTCCCGTCCATACCAACTGCATCGATGACAACATCCGCTCCGCCCTTTGTTATCTCCTTTAAGTATTCACCTGTATTGGGATGATGCTCAAAATTAACTGTCTCGACTTTATTTGTTTTTTTTGCATGCTGCAGGCGATATTCGAGATTATCCACAGCGATAACTCTTTTTGCGCCTTTAAACCATGCAAACTTTTGGGCCAGCAAACCTACCGGACCGCAGCCGAGGATTACCACTGTGTCTCCATCCTTTACACCTGCATTATCAACGGACCAAAAAGCAGTAGAAGCTGCGTCTGACAGCAGTACCAATTGTTCATCCTCAACTTCACAATTTTCGGGTATTTTGAATGGGGTAAAATTGGCATATGGCACACGCAAATATTCAGCCTGACCGCCAGGATAGCCTCCCGTTAAATCGGAGTAACCAAAAAAACCACCAATTTCACCATTGTCATTAGAATTATCACATTGGCTTTCTAGATTATTTTTGCAAAAGAAGCATTCCCCGCAGGCTACGTTAAACGGAATGATAACTCTGTCCCCTTTTTGGAGATTTTTCACGTCAGGTCCCACTTCTTCGACAATCCCCATTGGCTCATGTCCGATAATATAATCTTCTGGAAAGTTCGGAATCATTCCATGTATTAAGTGAAGATCAGATCCGCATATTGCTGAAGTGGTGACTTTTATCACAATATCATCACTCTTTTCAATCTTTGGACTCGGCACTTCTTTAACCTTTACATCTTTAATGCCTTGGAAAGTAACAGCCTTCATTCTTTACATCCTTTCTTATTCATCGTCATCTATTTGCGCCATCATGCCAAGGCGGGAAGTATCTCCAGGAAATAAATCCATCTTTCCAATCATTAAAGCACCTTCAATAGCCTTTAAATCCATCTTGTATTGATCTTCTAAATTATATGGATGCAGCCACCCTTTTTTCATCATGAAGCTCGACACTTCTTCATGTAAAGCCAACCCTGCCTCAAGCTGAATCCGAAAAGCTTCCCGTAAATCTGGTGTTACCGTTTCAGACAAGGCAGTCGCAGCATTTCGAACACCGGTCTTAATGCTCAGCAAAAACTCCAGCGCTAATGCAGAATCAGCCATTTCCGGCATGCCTTCCGCATTTTCCACCTCTAAGTAATCTTTAATCATTGTAGTTCTCCTCCGAAACTGGGTTAGGCATTTTATAAAAGTTTTGCAAATATTCCAGTGCCTGAATGGATTGCTCCACATCCTTCTCCATTAACGCCTTTAATTCCTGATCAAAGACGACACCGGACATCATCTTGGATTTAATTACACAAGTTGTTTTGAAATTCAGCATTTCATGCAGCTCTAATGTCTCATGGTTTGCTAAGCCATTAGTCTCCATACACTCACCTCCATAGGTTTACTAAAGTATTTTTCGTTTACAATCTTTCCTTTATGCGGATTGCAAAAATTCCAGATTAATACAAAATACTTCAACAAGACTATACCTGTTGAAGTATTTCTATTTTATTTATTTTTTTGGTTTTGACTGTTCGAACTTTTCTTTACTCGGTCTTTCTTGCACTTTTCGGTTAGAATCAAATGATTCTATATTTGCAAACCCATGTGTACCTCTGCCATTTGGCATATTTCCACCTCATCTCTCCTGTTTATTTTGTATAAATCAGCCGAGAAAATGAACGGAATTGGAAGGAAAATTCAGGAACTCAGGATGAGTGTAAGACAGTGCATAAACTCTTTTATTAGTGAAATTATAACAAGGACTATGTATGCAAGTGTTATGAAGGAGGATTAACATATGCCAAGAAATTTAGGGTTGCATGAAAGCTTAGAACTTCATGAACTTCTTACATTTAAAAATACATGCTTGACTAAATCAACAACGATGGGTACTTTAGCAAAAGATGCCGCACTTCAAGATATTCTTAATCTAGATGCGGCACAATCTCGTGAGGCTGTCGAAGCACTTAGGAGCTTGCTGGCTCAGCAAGGAGGCACTTTATTATGAATGGCTTTATGCAAAACCTTGTCGGCTTAGGAGATATTACAGATCAGGTTATTGCCACAGATTTATTAATTTCCGCCAAATCTGGCATAAGAAACTATGCTTTTGCGATTACGGAGGCTGCTACCCCGGAGGTCCGTTGCGTGTTGAACAAACAATTGCATGATGCGATAGACTTACATGGCAAAATCAGTGATTATATGGTAGCAAACGGCTACTATCATCCCAGCAATGTGAATGAACAGCTGAATGTAGACTTGCAAACAACAGACACAGCCTTAAGCCTTCCAAATAAGCAGGATAAGTAACACTGTTATAGAAACAACAAAAGCTAAATTGTTTAGCTTTTGTTGTTCAGATTTGCCTTCCTTAGCTCTTTATGATGATTCGTTCATTTAAAGATTGAACGGGACGATGGTCGTCAGGGAAAATTCGTCGAAATGTCTCAATTTGTTCTTGCGACATTTCAATTGGTGTTTCAAACACAGTCCAGTTTACTTGTTCTGTACACGGCGGTGTTGTTAAAGACCCATCATAATGAAAGGCAGTTTGCTCTTTTGGAAGCAATGCACTTAAATTAACTGGTTTAGTTAAGGAGATATCTGCCTTTGTTTCTTCTTGTGGAAGTTGATTCCATAAATTAGCTAATATTTTATTTTCTTTCCCTTCCTGAATCATTACACCAATAACCGCAATCTTCCCATCTTCATCTTTATGAACTAAATGAAGCTCCATCTCATAATTTTTTCCGTTAAATTGATGTTCGCTCGGGGTATGAAAATGAAACTGTGCAAGGTTGTATTCCTTCCCGTTAATTACAGCCGTATTGCTTTTGTCTACTGCATTTGCTTGAATTGTATGCCCATTGTTTTGAAGAGTAAAGAACGAAGACTTATACTTAATTTCCGTCTCCCCTTCAGATGTCTCTGCTTCTACTTGAGAGAAATCAATATTAATTGGTGACTGTTCCGTTCCATCAACACAAGCTAAGTTTGCTTGACCTAATTCTCCCCAGTGAACAGGACTAGTGTCTCCTTCATAAGACCAATGCGCAGCATCGATTTCTCTTTCTTTTTCTGCTTTTAATCCTGCACCAGTTTCTGTCGAACAGGCTCCCATCCCAAAAACACTGACAACAGCTAACAATGGATATACAAGTATCTTTTTCATCTTTATTGTCTCCCCATTCTTTTATTAAAACTTATATTAATAAGATACTAAATTTCCATAATAATACATACATAGTAATTTTTTTGTTAATCGCTTACATATGAAAAATAGATTTATTTTACCATTTTTAACTTTATTCGAAAAACTAGACTCTCTTAACTATTCATGAATATAGATGTATGATTAATAACAAACCTATAAAAATACAGATATTGAGTACTTTGGAATTTGCAACAAGGAGTGCTCACCCAATTTTACACAAGCATTCTAAGCAGGATGTCTATTAACCTCTTTCATATATGAATGTATATTGCGTTAAACAAAGTAAATATTTGTAATAAAAGTGATAATTAATATAAAGTCGAATGACTAAATTAAATATCTGAAACATTATTAATCTATTGTGCTATGTCATACTTGTTATTTTGTTTATTCGAGTTATTGATAACGATAAAAGGATTATTGCTTTAGGTATTATCATTTTTTCACTCCGAGCTATATATGACATTGTAAAATATCGTAAAAGCAAAACTAAAGAGTCTTCATAAGCCTTCTTTTCTATTATG
Source organism: Niallia laureatilytica (assembly GCF_046613985.1). NCBI lineage: Bacteria > Bacillati > Bacillota > Bacilli > Caryophanales > Bacillaceae > Niallia > Niallia laureatilytica. The sequence goes on along the minus strand of NZ_JBKKHP010000007.1, from coordinate 146,875 downwards.
ATTGCAACTCTAAAATTGTTACTTACCAATTCCAGCTGGAATTAATATAGTAAAGGAGATTTATATAGTGGCGAATAAAATTAACTTTATCTTCACTGTCCTTTTCATTGTTGTTCCGTTCGTATTTCTAATTAGTTTTTTTATTTGGAGATTATTAATGAATACAGGTGGTTTAATAGTTATAGCCGCCGATTGTTTACCTATTCTAGGTATTTATTATTTTCTTACTAGTATTGTGTTCTTCATTATGTATATAAAAAAAATTGATTTAAAAAATTTGTAATCGCTCACAACCTTTCCCTCTTGCTAAACTCCACATCATCTTCCGAAAAACCTCTTCAAATTCACTCAAACGGACCGATATAACATCTAGAAATATATGTTAAGATGAGTGAGGTTGGAGAATGAAAATTAAAACACAATTAATTATCATACTGACTGTTTTGCTTTTTTCTTTAGTTGGTATTGGTATTTACAGCAATAACAGCCTTCATAATGCAGAGGATTATTCTAAAAAATTAAATGAAGCAAAAGAGATGCAGCGTCTCGTTACACATGTTCAGTATCGTCTTGCAGGAATGTCCAATGATGAGAGAGGGTTCTTACTGACAGGTGACAGCCAGTATACAGATGGAATTAAAGAAAAGGCTGTAAACATTGAAGATACGCTAACTTCTATGGAGAAGTTATCAATTTATCAAACGTATAAAGACAGTATTGAGCAACTAGAAACCAGCTTCCAATCTTATACGTCTATGAGTGACAAAGTTGTCAACACATTCAATAATAGTCCTTCTGATTCGGAGGCATTGCATTTTGGTGACTTAAGAAATGTAAGAAAAGAAGTCCTTGATCCTGCTGTTGACAAGCTGGTAGAACAAATAAATGAGAATGTTAGTCAAATTGAAGCAGATAATGAAAAAAACAGTGATATGGCAAAAACTACATTAATTACTATCATTATATTAGCAGCAGGTTTAAGTATTGGATTAGGTTTTATACTGCTGCGTTCGATTTTACGCCCATTAAACATCATGAATAAGCAAATGGTTGAAATTGCATCAGGTGACGGAGACTTGACTAAAAGTGTGAAGGTAAGTGGTAAGAATGAATTTGCTCATTTGGCAACTTCCTTCAATGAATTTGTTGCTTCTCTAAGATCCATGATCTCACAAGTTGGACAAACTTCTAAGTCTGTTGCCCAATCCTCAGATGAGCTTGCTGCAAGCATGGAGCAATCACGAGTAACAGCAGAGCAAGTCGCTGACTCGATACAGATGATTTCGGAAAACAATAATGAGCAAAACAATTCTGCACAGCAAAGTCTGAACAGAGTTAATAATTCCTTACAAAATGTCTTAAATGTATCAACTAAAGCGAACCATGTAGCAAAAGAATCAGACCGTATTAAAGGAAAAGCAAACGATGGTGAACAGGCAATGGCCGAAATGCAAGGACAGATGGGCACTATCCACCATTCGGTTGGATTAGCAGAAAATGGCCTGCACTCCTTAGTCTCAAGCATCAATGAAATAAAAGATACTTTGAACAATATTCAGGAAATTTCCGGACAAACGAACTTGCTTGCCCTAAATGCGGCTATCGAGGCGGCAAGAGCTGGTGAACATGGTAAAGGCTTTGCCATCGTTGCTGATGAAGTGAGAAAATTGGCAGATATGACAAGTACTTCTGCCAACCATATTGATACATTAATCAACACTATTCAGAATCATTCATTAGAAACAGTGGAGAATATGACCCTTGTAAAGGAAAATGTGAATTCTGGAATGGAACTGGCGGATCGAACTAATTCACATATTAAAGAAATACTGAACAGCATCGAGGTTGTTGCTGGTCATATTAAAGAAGTTGCTTCTACAACAGACCAAATTACAACAGAGGTGCAAGGCGTTCAGCAGTCAATGGAAGAAATCGCACACAGCTCTAACAAAACATTAGCAAACACAGAAGAAGTCGCTGCTGCAACAGAAGAGCAAACTGCTTCCTTCCAGGAAGTGTCTGCATCAGCGACCGCTTTATCTAAGCTGTCTGAAGAACTGGAAAAATTAGTTCACCGCTTTAAGATTGCAGATGGAGAAATAAATGATTGAATCAAACTGCTCAAGGTAAATGAACCTTGGGCATTTTTTATGATTTTCTGGAGAGAAATTACATAAGATTAACCTTTTTGGCAACATTATTCAGTATATGAGGTGAGCTGAATGAAGTATAAAAAGGAAAAAATCATCGAAGGTTTTGTATTGGCCTTAAGCTTAATCATTCTCTTCAAACTTATCCCAAAGAAAAAGTCACGAACAGCAGTCTTGGCTTTCTTATTCAAACTAGTGATTACCTGGCTTTTTGGTTTATTAGTGGTAGAGAAGGATGCCATCAACTATCCTGTACGGCTTTTTTTCAAAAAAACATATAAGGGCAGCTTTACCTTTGAATATATTGGATACCCAGCACTATGCGCCTTATTTAATTCCTATTATCCTGAAAAAAAAGGACCCTTAGTTAAAATAGGATACTACTTTCTCCATACCGGTTTTATCATTATTGGTGAATTATTAGCACTTAAATACACGAAGCTGATTCAATATGAAAACTGGAAATGGTATTGGAGCTTTACGACTGTTTGGCTTACTTATTACTGCTCGCGTCTGTTCCATGTCTGGTTCTTTGGAAAAAGTCACTGGAAAAAGAAGTCATTGGGGAATGTTTTTAGAAATTTGTGGATGTAGAAAAAGATAGCAGCAACTTAGGCAGCTATCTTTTTCTATATACGAATTTATTTTATCCAGAGACTAAACAATCCATCTGTTATCCCGATTGAGTACATATAATAAAGACCAAATGCAAAGCTTATCGACCCAGCACATCTTACTAGCAGCTTATTTGTCCGAACACTTTTCGTGCTATACACAAATGGTATGCCAATAATTGTGGTAAAAACGAGCATTCCAATAATTGTTCCTATTCCAAAAACGAGTATGTACAAGGCACACTGCCAAACAGAAGAGACGGTTGACATCGTTAATATTACCATAGCTGCACTTCCTGCAAGACCGTGAATAATTCCTATAAAAGTAACTTTAATAAGTGAAGTCCGTTCAGCTTGCTTATTAATATTCTTGATTTTATCAAAAAAAATATTTTTGCTGCCTAAATATACGAGCATTATACCAACTATAAATTCGAGGGTCATTACCCATTTATCAGCAAGTTCCCCTTTTAGCAATACAATCAATATTCCAAAAACAAATAATGTTGCTGTATGGCCAACTCCCCAAAAGGCGCCTGCTAAAGTTGATCTGGAAAGTCGTTTATCCTTACTGACAATAGTAGATACAGCTATAATATGATCTGGTTCTAATGAATGCTTTATGCCAAGTATTAATCCTAAAAATAACACAGATATGAATTGAAAAATCATCACAGGCTCCCCCCTTTATTCCCTGACTTCCCCATTTCGCCACACTTGTTCATATACTCTTTTCAGTGGAACTTGATGGTGCACTGCTATTTTTTTACACTCTTCATACTCTGGCGCCCGCTGCACAATCTGTCCTTGCAAGATGCCCTCTTTTACTTTTACTGTCCCCCACTCTGTCTCGACATATCTAAATCTTCTTTCAAGCCGATGGACAGTAACTGGATAATAACGTACACCGAGTGTGGTAGTTTCTATAAAAAGAACCTTTTCTATTTCTGCTAGTTTTTCCTGTGAACACAACAATTGCAGCAGTATTCCCGGTCTATTTTTCTTCATGTAAATAGGAGTATAAAAAACATCGTTGGCTCCAGCATCGAACAATAAATCCATTACATAACCGAGCACTTCCCCAGAAATATCATCTAAGTTCACTTCCACTTTAATCATATTTCTATCGATATGCTCCTCATTAGAAGGATGAACTAGATTATCCATCATTGCTCCCCAATAATTACACGCAGAACATTTGGATGTTCAGCAAATTTTTTTGTGCCAGCACCATAACCGATAGATTGCACCATTATAGATGGAAATGCACAAAATTCGTCTGCCAATGCGGCAGCAATAGCGGCACCTGTCGGAGTAGTCAGCTCGCCCCGAATTTTAGTATGTTCAATTGGAATTTCTTTCAGAATTTCCAGGGTTGCAGGAGCAGGTACAGGATATATCCCGTGATCAATCTTAATTCTGCCAGTGCCAACAGGGAGAGCGGAAGCCTTAATGACAGAAACCTCCAGATGATGGATTAAGATAGCAGTCCCAACAATATCAATAATGGAATCTACTGCACCAACCTCATGAAAATGCACTTGTTCTAAGGGCATACCATGTATATGTCCTTCAGCTCGGCCAATTTTCTCAAATATTTTCAATGCTGTATTTTTAATATCATCAGAAAAGTCAGCGCTCTGTATAAGCTCCACAATGTCCTTATAAGAGCGGTGTTGATGACTATGATTATGATTGTGATGATGTGAATGCTCATGGCTATGATCATCGTCGTGGCTGTGTGAATGCTCATGGTTATGATCATCGTCGTGGCTGTGTGTGTGTTTATGGCTATGGTCCCCACTGTCGCCAGCAATACTATGTTCTGTTAAATTATCCACCAAAATTACGTCGAATTTCGTGCTGCTGATTCCATTTTTGACAACCTTCTTCCATACAAGCTTGTATTCATCTTCCATCTTAAGTTTTGACAGTTCTTGAACTAAGAATTCTGGGTCAGCTCCCGCATCGATTAATGCGCCAATTACCATATCACCGCTTATTCCAGAAAAACAATCAAAGTAGAGCGTTTTCATTTTTTCTTACTCCTTTCTGTGCGAGTTGATTGATTAGGACAGCGTTATAGCCGCCGCCAAAGCCATTATCTATATTTACAACACTTATTCCTGATGCACAGGAATTCAACATAGTTAATAATGCGGATAAGCCGTTGAAATTGGCACCGTAGCCTACGCTTGTCGGCACAGCGATTACCGGGTGTGACACAAGGCCGCCAACAACACTTGGCAGTGCTCCTTCCATTCCAGCTATAACTACAGAAACAGTTGCATTCTGGATTTCCTCCAGATGATTGAACAGGCGATGTATTCCTGCAACTCCTACATCATAAATGCGACGCACCTCACTTCCGAGCACTTCTGCTGTGACTGCCGCTTCTTCTGCCACTTTTAAATCCGATGTGCCCGCACAAATGACTGCAATATAGCCATTATCGGTAGCTTTAGCTTCCCTCTCAATCGGTTTTTTCCAATAGAGAACACGAGCTGTTTTATTATAGATAAACTCTGGACATACGCTTTGAATCGTTTCTGCTTTTTCTTTAGAAACTCTCGTCACGAGAACCTGATTGTTCCGCTTTTTTAAGGATTGGATGATGGAAATAATATGCTTTGCTTCCTTCCCTTCCCCGTAGACGATTTCTGCGAAGCCTTGACGTTTATTGCGGTGATGGTCTACTTTCGCAAATCCTAAGTTCTCAAATGTTGCTAACTTCTTTTTAGCTTCATTTATGCTTAACATACCACTTTGAACTTGAGACAAAATTTCCTCCAGCATGTTGGTCCCCCTCAGAGATGGTTTTTCGATTTAAATTAGAGATGCATACCTTACACATATTGTGCTATCTTTTCTAAATAGAAAAGTTTGAGTTATCCTTTACTGCTAGTGCCTTGTTCATGCTGCCACTCTGGTAGCCTATTAAATCTAAAGTGATATATTTGTAGCCGAATTCCTGCAATGCACTCACGATAAACTTGTTTTTTTCCAGTACGTTCCTCATATCATCTGGCTCTACCTCAATTCTGGCGATATCCTGATGGGTGCGGACTCGCACTTGACGGATTTGAAGTGTTTTTAGAAATGCTTCTGCTTTTTCTACCTTTGTAAGATTTTCCTTTGTGATCCTATCGCCATAGGCAATTCTTGAGGAAAGACATGCAAAGGATGGTTTATTCCAAGTCGGCAGTCCTTGCTCATACGAAAGCTCGCGGATTTCCGCTTTAAACAAATTCGCTTCTTGAAGCGGTCCCCGAATCCCTTTTTCTTTTGCTGCCTTCATGCCTGGTCTAAATTCATTCCTATCATCAGCGATGACCCCATAGATGACATTGTTAAATCCTGCCTCTTCCATAACTGGAATAATATGATCAAACAAACTGCTTTTACAAAAATAACATCTGTTTTTTGTATTTTCCGAGTAACCGGGAATCGCTAATTCAGAGGTTTCTATAAGGATATGTTTAACACCAATATGTACCGCAAGTGACTTCGCCTCTTCCAACTCGCTTGTCGGGTATGTTTCGGAGTCTGCGGTTACTGCCAGAACATTTTCTGTTCCTAGAGCATCTACCGCTGCTTTTAATAGAAAGGTACTGTCCACACCTCCTGAAAATGCAACAACAACCGTTTTCATTTCCTGAAGTATAGACATTAGAAGTTCATATTTTTTTGCAGGCATGTCTTTAGCACCCTTCCTAATCTAGATTTTTTTACAAAAGCATTGATACGCTCTTTCATTAGATTGTCATACTTCCAAATCCGCCATCTACCCTAATCAAAGCGCCTGTCACAAAACTGGACGCCTTATCAGAGGCAAGCCAAACCGCTGTACCTTGAAGCTCTTCTGCTTCCCCGAATCGTTTCATCGGCGTATGCTTCATTATGTCTTCTATCCTTTCTTGATCAAGAATCTTTTTGTTTTGCTCTGCCGGGAAAAAACCTGGAATAATAGCATTGACACGAATTTCATACGGAGCAAATTCACGAGCTAAAAATTGGGTGACACTATTGAGCCCTGCCTTTGAAACCGAGTATGTGAATACTCTTGAGAGGGGTGTTGTGGAAGAAACAGAAGAGATATTGATAATGCTGCCCTTTTTGCCATGTTTTATCATCTTCTCAGCAAAAATCTGACAAGTTAACACAATCCCTTTTAGGTTAACATCCATGATTCGATCCCATTCATCCATGTCAATCTCAAAAAAAGGTGTTGCACTATTAGTGCCAGGTACATTAAGAAGAATATCCCAACAGCCAGCCCATTGTTCTATTTCGTCTGCTGCTTTTAAGAGTGAGTCCTTTGTTAAAACATCTGCAAAAAATGCTTTTGCCTCGCCGCCGTTTTGGATTATTTCGTGGACTATTTCTTCTGCTTTAGCTAAATTGCGGCCAACAATCGCTACCTTTGCACCATGTTCTGCCAAGCCCTTTGCCATCGAGGATCCTAACACACCGTTTCCTCCTACTGCAACCGCCACTTTACCGCTTAAATCAAATAGTGTTGACATCAATTTCTCTCCTCATCGTCTAAAATAAATTGCCTTGCTCATTAAAAGGAACTTCATAAAGGCCAGTAATTTGCTCCATATTAGGATGATTGTTCACATATTCAAGTAAGCTTTCAGATACTTCAATCTCACTTAATACTAAGGTGTTTTTAATGCGAACAAGTTTAACATCGTGAAAGTTTAAGATATTGCATGTTTTCACTGCTGCTTGAAGAGCCATTTTATCGTTTGGCAATGTTGTGGCAATTTTTGTTGGTGCTACAACAGTGGAGGTCAGGCCATTAGCATACGTCCCTTCTCTGTCCATCTTGTTGAGCAAACGTTGTGTGGTGAAATCTGCCGTTCCAACACCATTCGCGTTTCCTTCTGATTGTGGAGTGACATCTAGCACAACCATCTTGTTTACATCTGGGCCGCCTGATGCATATGGCGTAGGATAGCGGCCAGTAATATTGGGATCCATTCCGTCACCGCTAATATTCTTGCCGATTTCATCAATCACAAGGACATCAAGCTGGTCAAAAAAAAGTTTAGGCAATAATGACTTTGCTTTTATCTGCAAGGCAGGCTCCGTTTCAATCACTTCTTCTGGTGTCAGCACTTCCATCGTGGCTATTTTATCGAATGCATTTTCCACTGTCGCTACACCGAACAGAAAGGGGGTTTTCTTCATAATGACCTTTGCCATGGCAGGAACGTTTTCTGCCATATATTTAAATCCCATTTGATGACAGGCCTCAGCACCTTTTTGTTTGCCCAGACCAATGCTTATCATCTTCATAATGCCGCTCTCAACAGGTCCACGAAAGGCTGTGTGTGGCTTGATGCGGTTAATCACCACGATGCCGTCTGCTTGCAAGGCATATTTATCTACATATACTGGTAAACCATTCGCTAATTTGCCGACCTGCTCTACTTCCATGGAGGAACGAATCTCTGCTCCTACTGATTCTTTCGAAATACCAAGATGCTCGAGAACGGCTCTCTGGCCCTCTGCCGTTGCTCCACCATGGCTGCCCATGCTTGGGACTATAAAAGGTTTTGCACCTAAACCTTTGAGAAATTTCACTGTTACAGAAGTAAGCTCGGTGATTCGATCTAGCCCCCTGCTTCCGACAGCAACGGCTATTTCCATGCCTGGTTTAATATTTTTTACTATTTGCTCACTTTGTAACTTCTTCATTAAGACGGAACCGAGATCATCTATTTTGCTATCATCAAATGAAACCTTCACTTTTGCCATTTTTGGGACTGGTATGTCTTTTAATAATTCTTCAAGAATACCCATCTACATCACTCCTTAGCCCACTGCGTTGTAAACCCTTCCATTTCTCCTTAAAAATATATTAATTTTAGAATCTATTGGTACGTAAATATTAATTTGTTTAGCAAACTAATTAATTAAATGTATATTATCATTATCGGAAATTTGCGTCAATCATTTATTAGATGCTAAATCCGATGTCTAACTAAAACCAATAAGAAAGAAGTCCCAATATTTAGGACCTCTAACTATTAATTAAGCATGAGGTTCCGATTATCAGAACAAATCTGCATACCCTAATTGTCTTAAATAGTCTCCTGACTCTTTAAGGCAATCAAATGGATCTCTTCCATATGTGTCGTCTTGTTCAATCAGAAAATATTGAACGCCCGCTTTTTTTCCAATCTCCATAATCGCTTTAATGTCCAGATTGCCTGTGCCAAGCTCAGCAAATTCAATATTACCTGTAAATTTGCTCATGAAATCGGACATATCCCTTAAATCTCCTAAATCAATTGGTCCGATGCGATAATCCTTTAAATGAATGAGTGAGACACGCCCGGCAAAACGATTGATGACATCTATCGGGTTTGCTCCTCCTCTTTGGGCCCAGTGAACATCGAGTTCAAAGCCGAGATTGGACGTTTGCTCTCTCATAATATCCAGCAGGCACTTCCCGTCATATTTCTCAAACTCAATATGATGGTTATGGTAATACAGCTCTATTCCATGCTGTTTGAGCCGTTCGGCCATCTTTTCAGCTTCGGTAATATACTCCATCGCCTTGATTTTATCTCCCATTAAATTAACAGGCATCATACCAATTCTAATAAAATTACAATCTAATGTTATACAATCACTGACAATCTTATCAAAATCTGCTGTTAAAGATTCACCTTGGCTCCCTGGCATTGAATCAAGGGGGGCGCTGATCGCTGCGACTTTGATATTAAAGTCTAAGCTTGCTCTTCTCAATTCAGACACATTTTCCTCTGTCATTTGAACTTGTGTGACTTCTACATAGCGGTAGCCCAGCTCATGAATTTTTTTCATTGTTTCATAGACGCCCAATTCGTCTATTTTATTTTTTAAATTGAACATTTGAACACCTATTTTTCCGCTTTTCATCAATTTAGCTCCTCCATTCTGACACGTCTTTTTTCTTCTGATGATTGCCTGATTGCATCAATCATTTTCATGGACATAAGGGCGTCCTTCACATGGGTATACTTGTCGCTGTCTGATGCAATACATTGATAGAACCGATTAATCAGCTTAGCGTGGCTCGCTCCATAATAGAACTTCGTCCCAGTAAGTCCGTCATCTGTTGCTAATTCTATCTTTTTGTCCTCTTCATTAGCTCTTGTTAAAATACTGTCCTTAATCGTAAATTTTTCTTCCTTAAATGTGACTTGCAGCTCTACACTGGAGTTTCGTTCATATGAAATCGTCGCAAAGAACAACCCTGTGGCACCGTTGGCAAATTGAATATGAGCACTTGCTGTATCCTCCACCTCTATTTCATAATCAAGTAATTGATCGATTGATCCTCTGATTGAATCTATGTCTCCCCCGAGGAGCTGCATTAAATCTAAAGTATGAATCGATTGGTTAATCATTACGCCACCGCCGGCATACTTCATCTTGCCTCGCCACGGTTTTACGTCATAATAAGCCTTTGGCCTATTCCATGTAACCAGCCCCTTTATTCCCAGAACTGGACCATAATGGCCGCTTTCAACCATTTCATTCAGCACTTCAACTGTTTTATTGTACCGATTCTGTAAGCACACACAGATTTTCACATGCTTATGTTTTTTTTCTAGTTCCACTAAGGAATAACCCTCTTTATGAGTCAATGCGATAGGCTTTTCGAGAAAGACATTAATGCCCGCTTCCACACAAGCTACTGTTGCAGGATAGTGAAGATAGTGCGGCAAGCAAATATGTACACAGTCCAGCACTTCCTCTGCCAGCATTGCTTCATAATCTTCGTAAAAATTCACATGAGGCACTATTGCTTTACGCTTCGGGTCTACATCACATACTGCCGTTAATTCCACATCTGGGTTTGCCTGTATGGCGGCAAGATGAATTTTTGAGATATCACCAAGTCCAATTACCGCTGCTTTCAGCATTCCAATCTCCCCTCCTGCAACCCATGTCAGCTTTTAATTGGGTTTAGTTTTTCCGCTTCTATCTTTTTGTTTAACTCAGCTAGATATACCTCTTCATCAATTGGCAGCTCTACTTCTTTGTCTAACCAGCTCGACAGATGAATGGCATTTGCCAGTGCAACCCCATTGATTCCATCAGAACCAGGGGCAAGGAGCGGCGTGCCGTCTATAATATTAGCTGCAAAATTTTCCAAAACAGCGATATGCTGCTCTCCCCAAACACTCTCGAATTCTAGCACCTCTTCTGAATAGAGCTCTTGTGTATTGCCGCCCATAAATATTTTTGTCACCTCATGCATGCTCATAGTAGCACTCATTTCTGACTCTGGTTTAACAAGGCGTTTAATCGTTATTTTCTGACTGTCATCAACAACGATTTTCCCCTTGTCTCCCAATATTTCAAAACGGTCCGTCCCTATTACATCATGTGTACAAGTAATGAACACACCTGTCGCACCATTTCCGTAATCAAGCAATGCAGTTACTTCATCTTCCACAGCAATATTGCGCTGAAATCCATATTTCACATTAGAATAAACTTTCTTTGGCATCCCGCAAATCCATTGCAGCAAATCAATTTGATGGGGCGCCTGATTCACAAGGACACCGCCGCCTTCACCATTCCAAGTGGCTCTCCATGCTCCTTGGTCATAATATCCTTGCGGCCTCCACCATGTTGTTATCATCCAGTTTGTGCGGCGGATGTTGCCAATTTCCCCTGTATCTATTAAACTCTTTAAAGTTTGGTAAAGTGGATTTGTCCGTTGATTAAACATAATCCCAAAGGTTAATTCCGGTTTTGTTGCTGCAAAATCATTCATTTCTTTGACTTGTTTTGTATAAACACCTGCTGGTTTTTCAACAAGTGCATGAATATCTCTTTTTAATGCTTCAATCGCCATTTCAGGATGAAGATAATGAGGAACGCATGTGACAATTGCGTCTATCTCACTTCCTTTAAGCATGTCAATATAGTTATCATAAAAAGGAATACCAGGAAACTTCTCAGCTGCTGCTGTCTTTTTCGCTGGATCAATATCACAAATCGCCCCTAGCACCATATTTGCGACTCGCCCCTCTGCCAAAAAGTCAGCATATGCTCCTCCTTGAGCTCCTAACCCAATAACACCTAATCTCACTTTGCTGCCCATTATACTTCCTCCTTACTTGTAATTTGGTTAAGAATGTCTAGCAATGACTCATATTGCAGCTTGTAGGCACTCGCTCCTGTAAGTGCTTCATTGTTTTCGATAAAGTGAAGCGATTCTTCCAGCTCCAAGTCCTTTAGCGAATCAAATAACACAAGATGCGGTTCCAGTGTCAAAAATCCCTGATAGCCTTCGTCCATTGCCAGTTCCAATATTTCTGGAATTCTGCCTTGCCCAGTACCGCATACTACATTCTGTCCAGTTTCTGATACTGCATCTTTTATATGAATATAGACGATGTCATCCTTCAAAAGGTCATAGCATTCTTTTGGTTCCTCACCACACTGTACAAAATTAGCAAAATCAAAAATTGCTTTAAAAGAAGCTGAGCCTACTTCATGCAAAATCTCTTTACAGCGCCGGCCAATATCCCCATAAATATCCTTCTCATTTTCATGGAGCAAAATAATATCATATGATTTAGCAATTGCAGCAAATTCCTTTAATTTACTAATAACATTCTCTCGATATTTGTCTGCTTCTTCCCCTTTCGGAATATAGAAGCTGAAAATTCGGATATACTTACAATCAAGCAAGCTGCAAATCTTGCATATTGTGTGGAGCATTTGCTTTTGCTCTTCAAAGCCGCTGTCGTCATCAATTAGGATCTTGCCTATTGGAGATCCTATAGACGAAACACCGATTTCTGCTTTTTGCAAACGGGGTAAAACATCATCCCTTATTTCATCTACCGAAAAATCACCAATATTTCTTCCGTCAATTCCACGCAAGGATATATAATGCATGCCAAGCTTTTTAACTACCTCAAGCTGTGTATTAAAGTCAGCTGAAATCTCATCTGAAAACCCTGAAATCAATAGGTTATTCATCTTTATAAAGCCTCCTTAACTATTTTTGGCCAGTCTTTAGTGCTCGATAATTTCTTGCCGTGTTTCCTACCTTTTCTTTGAAGTACCTGCTAAAATGAGAAATACTTTCAAAGCCTGATTTCTGCGCAATTTGAGATAACGGAAGATGTGGCTCCACTTCTAATAAATATTTGGCATGATTAAGACGACAGCCCATTAAGTACTCCATCACCGTAAACCCCGTAATTTCCTTGAAGACATGAGATGTATAATATTTGCTTAAATTTCGTTCTTTAGCTAATCTGTCTAAACTGACTTTTTCCGTAAAATGCTCATCAATCCACGATGCTATCATCTCGGCATGAATTTCCTTTTCTGGTCTTTTTGCCGGAAACATCTGTAAATCTTTTTTGCTCATTTTGTAAATCTCTACAAGCAGCTGTACAAGTTCTAATTTCACTTCTGCCTCTAATATGTCTGGTTGATTATTTTCCTGTTTATGATGGATTGCAAATAGGCTACTGATTTGACTCATTTTCTCTTCCACCAGCTTTGCTGACTTATCATAGCCTGTTCGAAGGAGGCAGTTGTTCAGTTTTCGAAAGGGGTCCAGCAAAGCTTCCATTCCAAGCACATGCAAAATTTCCTGTAAATAAGCTGGTGAAAAATGAATGACACTTCTAATATAGGGGGTTTCTAACGATGGATTCGGTTTATGCAATGTTAATCCGTCCATCAATAAAATATCTCCCGGCTGCAGTTCATAAATCCGGTTATTTATTAGATATTTGCAGTCTCCCGAGTGAAAAAAATATATCTCGTATTCGTGATGTGAATGAAACTCAAAGCCTGCCGTCTCCATTCCTCGCATCCTGTAATAGGCCATTATCCATTGCTCCAGCTAAAACCACCCCATTTGGTAAGCGTTATCATTTTTTTATTAAAGTAAGAACCTGTTTCTATTGTATTGCTTTCTGGAACATAATACATTCTCTAAAAATGCTGAAATCTGCTGTTTTTTTTACTGAAATTGCTTTTTTAAAAGCAGTTTCAGTAAAATTTCTAGAAACACCCTGCATGCTAACAATTACCTTACTAAAAAGTATCGCTCTGCGTTTTGAAATCCAATGTTTCTAATTGTTTCCTCAAGCAGGTCCATATCGTATGGTACCAAACCGGATTCTGCCCAATTACCGAAAAGATTACATACAATCCTGCGAAAATAATCGTGGCGGGCATATGAGAGAAAACTCCGTGAGTCTGTCAGCATTCCAATAAAATGGCTCAACATCCCTACATTCGCAAGATCCTTCATTTGCCTTTCCATACCATCGATATGATCATTGAACCACCAGCCTGAACCAAATTGAATTTTTCCAGACACACCCTTTTCTGAATAATTTCCAACCATGCCGGCAAGTACGGGATTGTCTTTTGGATTAAGATTGTATAAAACGGTTCTCGGCAAAGCACCCTCCTGGTCAAGGGCATCAAGAAATGCAGCCAGCGCTTGCGCATGATTAGCTTCTCCGACTGAATCAAAACCAGTATCTGGTCCAATAAGCTTCTTCATTTTTGTGTTATTGTTGCGCATCGCCCCTATATGTAATTGCATGACCCATTGTTTTTCCGCATACATTTTCCCTAGCTCTTTTAACAAAAAGGAACGATAGCATCCTGTTTCCTCTTCTGTCAGCTCGATACCTTTCATACCTTTTTGAAAGATGCTGTCAATGTCTTCCTTTTTCGCATCTATATATTCCATCTTAGGGATATCATGATCAGATGCACAGCAGCGATTTTGATGAAAAAAATCAACTCTCTCTTTCAATGCAGCTAATAAGCCGTCTAAATTATCAATCTGAATTCCAGAAGCGTCTGCTAATTTTTTTAACCATTCACTAAATGCTGGTCTTTCTATAAATAGTGCCCCATCAGGCCGGAAAGTAGGAGCAATGATCGTTTTAAATGTCTCATCATTATTCAATAATTGATGGTATGTTAACGGGGAAATGGGGTCATCTGTTGTTCCGATAAATGTAACATTTGATCTTCTTATCAATGCTCTTGCAGTGAATTGCGATGTCTTAAGCAATTGGCTGCACTGTTCATATATCTCAGAGGCTGTTTGTGGACTAAGCAGTTGATCAATACCAAAATACATTTTTAGTTCCATATGTGTCCAGTGATATAAAGGATTGCCAATCAGGTATGGCACTGTTTCAGCCCAAGCCTTAAACTTCTCCCAATCACTGGCATCTCCAGTAATAAAATGTTCATCCACACCATGAATACGCATGACTCTCCATTTATAATGGTCTCCACTAAGCCATAGCTCTGTCAGATTCTCGTATGTTTTATCTTCCCAAACCTCTTGCGGATTTAAATGGCAATGAAAATCAAAAATTGGTAAACTGGTAGCCGCATTTTTATATAACTGTTTTGCCGTATTCGTATCTAATAAGAAATCATTATCTAGAAATTTCTTCATATGCTCCCCTCTCCCATTCATATGTTTTCTCAAGTTATTGTAAGCATTTACATTTTATTTTATATTAATTTGTTCACTAAACAAATTAATTCCACACATAATGTAACATGTTTAAATTTGTTAGTCAATGCAGATTACAGATTTAACAGAGGTTTTGTTAAATGTTGCTGGTATAATAAGGGTAGTCTAATATTAAATATATCAATATATAAAACCAATGGAGGATCACATGATTACTGGTGATGCAGCATACATAAAAAGAATTAATCGCTCCTCAATTATAAGAAATATTATTAAAGAAGGTATGATCTCACGAGCAGATTTGTCTAAGGTTACAGATTTAACGAGAGCGACCATTTCTGTTCAAGTGGCTGATCTTTTAGAGGAAGGTTTAATTGTCGAGACACAGCTTGAGCATAATTCAGTTGGCCGAAAACCAATTATGCTTTCCTTAAATGGAAGTGCAGGTTTTGCTCTTGGTATTGATTTGGATAGCGGCAAAATCTCCTTCATTCTTTCAGACCTTCTCGGCCAGCCAGTTTCCACTAAATCTGTTGAATTGAAAACCAATGATTACGCTAAGATTTTACATATCCTCATAGAGGAGATAAAGAATTTCCAAGAAAATACGCCTGTAAGCGAATATGGAATTGTCGGTATTGTGATTGCTATTCACGGATTAGTATCAAAGGATGAAATTATACATTTCGTCCCTCGGCTTAACTGGAGCAACATCCATCTGAAAGAAGATTTAAAAAAGGAAATAGACATTCCTTTATATATAGAGAACAATGCTAATCTCTGTTCTTTTGCAGAAAGGGTCTATCAGCACCATGAAACTGACTATTTATTGTGTACAACTCTATACTCTGGTATTGGCATCGGTATGATGATGAATGATGAGTTTTTCCGTGGGTATGATGGCTTCGCTGGGGAAGCCGGCCATATGATTATCGTTCCTGGCGGAAAGCCCTGTAATTGTGGAAACAAGGGCTGCTGGGAGAAGTATGCTTCTGAAGCAAGTATATTTGAACAGCTTTCTTCAGCCAGAAATCTGGAGGATTTAACGTATGACCAAATCCAAGCTTGGATTGAAAGCGGCGACCAAGAGGTAATTGACTTAATGGAACAGCTTCTTTACTACCTTTCCATCGGTCTGAATAATTTAATTAACATGTACAATCCTGATACACTTGTGCTGGAAAGTGAATTGCTGCGCATCTATCCTAATTCACTAGAAAAAATCAAAGCTAACTTAACCTCTTCCACAAGCCATTATCAAGGGCTGTTAATCTCCCCATTGGGTAAAGGTGCTGTAGTTTTAGGTGCGTGTGCATTAGCAATTAAAAACTTTCTCGATGTGCCAATGCTCAATTTTTCTCTTGAAAGCAATGCTTAAGACTAAACGAAGCCTCACCTAAGTTGGGGCTTCGTTTGCTTTTGGCAAAAAAAAGATAGCTGCAATCCAGCTATCCTTCCCATATTTATTTAGCAGCATTCCTTCTATCAGCAAGATCTTGTGCAAGCTGTAGCGTTTTCTTTTTGCTGAGCGGGTATAAGAATACAAGCAGCAAGAAAACTAGAAATAAAGAGCTTGCTGTCAACAATGTCGCAAGGGTATGAATGCCTTGCAACGTGCTTTCTGATTGCACGTCTAATGACGCACTATAACCAACTGCAGCAAGTGCCGTTCCACCTAATCCACCTGCAACTGCTTGCCCTACCTTTCGAGCAAATGAATAAATAGAGTAAATCGTCCCATCTTCCTTCATGCCTGTTATGAATTCATGATAATCAATTACATCTGTGACAAATGCCCAAACAACAATCCCAAAGAACGAAAAACCAAACATTCCAACTGCAGAGATTGCAAGGAATTGACTAGCGCTAATATCTGATAAGAAATAGAGCAGCAAATAATCTATTACGGAAAGCAGCAAGCCTGCTGCTGCCACTTCTTTTTTCCCAAATCTTGCAACTAGCGGTTTTGCAATTACTATCGCAATAAACATGGCAGCTGTCGCAATAAGCCCTGAAATACTTAATGCTTTTGCATTATCAAAATAATTTTTGAACAAATATACATCAACAGCTCCCTTTAACATAGAGCTCATAATAAAAACGAGTGAAGCAATAAGGATAATCAGAAGCGGCTTGTTTTTCCCTACCCCTTGTAATGTCCGTTTCAGCGAGGTTTTGCCTTCCTTTCTTGTCTCTGTAATACGTTCCGTTGACATCTTGTAACATGCCATATAACAGGATAGTGAAAGAACTGCAAAAATGATGGCGGCCATAAAAAAACGGCTAGGATCTGCTTTATTATCGACAAATACAATTAACGGTCCTATCACGTTTACAATTAACCCAGCTAAAGTTGCCCCCATTGTTCGGAAACTTGACAGAGACGTACGCTCGACAGGATCACTTGTAATGACAGAAGCCATTGATCCGTAAGGAATGTTTACCGTACTATACAATGTTCCCCATAAAATATATGTCACAAAGGCATATGCTTCATAGAAGCCTGTTGACATGCCGGGAATATGTATAAACATCAACACTCCTGAAAACACGAGAGGAAAAGACATTCTGAAAATCCATGGTTTGAACTTTCCATTTTTACTTGGCTTTCTCGTGTCAATAAAACGGCCCCATGTTACGTCTGCAACTGCATCCCAAAGACGAGCAATAAGGAAAATCGTTCCTACCATTGCAGGACTTAGACCAAAGACATCTGTGTAATACACCATTAAAAACGAACCTACTAGTATAAAAAAGAAATCATTGCCAAAATCACCAAATAAATAACCTAACTGATCTTTAACTCCAAATTTTTGTACTTTCCTGTCTACATCTGGTATTACTAGCTCTCTGTTTGTTTGAGCCATCATTATCCCTCCAACAGAATTGTAATTATAAGACGGAAATTTCAAATAAATCAGTCGGTGCTTATGCAATTATCTTTAGATGTGCTTAAGCTTTGAACATTCAATCCGTTGTTAGCATAGAAAAACATTATTCCTCCCCTCTGCTTCACTATTTGTAACCCCTTACATTTCATAAAACACACAAGACCAAACTAACTAATGATGCCATAATTAATTTGTTTAATGAACTAATTAATTGGTCGTTATTAGATTAACACCCTCTAACTCGTTCGTCAAACACTTTTTGAAAGCGCTTTTTTAAATTTTATACAAAAAAGAACGATGCTTTTAAAAAGCATCGTTTCATTTCTTATATAGCCAGCGCAATGCCACCATAAATTGCTCAATAAAGTATTCCCGCTGGTGATTAGCAGCTTGCCTTACTTCAAAAAGCAGCTGCTGCTGAGAAAATCCCTTTCGTTCAAGGATGCCATTCGCATTTTGCACAGACTGAACCATTTCCTGCTGTATATTCTTTTTTCCTTTTCCTTCTTCACTGCCAACATATAAATACAGCTTCTTTTTCTCAGGAGAGCACTCTTCATTCTCTAAAAATTCGAGCATATTTGGAAACCATAAGGATGGGGATAGTAGACCGTACTTCCCGATTACCTCACTGGTAGAAAACAAGGCAAACAGCGTAATTAGTCCTCCTAAAGAAGCTCCGAGCATACCCGTTTCCTTCATATCAGGTATTGTGCGGAATTGACTATCTATATATGCTTTAATAGACTCTTCCCAAGTATGCAAATATTCTTTTCCTTCCCCCTTAAAATCAGGGAAGGCTGGTACTAAACTCTCCGCAGGCCATGGAGTATATTCATGAAGTCTATCAACAGGCTCCATTCCAATAAGAATCACTTCTTTGATTTCATTTACTTGATAAGACTCTTTTAACTTAGCCAAATTACTGGAGAATAAATAGTGTCCATCATGCACATACACGGCAGGATAATGCTGATCTGTTTGATAGTAGCTTGGAGGCAAGCAGATGTACAGCTTCCTGCCGCCAACTGTTTTTTCAATTAACTCTTCCATTCTTGCCTCCTAAACTTTTGCTTTTACTAATAAAAAGATGAAATATGGTGCTCCGATAATGCTTAGTATAATACCTACAGATATTTCTGCCGGTGCGACAACGCTTCTGCCGATATAATCAGCTACTGTCAAAAGCAGCATGCCGACAAGCCCGCAAACTAGCAAGGAATGACGGTTCTTCAATCCAACTAGAAGCCTAGCGATATGAGGACAGATTAGTCCAATAAATCCAATGCTACCGGAAACTGCCACACATGAACTTACTAATATAACGGCACCTGCCATCAACAGCCACTTCTCCTTCTCCACTTGTATGCCAAGTCCTTTCATGACATTTTCTTGGAGGCGGAATAAATCGAGCTTGTAAGCTTTAAAGAGGATGAAGGGTACGAAAAGTAAAAACCATGGAAGTATGGAAATGACATATGTCCATGTAGCATTATAGATGGTCCCGTTAAGCCAAACAGTTGCCATTTCAAAGTCCTGTGCTTTCATCTTTAGAGACAGAAACATGGACAGTGATCCAAACCCTGTGCTGATTGCAATTCCTGTTAAGAGCAGCCTTTGGGAATCAAGGCCGCTAATTCTGTTCCATGCTAACAGGAATATAATCGTAGCAGCAAACAGTCCGCCGATTAAACCAATCAGCGGCATTAACAGCTTCATCAGGAGCTGATCGCCAGAGAAGGTTCCTTGAAAGAGGAGCATATATGCAACAATAAAAGCTCCGGCTCCACTGTTTATACCAAGAATGGCCGGATCTGCAAGTCCATTTTTTGTAATGCCTTGAAGGACTGCACCGCCAACACCAAGGCCAAAGCCAATCAGCAAGGCAAGCACAAGTCTTGGCAGCCTTAATTCAAATAGTACTAAATCAATATCCTCCTGCGGACGTATGCGGAACAAACTTTCATAAAACTGCGAGAAGGTGATAGGATACACACCATTTGTGATGCTGTAATAACCTGCAGCAAGGATAAGGACAATCAGAACAAATACGGTTATGTAAAATCTTTTGTTAAACACGCTGATCGCCTCCTCCCTTTCGCTTAATTAAATAGAGAAAGAAAGGAACACCGATGAAGGATGTAATGATGCCAATCGGTGTTTCAAATGGGTAATTGACAAACCTGCTGATCACATCACAGAAAACTAAAAATACTCCGCCTAAAATGCCGGCGCACGGGATAACGGCCCGATAGTCACTTCCGACAAGATATCTTGTGATATGGGGAATAATCAGTCCGATAAAGCCAACTTTTCCGACCAATGCCACTGATATTCCTGTCATTAAGCCGACTGCTGCCATAGATAACAGCTGAATCCATCTTGTCTTTTGTCCCAATCCTGTCGCGAGATCCTTGCCTAAAGACAGGATTGTCACTGATTTCGATAAAAACATCGATATAATAATTCCAACTAAGGCAAATGGAATAACAAACGTTAATAAAGGTGAATCGATTTGATGAAGCCTCGCATTATACCAAAAGCTCATTGTTTGGGAAACTTGGAAATAGGAGGCGAGACTGGAGGATACACCGCTTAAAAATGTTCCGATAATCGTCCCGATTATCGCAAGCTTGACTGGCGAATAGCCGTTTTTCACGAATGCTGCCAAGCCCATTACAAGTGCCACGCCAAACAGTGATCCAAAAAATGAAAGACATAATAGCTGAAAGGAAGATAAATTAGGCAAAAAGATAAATGAAATGGTAATAAAAAAAGCAGAGCCGTCTGTCACTCCCATTATGGATGGAGATGCTAAATAATTTCTTGTGATGCCTTGCATTAATGCTCCCGAAACAGCTAATAGTATCCCAATCAGTAAGGCACCAACTGCTCTTGGTATTCTTGAACTCCTCACGATTGTCTGCTGCATATTATCTGGGTCATAATGGAAAACAGCTGCAAAAATATCCTTAAAGGATGTGTCTGTTGCACCATATCGGATGGAAAGAAGCGTTACGAGCGCAAACAAGATTGGAGATAATATAATAATTAAATAGGTTGCCAGTTTTTTTTGATACATACATATTCACCTTATATACAATTAGTACTTGTCCAGGAGTTCTGGACAAGTACTGTTATTTTACAGCCCTAATTCTTTCTTAAAAGCTGCTAGGAAGTTTGTTTTACTCCAAGCAGTACCGCCTGCTGCCATTGGGTCAATTGCATTTACATATACATGTCCGTCTTTAACTGCATTCAAGTTCGTCCATATAGCATTGCTTTCGAAATCCTTCAATGCGTCTTTATTTTCTTGATTTTCAGATTCCTCAAATTGCACAAACAAGTAATCAGGATTCATTTCAGCCAGCTTTTCCAATGAAATTTGTTCTTGGGCTTTAGCTGCTTTTACTTCTTCTGGTACTGTAAGTCCTAAATCAGTGTAAAGTACTGGATTGAAATAAACACTCTCTGGGTATACAAAAATGCTACCACTGCGAATTCTGACCATTACAACTTCTTTATCAGCAATTTTTTCCGCAACTGCTGTCTTTGTTTCCTTTACACTTGCTTCGTAATCAGAAATGTACTTTTCAGCTTCCGCTGTTTTACCCGTAATCTCTGCCAAAACAAGCAGATTATCCTTCCAATGAGTAGATATATGGGAAATCGGAATCATTGGTGCGACTTTATTTAAGCTTTCCACGACATCTGCTTGAAACTTGCTTGTTCCAAGAATGACATCCGGTTTTAATTGCAAGAGCTTCTCTGTGCTCGGCTGGAATTTGTCACCAATTTCTTGAGCCTCAGACATGGAATCTCCTAAAAATGCAGGAAACTCGCCACCAGTTGCTACTGCTCCTACTGGTTTAACTCCTAACACAGCTGCATCTTCCATTGCTTCCTGACTTGCTGTAACAATTTTTGTACTATCGCTTGGAATTTCATATTCTTTATCTAAAAATGCAATTGTTTTTGTCGTATCAGCACTTGCTTCCTCTGCAGGCTTATCACTGCTACCTGCAGACTCTTCTTTTCCGCATGCAGCTGCAATTACAAGCAGGATACCTAACATTATAATAAATGCATATTTTTTCACGAAGATCTTCCCCTTTTATATAGTCTAATTGATATTGATAACCACTTTCAATTAGGATTATACAAAACTATCTTTTATTGGAACATGGATTATTTCCTCTCATTTACTTGTACTTTTTCCGTAATCAATTCTAATAGATTATGAATAACACGAAGATGAGAGCTTGCAGAGCATTCATTCCAAGGATCTGATTGGATGTAATAAACTTGCTGGCGTTTCACAGCTTCAATATTGTTCCAATGCACCGATGTCCTGACAGTCTCCCAATGTTTTAGCGTTTCCTCATCCTGGCGTATATTCATTAAAAGGAAATCTGGCTGCATTTCCATAACAGTATCTATTGATATTTGTTCATTATGCTTCCATTTGTCTTTCTCTTGTGCAGAGCCTATCTGCAGCTCTTCATAGATTACTTCTATAATGGTTCTAGAGCGGTTTAAATAGTAATTATCCTTGAAAAGACTGATGACTAGTCCTTTTTTTCCGCTTAAATATGGAGCTAGCTGCGTAGATGCACTTAATGCCTGATTTTCATAGAAATCCATCCAATCCTTTGCTTCTTTTGTGCAGTTCAAATATTCTGCTATCTGAAAAAACTGATCTTTCCAATTGTCCTGCTCTGAATAATAAAAGACAGGAGCAATTTTAGCTAATTCTGCTTTTTCGTCTGCAGTTATTTCCTGTTTCGCTATAATTAGATGGGGCTTTGCCCTCTTTAGCTTCACAATGTTTTTGCGCCATTCTGTATGCTTTCGATAAGACTCGAGATGGAAGATAATATCATCTTTGTACTGCTCATAATAATCAAGCGTCCATTTCGGATGAATGGGGGCTGCATATGGAAGTATTTGCAACGCCAGCAGATGTCCTGTTGTTGCGAAATCATAGGAAGCTATTTTTCTATGTCTTTTCTCCCGATATGCCGATGGAGAAATGCCGACAGCTTGTTTAAACTTTCTGCTTAAGTAGAATTCATCCGCATAGCCGACAGAACTGGCAATAGAACGAATGCTGTCTTTTGTCATCAGCAATAGTTGTTTAGCTTTATTTACACGTAATCTCGTAATATAATCGCTTATCGTAATACCGTATTGTTTTTTAAACATTTCTGAGTAATATTTAGGACTAAGCTCTGCCTGCTGTGCCAGCATATCAATCTTTAAGCGTTCATGAAAATGAGCTTCCATATACCTTTTTGTTTCCTCGATTGCTAAGAGAGTATCATTAGGTGTGTCGTGCTTTTTATAGGACAATAAATGAAAGAATACCTCATCAAGCCTGGCTCTCTGCAGAAAATGGAGGTAAGGGGTGTCCTCCCCTTCAAGGCGATACATTTCCTCTATTAGTACTGCCGCCTCTTGATGATAAGGTATTACCTGCTGCTGCATACATGCCAAGCTGTCTAAGTAGGGCTGAATCTCTTCCTCCTTGTCTTTCAGAAACACTTGAAAGGAAATAAGATAATAATCTACATCACTAGCAAATGTAAGTTTATATGTACTGCTTGGCGGGATGACGAGGAGCTGGTGGCTGGCAAATTGCTTCACTTCTTTATTGATCGTAATGGTTCCTCTGCCAGTCTGAATATATATTAAATCGAAATAAGACGTAATTTTATTTTCCTTGCTTTGCTTGTGAATGCGCTTGATGCTCTTCAAGTCTAAATAAAAATTTTTCCAAATATTATTATTTTTTATGATTGCCACTTGTTTTCCTCACCAGTTCCCTTTAAAATATTTGATGATATTGATAATCATTTTCATTAATAATACCAAAATTTAACCAATTAATAAAGATAGCCTGCACTTAAATGAAACGGAGGAAAGTATGAAGACAGAACCATATACCTTGCCGCATACAGAATGCTGGTCTATCTTGTCACAAGGAAATCAGCAATTATATAAAATATTCGTATCTGTTCCTGATTCACCTGCGCCTGAAGATGGTTTTCCACTTATATATGTACTAGATGGAAACTCTATCTTTGCCAGTTTCACAGAAAGTATGAATCTGCAGACTAGACGGGGAGAGATTACAGGAAAAAAACCGCACATTATTGTGGGCATCGGTTATGAAACAACAGAACCATTTAATGACAGTAGATATTTTGACTATACCTTCTCACCTGAGATAGATTTCTTATCCTACCATCCCATAGACAGGGACTTTCCACCAGGGGGCGGCGGAAGCTTGTTTCTTTCTTTTATTGAAAAACAACTTAAGCCCCAAATTGAACAAAAATATGAGGTTAATACCGAAAAACAGACGATTGTCGGTCATTCTCTTGGCGGTTTATTCGTACTTTCTGCATTATTTACTTCGTCTTCTTCCTTTCAGTATTATGTGGCAAGCAGCCCCTCCATCCATTGGAATGAAGACTTTTTAAATACTGCAAAGCAAAGGTTTATGGAAACTGAGCCGAAAGCGAAGCTCCTTATCACAAGCGGAGAATTGGAAAGAGATCATTTTTCACAAATGAATGAAAAAGCGAAGAAACTTAATGATGAACTTCAAACACATGTTTCTGCTAAGTTTGATAGTGAATTTCTCGAATTTCCAGGAGAGGATCACACGACAGTTCTCCTGCCGCTCATTAACAAAACGATTTTGTTCATGAATGATATTAAACAGCAAATTAAATAAACTATACTGTTTTGCTTGAATTAATAGTAGCTTGGGTATAATATGTAACTATAAGCATAAACTAGAAAAAGCCAAGGAGCGGGTAACTCCTTGGCCCTGAACTACTGCCATATCGGGCGGTGCGGTCAGGCTAATATATTAGATTAGCGAGAAGAACCACCCTTACGTTTGTGGCGCGGGGTGGTTTTTCTTTGCTCTTTTTTCCTTTTGCCCGCTAAGCGCTGTGCGTAAGCTGCAGCAAAAGCAGTGAAAAATACTGTGACAGTATTCTCGAGCAGAGTCTTTAGAAAATCCATTGGCGTGTTCACCTCCTTCACCATAAGGGAAAGAGTGACCAGCACCACCCGCATCAAATATATGTAGTTCACTTCTATTATACACTTTTTTGGTAGGTTTTTCTTTACATTCCAAATAGTTTCATAAATTAGGATAAATCACCTAACAACAATAAATAAAGCCAGGCTTATTATAAAGCCTGACTTTATAAAGGAAACTGCCATACCTAAGTTCGATAAAACTTAAGAGTTTAAGAAGGAAGGTATAACAAAGCCTTTATATTAATTGGGAAAGCAATCCATCTAACGATTTACAAGATATAAGAGTTAGAAGGAAGATAGATAATAGCCCAATATGTATTCATACTATAGATATTCTGAAACAATGAGATCAAGATCAAAAGGAGTAATCCCTTTATCAACAGAGAAAATTAAATCTGCTTCCTCTATTGTAGCACAAAACTCTCCTCGTGCCTCAATATGAAGCTTAAATAAATCATATAAATTCGGTTTGACAAGTGAAGTTAATGCCTTTCCCATCAACACCATTCCCATTTGATTTTCTTCTACATTATTAGCAAAATATGGATCCGTTCGAAGTGCAACATCTGTCCAAATAATTTTATTATCCTGTAAATCAAGTATCATTGGAATACATATCTTAGAATCAGATGTAATATCCATTCTATTCTCGACTGTTTTTGGCTCATATATTTCCCCGGAATTAGGATTTTCTCTGCTCATCCAGCCCATAAAGCATTCTGGAAGCTCATTAAATGCCTCACCGCTAAAAGAATGGATAGAAAAGACAATATACCTTCCGCCGAAATTACGGACCGACTGTATATCCAAATCAATGAACTCACTAGCGCCTGCTGGTGCTGAAGTAATATCACCACTATGACTCGATTTATACTTAGCTGATCTTAAGTTCGTATACGAAACATGTTCCAAATATCCCCAGGCTTCATCATACATAACGGCGGATAAATCGATATCTGTGCCCCAATCTTTCGAGCCGTCTTTCCAATAAAGAAAAGTTCTAATTGTCTTCATGGACTCTGCCACATCTAGCTTTGAACCTCTCACAACAGCTTTAACCGACTTATTAGCGGAGCGCTGGGAAAATGGCACAAGATAATTTTTTAGTGCTTCGTCCAAATAAACCTTTCCAATCGGACCCTTTTGCTTATAAATACTGATTAAACTGTTGTCACAAATGCACACAATTTCCTCACAAACTTCCTCTGCAATGTCAGGGAGATTATTGTCTATCACAAACATCTTCGCTACATTTCCTTTAGGAAAAAATGATCTTTTTTCATTTCCTGCATTCCTGTTTTTAAAATGTTCTCTTACTTGCAACAGCACCGTCGTTTCTACTTTTTCAGCAATTGCCTTAAAATTCTCGATCACAATCTCAGGCTGGTGATGAAGTCTTAATAGGTGATCAAGCTTGCGCGCAAATTCACCTGGTCTTTCAGACAAAAAAGTCATAGCATCATCCATTCGCTTTGTGTACAGTGCCTCTGCAACAAGACCATTAAATGTAGGAATATGCTCATTATTTCTCAGCTTGAAAAAAGCTTCGTTCGCCTTTTTAAATTGCTTATATTCTCCTGGATGGAGCCGCTCTCCTAACCTAATCCATCTGTTCTTATACCTTTTCATATCCTCTTCGATATTGCCGCAGTTTTCAAGAAGCGTTAGAAGTAAACGTCTCTCCTTTCTTTTAAAGCTCTTAAATCTTGTACTTGCAGCTAAGCTGACATCCCCATCCGAAAGAGACACAGCAATCCGCAGGACATCTGTAGCTGTTTTAACATATTGAAACAGAATCTTATGATCTAAGTTGTTCTCCAATAATAACTTTCCAAGTAAAGCAATATTCTCCTTCAAAGGCACTTCTCGCGGTATAAGCTGCCCGGCCATTTCAGGAAAGCTTGAGAAGGCATACTCCAAGTCTGCCTTGTCAGTTGCTGAAAGGGACGTTTTTGAAGAAAGCAAGTTTCGGAAAATCATCAAAAAATCGGCAGTCGAACCAAGGGCTATCACTTTTTGCTCTGTTCTGTCATACAACGGCAGTCTTGTCTGTTGCTCATATTCAGGCAATATTGTCCCCTCTGACAAATAATGTATAAGCGCGTTTACAAATAGTTCTGCATCGCTCGCTTCCATCACCTGCTGCGGAAAGTTCGGATACATTGGCTTATAGGTCTTATTTGCACCCAATAATTCTTTCAAATTATCGATGGTGGATAAATAGAATTCATTAAGCTGGTTTGCGGAATATGTATATAGTGTATCAATGATAGATTTAGAAAATGTGTAGCCTAGTGATTCAAAATTGGCTAAGATGGTGGCTATGTAATGGAGATTAGGCGTATGTTCATTGCCTTTGGTTAGGATGAGTTTATTTTTTCTTCGTAAGTAGATTTGATTAATCATTATTCACCTCTTATAAATAAATACCTTTCTAGTTATATCATCATTTAGTAAAAAAATAAAATAATAACTTACATAATTAATATAATATGGAAACTCAGTTTAATAATAAAGAGAGGCAAACCTTTGAAAGGTTTGCCTTTGTATATGGTAATCTACTACTAAAATTCTTCTTCTTCCTCAACAGCAGTTATATCAAAGAGATAATCAGTTGTTGCTGTACCTTCCCATCCCTCTTGAGTAATATTACCTTGCTCATCTGTCTCTTCACTCATTTTTTTCAGAGCATATGTTGAGATAGAAAAACCTTCAACTGGTAACTGCTTTTCATCTAATTTCTTTATTTCTCCATTTGAAATAACATGAGGTTCATTTTCAGCAAAACCATATTGCGTTCTTTCGCCAAAGCTGTGTATCGCAAAAGTAGACAAACTTCCTTTAGCATTTGTAATGTCTGCAATATTAAGCGCGTTCATATTTACAAAGAAATACTTGGCATCTACTAAAGAAATAAGATTATCCCAGGCTTCAAAATGACTTTTAGAAATTTCATACCTATTCTTATCCACTACATAATTAATACTATAATATACTATGTCAAAGTGATCTTGCTGAATTAAATCCCAGCTTAATTCTGTCGGCTTGCCTGATTTAGTATATTGCAAGTTAAAATTTGTGAGCTTAATTTCACCATCTTTAAGTTTTAATTTCTTCATAACCAAATCGTTCTCTTTATCAAAATTAAGCTTATATACCGAACCAATTTCATGCTCAAGATTTATCGTGCGGCTCTCCCATTTATCTACAGCAATTGGTGTGATCCATTGTACGATTATAAATATAATGAAACCAAAGATGGCTGCTTGACGTTTAATAGGCGTATTTAACTTAGGTCGGAAAAACAGTAAATAAATGATAAAGCCAAGCGGTAAGGCAATTCCATTAAATTTAAATGCAAATACACCTAATATATAATAGCCAATTATTTTTAAAGAAAAATAGGCTTCTGAATCACTCTTTTTCTTGATTAAATACAATAATCCCCCAACTACTAACACTATGTAAACAATAGATGAAATCATCAAGTCCCCCTGTCTGGAATGCTGTCTCACTCCAGATATATGTATTATAATTCCAATACAAGTATAACATGGCAATTATAATTCATTTATAGAAAGTTATTTTGCTAATGAAAAAAGACCTTCATTCTAATGAAGGTCTCACTTATTTTAGCGGTAAAATGCTTCGATTTCACTAACAATCTTATTAGAACTAATTTCTGGACTAGTTAAAATCGGAATGGCAACATGCTTTAGAGCAGTCTTTGCTCTTGCCATTGAAAGTTGAGCCAGTATGATTAGATCTACTTGATTATTGAGAAGCTTTTCTACACTGCTTGCAATAAGGCTGTCATGCAATTCAAATTCTTTGTTATTTAGAGCAGCAAATGCTTCTGTATTAACTTCCACTAAAACCTCTACCTCTTTTCCCAAGATATCAGCCTTGTCTTTTACTGCTTTTTCCGTAGTCGGACCAGCAGTAGCTACTGTTGCAACGACACCTATTTTACTCCCCAGCTTAACGGCTTGTTCAATCATGGCATCATCTACATTTTCAATTGGAAGCTGCGGAAACCTTTTGCGCATTTCGGTAATTGTCGGACTGTAAGCAGAGCAGGATAGAAGGATTCCATCTACTTCTGTATCCACCGCTCGTTCTAGCAAACTCGCAAAACGTTCTACTAATGCTGCTGTAATTTCTCCTTCTTTATCTAGCGCTCTGAGCAGTCCCTCATCCATGAAATTAATCGTTTCTATATCAGGAAAATTCTTCGCAAAAGCTTCCAGTATTGGGTTAACAGAATTTAGTGTAGCATGGATTAAACCGACTTTATATTTGTTCATGTTCTACACTCCATCACTTTAAAATTTAATTTTGTTTAGATATCATATCTTGGAAGTTTATTTCGTCCATAAACTCAATGAAGGTTCTTACTAATTTCAAATTATAGTCATCTTGATTGTAGAACATCCAAGTGTGTCTAGTTATTGGATTATTATCTTTATCATTTAAGGGCAGCTGATATAAATTCCCTGTGTTTTTAATAACTAAGCTGGGCATTATCGCATACCCTAAATCATGTGCTACCATTTCCCTGCAAGTGTCTGTTTTATCTACTTTAATTCCAACTTTCGGGGGAACGGAAAAGTTCTCTGACCACCATGTATCTATCATATCTTGAAGTTTAACATCACATATATAATCAATTCGGGGTAATGTTGGAAGTTCTGCCAAATCGATTTTACTATAAGATACTAATGATAAGTTCTCTTCTAGTAATAATCTTTTTCCTCCAATCCACTTGTAATCTCCTCTTACAAATCCAATATGAATTTCGTGATTGTACACTTGATTATATATTTGGCTGCTCCATTTGCTTGTTAAGCTAAAATTAACTTTTGGATGCCTTGATTTAAACTCTTTAAGAACAGGCGGAATTTTTCTTGTAATAAAACTAGAAACACCTAGTCGTAATGTACCAGAAATTTCTTCATCCATATTAGCTAAATGATCCTGTACCTCTATATCTCTTGTAATCATTTCATCTGCATAGTTAACGAGGTATTCTCCTTGAGGTGTGAACTGAATTCCTTTTTTACTGCGATGAACGATTGTTACCTTATATTCTGCTTCCATTTGTTGAATTCTTTTTGTAAGTGCTGGCTGTGACATGAACAGACTTTCTGCAACTTTTGTTATATTTTTTTCCTTGTATAACTTCTGCAATATCTGCCAATCTCGTTTGTCCATGTTATACCCTCCTGAAATCATAACTTCTAGATTAAATTATATAGAACGTTAATTGATTTAGAAAGCGCACTTACGATGTAGTTAATTCTTTTAAATGCGAAACTGCTTTAACAAGAAAGTCCTTCTTACCGAAACTGCCTGACTTCAGTACAATTAACATTTCCTTATCAATTACTAATCCGGAAGGCACACCAGTATCAATTTCCTTCACAATATAATTTCCTTTAATCTCTAAATGCCTGCATACAGTGCCAGAAGTATCTCCGCCAGCTGCGACAATTCTTTTTAAATCTAAAGAATCAGTCAATCTTTTAGAAACAGCGGCTAAAAAACCTGATATTTTTTTACTAATAATTAATTCACTAAATCCCTTGAGTTTTCCAATTTCCTTTGTTTCCTTTACGATGATTGGATTATTTTCTGCCATAATCAACACATCTTGCCCGTCTCTTAACCGTAATTTCGCTTCGTTATAGACTTTATCAAGTTCTTCTTGATAATTGCTGTCTAAGATTTTCCTTGAATCAACTACTATGGAGAAAACGCCTGATTCTATTAACTCTTTTGTCTGTTCTTTTGTTTGCGGTGTTAGGCTTCCTGATATAATTAGAACTCCATTTGAATCCTTTATCGATACAGTGCTTGCTAAATTAGGAAACGCTGATTTTGGCAGAACTTTAGGCAGTTCTTCTCCTAATGCCGAGCTGCCAGCAAGTACTCTAAACCCTGCTGCTGCTTGTGCGATTATAGTTAAGTCTTCTTGTGTTTGACCATCAATGATTACGTACTGATAATCATTTTTTGCCTTTTCAATCGCCTTTTTTAATTCTTCAGGACCTTTTCTGACTGTCTCTAAATAAATAGAGGTTACATTTCTTCTTGTCTGTTTTTTCAAAATTGATTCTAGGTTGGACTCTATCATTGGATGAACGGGATCATGGAAGAACTCTGAATCTTCTAGTCTCTTGCCATTAACCTTGTGAATCCCATTTGTGGTTGTACGGCCGTTTTGTGGAAAAGAAAGAGAAATAATTGCAAAATCTTCATTCAATTCATCGAGCATGGCATCAAATTCCACACCTATATTGCCTCTAAACACAGAGCATGTTTTATTATAAAACATCGTACAACCTGCCTTTTGTAAAATCTTTGTTGCTTTAAATACTTTATCATAGGCAGTATTGGGACTGTCTAAGCGGCTGTCTGTATCGATAATAACTACATCTGCATCCCTTACAATTTCCATATTTTCTTCAAAGGTAAGCACCTTTACCTTATAGCCGCTCTTAGAAAACATGATGCCAATATCATTAGCACCAGTTGTATCATCTGCTACTACACCAATCATTTTTAAGCCTCCTTATCGTTTAATCCTTGGCTTATAAAGAGACTCTTCCAAAAACTCCATCACTTTATAGTCAGGCAGCGAATGTAATTCAACCCCACTGGATTTTGCTGTCAGGATCATCCTGCATGTCATTTCTAATGTTTCTAATCTCATTAAGGCTTCTGATATGGAAGTATCCATCACTACTACTCCATGATTACGCATCATTATTACATCTGATTTATTGGCCTCTTCTGCTATCGCTTCTCCTAGATCTCTTGTTCCAGGATGGTAATAATCTACATAGCCGATATTTTCCAGGTAATAAAAGTTTTCAATAAACAGGTTTGCGAGTATGTGTTCTTTACTGCATGCAAAGAGAGTTGTATAAAATGGTGAGGAATGAATAACCGCTTGTACATCTGGCCTTGTTTTATATATTCCTGTATGCATTGGTGTTTCTTTTGAAGCTTTTCTTTCACTTAAGTTTTTTTCATACTGAAGGTCAAATAGAACAAAATCTTCATCTTTCAAGTCACCCATAAAGGTACCTGAAGCGGTTATAAGCATTGTTTTATCATCAACTCGGCTGCTGATATTGCCTGATGTACCCCATGCCAGCTTATTTTCGAGCATATATTTACCACAGTTTATCAATCCATCACTTATAGTCATGTGTAAATCCTCCTATAGAAAAAACCAAACAGCTACCCGTTTGGTTTTTATTTTGTTTACGCTCGCATTCTCTTGATAACAGCTTCTGTGAATTCTGTAGTAGATGCCGAACCGCCAAGGTCACGGGTAGTTGGTCCTTCGGCAATCGTTTGTAAGACAGCATTTTCGATTATTTCTGCAATAACGTTCAGATTATTATCATCATGATGGTTTGCAAGCCACTGAAGCAGCATCACTGTTGAAAGAAGCATACTTGTTGGATTAGCAACATTTTGTCCAGCGATATCCGGTGCAGACCCATGTGCTGCCTGTGCCATTGCCTGCTCTCCATTTGTATTTAGTGATGCTGACAAACCAAGACTTCCTACTAGTTCACCAGCTAGGTCTGATAGTATGTCTCCGAATAGATTAGTAGTTACAATAACATCAAACTCTTCTGCTCTTCTTACTAAGTGAGCTGTCATGGCATCAATATGGAAATCATTCACTTCTACTTCTGGATAATACTTTTCACCAACCTCATAACAAACATCACGGAATAATTCATAAGCAAACTTGATTACATTTGCTTTATGAACGATTGTTACCTTTTTTCGTCTCGTCATTGCCAGCTTAAATGCTTCATGAGCAATTCTTTCCGTTGCTTGCCGTGTAAATACGCCTGTTACTAATGCGACATCTTTATTTACCATATATTCTCCTGTCCCTTTATACATATTTCTATCTGACAGGAAACCCTCTGTATTTTCTCTGAAAACAACTAAATCTGCATTACCTACTAAACTAGTCGTCCCAGGCAGGGCACGGCTTGGACGTACATTAGAATATAAATCAAAATGATGTCTAAGTTCACCGCTTGGATTTCGTTTCGAGATTCTATGTTCATCAGGATAAGCAGCTGAATCATGTGGAGCCATTAACCAGCCATTCGTATCCTCCAACCCTTTTTTCGTAATTTCTGGTACAGGGTCATTATATTTTTTAATGCCTTCCCATCCCATCGGCAGCTCTTTGTATTCAAAGGTTGTACCATTATTCGCTTGTTGTGTGGCAGCCTTCAATACTTCTACGGATGCTTTTACAATTTCAGGACCAATTCCATCTCCATATAGAACACCTAATTTATAATTTGCCATCAGATAACCACCTTTATTGTTATATAAACTAACTGGTTAATAATTACTTTCTACATTTATTCTAATACAATTAAACCATAATAAAAAATATACGTTTTTTATTAAATATCATAAAAATAAGTTATGGATACAGGTTTTTAATAACCATTATTTAAGAGTTATGGTTCATAACTTTTCATTATCGCTGTCCATTCTTTTTTAGAATAATAGATAAAACCCTTGGTATCATTAGCTTTATAAGATTGTATATTCCTGTGCTTCCAGAATTGAATTGACGAAGCGTTTCCCACTCGTTACATTTACGATAAAGGTAACAAGGGTTCTTATGTCTCTTGTATGAAAGGAGATTCAATCATGTTTAAAAATAGTCATCAGAAGAAAACAGAAGCACACTCTATTTTCACTCCTGCAGATGGAAGTTTTGTCTCTTTAGAAACTGTGCCAGATCCTATCTTCAGCAATAAGCTTGTTGGTGAAGGCTTCGCCGTGGATCCTTCCAATGGCATAATTGTTTCACCTGTTACTGGGGAGGTCACCCATATTTCTCAAACAAACCATGTTATGACGATTAGAAATGCAGAGGATATTGATGTTTTAATCCATATTGGACTTGAAACCTCTTCTCTAAAAGGGGAGCCTTTTAAAGCTTTAGTACAGTTGGGGCAATCGGTGAAAAAAGGGGAGCCTTTAATTGACTTTAACTTAACTTATTTAAAAGATAATGCTTATAGTCCCTTAATATTAGTTATCTTGCCTAATATTAAGAACAAAAATTATTCAATTATATGGCAAGATGAAGTTACTTTAGTTGCTGGAGAAACAAAAATTTTATCTGTTGTAGAAAGATAAGACACTAAAAAAAGTGCCTGTTGAAAAATCGGCACTTTTTTTGTTCTATTAAACTTTTGTTAGCTCTCTTTTCGGTTGCTTGTTAACCTCTTCAACATTCTCCTCCATTTTTTCTGCAAACATAACGTCTATGGACTCCTTTGGTTCATTGGAAATTGTTTCATGTGCATTACCAGCAGCTGCCTGTTTGTTTTTATAAATCCCTCCCCCAACTACTAATGCGATCACTACTATTTCAAATCCATATTTCAACAATGGATTTTGGAAGTATGTACTCAAAAAAGGTTCGGCAACGATCATTTTGGAGGCTGTCCATGCTAGGATTGCGGAACCAAACGTAATAATAACAGGAAAACGTTCAATCCATTTCAATATTAAAGTGCTGCACCACATCACAACAGGAATAGAAACTAATAAGCCAATCACTACTAAGAGGATACTTCCATGAGCTGCTCCAGCCACAGCTAACACATTATCCAGTCCCATTAATGCATCTGCAATAATAACTGTTCTTACAGCTCCCCAAAAATTATTGCTTGATTTTATATCACTATGTTCCTCCTTTTCTACTAATAATTTATAAGAAATAAAAACTAGCATTAACCCTCCTGCTAAATGTAAGCCTGGTACTTTTAACAGCCATACGACAGCCAAAGTTGCTGCAATTCGAATGATAATCGCACCAAGAGAACCCCACATGATAACTTTTTTCTGTTGATCTTTAGGCAGATTCCTCGCCGCAAGTCCTATAAGAATAGCATTATCACCTGCTAATACTAAATCAATAACAATAATAGAAAGTAATGCTGTTAAAAATTCAAACTCCATATTGTTCCTCCTTCTCTAATATAAATAGCCCTTTTTTGAAAAGGGCTATTCTATGAAAGTTTAAGCTTATTTAATTACAGTGCCATTGCTCCTGTTAAAATTCCGACAATAATCATGACAACGGCTGTTAAGAGAATCCAGCCCATTGTATATTTTTGTAATTTACCTAGATCACTTCGTATTAATTCTATTAACACCCATAATGGTGCAGATGTTGGCCCAATCAAGTGTATTGTCTGTCCAATTACAGATGCTCGCGCAATACTGACAGAATCTACCCCGTATTGACTGCCTGCTTCTGCTAAGACAGGTAATGCCCCGAAGAAAAAGGCATCATTTGACATTAGGAAGCTAAGCGGCAGACCAATGATTGCAACAATGATGGTATAGTATTCTCCAAACGCACTTGGAATAATAGAAACGATATCATTTGCCATATGGTCAACCATTTCTGTACCTTGAAGGATACCTGTGAATATCCCCGCTCCAAGCACAAGTGATACAACTGGTATGGCATTAGAAGCATGCTGTTTGAGCACCTTTTTTTGTTCTTCGATATTTGGGAAGTTAACCACTAAAGCAATAGCGAACCCAATGATGAAGAGAATATACAGCTCTACTACGTCCAGAATTAAGACGCCCATTATTGCTAGAGTGAGAAATAAGTTAAACCAAATGATTTTAGAATTCTTCTTTTCTCGCACTTCTGCAGTTGCTGCAATCTCTTGATTGTATTTAGCTATAACTTCCGCTCCAAGACGTTTTCGTTCTCTTTTTCCTAAAAAGTACGCAATCGCAAGTGTAGAAATCGCCCCGGCCAACATTACTGGCAACATCGGAATAAAATATTCATTCGCATTAAGACCTAGCACACTAATTGCTCTTGTTGCAGATCCGCCCCACGGTGTGCTCCCTGCAATAATTCCTAAGGACATGATGGAGACAGTTGCTAATATTAATGGGTTCATACCGATTTTTCTGTAAACAGGCAGCATGGCAGAACAAATAATCATATATGTTGTTGTTCCATCCCCGTCTAATGCTACTAGCAATGCTAGTAACGCCGTCCCCATTGCTATTTTAACTGGATCTCCTTTAGCAATCTTTAAAATCATATTACTAACAGGATCAAATAAGCCTGTATCCATCATGATACCAAAGTACAGAATTGCAAATAACAGTAGTACTGCTGTAGGAGCGGTAAGCTCTACTCCCTGTACCATCATATCTCCCAATTTTGACCCAAATCCCCCGAGTAAGGCAAAAATCACAGGAACAAAAATGATGGCTGTAAATGCAATCAATCGCTTAGACATGACTAAGTAAGTGAAAACCGCAATAGTTAGAAACCCTAGAATTGATAACAAATTTATACCCCCAAACACATTGAATGCGTTTTCATTTATTTGACAGCTAACTCACCAATTCTTGTGATAATCGCTTCTGCAAACTCAGACGTAGATGCTGTCCCTCCCAAGTCTCCAGTCATTGTCCCGTCTTTAAGGCAGCTATTAATTCCTTGTTCAACAAGCTGACCGACTTGGTGTAATTTAGAGTCATGATGTCTTTCACTCAGCCAATCCATCAGCATAACAGTAGACAACATAATGCCGATAGGATTTGCAATATTTTTGCCAGCAATATCTGGTGCCGAGCCGTGAGCTGCTTGCGCCATTGCCTGATTATCATTCGTATTGATAGAAGGAGCTAATCCTAGGCTTCCAACTAATTCACCAGCTAAATCTGATAAAATATCACCAAACATATTCTCTGTTACTATAATATCAAAATCTCTTGCTCTGCGGACTAAGTGTGCTGTCATTGCATCGATATGGTAGTCATCAACCGTAACCTCTGGGTATTGTTGCGCTACCTCTTTACATGTATTTAAGAAAAGGCCTGTTCCCAGTTTAATAACATTTGCTTTATGAACAATCGTCACTTTTTTTCTGCGCTGCATCGCCATTTTAAAGGCAGCGTGTGCGATTCTTTCAGCAGCCTTCTTCGTAAATACACCTGCAGATACGACAACTTCTGGTGTTATTTGCCATTCACCTCCGCCAATATGCATGTTTCTATCTGTATAGAAGCCTTCTGTATTTTCACGGTAAATAATTAAATCTGCTTCGCCAACAACACTTTTTGCCCCAGGCATTGTTTTTGCTGGTCTGATATTTGCATATAAATCTAAAGTGTGGCGAAGTTCACCGCTTGGGTTTCTTTTTGCTTTATGTTCAGGCGGATATGCTGCAGAATCGTGTGGTCCTAAAATCCAACCATCACAGTCATTTAACATTTCCTTCGTATAACTAGGTGTTGGATCATTGTACTTTTCAATTCCTTCCCACCCCATTGGAAGCTCTATCCAATCAAACTTTACATCTAACTCTTGTGCAGCTGCTTTAAAAACCTTTACTGTAGCGCTTACAATTTCTGGCCCAATGCCATCACCTTGTAATACTCCTAACTTATATGCCTTCATCATCTCATCTCCCTATTTCGTTTGTGCTTATAGATTTTCAATATTGAATTTCTACTATCACTGTAATATAAAGCTAACGATAAATGAAATATCGCTTTTTTATGTTTATCCATAACTATTTTTTATTTTCCTATCCACCGGTGTGATCATATTAACCATTACTTTTTTTTATCGATAACAATAACTTATATTGATTTCTATAATATAGTGGTTTTTTTGTATAATGGTAGAAAATATAATAACAAGGGAGAGGCTTATGGAGAACATAATAGAGCAATTTAAAGGCATTCCTACTACATCGATTTCCGATTCTATGAATGGATTAAATAATCTGGACCCTTCTATAAAGCCAATTAAGGATGAATATTCTTTTGCTGGCAGAGCACTTACTGTTAAAATTCCAGTTGGTGATAATTTGGCCGTTCTAAAAGCCATCAGAGAGTCAAAACCTAATGATGTTATTATTGTCGATGCTAAGGGAGATACATACAGAGCTGCTGCCGGGGACTTTGTAATTGGTATGGCAAAAACGCTTGGGGCTGGTGCATTTGTTGTAGATGGTGCAATCCGAGATATAAATGGCATTAGAGATCTCGATTTCCCTGTTTTTTGTAAAGGGACAACTGTAGCAGCTGGAGGAAAAGCTGGCATGGGAGAGATTAATATCCCGATTTCTTGCGGAGGTGTTACGGTAAAACCAGGGGATATCATTGTCGGCGATATTGACGGTGTTGTCGTAATTCCACAGGAACAGGAAGAAGAAATATTGGCAAACTCACTTGATAGAGTGGAAAAAGATAAAGCAAGAGAAGAACAAATCTCAGGCAATAAAGAAGAAATTATTAAATATCTTGATCAAATGATTCATTCTGCAAAATAAGTATTCATGAAAGGAAGACATCTGCTCTTCCTTTTTATTATGGGGAGATAAATATGATGTTGAGAATAATAATATTTTCTGTTTTTGCTTTTCAATTAATTATTAATATTACTCGTCCAATTATTACGTTATATGCATCTGACTTAGGATCAAATACATTTGAAATAGGTATATTAACCGCTGCGTTCGCCTTCTTCCCACTTCTTTTTGCTTTACATGCTGGCAGAATAGCTGATAAGTATGGAGATCGTTATCCGGTTATTTTTGGGATGATTGGATTAGCTGCAGGTATGTTTTTCCCATACTTTTTCACCTCTATTTCGGCTTTGTATATTAGTCAGTTAATTGTAGGGATATCGAATATTTTTATCGCTGTTTCTCTGCAAAATGTTATAGGTACTATAGCTACCGAATCGAATCGAGATCAATATTTCAGTATGTTTGGCATGGCAGTTGCTGCTGCTTCTGTATTAGGTCCGATGCTTGGGGGATATATCTCTGAACACTATAATTATAATAGTGTGTTTCTCATTTCCCTGCTATTATCTATCCTGCCTATTATCATAAGCTTAAAAATACCTGCCATTAAAAAGGATGTGGGTGAGAAGAAAAGCATTATCGAATCAATTGGGTTATTAAAAATACCATTATTGAAGAAGGCTTTATTTTCAAGTGCCTTAGTTTTGTATTCTAGAGATATTTTCGTTGCCTATTTTCCTATTCTTGCAAAGGAGTCACATTTATCCAATTCACAAATTGGGCTCGTTATTTCATTACAAGGATTAGCGATGATTATAATTCGCTTTATTTTACC
This sequence comes from Niallia laureatilytica, assembly GCF_046613985.1. Taxonomy (NCBI): domain Bacteria; kingdom Bacillati; phylum Bacillota; class Bacilli; order Caryophanales; family Bacillaceae; genus Niallia; species Niallia laureatilytica. The sequence continues at coordinate 107,460 of NZ_JBKKHP010000007.1, read as the reverse complement.
GAGACTGCTTTTAATTATGGGCAGAGACTATATTTTATTTATCTCTGTTCTGCTGGCCGGTGCATCTTTTCTGCTTATTCCATTTACCGGAAGTCTGACTTTTTATTGTGTCTTTAGCTGCTTGATGGGCTTTGGTCTTGGCTGTGGCCAGCCGTTATCTCTGACTACTACTTATAACGCTTCACCGTTAAACAGAACTGGGGAAGTGCTAGGGTTAAGACTTTCTACCAATAGACTATCCCAATTAATTGCACCAATATTTTTCGGAATAGTAGGCACGTGGATGGGAATTTTATCTGTTTTTCTTTTTAGCGGCTTTTTCTTAATTGGTGGTTCTTGGTTTATTAAAGAAAACAAGACTAATGGTGGAGGTACAGTTGAAATAAACAAATAATAAAAAGATAAGCTGGTGGCAGCTTATCTTTTTCGTGTTCATTTCTTCTCCAAAAGCACCATCCATTCATCGAGTTTAAAAGAGAGCACCTCACTTTCCTCCAATTGAAACCCAAAGTAATCTAGTACATTTACTTCAGTATTATCAATGTACTTTGCAACTTTCTTAATCTGCTCTAGAGAAGATGTTGTTCGTTCTACCCAGGTTTTATATTCCATCTGTTTCTTTCTAACTTTGGATTTCACAAGGACAAGACCAGTCTCGTCAATCCAGCTTTCCCACTCATTCCGCGTATAACAGCGAACATGACTGCTGTCGCGTAATCGTTCTAATGTATTAATAAACTCATCAAAGTTACTCTCATCTGGTGCTATATTATCAATTAATAGCAGCTTTCCTCCCGGTTTAAGAACCCGATGTGATTCTTTTAAAAATTCCTTGGCATCCGGAAAATGGTGTGCCGCAATTCTGCATGTCACTAAATCAAAGCTTTCGTCTAAAAACGGCAGATTTTCAGCATCTGCCACAATGAAGTGTATATTGGATGCATATACATCTAAGAACTGTTTTGCTTCCTTTAACATTTCAACTGTTAAATCTGTTGCATACACTTCTTTAACTTGAGGAGCTAAGAGCTTTGTAACATGACCGCCCCCAGCAGCTATATCTAAGACAGTCCAACTCTCTTTCGGCGCAGTCCATTCTAGCAAAAGTTGTAAGTCTTCTCCTTTTGAATGGCTTTTGCTTTCTACATATTTTTTAGCGTTCTTTCCAAATTGTAGCTTTACCTCCGCCTTTACATCATTGAAGTTTTTATCATTCATTCTCATCACCTCTACCTATACTATACAATCATATTAATGAAGATTATCATCGGAAATACTAATGGTTCTCCATAACATTTAATTATTACGCTGCATTTTCTTCTTAAAAACAATAATAAAAAATCCGCATACCCGCACAAAAGATGCGTTATACCTAATACTATAGCCATTACCACAAATGACAGGCTATTCCAAATTCATCCCTCTTACTATTACTTATCAATGGAAGAATGAGAACGTCTACCAATACATGATGACATCCTTGTTAGTATTCGTAGCATTTTAGACTACATAAAATGCAGGCTTTCATTTCATACTTATTATAGGGGGTTTTTGGATATGTATTTTAGTTGGATGCTTGCACTAATCATGTATACTCAACAAATGACGATGACAGATGATTTAATAATTACTAACAAAGGCGAGGAAATGTTTGTAGTTAATCGTTCTAACTTTTCCATGCAATACCCTGTATTGCCTTTTTTAGATACAGATAAGCTGGAGAGTTTTATGGATGAAATAGATCAGCAAATAAGTAAAAAACCTAAAAATGCGATTATTGATACAAACGGCAGTATTATCTCAGAACAGGTTGGCTACCGATTAAACAGGGCCGTTTTTACAGATAAGGTGTATGACTATTTTTTCTCTAACGGTTCAGCTGCGCTGGATATTCCTATAAGAGCCAATTATCCTCGAGTAGATAGTGAATTGCTCGGCAATATTAGAGGAGAAAAAATTGGACAGTATATTACTTTCTTTAATCCATATAACAAAGAACGTAATAACAATATTAATCTTGCTGCAAAAGCAATCAATAATTATGTCCTATTTCCAGGGGAAAGCTTTTCGTTTAATAAAGTGGTCGGTGAAAGAACAATGGAACGAGGTTATTTACCATCTACAGCCATTGTAAACGGGGAATACTCTGAACAATTTGGGGGAGGAATTTGCCAAGTTTCCTCTACTCTATTTAATGCAGTCGATAACGCAGGCTTAAATATTGTCCAGCGATTTACACATAGCAGAGGTGTTTCTTACGTTCCCGTTAAGCGAGATGCCACTGTAAGCTGGGATGGACCTGATTTGGTTTTTAAAAATGATTATAATCAGCCAATACTCATACTTGCTCGATCCATCAATAACCATATTAAAGTGGATATTTATTCTTCTGATGTAATTACATACACACCTAAGCAGGTGCCATATCTTCCTTAGAAAAACAAAAATACTCCCAAGTTAACTAACTTGGGAGTATTTTTTATGAATCAAAGTAACCCATCAAAGATAGATATCAAGTAGATTCTATTGCAGGTGCAAGCGCGCAAGTATAAAGCTCATCATTATTTAACATTAATAAGAGCTAAAACATGCATTATTATCCACGCCTGCCTCCTCGTCCACCTCTTTTACCTTCTGTATTATGTTTAAGAGATGATAAGCTCTCTTCACTGCTCTTTAGGAATTTTGCCATTTTATCTTCAAATGTTTCTTTTGGTTTAAAATTCCCTTTAGAACGGTCATTGTTTCCACGTCCTTGTGCTGGGCGAGTTCGTGGTTTATAAGAAGACTGACCTTCCGGCTTTTCTATCGTTTGCTTAATAGATAAAGCAATCTTTCCTTCTTTTTCACTTAAAACCTTTACTTGTACCATATCACCAATTTTTAGATGATCATTTACATCTTTTACATAGCTGTCTGCCACTTCACTAATATGCACAAGTCCTGTTTTTCCCTCAGGTAACTCAATGAATGCTCCAAAATTAGTAATACCAGTTACTTTACCTTGCAATTTACTTCCTATTTCAATAGACAATATCTTTTGCCTCCTTATCTTATACAAAACAACTAATTATAACAAAAATTCGATTTGTTGACAAGACGCTTTCCCAATGTATCATTTCCTGCTCTGTCATGTCGGCTGCATTTAATATTAATTCAAGTTTAACGATAGAACTGCCATAATATCAGTATCAACACTCTGACTGAAAGTATCGTTAATAAAATAAAAACACTTCTGTCATTTTGTTGATTTTCCCTTTTTAATGTCCTAAAAAACCCAATAAAATAGCCGCCAATTGGCAGCTTAAGATTATCCCTTGTCATTTTTAATAAAATTTTTACCATCAGTTGTTTTTTTGCCAATAATTACAGAGAGAACAACGATTACAGCAATCACAATTGTTACAACAGAAATAGTCTCTCCTAAGAAAACAGCTGAAAACAATATCATAAAAAACGGTTGCAAATATTGAATTTGACTAACTCTGGCGATCCCGCCGATTGCCATTCCGCTATACCAGGCGACATAAGCTAGAAATTGACTTACAACTGCGAGATAACTTAAACTGAGCCACGCGGTGAATGGTGCGTGAAGCATATCAGCTGTTAAATGCATGGCAACTGGGATAATAAAAAAGGGAGCGCCAATTATAATTGCCCAGGCAATCACTTGCCAGCTTCCTAGTTCTTTTGCGAGCTTTCCGCCTTCTGCATAACTAAATCCGAGCAGTATTACTGCGGCAAGCAGGGCAATGTCAGCTAATTGTAATTGGCCGAACCCTAAATTCAGCGCATAGATAACAACAGCAGCAGAACCTATGAAGCTTGAAAGCCAGAATTTAAGAGAAGGCCTTTCGCCTGCTCTGTATATGGCAAACCCAGCTGTTGCTAATGGCAGCAGAGCTACTTCAACAGCTCCATGAGAAACTGGCAAAGACTCCATTGCCCAGGACGTTAGGAGCGGAAACCCTAACACTGCTCCTAGTGCAACAATAATAAGACTTTTGAATTGGTGAAAGGAAGGGAGCTTTTCCTTGCAGACAATCAATACGATTACAACTAAAATAGCGGCGAAAACTGTTCTTCCTAACCCGACAACTGTCGTTCCAAAGTAATCAACTGCAACACTAGTAGCAGGGAGTGTTAAACTAAAGCAAATGACACCAACTAATCCAAGCAGCATACCCATTTTTTCTCTAGCCAACTATGTTTGCCTGCCTTTCTTTATTACATAGTAGTAATTCTTTGTAGTATTCCCTATTTAATGTTGGAGATCGGTAAACTTATGCATCATGCATGCATTTTCCTTTCCTTAATGGAAGACTCGATGATTAAATCAAGGAGCTTACTGTAGGAAATTCCTGCAGACTCTGCACTTTTTGGCAGCAAGCTGTTCTTCGTCATACCTGGCAATGAATTAACTTCAAGGACATATGGAATCCCACTTTCTAGCATCATATCTACTCGTGCATAAACGCTGCATTTTAAAGACTGATAACAGCTCATCGCAGCAGAAAAAACGCGTGCTTCCATTTCTGGCAACAGCTGGACTACTTCTTCCACAGTAGCTGTGTCATCATATTTCGAGTTATAATCAAAAAACTCTCCTTTATGGCGAATTGATATGACAGGTAAAAGCTCTCCGTTTAGGATGGAACAAGTAATCTCTTCACCCTTGATATGTTTTTCAACAATTGCTTCCGTGTCCCATTTAAATACTTCATTAATGGCGGCTAGTAAGTTTTTTCGGTCATAGACAATTTTCACTCCTACACTTGACCCGCCAGAATTAGGTTTTACAATCACCGGATAACCCATCTGTTCTATTTTCTCTATCTTAAGTTCTGCCTTAGTAAGATGAATCCAGTCTGGCGTTAACACGCCTTCATAGCGGATGATTTTTTTCGAGATATTTTTATCCATGCATAAACTGCTGGAAAGCACACCGCTGCCTGTATAAGGAACACCCATCGTTTCCAGAGTGCCTTGAATAACACCATCCTCTCCAAATTTGCCATGAAGCGCCAGAAGTGCGACATCCAGATTTTTTGCCTTAGCGATTATTTCTTCTTTATGCTCAAGACAAATTGGGATTATCTCATATTTATTTTTGTCTAAATGCGCAATCATTTCTTCCCCTGTCATCAAAGAAACTTGTTTTTCGGATGAAATTCCACCCATTATTACGCCAACTCTCATTCTTCTAACCTCCATAATGTTTTTTTAAGGTTTCTCCTATCAGTTTAATCCCAGTAATAATGTCTTCTTCCTTTAGTCTCGAAAATCCTAACCGCATTGTATGATTTCCGCTGTTGTCTGTATAAAAATCATTTCCAAGGGCAAAAACCACGCCTTTTTGAGAACATTTCTTTAAGAGCTCTTGTGAATCGATCGACTTATCCAATTCAATGAATAGATGGAGACCGCCATCGCCGGTTATTCTTCGCAATGGAATGTATTTATTACAATACTGAACTGCCAATTCATACTTTTTCTTATAAACAGATCTTGCTTTTTTTATATATTTTTCAAAGTAGCCATCATTTAAATACTGATACAATATTGCCTGATCTAGAGTAGATGTATGAATGGTACGAGCTCTTTTCATGCTCTCCAAATAATAAATTAACTCTTTGTCTGCTAAAATCCAGCCGACTCTTAAACCTGGGAACAGTATTTTAGAGAAGCTGCTTGTATAAATGACATTATTGCCGTTCCCCGCGAATGCTGCCAATGGCGCTAAATGTGCGCCAGAGTAACGCAATTCTTCATTAAAACCGTCTTCCACAATTGGAATTTGATATGCTGAGTACAGCTCCATTATTTTCTTTCTTTTTTCAGAAGATGTAACAATTCCGGTTGGGTTATGATAGGACGGTATTAAATAAGCAAAGTCATAATTATTTTTTGCCAAGAGGTCCTCAAGCATATCAATATTGATGCCGTCATCTTCCATGTCAATGCCGTCAATTTCATAGCCATGCATTCTGAATAATTTAAGTGCAGAGTGATGGGTTGGATTTTCACAAATAATCCGGCGCTGCTTCCTGTTTAGAGATGAAAGCAGAATATCGAGACCTTCTGTAAATCCATTTGTAATTAATATATCTTTATCTTTAATATCAACGCCTTTTACTTCCATATAATGAAGCAAGTAGTCGATTAGCGGTTTATACCCTTTGGCATAGCCATAATTCAGGACAACGTCTCCTTCTATAGCCATTCGATTCAGAAAAGCCCGTTTAAAATTTTCGACATCAAACAGCTTTTCGTCAGGTGCGATACTATTAAAGGAAATCACATCTTTGTTACGGCGCACTCCATGCTTCATCAGATCGTGTTTTTCTGCGAGCAGTGTTTGCTCACTCAGTTTTTCTGCCCAATTTACTTGTATAGACGGAGACTTAAAGGTTTCAACACGGCTAACAAAATTACCCTTTCCCTTTACCGCATAAATAAGTCCTTCCTGTTCTAAATCTGCATATGCCGTTAAAACGGTATTGCGGCTAATGAATAATTCTGAGCTGAGCTCCCGCGTCGACGGCAGCTTTTGATGTTCAACCAAATGCCCGTTAGTTATCATTCTTTTTAAATATTCTTTAAGCTGAATATAGACAGGTCGCCCCTCGACGAGCTTAAAATCATTAAACACTTTATTCATCTCCTTAAGTTACATTTTTACATGCTCACAGCATTTTCAAAAGGTCCACCTAAAGTGTATTTTTAACATTTAGTGGTTCAGGAAGATTTATGTGGCTAAGTAAAATATAAAAAGCCGCCAGAAGGCAGCTATGCTCTACAAAAAATTCAGTATTAGATGTTTTTAATGACTTTAGCTGGATTTCCAGCAACAACTGTATTAGGCAGAACATCTTTTATCACAACAGAACCTGCCGCTACTATAGAATTATCTCCGATATTGACCCCAGCCAAAATTACACAGCTGCCGCCAATCCACACATCGTTGCCTATCGTAATAGGAATTCCATACCCGCTTTTATTCCGATCCTTAGGTTCAATTGCATGACCAGCAGTATATATTCCAACATTGGGGCCAATCATACAGTTATCCCCGACTCTAACTTCTGCCATATCTAAAATAGTGCAATTATAGCCGGCGTAAAAGTTATCACCAACATGAATATTGTAGCCTAAATCACAGTGGAAATTATGTTCAATCGAAGGATTTTCGCCAACACTGCCAAATAACTCCTTTATAACTTTCTCTCGTTTTGCTGAATCTTCCACTGCACTTTCATTAAATTCCCGAACAAGCTTGTGTGCTCGAATAGTCTTTCTTTTTAAATCAGCTGTACCCCGTTCATAGAAGATCTTCTCTTTCATATATATGTCCTCCTATATGGTTTTACTTATTTTAACATAGTATTTAATCGTATTCTCTGCTGAAACTAATATCTATCTAGATTATATGTAGATGTTTTTATTTCTATAAACGAAATATATTAATTTGAGATTCTTTAATTGACAAGTTTCGACAATAGGAGTACTATAAAAGTGTAGATAAGAGATAATAAAAAAACGTAGAAATAAATAGGAGGAATTCTTCATGACAAACTTACAAGACAAAGTGGCAATTGTTACAGGCGGTGCTTCTGGTATTGGACTAGCAACTGTAAAGGCTTTCCTAGATAAAGGAGCAAAAGTTGTTTTAGCTGATTATAATGCAGAAGCAGGAGCAGAAGTTGAAAAAGAACTCAAAGAAAAATATGAGGACGTTTTATTTGTAAAAGCAAATGTAGCTGAAGAAAGTGAAGTTGAAAATTTAGTTGCTGAAACGGTTAAACATTTTGGCAAACTAGATATCATCTTTAATAATGCTGGTGTAGGAGTACAAAAACCAACACATGAGCTAACAGCTGAGGAATATAAACGCGTAATTGCGATTAACCAAGACGGCGTATTCTATGGTGCAAAATATGCAATTCGTGAAATGCTAAAAACTGGCGGAGGTTCTATTATCAGCACTTCTTCTATCTTAGGATCTGTTGGCGAACCAACTTCCATTCCATATGCTGCAAGTAAAGGAGCAGTAAACCAAATTACAAAATCATTAGCTTTAGAATATGCAGATCGCAATATTCGTGTAAATGCAGTAGCTCCAGGATTCATCGAGTCTGGCATGGTTAGTAAAGAAGCTTTAGGTGATTTCTACGATGGTTTAGTTGCAAAACACCCAATTGGCCGTTTAGGCAACCCAGAGGAAATCGCACATGCTGTTGTGTTCTTAGCAGAAAACGACTTTGTTACAGGTACAACAGTGTTTGTTGATGGTGGTTATACTGCAATATAATAAAAATTCACCCTCGATTGTTAGCAATCGAGGGTTATTTATTATCGTAGTTTATAGAAGCTATCTCTAAACCAGCTCTAACTTCCCCAAAGCCCTTCACCATTATTTCTCCGTCCTTATCTTCTAAATTAGGAAAAACAAGCACCGAAATAATTTCCTTCCCTCTTTCTTCAAGAATGGATAGATTAAATATCCCAATATGGTCTCTAGCATGGATCTTCTCCCCAGGCTTAACCAAAATGTGAAAGCCTTCTCCGTTTAACTCTTCTGTTTCTAACCCTAACTGCAGCAATACTTCAAGTCCCTCTTCTGTCATTATGGCAATAGAATGCTTTGCTTCGGAAATTTGGAGCACTGTGCCTGTTATTGGTGCATAAATATCGCCGTTAACAGGAATGATTGCAAGACCCTCTCCGAATACTTTTCTTGAGAATACAGGATCTGGCACACTGTCTAACGGAATGATTTCGCCGCTGATAGGACTATGTATGCAAACCGGTGCTTTTTTCCTTTTCATCATTCAGTCTCCCCTTCCTGCCCCTTACTATTTATATAATCGATATAGCCAAATGCTAACGCTTCTACCACAATGAAAAAAGCCGACGCTGATTGTATCCACCAATTTTTAGGGTTAGGGTTCTTTGAACTTGATGCATATAAATTCAAATCCGAATGCCCTGATAGCCAATTACTCTTAAAATTGGTAAGCGAGATAATTTTTGCTCCTTTTACTGCTGGTATATCCAGTAAGCCTTGCAGATTTGGATTTTCTCCGGACAATGACAGCAATATAATTAAATCATCGCTTGTCAGCTTTTCAATAATACGCTTATATTCATTCGTATGCGACATTCCCGGAATTAGCTGCACTGGTTTGCCAATCAATAAGAACAAACGCTGCAGCTCTGCAGCTTGATTTGTCTGTGCAAAGCCTGTAGAAATAACATAGATATTTTTACTTGCTTCAATCGCTTTATAAATGGGTAAAAGATCGACATTATTTAAATATTGCATCGTTTTTTGAACATCTTGGAGAATTTGATCAAAAAGCTCGTTCTGCTCTGGAGTATCTTCAGAATCATTTATTTCCCATTTTACAAAATTTTTAAATTCACTATAGCCGCTAAACCCTAACTTTTGGGAAAATCTTAAAATGGATGATTTAGAGGCTAAACTATTTTTAGCTAATTCATTAATTCCTAACTTGCCGATTTTTTCTTTATTTGCAAGCACATATTTAGCAATCGTTAAATCTGTATCACTTAAATAGTCATAGTTATTATTAATTAATTCCTCCAGACTCATCGGAATCTCCTTCCATTGTAAAAAAGTAACAAGGTATGAACTTCTTACCCTGTTACTTCATTTTAGCAATACATCTATTCTTAATGAAGCTCTGTCCAAAAATCCTTGTTTGCTTCAATTAAATCATCCAATATATCTTTTGCAACACTTGCACTTGGCACTGTTCGTGAAAGTGTCAGTGCTTGCCAAAGCTTTTGATATGATTTTTCTAAATATGCTTGTACAACTAATTTTTCAACAGATACTTGCTGCTCAATTAACCCTTTTTGGAACTGAGGAATGGTGCCGATTGATAATGGCTCAACGCCTGCTTTGCTTACTATACAAGGAATCTCTACCATTGCAGTCGGATCGACATTGGCAATCGCTCCATTATTTGGAACAATTAACAACATTCTTTCGTACGTATTGTACGCAAGGGCACCGGCAAGCTGAACAATAAATTCTGCATGCTCTCCTGCTTCAATGCTTGTTCCTTCTGCTGTGCCAGCTTCGGCAATACGTTTGCATTCTGCAAATACATTCTTCTCACGGTGATTCATTACTTCATTTGCTCTCGTAAAGGATGGATTAGAATGCTCGACAACATAATCTGGGTACAAATAATATTTTAAATAGGTGTTGGGTAAAGTGTCTGGATCTACAGCATATATATCTTTTGCTTTTGTGAATGTATCCATCCAGCTGGATTCAGCTAACAGCGGATTGTTAATGCCGTCATTTTTAGCTCCATAGCCCCATTGTTTAACATGTTCTTTCAGCTGTGGCATCAAGTCATTGCCCGCTTTATCATAAAGCTCTGTCCACCAGCCGAAGTGGTTTAAACCATAGTAACGTTCGATTATGTCATTTTCAGATTCCAACCCTAATATGTCTGCCATGGACTTTTTGATAGCTACAGGCATATCGCAAATATTGATAATTTTTGAGTCAGGTCGCAAAATCCGGGTAGCTTCCGCTACAATGGAAGCAGGATTTGAATAATTTAACATCCATGCATTCGGTGAATACTGTTCCATATAGTCGATTAATTCTACTACTTTTGGGATAGACCTCATTCCATAGGCAATGCCACCAGGACCGCATGTTTCTTGGCCCACAACTCCATATTTTAAAGGAATCTTCTCATCCTGTTCACGCATTTTCAGACCGCCGGCACGAATATGTGCCATCACAAAATCAACATCAGAAAACGCTGTTTCTGGGTCTGTTGTTGCAACAAACTCCATTTCAGGAGCACGTTCCTTAATGATAATTTCACAAGCATTCGCAATTGTTTCTTGACGTTCTTTATCGTTATCATAAAACTTCAGCTTTCTTAAAGGAAATTTATCCTGGTTTTCAATTAGCATCATCACAATTCCCGCAGTATAAGTACTTCCTCCGCCAGCAATAACAACTGAGTTCTTTTTCATAAAAAATCCCTCACCTCTAGTTTGATTGATTAGTATAAACTAATCCTTAAGGCGAGTATACTCGATTGTTTTATTGTAAATAAGTGTTTCGAAGGACATTGGGAAAAGTCCCAGCGGTTGGTTCGTTTTGCTGCTATTTAAAGCTTTGAAGATTTGCCAGTATAAAGTTTTATTTGAATACTTGTACATATAATGATAATTTTTGTTTGCGAAAACAAATCGATTTCATGTGATAACAGCTTATCATCAATTGCGGTAATTTCATCATAGCCCCACTCATCAATACCACGCATCCCATCAAAGGCAATGCTATCACTGTTAGCATACACATTTCGTGTAATATCAAAGTCAAAGAAAAACCTTCTAACTTGGCTCCAAATTACTTCATACAGTAAGTCATCATAATGCTTAATAATCATTATGATAGTTGTTGGGTCTTCCATATCCTCCTTGCTGTTGTTGTCAAAATGATTAACCAGTTTCATATCCTTGATGCTGGCATCATGAAAGGAATGATTAAGAACGAATTCAGCTGTGTCTGAATCAAAGCGATGGCTAATATTTTGCAGATTTTGTTGATATCCTGCTAGATCCCAGTGATCTTCTGATATAAAGAACTTCAAATTATATAACTCCCTTTTACTTTTTAGACATGCTTAAACAGATACGCACTTTAATAGGAAAAGGTTTCAGATAACATGCTAGAAAATTGTAAAAAAAAGCTGCTTCTCGCAGCTTTTTTTAATTGATTACATTAACTGAATTAAACCATGGATACCCGTCAGGATAATCCCAATAATAAACCCGCAAATAGCTCCGTTAACACGAATCCATTGCAAGTCTTTTCCAATATTGTTTTCAATCATGTCAATCATTGTTTCGTTATCAAGCTTATCTAAGTTTTCTTGCACAAGATCACCAATTTTTGCATGGTTCTTTTCAATCAGGATTGTAATTTGCGTTTGTAACCATGCATCAATAGTCTTGCTGTTGCTCTGAACCATGCCAAGAAAGTGTAAGCACATTGGAATCAAATAAACATCAATAAACTCTTCATCGTCCAATTGAAGCAGGATATTTTGCTGTATTTTTTGTAGGCTTTCCATTATAGTGCTGTCTAAATCCCATTCAGAAATCAGCTGATTTTTCCACTTGTCAATTCCCTCTATCAGCTGTTCATTCTCGTTCATTGCTTCCATTTCTTTGCGAATATACTGGACTAAAGCTTCACGGTTTGGCTGTCCTTTATGCTGCAAGCTTCTTACACCGCTCAACAGTAAATTTTGCACGATGTTGCCAAGTTTCTCCTCGCTGAGCAAGCTTTCAATGGACCTTAACGCAAATTTAAGCATTCCATCTGCTTCAATCCGGTTAATTACATTCATGGAAACACTGCCAAGCTTGCTTTTTGTTTCTTCTTGCCTTAACCAGTTATCGGCTTTTTTTAGCACATGGTCTAATACTTTTTCATCGAAATTTTCATTAACTAATTTTGAGCTTATCGCTTCAATAATTTTTTTCACTTCAACAGTAGATAGTGTCAGTGTTATTTGTGATTTAATAAACGGGACCATTTTTTCAAGCTCTATATTGCTAACAAGCTTCTTAATCCCTTTAATGATTCCAACTCTTAAAGAACCTTTCGTTATAAGATCTGTAATGGTTGGAAGGAGCTTATCTGTAAAAGAGATATCCTTTATCTTTTCTTGGATGCTTTCTTTAGAAAGCCAATCGTTTTTCAAGACTGTAACCAATCCATTTGTAACCCTTTTTCGATTATTAGGCAATAATGCAGTATGGGGTATCGGCAGTCCAAGGGGGTGACGGAACAATGCGGTAACTGCGAACCAATCTGCTAACCCACCAACAAGACCGGCTTCAAATCCGCCTTGCAGCAATCTGATCCAAATAGAATCATCAAACGGTGCTGTTGCAATATAACCAATCCCCATAATAATCAAGGAATATACAGCTAATTTTTTTGATTTTGTTTTCATAGACATCTTTTTCCTCATCCTTAAATAATATTAAAATTTATCTATTCTTTTCTTATTATAACCGCCAATCACAGAAAATATCGTATTTAAGAGCAGCACTAAGCAAAAAAGCCGAATTTTTCATCCGGCTCTCTATACAATCTATAAAAAATTCTATTATTTGTCCAGTCGATTGAGTTTTGCAGAGATTTCTCTAAGAATACTGTTTTTTTCTTTTTGTATTTTCAATAGCTTCCAAGCATACCAAACTGCAAATATAAAAATCCCTATTTTCCCTAACCATATAATAGGAATAAATAATAAGTTAACATCTACCCAACTCACGTAAAAAACCCCACTTTTCTTGTACAAACCTTTTGGTTAATTATATCTATATTTACTGCTTTTAACAAACAGAAAGAACAAGTATGATTCTATTATTGTTTCGTTTTTAATAGTTCCGTTAATTGTTCTTCTGCATAAAAGAAACCGTATATTTTTTTCCTTTTTTTTGTTTCCTTCAAAACTTCTGCTATTTTTTGATGCGCTTGTTGTTCATCACCTTTTAACTTTGCTAAAATAGCTTCACTTCTTTTATAACTGACAGGCTCTAGCGGACTCAAGTATTCATGAAGTTTTTTCATCTCTTCAAGATTTTTATTGCCACTGAAAATAGAATCTAACTGTCGGATATGGCTGATAAATTGCAGAGATAATTTATTCTTCTTCGTTACTGGTATTTGCCTATACGGTTCAATTAAAGCACTGGCACAGTCATAGCCATCCTTCAATAACGTGTAGTAAAAAATCATATACGCAATCATAATATTGTCAGAAGAAGGCTTCATTGTTTTTACCCGGTCTATTAATTCTTCGGACCACTCGGAGGGATGTAAGGGAGAATTCATTTCTTTCAGCAACAAAAGCGATACCAGAAATTCTTTCGTTTGTTCTCCCCCTCTTGATAGCTCGAGTAAAACACTTCCATCTGATTTTAACGCCCCATTGGTTGGATATATCGTTACAATGAAAATAGCCAAATTAAACAATCCGAGATATATAGCTAGATCTAAGTCCATTGGTATTCCGATACTTAAACTGATTAAAGCAGCAGTCGCTGAAAAGACTGGTCCCCCTGCTGCAAACAGCTTATGCTGCTTGGCAATTGCAGTCAGGTCGTCTGTTAAAGGGGAACAGCTTGCTGCACCACCAAACAAGAACCAGCTGTCATTCGCTTTAATATGCATTCTGTCACTGTTTTCAATTGTTAGTGGTCCTACCGTTAAAAAGTTGAACCGATACCCTGCCCAAACTCCGAACAACACATGACCTAGTTCATGAATCAATAACGTCAGCAGTAAAAAGCCAAAGGATATCCCTGTAAAATTAGCAAAAGTAGCGACATTCGTAAATTGAAATGCCAATACAAGTATTCCTAAAACGATTGATACCGGCAATGGTTTTGTTAGTCTGCTCATTCCATTTACTCCCTCCAACACACTAATACGAATCAGTATGAAATAAGTTCCAAGTTTTAGAATTAACTTTAAGTTCCATTATTGTATAATGATAGATATTAGTAAAGGAGGTTTTTAGATGAATTCAATTGACTTAATTCTATTAAACTTTGCAGAAGTCAGAAGAAGAAGTATAAAAGTGTGGACATCTATCCCGTCAGAAAAATTATTCTGGAAGCCGGACAATGAAGCAATGAGCTGTATTGAAATGATTAGACATGTACTTGAAAGCGAGCATTATTATCATTTGGCCATTAAAAACAGGGCAAGTTTAGCTGTATTTGATTCCCCCTTTGAAGGCAGACCATATTCAACTGTTGATGCAGAATTAGAAATTGCTGAGCCTTATCGTAATAGTTTTCTAGATACGATAAAATCCTTTACAGAAGAAGATTTAATTAAAATAAAAATTGACCGCTCTGAATCTGGTTACATAAGAGAGCTAGGAGATATGCTGTTGCGCGTCGCCTATCATGAGTCTGTTCACACCGGTCAGCTCCTGGACTATTTAAGAACAGCCGATATCCCAAGAGTTCGTATCTGGGACTGAGTTTAGGTGGTGCATAAGTATTATGCACCACCAGTTCTGCTCTATTCCAATTCCTCCACAAGTTTATCATTAATTTGTGTAAGCTCTGTTTCCGCTGGTAGATTTTCCATCACCATATTAATGCTTGAATATCTTTTTTCATTAGAAAACAAATAAAAACCATGCCCGTCATGACCAATCGAAATGTAAAAAGAATTTGGTTTTAAAGGAACGACTGCTGTTCTCTTCTTATAATGGAACTGCACATTATTGATGGACGAAATGGCATAAAAATCATTCATGACCGCTTGTATATAGGTATCATTAATAATTTGCGAAAGAGTATCTATATCCATAAACTTCACAGTTATATATGCTGGATGATAGAAACTTCTTATTCTTCCAGAACTATGGTAGATTCTTTTTCTAATGAATATTGGACATTGTATTCTAAACTTAGTGCGTCAAAGTCAGTTAAGTATTCTTCGACGTTATTAGTTTCCAAATAAAGTGATAGATAAAAAGGAAAGGTATTAGCAGCAAATAAGAATTTCTTTAAATAATCTCGCTCACTATTATCATGTTTTTCATCCACGCTGAAATAGTAAACTTTAGGCGAAGTCTGCAAAAATTCAGTTTTAACAGGCAAAAAATGCTCCTTTAACACCTCCTGCAAATCCTCTTCCTTTAACCATAATTGATCCATTGATTTCACCCTTTACATTCCGCTATTAGTCTATAATCGTTCCGCTCGGCAGATGATCGATTAGCTAATCCAATGATGCATAACGAAAATCATTCGTATAGATAGTAAACCCTTGCCCATCATGCCAAATTACAATAACCGTTGCTGCTTCTTTCATATTAAAGCACGGAACTAGAGATTGCTTTTGTCTGCCAAATAAACCTTTAGTAAGTTTATGCTTATAGGTGATATTATCTGAAAAAGAAACAGCATAAAACTGATTAGATCCTGCAAACCAAAAGCTTTCCTCTAAAACAAGGTTCAGCGCAGAAGAGTTATTTATTGTAATTCTAAAGACCGGATATCCCTTTTGTTTTGGTTCTACATAGCCTAATGAATATGGAATGCTTTTCTGTCTTAATTTAGATTCCAGTTCTTCTGTACAGTCTTTATATGCTTCAAATACAACAAAAAGGGAGAATTCATTTTGTTTACATAGAAAGTCATATAAAAATTGCTTCGTTTCCTCATCATAATTCTCATATTCCGAAGGACCAATATATATTTTAGACAATACTCGAGCTTCTTCAAATAGTAAATAATCCTCCTCTGAATTAAATGGCTCTGCTGTTATATGTATCTTGGTCAAGAACAAGCCACCTCTTCCTATGTAGTTCTTTGTGTAAGTTTTTTTATAATAGAGGTAATTCCGTTTAAACAAAGCAAAATGATTAGTTGTAGAAAGGAAAATAAAATAATAGCCAAAAATAAATCGAAATACTCCTCGCCTGGCGGTGAATCGGTTGAAATATCCACATTTAATATAAAAAAAAAATAGGAAAAACCAATTGAACAGAATAAGCCTAAGTAAATGCTTATCCAGTGACGATAATATCTTATATTCATTAAACCGAAAAAAATCAACATGTGCTTAACCCTATACATATTGTATTAATCAAAATAATTATTAGTAGATGCTTTGTTTCAATCTGCATAGAGTTCCTACCTCCAGGGGAAAAATGAGAGTGATATTCTTTGATATAATAAATTCTTCAAAAATAAAAGCCGTCCAACTAGGACGACCTCTTCTATAATATTTCGCTGCAGGCACTCATTCACCTTCTTCTTCCAGATTTTTCACAATTAACTTTACTACCTCTTTATGTGACAATTCATTAGTCAATTTTCTTTCACCAGCCACTCCTAAGTAATCGTTAGGAGTCCACCAGGAGCGCATGGCATCTTCTCCAAACTCCAACTTCTTATCACGGGTATTATGGCGTTTGACTGTTTCTTCGAATGTTAGATCAAAGTAATAGGTAAATGCCTTTCCATCATAGAAATCAATTAGGTTATGGAGCATGTTACCGTAGCGGATTTTATTCAGTATCCCTTCGACAATAACATATTTACATTTGCTCTTTCCATATTCAGCAACTTGACGAATCAGATCAATAGATAGGTTCCCTTCTCTATCGTGAACCTTTAGCATATCTCGGCGGATTGTATCCTGGGAAACTAACAGTGTGGCAGTACCATAATGGTCTTGAATACTCTTTGCTACAGTAGTTTTACCGCTGCCTGAATTTCCACGCAAAATTATTAACTTAGATTCCATTATTAATGGTCCCCTTTAGAAAATATTTATCCTTTATTTTTCTGGGTGAACTCCATTACTGCGTTTCGCGAGTTTACAATTTTTTCAATACTATCATCATAATACTTAGATACGTAGGCATAAAAGATAATATCGATTGTTAGGAATTGGGCGAATATCGAGCTTGTAGCAGCACTGCGGAACTGTGCTTCTGGTGCGCGCACATATTGTAAGGATAATCCAACCTTTTGTGATAAGGTATTATGACCAAAACGGGTTAGTCCAATGGTTTGACAGCCAGACTCCTTTGCGATATCAACAAGGCGAAGTACTTCCGTTGTCTCACCTGTATTCGACACACAGAAGAAGATGCAATTTTTTGAAGCTCCTGAAAGGATGGAAGCATAAATATGGGCATCTTGGATTGCTACAACGACTTTTCCTAAGCGGGACCATTTTTGCATAATATCATTTGCTACAAGAGATGAAGCTCCTAAACCATACACATATACAACATCTGCATGCTTTATACTTTCAATTGCTTTATCAATCATTTCATCATCTAATTCTAAAGCAGTTTCTTTAATAACCTGTACTGAATTCGAGACAATCTTTTCCTTAATGGACTGGGTTGTTTCGTTTTTTTCAATATCAGAAAAGCTGCTTTTCAAAGAATGGGAAAATTGGGATGAAAGAGACAGCTTTAAATCTGAATAGCCTTCCACTCCAATGGAACGGCATAAGCGGATGACCGCAGCACTGCTGGCATTTGCATGCATAGCCAATTCATGAACAGACATTCGTACAATATCATTGGCATTTTCTAATATGTATTGTGCGACCTTTCTTTCTGACTTGGGCAGCTCTTCAATAATACTTTCAATTCTCACTAATATATTAACGGAAGTCATAGTTTCCCCCTTTTCAATCTCTCTGTTGTAAAAAATAATCCACTTAGTGTTATAGTACTGAATTTATTTTATCAAGAAAAGCTACCTGACTAATAGGTTTTTGATTAAAACTCTAAAAACTAGCGAAAAGCAAGCCTCAAAGATACAAGATGCTTGAGGCTTGCCACTCTAAACTATTCTAATATAAATTGAAATTTCCCCCATGGCTGCAGAAAATCTAATAAAAATACTTCCTCAGGAACAATACGGCCAACCACATTTGTCTTTCCCGAGTTTTCCATATCTTGCAGAGCGATTTGCAGCTCTCCTTTGTACTGCCCGTATCGCTCATTTTCTATAAGAATATCTCCGCGGCGAATGTTAGGAGTGTTTGTTGCTTTAAAGTCTTCCTGTTTATATTTCACTCGTGATTGCGTAGACCTGATTAAATAATCGGAAACATCACCCCTGTAAAAATGAAATTCATCTAGCACAATTTTTTTCTCAAGCTCTGTGATCGTGTTATATAATTCTGTTTTGAAGGTCAGTATGTTGCTGTTAAGCTGACTTAGCACCTTCATTTCGGCTTCTGAAGCATAGGCATTAGCAATGACCACTTCGTCTATCAGACCAGTCGCAAACAAGTGTTTAGCTTGTGTTTCTATAGGAAGGTTACGATGCATTTCTAGTGTGCACAACCCTTCAGTAACTGGCCACGGTCCAAATGTTGCTGCTTGTGAATTAATAAAAGCAGCTGTGCTTATATTATGCTTTTTAAACAGATCACAGCATTTGTTGAAATGGGAATAACTTAAACCTGCATAACGATGCGGATAAAAATTGTGGGAACCTACTAAATTATCTCGATTAGGCTGATAAGCGATAATATTATCTAAATAATTAGTAGCATTGCTCATATTAATTTCAATCTTTAGCCCAAAGGGATTATGTGTCATGATTGCTTCTTCATTTCCAGAAAAACCTGCATCTAGGCGAATGCCATAAGCACCCATGTCTGCAAAGAATGACAGGTCATTATAGGAAATTCCTAAAGCAGTTAAAACTCTCGGTGCTATATCGACCATTACTTTCATCTCTAGATCATTTGCAAAAGAACAAATTTCTTGAAAATTTTTCATAATGTCCTTCTGTTGACCATTAACGGACAACAGACATGTAAACACCTTTTCAAAGCCGTACTTATGGGCCAGTTGAAGATATTGTTTATCTTTTTCCATTGTGGAATGCTCAGGATATAGGGATATTCCTAACTTTTTCATGAAAGTTTCCTCTCTATTTTAAAATGGAACTGGTGTAATGTTACCAAGGATAAGCGCCTGCTTAGCTCCTGTTGCTTTAGGAACATTGCTTGGTAAATTATTCATCGTTTCGTTTGCTAAGATAGCAAACGCTATTGCTTCTTTTGCTTCAGATGAAAAACCTAAATCCTCCTGCCTTATTACCTGACAAAACTCTGAAAGCTCTTGTTGTAGCATCACAAGCAGCATTTTATTGTAAGACCCGCCTCCGCCAATAACAACTTCGTCTATTTTAGTTGTGGGAAAGATAAACTTTTTATAGTTTTCAGCTATGGACTTTGCGGTAAACATGGTCATTGTTGTCACAAAATCATGTTCGGAAACTTGCGGATAGGCATTTACTAGGGAGTCTACTAATGCTGTGCCAAATAATTCTCTCCCTGTTGATTTTGGTGGTGAAGCAAGGATAAACGGAATTTCCATACAGTGTTCCAGCAATTCTTTATTAACATTGCCGGTTTTTGCAATTTCTCCTTTATTATCAAAAGGAACCCCGTAAAACTTTTCGCAAAGATAATCTATTATCATGTTTCCCGGACCGGTATCAAACGCCTGCACATCTTCTATGGCAGCAGCCTTCGGCAAAACGGTGGCATTTCCAATACCGCCTATATTCTGAAGAATTATCGATTTTTCCCTGCTGCCATATAAAAGAAGCTCTGTATATGGAACTAGTGGTGCACCTTGTCCTCCTGCCGCCATATCCATTGTACGGAAATTAGATACTACAGCTGTTTTTGTTTGATAGGCAATAACAGCTGGCTCGCCAATTTGTAAGGTAGACGGGCTCAAGCCTTCTGTTTGATAGGGCTGATGATAAATGGTTTGTCCATGTGATCCGATGACATCAAGGTCTTCCAAGGCAAGCTTTGCCTTTTTACAAACATCGGTAACAGCAGCTGCAAAAATTTCACCGAGCTTAAAATTTAAAGAACAGATTAGTGCGCTGTTTGAAGTTTCAATTGAAAATGAATCATGGATTTCCTTTTTTATGTCTTTGGAATAAGGAAACGACATAAATTCAATCAGTTCAACCTTTGTTTTCATACCGCAGCCGTCTATTTTGACTAATGCCACATCAACTCCATCTAATGATGGTTCCAGACATAAGGCCTACAACATATGCCAAATAAGTACACCTCCATTTATTCAAATACTAATAAGAAACAACCTAATGAGCAGCCTACTAATAATGCTAGAAATAATGTAATTACATGCTTTTTATTGTTTAATTTACGTTCAATCCAGACAATCACAAATGTTAAAGCACTGCTGATTCCAATGCTATTGACAATACTTAATGCAGCTTGCTGATTTACTCCAGTAGCACTTAAAAGAGGAACAAAGACAAGATTAAAAATGAGTATTAAGCTAAAGAAAATCGCGGCACTTTTATAGCTAAAAAAGAGCAGATTTTGTGTCTTTCTCATTTGCTTCCCCCCTGTAATAAACACATTACCTTACGCTGCGGATTTTTCTTCGCTTTCTTGGGTGACGAGCTTATTATCATATATTTTAAAGAATGGTAAATAGATAAGCACAGAAAGAACCAGATTAATAAGAACTATTACAATAGCTCTCCAGTCCCCGCCTGTTGCTAAATAGGCACCAATTGGAGCTGGCAAGGTCCATGGCACCATTACATAGGTTGGGCTGACCATTCCGATTGCTGTTGCTATATAGGCAATAGTTGCTCCCACTAATGGCGTAATAATGAATGGAATAATTAATAGTGGATTTAATACAATCGGGACACCAAAGATTACCGGCTCGTTAATATTAAATAAGCTTGGAATAATCGTAGTCTTTGCCATTGCTTTACTATATTTTGATTTTGCTGTTAATAACATCGCAATGACTAATCCTAATGTTGCACCAGATCCGCCAATCCAAATAAACCATTGAAAAAATGTTTCAGGAGCAATATGCGGAATATTGTTTCCAGCCGCAACTGCTGCGGAGTTATTAGCTAAATACACTTCCCAAACGGGGCGGGCAACTGCTCCAACAACGGAGACACCGTGAATTCCAAAGGACCAAAAGAAAGTAATTAAAAATGTTGGCAGAATGACTCCAAGATACGTATCACCGGCTTTAATGAGTGGTGCAACTGCTTTGCCTACAATCGAATGGGTATCTATCCCAAAAACGACAGTAATAAGCGCCATAACGGTTAATACGAGGGTCACAGGTATTAACGCTTCAAACGACCTTGCGACAGAAGGCGGCACAGAACTTGGCATTTTTATCATAATTTTCTTCGATTTGCATAAACGGAGAATTTCTACAGAAAAAATCGAAACGATCATACCAACAAACAGACCATGTCCTCCAAGATTAGCCATCGGCAGGACAAAGCCGACCTCCTCTACCGTTTGGACACCAATCGTAAATAAGAATGCAGCAGTAGAAAGCAGCGCACCAGAAAGAGGATCAATCTTATAGCTTTGAGATAAACTATAGCCTATTCCAAACGTGATATATAAAGTCATGATAAACATTGTTAACCGGTACGGAATTAAGATTTCTGCTGCATGTTTACTCGCCCAAGCTGCAATAGCAGAATCAGCACTCACTGGTGGAAAAGCAATAATCAGAAAGATACTGCCAAAGATTATAAACGGCAATGCGGAAACCACCCCATCGCGGATAGCCCGTAAATGTTTTTGCTCAGATAGCTTTGCCATGGGAGTAGAAAGATTTCTTTCTAAAAAGTCTACAAACTTATCCATTTATATTCCCTCCTAATTGTTCACTAGCTCACCTGTTATTTCTTGGTTAATTCGTGCAGTAGCTTTAATAAAGCTGGTCCGCCAAGGGGGCTGTAGGCTTGTGAAGGGATAACCCCACAAGGAACACCTGCTTCATCAGCAGATTCTTTAAAACTGTCATAACGGTGTCTGACTTGAGGAGCAACCATTGCCACATCCCAACCGTTGCGGATTTCCGAAGCAAAGTCAGTCGCGCCAACTGCTAATACATCCAATATTAAGCCATCATTTTTGGCTTCTTTTTTTAGTGTGTTCACCAAAATGGAACTAGACATTCCACCAGAACATACAAACAAAACTTTCATATTAACCTCTCCTTTACATATCCAAATTTTGATAGCGCTTTCTAAAAATGAGTATAACGTTTTTGTAATAATGTTTCAACTTATATTTAAATAATATGTTATAAAATTTCAAATATAACTATCTTTATAAAGTGTTGCTAATAGCTGCCGAGAATCCACTAAGAGATGTTTTTGTTGGTTCACAAGCTAATTTTTTAAATGTTCTCGGCAATCTGGACAGAGTAATGGAAATATGGATACCGCCCAGCCAATATGTATATAGACCCTCAAATCCCCGGGAAGAAAGCAACTTATACCATGCAGGTTACATGTTACATGAAAGAGGCACAAACAAAGGCTGGATTCGTTCTCAAAACATGTATGTAAAGGCAACAAAACATCCGGCTGCCTTCTCTAATCTCATTAGGTATTGGTACATTTGCATTAGAAGCACTCGTAAATTTTAATCGCGGTAAGCATACTAAATATGAATGACAAAAAGGGTGCAGATATTATCTGCACCCTTATCGTGATAAACATTAACTATTAATCCGTTGAGGCATCACCAGAAAACTATTGGCTTTCCGGGTTTTAAGAATCTTAATCATCTGCTCCTGCAGAGATTTATTACAAGTTACCTGTAATAGTACCTCGCTTTTACGATTAGAGAAAAATTTAATTTTCTTTTTCTTCTTAAGTGCTATTTCAATAAACAAACCTATTAAAAAACCACCAATTAGACCAAGCAAGCCCCAAATAATTGGTCCTAAATACAAGACGAATCCATAGATAGAGCCTAAAACCATAAAGATAGAACCGCCAAGCATCGCTCCATCAAGAATACTTCTGCCGTCAACGGAATGGATAGAGTCTACTATATGTAATTGATCATCCAGATTTTCCATCGGTAAAGCCACAATGTTCTGCGGCTTTACTCCCTGCTTTTCCATTTCATGAATGACCATTTCAACAAAGGGAGAATGTTCAAATGTAGCGATAATTTGGACTGTATTATTATCTAATGTGTTGTGTTCTGACAAGTTTTCATCCCTCACTCTAAGGAAACGAATTTGCTCAATATCATATAATGTATTTGTTTCTATTACTGCTGTATATGCTTGATATATGGCAAAGGCATACATTGACGGTAGAAAAAGAAACCATTGCGAATCAAGAGCAGCTGTTGCACTCGGAAAATCACCGAGAAACGAATGAAGCCAAGCACTAACTGCACTTGCTTGATAAGCAACATATATCCACCAAGCTAAAACTAAGGTGCCAACGATTGTACTGCCGGCATATAGTTGACCTAAGCCAGGCGATAATAACGACCAGAAAAATCCTACCCAGGGATTTTTCTTATCAAGTATGACAACATCGAAAAAGGTTACAGCAGATGGAGAGATAGGAGCGTCTTCCACTTCTGCAAGTACATGGCTTTTTGCAATTTCTACGGCACAGCGGTAACTGTCCCATATACTATATACATACACTGCCATATAAAGCAGGAACCAATTTTCGTTAATTTCTGCCTTTGCTTCCTCGAATCTTCCTAGCATGGATAAGATAATCCCCATGTTTACATTGGCCTGACTGTTTACAACAAGCTCCCAAATAATCAGCATAAAACCATGGAGGTACTTACCGAGAAACATATGCCCAAACCCTGGAAAGGCAGCAGACCACCAAGCAGCAACCCATGGAGTGCGAGGATATGCAGAATTTACTCCCCATGCTGATATTGTGCCTTTTGCATAACGAGGTCTTATGTTAGCTGACTGGAATTTTTGATGCGGCATATGTTAGTCCCCCTCGACTCGGTGTCTTTATTAATATTACCAGCAATTGCCTGTATCATTCGGAAACTTCTATTTTACTGTTTCTTTCTCATCACAGGATTACAATCTCATTACTTTATATTTACTTTTAATGGTCCTCTCTAGATTTCCGCCTTTTATTGGATATAATGGAGTTCTGATAAAAAAAGTTTTAGCAAAAAAATACCCAAAAAAACAAAAGGTCTTCTATCTGTTGGTACATAGAAGACCTTTTGTCTATTTAGCAATCATTTTTTAGACTAATAAATATTGTGGAGCAGGACCTGTATATGCTGCCCCATTTATTGTTATACCGTTTGTTTAACCTGCTCACGCAATTTCTGTGTTGCCGCTACCATGTTTTTAAGGGATTGTACTGTTTCTTCCTCGCGTCGTGTTTTCAAGCCGCAGTCAGGATTCACCCAGAACTGTTCTTTTGCAATAACTTCTAGGCTGTCGTTTAAGATTGTTTCCATTTCTTGAATACTTGGAACACGCGGACTGTGAATATCATACACACCTAATCCAATGCCTAGCTCATATGCGTTTTGCTTAAGTGAATGAATCAGCTCTCCGTGACTTCTCGACGTTTCAATTGAAATGACGTCTGCATCTAAGGCGCGAATAGTGTCTAAAAAGTCATTGAACTCACAATAGCACATATGTGTATGAATTTGTGTTTCATTCTTTACACTTGATGTGGCAAGCTTAAATGCATTCACTGCCCACTCTAAATATTCCCCCCATTTTTCCTTACGTAACGGCAGGCCTTCACGCAGTGCCGGTTCATCTACTTGAATAATCGCAATGCCCGCTTCCTCTAACACGCTAATTTCCTCTCTCAATGCTAACGCTATTTGATTTGCTACTTGTTCTCGGGATATATCATCACGGACGAAAGACCAGTTTAGAATGGTAATTGGCCCTGTTAACATGCCTTTCACATATTTTTCCGTTAACTCTTGTGCTTCTATGACTTCTTTCACTGTCATCGGAGCGATCCATTCTACATCGCCATATATAATTGGCGGCTTCACACACCGTGAACCATATGAAACGACCCATGCTTGCTTTGTAAAGGCGATTCCTCTAAGCTTTTCACCAAAGTATTCGACCATATCTGTCCGCTCGAATTCTCCAGTTACTAACACATCAAGTCCGATGTCCTCCTGGATTTCTATCCAGCGTGCTGTTTCATTTTTGACAAACTGTGCATATTCAGCATCGGTAATTTCCTTTTTACGCCATGCTGTTCGTGTCCGCTTCACCTGATCAGACTGCGGGAAGCTGCCGATTGTTGTTGTTGGAAAATCCGGTAATTGCAGTTCTTCTTGCTGTAATGCTTGTCGTTCCTTAAAGACAGCAGGTCGTGAAAAGTGCTGAGGCTGCACGCTAGAAACCAGCTGACCAACATTGTGATTATTTCTTGCTTCATGCCTTGCCAGTGCATCAATTTTCAGTTTACTCTGTGTAAGGGCAATTTCATTTGTCAACGTTTCGTTTCGTACATAAGACGTTACTTGAATCAACTCTGCTATTTTCTCATCTGCGAACGACAGAGCATCCTGTAAAGCAGCATCTAGTGCTTTTTCAGAAACAGTTGTAACAGGTACATGCTGCAGACTGCAGGATGATTGAATCCAAGCCTCCTTAACACCGCTTAATGCTAAACAAGACTGTGTTGTTGCCGCTTTTTCTACTAAATCTGCCTTCCAAATATCTCGTCCATTTACTAGTCCAATCCCTAATACTTTCTCTTTAGGGAAACCATATTTTTGGATAGAGCGGATATTTCCCTCTCCTCCATGAACAAAATCAAGACCAATCCCAGCAACAGGCAGTTGTGTCAGCTCCTGATATGCGGAAAGTGCTTCAAAGTACGTTTGCAGCATGATTTTTGCGGCTGGCACTTCTATTGATAATTGCTTGTAAATTTCTTTAACAAGCTTAATATCTTCTTCGCTTAGTGTCAGTACTAATGCAGGCTCCTCGACCTGAATCCACTCTGCTCCTGCATCAATAAGCTGTTGAAACACTTGTGTATACAGCGGTAAAAGCTTTAATACAAACGATTCTTTTGCTTTTTTATCATAACCTTTCGCTAGCTGTACGAACGTAAACGGTCCAATAATTGTAGGCTTCGTTAAAAGTCCTAATTCTTCCTTTGCCTCTATAAAATAATCTAAAATATAGTTATTTGTCAGCGACAATTGCTTATTTTCATATTCAGGAACAATATAGTGATAGTTTGTGTTAAACCATTTTGTCATTTCACAAGCTACAGCATCTTTCCCGCCGCGTGCCATTGTGTAGTATGTTGTCAAATCTACTTCTTTTCCAGACCACTCATAACGGCTTGGCACTAAACCGAACATTGCAGCTAAATCAAGCATACGGTCATAAAAAGTAAAGTCTCCGACAGTGAGTAAATCCAGGCCAAATGCTTGCTGGCGTTTCAAGTTATTCAGTCTAATTGCTTTCATATCAGCAATAAATTGCTCTTTTGAAATTTTCTGATTCCAAAAAGATTCGACACAACGCTTCCATTCCCGATTTTCACCAATGTAAGGGTAGCCAATAACAGTACTAATTAATTTCATTATTATATTCCTCCTGCATCTTAATATTAGGTTTTCTTATAGAATTAATTGGTATTAAAACAGTAAAAACATGATCCTATGTCATTACTCAGGTAGCAGTCACTTCAACAAAGCGCTCACTGTCCAGTTCTCTAATATACTTTGTGAGCTCCTCCGTCATTTCAAATCGTAAGAAAGGCGTGATTAAATAAATTCCTTTAAATTTTTCTGCAGCGGCAGCTACTAGTTCCTTAGCAATTGCAATCCCCTCAAGCCGGGCCTTTAATGGGTCATTGCCGCATGAGGCCATCGCCTGCCTGACATCATCGGGCAGCTTTATGCCTGGCACTTCGTTATGGATAAATTCAGCATTTCGAGCGCTTGTTAGCGGCATAATACCAGTAAAAATAGGTGTTTCAAGATGTTTAGTAGCTTCATATACCTCTTCCAACTGGTTTACAGAAAAAATTGGCTGGGTCAAAAAAGATTGAGCGCCGCATGCTATTTTCTTCTCTAGTCGTTGGACTGCTTTATCCAGATGGCGGACATTCGGATTAAAGGCTGCTGCTATTTTGAAATTGGTGCGCTGCCCTAGACTTTGTCCCGAATACGACAACCCTTCGTTAAACTGTTTGACAAGACTAATTAAATCAAATGATGACAAATCATAAACACTTGTTGCCCCTGGAAAATCACCAAGCTTGGAAGGGTCGCCAGACACAATTAATAGTTCACTTAGTCCAAGAGTTTGCAAGCCCATCAGGTGGGACTGCAAGCCGATCATATTTCTGTCACGGCAAGTAATATGAATAAGAGGCTCTGAGCCAATCTCGTTCTTCAGCTTTGTTCCGAGAGCGACATTGCTTATGCGCGGGCTGGCTAAAGAATTATCTGCTAGTGTGATGGAGTCGACACCTGCTTGATGCAGTGTTTTCGCACCTCTCATAAATTCTTTAATCCCCAGTTTTTTGGGCGGGTCCAGTTCAACAAGAATCGTTCGTTCGGACTTCGCTTTTTCATGCAGCCCTTTTTTACTTTCACTTTTAGCAACTTCTATTACTTCAATTTTACGCACTTTAATCTGTTTTTTCGTAATTGGTGTAAGATTTCCAAGTGCTTTTTTTACTGCTGCAATATGTTTTGGTGTTGTTCCGCAACAGCCCCCAATAATCCGTGCTCCTTGTTCACGCAAACTTACGGCACTTGAGCCGAAATAGTCAGGGACCGCTTCGTAAACGAAACGTCCGTCTATATATTCTGGAAGGCTGGCATTCGGATAGACGGAAAGAAAGGCGCTGTTAGGGAGCGGCACTTCTTCGAGAGAGCGAATCATATGATGTGGTCCTAAATGACAATTGATTCCAACAGCGTCTGCGCCTAATGCCTCTAATTTGAGAAAGGCATCATTTAAATGGACACCATCCTGTAAATAGCTGTTTTCATGTAAAGAAACATTAGCAATAATTGGAAGTTCCGTTTCATTGCGAGCAATCTTTAATACTGTCTCTAATTCTTCTAAGTCATAATACGTTTCTAAAAGCAGGCCATCAGGATTCTCCATCAGCTGGCTGTATAATTGCTCACGAAAGCTTCTTTTAATTTCATCCAACTCGAGATCAGACTTGCGAAAGCTTCTTGACGCACCGATAGTTCCAAATACAAATGCTTTTCCTTTGGCTGCTTTTCTGGCAATGGATATGCCTTTTCTGTTGATGCTGCTAACATCTTCCTCCAAGCCATATCGTTTTAATTTAAAGTAGTTCGCACCGTATGTATTGGATTGGAGTATATCTGCTCCTGCTTCCAAGTAAGCAGTATGAATAGTTTCAATCCGATCAGGATGGGTAATATTGAGCTCTTCATAGCAATTATCAATTCCGTTTGAATAGAGAAGGGTACCCATGGCTCCATCACCAATCAAAATTCGCTTTTTCAACTCATCCCGAAAATTCATTCTATCCCTCCTCCTTTAGTTAGCCTATTACTTTAGTAAGCAAAATCTAAAACTAATATATAATTGAATATTCAAAACACTCGCAATGCACTTTCGAATTCCTAATTGTTATTCTAAAAATCGGTAGGGAATGTCATCTCCTTTTCTGTGTCTCTCTAACGTTGTATGTAGCTTATCATGATTAAATGGCTATAGTGTAACGGATAAAAGTAATCAGCTGTTATAATTAAGAGCTATACCCTTTTTTTGTCAAAGTCACTATATAATGAGGGGATGGCAGTCATATTTATTGCCCGTAAAAAGTTAAAAAGGCATGAGTTTCACGCTTGAACTCATGCCTTTAACAATGCTTTATATTTTAAATTGTGAAATTTGTTCCTGTAATTTCTGTGACATGCTTTGTAAATGGCTGCTTGCGTTCTTTAAGTCTGTCATTGTTGCAAGCTGTTCCTCTGTACTAGCAACAACATTTTGGGTATTGTCAGATGCATTCTGTGCAATATCTGACAATTGTTCTACAGAAGCTGTAATTTCCTCAGATGCTGCTGACATCTGTTGAGACGATGAGGAAACTTCCTGGATTAGACTGTCAACGGATTGAATAGATTCTAAGATTGTTAAAAATGCAGCATTAGCCTCATGAACTACGTCCATCCCTGCTTGCACTTCCTTCGTTCCGTTTTCCATCACATCGACTGCAAGCGTTGTATCCTTCTGGATGGTAGAAATAATTTCTACTATTTCCTTACCAGATGCGTCAGATTCTTCTGCTAGCTTACGAACCTCTTCAGCTACTACAGCAAATCCCTTGCCAGCCTCCCCTGCGCGTGCTGCTTCAATTGCGGCATTAAGTGCCAAAAGATTCGTTTGATTAGCTATATCTGATATTACCTTCACTATATCTCCTATTCTTTGCGAATGTTCTCCTAATCTCTTCACAACCTCAGCAGATTGCGACACACTTGCATGAATAGATTGCATTTGTGTCGACGTCTTTTCTAGTGAATGACGGCCATCTTTTGCTTTTTCTATGACGTCAGACGAATTCTCCAACATATCGACTGAAGAAGAGGCAATTCTTTGAATACCTGAACTCATTTCTTCCATTGCTGCAACTATTTGTTGCGAGCTGTCTGTTTGGACCTTGGAACCTTCCGCAACCTCTTGTATTGCTGCTGCAATATGTTCTGTTGCCTTCGTCGTTTCAGATGCCCCTTCGCTTAATTCATAAGAAGTTTTAGAAACTGATTCAGAATTCCCGGCAACTTCTCTAATCATGTTTCGAAGGTTTCCGATCATTTTGTTAAAATTAGCAGCCATTAGACCAAATTCGTCAGAGCTGTTAATATGGAGTTCATTCGTTAAGTCACCATTTGACATATCTACAGAAAGATCATTCACTTTCTTAACATTTCGTGACAAATAAGAAGAGTAGAAAATTATACCTGCTGCAATAATAAGGACACCAACAATTCCAATAGCCAGCGAATAATACAATATTGATTGAGATGCTTCTGTTAATTCTGCTTTCGGTATTACCATTCCTAATACCCAATTTGTACCGTTTATCGGAGTATATTGCACAAAGTACTCTTCCCCGTCTTCCGTGAAGTAGCTTTCCCCTTCTTTACCGGAAAGCATGGAAGCAGACAGTGCTGCTAAATCTTTATTTTGTTCATTTTTAATGTTTAACTTCATAACCTTATCTTCGTCTTTTGCTGCGATATATTCGCCTTCATTATCTAGAAGAAATGCCCAACCCTGTTCTCCAACTTGTGTTTCAGAAATAAGTGTTTGAATTTCTCCTAAATTAATATCACTAGTTACAATTGCCTGCAATTCATCTTTGCCGTTGTATATTGGCATTGCTGCAGTGATTAGTGTCGCATTCGTACTTTCATCAAACAGCGGTTTTGTATAAGCTATCCCTGCTTCCTTCCCAAGTTCGCTACCAACCTTGTACCAAATCTGATTAGGATAATCATAATCAGGATTATTATAGATTTCCGTCGAGGTAGTCTTGTCCCCTTCTCTGTAGCTGTACGTACTGAAATACTTGGTGCCTTCTTTATATTGGTACGGTTCAAAATAAATTCCCATTCCGTAAACATCTTGATTTCCCGCTAGTTGTCCTTCAAAAATAGCGTGCAGATCTTGAAGCGTGTAGCTAGTTGCATTCTGCTCTAAGACATCAGCAACTCCTATTGAAAAGGCAGTATGCCTGTCTATCGTTCCTTGAATGTCACCCGTCACAGACTCTAACTGATAATGTAATTTCTGATCAATTTCATTAGATATATAATCGTGAGAGGTATTGTAAGAAACAACAGTCATCACTAACAGTGTTAAAAATACTAATGGCATTAAGAACACCAATGTTTTAGCTTTTATGGACATTCGTTTCACCTGTTTTCCTGCTTCCTATCAAAATTTAATGTTGCCGCAAAAAACCTTCCTACAGAATATATCGGTGTATTATTATTAGAATCAATGAGTAAGAACAATTTAGCAGGAACATGGGAAACATTACCGAAGTCTTATTCTGTTTTAAAAAAGACTGTCCTAAAAAAAGGCAGTCTTTTATATTTACTATTATTTTCTTAATATATTAATCTTCCTTATTAAAGGTCTTTAAAACTTGCTCTTGAATAAAGGAAATAGTATCTTTTGCTATTCTCTTTTTATTTAAGACAATTCCTGAGTGGCCGCAATTATATACATGTCTTGCTGGTTTGCCCCAGCTTTGCCACAAGTGATCAGCGTCTTCTAGTGAGATATATTGATCGTGTTTTCCTGAAATTAATAAGATGTTCTCTTTCTTTATTTTAGGAAGCGACCCGCTTGGATCGGTAATTCCCCAGTGCTCAATCAGTTCTTTAAAGCCTATTCCATTGTTCAGGAAATCAGCCTTAATGTATTTCCCAGGAATTGTATTCCAGATAGAATGAGATAGTCTATTGGCATAAAAGACGGAAATAACTCCATCAATTTCAGCCTCCTGTGTTGCTGCAAGATTCGCTATCCATCCTCCTAAGCTAACACCAACTAACACAATCGGCCCCTCTTGTGTTTGTTTAATCCAGTGAATCAATGTTCTTAAATCAACAATCGATTGTTTAGTTGCATGCACCGTTCTGTCCAAGTTTGCACTTATCATAAATTCCCCGCTATACAGAGATGGAGGAGGAGTTCTTTCCATGTGATAGGCTAATGGAAAATAGTACAGGTTCCAACCTAAGCTTGACATCTTATCATGGTAAATACTTTTTAATTTACTGTATGAGTTCATTCTCCAGCCATGAATCAAGATTATATTTGGTGTTACCCCCTTATTATTTTGCAAAAACATTTCCCCTTTAATAAAATCATTATTAGGGTATTCTGTGGCAATGAAGGAGGTAAAGCTATATGTATTAGATTGATAATCTGCAGTTACTTCTGTCTGAAAACTAGGATTGTCTGGTTGGTAGAAATCCTGTCTGTTTATTTCAGTTGGTAAGACTGGTATGGCAAATTGTGTGGTTGAGCTTTTCTTTTTATGTAATGCAGATAATGCATAATGATCAATAAACTTTGAAAACACGGAACAATCCCCTTCTATTAGCAGCTTTTATCTTCCTATCCCTTTCATTATAATTAACTTAACACCATTAATGAATATCGCTTCTATTTTTTATGAAAACATGCTATCGTTAATTTTTGTTAGGAAAGAATTTTTCTCTCCTTTATTAGTTTAAGCAAAAGGGTGAGTTTATGTTTATCTTAGAACTATTCGAGAAATTTCCAGTTAGACTGACAGCAGTAGCACTGCTCATTATACTTACAGTTTTTTTAATTAGAAAGTTCATAAAAATATTTTTTGACAAAACAAGCTTTTTAGATGAAAAGCGGGAAGAAACTTTGATGCATTTCACCAATCAGGTGACAAAGGTTATAGGACTGGTATTCTTCCTTATTTACTTGCTCAGCCATTTCTTTGAACTGGATAGACTGATAACCGGGTCAGTTGTATTAGCGAGTGCCTTGGCATTGATTCTACAGCATATTATTCGCGATTATATTATGGGACTGACATATTTATTTGAACGTCAGCTGCATCACGGGGACTATGTTATTATCAATGGAGATAAACAAGGGAAAATTGAAGAAATTAGCATTCGCCACCTGAAAATCCGCCAGTATGACGGTTACCTCTATACCGTTTCCTACAGCAACATTACCGAGCTGCAGAATGGAACGAGGGGAAGGCGGAGGGTTAACGAAAGCCTCATCCTCAACTATAGACAAAACCCAGATGCTGCCTTTAAAGTGATGGAGGATTTAGCAAAAACCTGCAATGATAAATATCGTCACTATTTATTGAAGGATGAATTCGGCATTCCTGTCGAACCATTTCAATTCAATGAAATTACGGAGCTGAATGTTGGTTTCATGGGGCATAAATATTCTATATCTGGCCTTGTAAATGAAACAGATTTCGTGGAAGCCAGCAAAAAAATCAGATTTGAATTGGCTCTAACTGCCTATCAAAACGATTTAGCGATGGCAGAGAGCCCTAATACAAGCCATTAAACAGTAAAAAGCAAGAGTTCGAATGGAACTCTTGCTTTTTACTGTTTAGAATCCTTATTGCTTAATATATACACCTTCCCATTAGAACCTATTACTGCATAATCAACTTCATTCAAGAGCAGTTTCTGTTTGTCCAGCTCGAGTTGCAGCAAGGAAAGATTGTGTTGCATAAGATTTGCTTCCAACACTGCTCCTCCGACAATTAACTCAACTGGGCGATTTGTCTGCTCTGCTTCAGCAATCTTTATATCCTGTTTTGTAACTTCCCTATATAGAGGCTTTTTTAAGACAGACAATTTTCCACTTGCCTCTACTATTGCATCCTGAACTTCCTCGATATTGAAAATGTCTTTCTCTCGCAGCAGCTGATTTACATAGTCTATTGTAAAATGGAGGTTTATCATGTTCTCTTCTAAAACTTGCCCATCCTTTATAACAGGTGTGGGACACCCGCCAAAAAACCTCCGTGCCTCTTTGCTTCTTGCAGACATTGTAACCCCTGCTAAAGCAATCATAACGATAATAACAAATGCCAGAATAAAATTAGCGACTTTAATAGGAGTATTGAACGATAAATTTGCTGCAATCGTACCCATGGAGATAGAAGCAATAAAATGGATATTTGTCATTTGTGAAATCAGCTGTTTCCCTAAGATCCTTGTGCCTATATACAATAGAAAAAAACAGCCTATTGTTCTAGCTGTTACCTCCAAATACTCAGACATGTATTCTTCCACCATTCTGCTCTATTTCCAGTTAGTTTTTCCCTTTTTCATGAAATCATTCTACTAATTATTCTGATTTGAGACTGCATTTTATGCATATTGCGTAGAGACTTAGCGTTCGCACTTCTCACACTATCATCCTCAAACAACGAAAAAATTATTTTGACATAGCGACAAATATGGTGTATCGTAGTGCATGTTCGCTTTAACGCTTAAAAGCGTTTAAATAAGAAAGTTACTATTTTACTAGATAGCTGACTTTAATAAATCATAAGCAGCAAGTTTTAAAGAGTTTTGGAGGAATAGGTATGGATTTTGAGAAAAATACACTGTTGATCCGTCCGTTGGAGGCAGTGTTTATTACGATATTACTAATGGGGGCCCTTGGTTACCTGATAATTGGGGTAGAGGTTGTCCCACATATTGCTATCATGACAGGTATCGCTTTATTGTTAGTTTATGGAGCGATTAAAAAAGTTAGCTTTCGCGATTTGGAACAGGCAATGGTAGAAGGTGTTAAACCTGGTCTCGGTGCTATTATGATTTTCTTCTTTATAGGAATGCTAATCAGCAGCTGGATGGCAAGCGGAACAATTCCGACATTTATTTTTCTAGCAGTTGAATTAGTTTCAGGTAAATTCTATTTTGCGATTGTTTTCGTTGTTACAGCTATTATCGGTATTTGTATCGGCAGTTCCCTTACTACAGCAGCTACAATTGGAGTCGGCTTTATCGGAGCAAGCACGGCTTTAGATATATCGCCTGCCATCACTGCTGGCGCTGTAATTTCCGGAGCATTTTTCGGTGATAAGATGTCACCTTTATCTGATACAACAACACTTGCAGCAAGCGTTGCAGATACAGACTTATTTGAACATATTAAAGATATGGCATGGACAACAGTTCCTGCATTTATCATTTCGTTCCTTGTATATTTATTGATTTCACCAGGTAAAACTGGAGACAGCATTCAAAAGATAGATGAAATTAAAGATACTTTATTGAATCTAAACCTTGTGCATTGGTACTCACTTATTCCGCTAATTTTACTAGCTATTCTGGCACTCAAAAAAGTATCTGTAATTGCCACATTGTTCGCTGGAACAATTTCTGCGTTAATTATTTCTTTTTGGGTCAATAATGGCTTAGGTTTTCATGCAATACTTGATTTACTATACTCTGGCTACAAGTCAACAAGCGGCATTGCAGAAGTAGATTCTATGCTGTCAAGAGGCGGAATTGAAAGTATGATGTTCAGCATATCCATCATTTTGCTTGCTTTAAGTATGGGCGGATTGTTATTCAGACTTGGAATTGTACCTGCCTTATTATCTGTAGTCCAAAATATGCTGCACCGTGTTTCCTTACTAGTATGCTCTGCAGCAGGAACAGCAATTGCCGTTAACTTTATTCTTGGAGAGCAATACTTATCTATCCTGCTGCCTGGTAATGCCTTTAAAGAAAACTTCAAAAAAGCCGGCTTGCAGCCTAAGCATCTTTCAAGGGTGCTTGAGGATGCGGGAACAGTCGTTAATCCCCTCGTTCCATGGGGTGTCTGTGGCGTATTTTTGTCTTCTGTACTTGGCGTTTCTGTTGCAGACTATGCTCTATTTGCACTGTTTTGTCTATTATGTCCGCTCATTACGATTTTTTATGGATTCACAGGGATTTCATTATCAAATTCTAAAAAACAATAAAAAAGCAGCACAGTTATCAATTGATAACTGTGCTTTTCCTTTTCCATAAAAATTGTATATTCCTAAGACCATCTGCAGAAAATAAAGTCAAATCTTAAGGGTGGTTACAGCATGCATGAAATTATTGATAATCTAGATTTAAGTTCAAAGGGCTTATGGTTCCCAGTTACTGTAAGCATCGTATTGGTTCTTTCTGTACTTATTATACCTAAGAAGATTTCATGGAGAGATATTTATATTACATTCGGGGTAGTTGGATTTGCTACTTGGCTCAGTGACGGGATTCTCGCAAGGGCATTCGACTTATTTGATATAGGCAATCCTAAAAAAGCAGGTCTCGGTGATATTTTGAGCTATACGTTAATTCCAACCTCCCTTTCGATTCTTTTTTTGAATTTCCTCCATTCGAAAAACAAATGGATGTTAACTTCCTGGTTTACTCTGGCAGCCTTTTTAATTCAATTTGGAATGGTTCAGCTTGGCTATATGACATTTAAAGGCTGGAACGGATATATCTCCATTATTGTCTATGTATTTGCATTCGGTTTTCTATTGCCTTGGCACTTGAAATTTATTACAAACGAATAAGTTTTTGCCCCAACTGAAAGAAGGTGCTGTCTATAAAACCTGCTCCTATTAAAGAGTGAGTTTAATTGACAACACCGTTTATTGTTAATCTTTCATAAGTTGATCCAATGCAAGACTTTGGAGCCCATATAAATAATCTTTTTTCCAATCACTAACTGTAAGTTCCGGCAGATGTTCGGAAGGAACATATTTTGCGCTGCATGTTGCTATGTGTTCTAAGCTCTCTTTATCCACTTCATCATTATAAAATATAATTGTATGCGGATTAAGAATTGATACAAACGAGGCAATTAGTCTGCTTGTTGCATCGATTTGATGGTCCTCCACTATCATTACCTTGCTTCTAGCTTCACTTTCTATCGCCTGCTGAAAATTCTTATCATTATATTGGGGAACAAACGAGATTTCACCTGAAAAAAAGGTGTTTCCTCTAACTACATCGCCATTTATCATAATACCTGCTCCTGGTCCGTTTTGACCAAAATACAAATATACTAAGGAATGCTTGTCTGTCATCCCCATATTTGCGTGATAACCAAGAACAGCAGCATTCATATCATTTTCCACTACAACAGGAATGTCAAACCGTTCTTCATAATAACCTTTTAAATCAAAGTTTTGAAAGGATTCATAGCCTGGTATATAAAAAATCCGTCCATTATCAACAGAACCTGGCACCCCGACAGCAAGCGATCTTATTTTCGGATGCTTCTCCATCATGCTTTCAATATATATATTTAGAGAGGTGAGTCCATCCTCTTTTAGCACACTTGGAGTAGTTCCGTTTTCCTTTATTTCTCCAATACAATTAAAAATCGTGTAATTGGTTTCTGATCCTTCTAGAAAGATCGCCAAGCCTAACATATATTCTGGGTTATACGAATAGCGTTTAGCTCTTCTTCCCCCACTTGAATCATCTAATCCGACTAAGTTTATTTCCCCGTCCTTTTCCATTTGCGCTAGGAATTTACTGATAGTCGGAAAACTGATACCTAATGTATTACTAAGTTCCACTTTCGTTGCACTTCCTGCTTCAAGAAGGGCTTTGCGAATTCCAGTTAGGATCATTTTTTTCATCGATTTTGGAGTTGCTGATAATTCATTCATTCCATTCACCACCATAAACCTTTTTAAAGCAGTTAAAAAAGCATGGTGATACTATAGCATAAATAAATATCTATCACAATACAAGCATCACTCTACATCTTACTTAAAGGTCTTTAATCTTAATTCAATGCTTATCTAAAAAACTGGTCTTAATCAGCACAGTTTGCTGAATTTCAATACTTTAAAATAATACAGCTGTATGAAAAGCAGGAATATCACATTCCTTCTTGAATAAAAATAAAGTGGAAAACAAAAATTAGGAGGTTTACATGGAAATATTCCTTTGGATAATGATTGTTTTTTTGTTTGTGTATGAGCCTATTTTTGGATATTTTGATTTTCAGAAATTCAAGGTAAATGTCACAACCATTGCACATGCCAGAGAGAAGTATTATATTCATACTATTGTTGGCTTGTGGGTCCCTACTCTTTATATTATCCTCTTAGTCCTTTTCACCGAAGTTACCTTTAATCAAATCGGATTTACCTTACCTTCTATTAACACAGATGTATTTGGTCCTGTTATTACCTATATCGTCTTTGCCTTAACTGGCGTCTATATTATGGCTATTCTCTATTATATGATTGGATACCATGTCAGTAGTAATATTCGGACAAATCTAACCGAAGCAAAAAACAAACAAAAGGAGAAGTCCGAGTTTCTTGCAATAATGCCTGTAAGTAAGAAGGAGAAAAAGCTTTGGAATTACGTTTCTATTACGGCAGGTGTTACCGAAGAGATAATATACCGCGGCTTTTTACTCTTTGCTTTTTCTTACTTATTTCCAAACCTGTCCATTTGGTTTGTTGCCATCTTTGCATCTCTTTTATTCGGACTTGCTCATACGTATCAGGGGCTATTGTCAGGTGTATTGCGGACAGCAATTGTTGGCTTAGTTTTTTCGATCTTATATGCTGGCCTTGGCTCGATTATTCCCCTTATTATCCTTCATTTCTTAATAGATTACATGGCTAAGCTGGGCGAAGATAAGCAAACCATACAGGATTCGCGCATAACAAAAATCCCATAACTATTTAAGGGATTTTTGTTAACTATTCCATTCACTCAAAATCTCCTCTGTCGTAAGAATTGTCGCAAATTCGTTCTGGAGCATGGCAAGCTCATAATTATGGATAGAGTCTGCATCATAATAATTACCTTTTTGATCGGTCGTTTCGAATGCTGCTGTGGCATCAGACACTAGGAAAGTTTGATATCCTAAATTTCCACTCATTCGTGTTGTCGTAGAAATACAATGCTGTGTGGACAGTCCAGTGATAACTACAGATTTTATTTGCTGATCTTTAAGATATGTTTCTAAACCTGTACCGATAAAGGCACTGTTTACATTTTTTTGAAAGATAGTTTCCAGTTGCAGTGGCTGTATACTGTCTTTAAACTGTGTTCCCACCTTATTTTTATAATGAAGGGGAGAATCCGGCTGCACAGACATATGCTGCGAATAAATAATATGCCCTTTTTTGTTTCTCCATTCAGTTAGAAGGCGTGCTATATTTTTTTCAGCTTGCTGATTGTTCCGCTTTCCCCAGTACGGGTCGTCAAAGCCTTTCTGTACATCCAAAATCATAAGTGCTGGCAGTTCTTCTCTTAAGTTCGCCAATAGTATCCTCCTAATATTTAAAATCATTAGAAGTTATTATTCCAATGAACCCTCTATTTATGTAAAATTGGCTGCAAAAATAAGGCTGGTTCTTTACCAGCCTCTCATTCATGGATTAATATATATCAGAGTTTTTTTCTGCAGAATAATAATGATGTAAGCTGCGCGTTAAACTGGAGTTTACAGCGGGGAACTTATAGCTACTATTAAATGACTTCCAAAAATACTTCCGTAATGTCTGGATCAAATTGCTTCCCTTTTTGTTCATATATATATTGTAGTGTCTTTTCCTTTGACCAAGCTTGCTTATAGGATCTTTCATTCGTTAATGCATCATAGCTATCTGCAATAGCTACTATCCTAGCCTCCAACGGTATTTCATAACCCTTCAAATTATATGGGTACCCTGTGCCATCCCATCTTTCATGATGATATAGTATGATGTTCTCCGCTACCTTTAATACTAGATTGTCACAATACAGCACTCTAAAGGTCTTTTCTTTAAACATGGCTGCGCCAATTATCGGATGCATATTCATCATATTTCTTTCCGAATGATCTAATTCACCTGTTTTATACAGTATTTCCACCGGAATTCGCGCCTTTCCTATGTCATGTAGGATGCTTGAGTCAGCAATGCTATTGTAATAATCCTTATTAAGTACTTCTCTGTTTCTGTTATAAGCCTTTATGAGCATCTTAGTCAATTCCTGCACTCTGCTTAGATGGCCCATAATTTTTTGATCACGAATATCACATGCTGATGCCACATGGCTAATTAATTCTCTGGAAGATTTCCGCCTGTAATGGAAGGTCTCTTCATCATGGTACGTTATAGCAGTATTTCTATTTCCCAATTTAATCATCCCTCCTCTTAGGTATATTAGCCTATCTACCAAGAATTATAATAAGGATTATGGAGGATTTATATAGGAATAGAATCCTAATTAGACAGCTTTTGCTAATAGGACCTGTATTTTGCAACAAAAAAAACTGCAATTTAGAAATTCCTAAATTGCAGCTCTATCAATTTATAAGCTTATCAACTTTTAAATAGTAGAAACACGTTAACTAATAAACATGTTGATAATTAACACACCTGCAAGCCCAACTAAGGATGCAATGGTAACCATAACAGACCATGTACGGATGGTTTTTCCGATTGAAAGGTTGAAATACTCCTTATAAATCCAAAAGCCTGCATCGTTCACATGGGAGAATGTCATACTACCAGCTCCAGTCGCCAGTACCATTAGCTCTGGACTAACATGGGCAGCACCAACTAAAGGTGCGGCAATACCTGCAGCTGTTAGTCCTGCAACTGTTGCTGAACCAAGGACAACACGAAGAATCGCAGCAATCAGCCAAGCTAAAATTAACGGAGACATCGTTGAGCCTTCCATCAGGTTTGCCACATACTGATCGACATGTGTGTCAATCAGCACTTGTTTAAATGCTCCGCCCCCTGCGATTACCAATAGAATCATAGCAATGCTGCTTACTGATTCAGAAATCGAGTTCATGATTTCCGGCATCTTTTTTCCACGGTTTAAGCCAAAAGTAAAGATAGCCACAATAACTGCAATTAATAAGGCAAAACCAGGATCTCCTAAAAACTGGGCGACTGGCAGTAAGGAGGAATTCGGCATAGCAATTTCCACCACTGCTTGGAAAGCAATAAGTATTACTGGAATTAATGCTGTAAACACACTGATACCGAAGCTCGGCAGTTCACTTTCTTTATAATGCTTCGGAGTAAATAATCCTTTTGGGATTTCTACTTCTAAATCTGCTTTCTTAAATGTCTTCACATAAAGTGGACCACTTAAATAAATCGCTGGTATTGCAATTAGCACACCATATAATAATGTCTTTCCGATATTTGCATCATATACTGCTGCAACAGCTGTTGGCCCAGGGTGTGGCGGTACAAAGCCGTGCATCGTAATCAGTGCAGATATGACCGGCATTCCGATATAAAGAATTGGGACACCTGCTTGTGCAGCAATCGTAAACACTAGCGGAATTAACACCACTACACCTGTTTCAAAGAACAGTGCGATACCGACTATACCTGCAGTTAAAACTGCTGCGAGCTGAACCCGCTTTTTCCCAAACGAATTTATCAAGGTTGTGGCAATTCGCTGAGCACCGCCTGAATCAGCCATCAGTTTACCTAGCATACCTCCGAAACAGATAACTAAAACAAGATGCCCTAAGGTGCTTCCAAGACCATTTGTAATAGATTCCATTGCTTCGATTGGCGCCATGCCTTCCATAACCCCTACAAGCAGCGAAACAATCACCAGCGATATGAAAGCGTTTAACTTAAAGACAACCATTAATAAGAGCAAAAGCGCTACCCCTATACATATATATACGATCGGCATATTTCTCCCTCGATTCCCTCTGTAATTTGGAATGCCGTAATCGGCATTCCATGATTATATGTGATTTATGCTTGTGTGCCTAATATTTGGACAACAGTCTTTAGATCATCGACTGTACCGACATTCCCTGGGAATATTACATAAGACATCCCCGGATATTTACTTTCTTCTCCAGTAATCCATACTGGAATTCCCGGTCTGATTTGTCCGGCAACTGTTGCTCTTTTCACCCCGAGACCCTTTGTTCCTACATCACTGGAGGTAATGCCGCCTTTGGCAACAAGGAAATTAGGTCTTACCTTCAGCTTTGTGACAATGGACGTCACTGCATCTGAAATAGACACAGAAAGCTTCAATTCTTCTTCTTTTTTGTTTTCCCCAAGGTCCAGCCTTTTCCTGCTCGTATAAACTGCTACCGTTTTACCTGCAGTAATCAAGCTTTCGACTGTTTCAATCACACGCTCACACTCTGCTTGAAACTTAACTGGCTCAAGCACTAAGTTTGTTTGAAATTCAATAAATTCAATCGATGTTAGCTCTTTTAATTTATCCAATTGCTCTGTCGTTTTCTTTACATGAGAGCCGACTATTATTAAACCGCCATTAGTTGTTTCTTCCTTGACTAGTTCGCCTCTTGTCAAAAGGCCCCTGTCTTGCACACCGCCGATTACTTTAGGCAGAGCAGCTGCACTTCTAAACAGAAAATTCTTTCCTGCCTGAATTGCTTTAACGAGTGCTGCAGTAAATATCTTTACATCTGCTTCGTCAGCTGCATTGACAACTATCTTGTTGAAATCAGTCACAGTAGTTAACTGTTCCGCAATATTATCAACTTCCTGTGCGCGAAGCTGCTCAATGGAAATATATAATGTGTTCTTTGCTGGAAACTCCCCATTTGACTTTTCCTCTACCCATTCTCCAAGATGAGAACTGGAATAGCCAAATGTACGGTCTTTAGCGAATTCCGTTTCACCAGCAGGAATCAGCTCTGTTCCTGTTTGCACATAATGAATATTATTTATCGTAAAGCGTCCGCCTTCCTTAAAATAGGGAAGGATTACTTCTCCGTCTATCTTTAAGCTGGAGCCCGCTTCAAGTGTCTTGCGGATAACAGCTGTTTCAAGGGGATAATGACCGCGTAATGTCGAATCCCCTCTGCTGATAATTATAAATTCCTTATTCAGTTTGGATGCAACCGAAAGGATATTTTCAGCAATTTCACGATGAACTTCTTCTGTTTCTTTTACTGTCAATCCGCGTGAGTTTGTTAGAATAAAAAACATGGATGAATCTTCTTGAAACCCTGCCTCTATCGCTTCTTTAGACCAATCAGTAAAAACAGAAATATTATTTACTGTTTGGACACCTGTCGGATCATCATCGAGAACAATGATTTTTTTGTTTAGTTCCTTTAATGCCGCTGCTGCTAATTGGTCTGCCGCCTTTTTGTCTACTGCTGGAAGTTGGTTAAGGTATTCTGCATTCAAGCGCAAGCTCTCCATTATTTCTCAACCTTCTTTACTTCAGTATTAGCTAGCTTTTCATAATAGCGGACAATGCTGGCATGGTCATCATTCATTTTTCCGTCTGTTTTTAATGCATGGAATATTTCCAGCAATTGACTAGAAAGAGGCAGTGGCACACCAATTTCATGGGCTGTATCCATAACATTTGTAATATCTTTCATATTGATTGCAATGCTGCCGCCTGGTGCAAAATTCCTTTCAAGAATCATAGGCACCTTAGCATCAAGAACCGTACTTCCTGCAAGTCCTCCGCGAATTGCTTCATACATCTTTTCAATATCAATACCTGCTTTTGCAGCCAGTACTAAAGCCTCGGACATTGCTGCAATGTTAAGGTTTACAATTATTTGATTAGCAAGCTTGGCTGTTACACCACAGCCATTGTCTCCCACTAAGACAATATCCTTTCCCATACCATTCAAGATAGGTTTAACGCTTTCAAATACATCTGACTTACCGCCAACCATAATGGACAATGTTCCATCAATCGCCTTTGGTTCACCGCCGCTAACAGGCGCATCCAGCATTTCCACCCCAAGTTTGGCAGCTTCTGCTGCAAGTTCACGTGAGACATTTGGTGTGATAGAGCTCATATCAACGATGACAGAACCGGGTTTTGCACCTTCCAAAATACCATTTTCTCCAAGTATTACTTCTTTTACATGTTTAGACGCAGGAAGCATTGTAATAATAACATCTGACTTTTCAGCAACCTCTTT
The DNA here is from genome assembly GCF_046613985.1 of Niallia laureatilytica. Lineage (NCBI taxonomy): Bacteria > Bacillati > Bacillota > Bacilli > Caryophanales > Bacillaceae > Niallia > Niallia laureatilytica. The sequence continues at coordinate 63,565 of NZ_JBKKHP010000007.1, read as the reverse complement.
AGCGGTAGTCGCGGCATATGCACCGGCTGCTTGCAATTGTGCAACAGCATCCTGATTAAGATCAAAAACCGTAAGCGTATGACCTTTCTCTATAAGATTCAACGACATTGGTTTCCCCATTATTCCTAATCCAATAAAACCAACTTTTCGTTCCATATTTATTCCTCCTCTATACTGTAAGCATTTGCATTTTTTATTATGAATGCAGTGTGAATTTTACAACTACTGCAATCGTTTTCAGTTATTTACAACCCTATTGTACACGATTACATAAAAAATGTATACAATTTTTATATTTTTGTATACAAAAATATTATCTAAGTATTAATTTTTTCTATTGTTTGGTAAGATACTTGTAAATAGTAGTTGTTCTTGGAGGGTGAAGCTATGTTTGGAAATAACCGTTCACGGCCTGCTTATCATCAATCATATGAGATACTGCGGGACAAGATATTAAACGGTGAATTATCTGGTGGCACAAAAATTGTGGAAGAAAAGATTGCCGCCGAATTAGGAGTTAGCAGAACACCAATCAGGGAGTCTATCCGTAAATTAGAGCATGAAGGATTAATCGTCAATAAACGTGTCGTGAAGCCGACTGAAAAGGACCTGCGCAACATGTTTCAAGTCCGCATTTTGCTTGAAGGCTATTCTGCCCAGTGTGCTGCATCGTACATAAAAGAAAAAGAGCTGGAAGAATTATTAGAATGTGTCGAGATTGGAAGAAACGGAACAGTGGACGAAATCATGAAAGCAAATGAGCGTTTTCATGAAATCATCGTTCAATCAAGCAATAATCCTGTCATGATTGATATTATCGATCGTATGCAGTCTACCATCTATCTTTTTAGAAAAACGGTTGTGTTTTATAACCGGCCTCATCTCATCGATGAGCATGAACAGATATTTGAAGCAATAAAGCTTAGAGATGGGCAAAAAGCAGAACAACTGATGAAAGATCATTTGCAGGCTGACTTGGAGTTTTGCCTTCACTTGATAGGGTAACAAAAAAAAGCAAGGGTGTACTCATAAGAGTACACCCTTGCTTTTTGCATATATTATTCTTCTTCTTCTTCTACTTCTGGAGCACCAGCAAAGTTCATTGCTAGTTGATCAGCAACAGATAATTCTTCTGTTCCATTGAAATAAGGATAGTATGGCAATTCTACTACTCCATTAATTTCACAAAGTGAAATAGTTACAGGATAATAGAAAGGAGCAGGACCTAAAATCAATTTATCACAGTCTACATTGCCAACTAAACCTATGAAATATCCACCATCTACTATTACTTTAACAAGGCGGCCTCGAAGTCTTTTCAATTCTTCTTTAATACCTTCTGCACATTTGTTGTCACATTTGTGATCATGCTTATGCTTGCATTTACAATCATCATGATGATGATGTTTTTTCTCTCCGTCCTTTTTTTTCTTATGCTTTTCAAATAAAACAAAATCTAAATGAAGATGCATAATGTTATCCCCTTCCATCAAAATATTATTTACTTCCCTAATAATATATTGCCGCTTGTCCCCTTCTGTTACCGCTCATTTACCTATTTATAAGACCTGACAAGAAAATGATGAAAATGCATGAAGGACATTAATACAGCTGTTTGCAAGAATATTTAAAACAAGAAAAAGAGGTGCACTTATAAAATAGTGCACCTTTCAAAGTAAGTGAAAAGGGAGGTTTTAATGGTATGCTAGGGGAATTATACTAAGAATCTCTTAAAGATTTTTGAGTACAAATGTTTTGTCAGAAGAATAATTACTTAATAAGAAACGAGCATTAGTCTTTGAAGACACTGCACATTATGAGAGTTTACATCATTTATTTGGGCAGCTTATTTCTATGCAGCCTGATACTTAACTTAGTAAAACTGTGCAATACCTAAGGAAACAAAAGGTTTATTTCTTTATTTTTTTCATCGTCCTGCTTATAACATACTTAATGAACAACAAAATTCTTTACTTAGCTACATCATCATATTTTTATTTCTATTGAACATTCATAATGCTCTGCCAAAGACTAATTCCACCATCTATGTTCCCGAATACTTAGTGTATAGTGCTTTTTCCTCCCAAGTAATATTACTTCCAAAAAAAATGCTTGTCCCTCACTTCCTTAAGAAATTTCTTAATACCATATAATATATTAATGCGAGCTGTTGTCAGAAACCGCTTCTCCCCAATGGTCATACCTATTTTTAAGAAAATAAGAAAATAACATAGCGAAGCGTTAAAGGGTGATAATTACATGTAATAAACTTCGCAAAAGTGAACTTTTACGAAGTTATAAAATGGACTTGGTTTTTAAAAATGGTTAGTTTGGCTTTTTCATAAATAGTGACAGTACAAAATTAACGACTGCCAACACTAAACTAATCGTAAAGACAAAGGATGAACCAGATGCTGCTGCCTCTGCAGGAGCATTAGCAACGCCTTCAAGATAGCTTGTCTGATTCGCTGATAATAAGGATACCATCACTGCAATTCCTATGGCGCCAGATACTTGCTGAATCGTTTGCGTCAAAGCAATACCGTCTGGATAGTACTGTTTTGGCAAGGAATTCAGTGTATTTGTTTGGACAGATGCAAGCACCGCTCCAATTCCAAGCATCATAATAATATGCGTTAAGGCAATCATCCATAGTGCTGTATCAGTGCCAAATTGTGAATAAATAATATACCCGATAGCTACAAGTAAAGTACCTGGTGTTATGACCGCTCTAGGTCCATATTTATCAAACAGCTTGCCAATAATCGGTGCTAACACACAGTTTAGCAAGCTTCCTGGCAGCAAAATAAGTCCTGATGTAAAGGCAGCAAGCATAAGTGCCATCTGCATATACATCGGCAAGATGATAAGCATAGAAAGCATGTTAAAGAAAGTAATAAAGCTCATGAATACGCCAAGAACAAACAGCGGATACGAAAATGCTTTTAAATTCAGCATAGGATGTTCCATCTTCGTTTGCCGGACTGCAAACAGCACAAGTGCGATTAAACCGATGATGATTGATATAATGACAGTCGGACTCGTCCAGCCATCATGCTCACCGCCCACACTTACTCCGTAAACAATCCCACCGAAGCCAATTGTCGACAGGGTGACAGACAGTGCGTCTATTGAAACTTTACGCAGCTCATTGACATTAGGCAAATAAATAAATCCGAAAATCAGGGAGAACAATAAGAACGGTATTGTAACCCAAAATATCCAATTCCATGATAACGTGTCCAAAATCAGACCAGCTATCGTCGGACCAAGCGCTGGTCCTGCAAGCATCACAAGCCCCATAATCCCCATGGCACCACCTCGTTTATTAGGAGGAAAAATCGTAAAGATGACATTTTGTGTTAAAGGCAAATTAATCGCAAGCCCTGCAGCTTGAATAACACGCCCTGCCAGCAAGACTCCAAATACAGGCGCGGAGGCTGCTAAAATCGTTCCAGCCAATGTCAAAAAGATAGATGTTAGAAACATTTGCCTTGTTGTAAACTTTTGCATCATTATCCCTGTAACAGGAACTAAAATTCCTAATGTTAGAAAATAACCTGTTGCCAGCCATTGAATCGTTGTCGCATTTGTTTGGAAAAGGCTGCTTAATTCTCCTAAAGCAATATTTAACGCTGTTTCACTAAAAAGCCCGACAAAACCTGCGACTAAAAGCGCAGCCATTATCGGTCCGGTTTTGATCTGTTGCTCTGCTGCAGAGCCTACATTAGGCCCTGCATTTATTTGTTGATCCATTACTAAGTCTCCTTTAATATATTCGGCAACACACTTGAGATTGTTTTTAGTGGTTCGCTTGCCTTTTCTGTTAGGCAAAGCATCATCCCACCTTCAATTGATGCCGTCATCATTAGTGCAATCGACTTAGCCTTTACGTCTGAAAAGCCATCATCTATCAGCTTGGCTGCGTAAATGCCTTGAATCTTTGTATATAAAGAAGAACAAGCATTGCGGACAGGCTCACTTAATGATGCCATTTCACTGACAATACTGTTAAACGTATAGCCGGCAATCGTGCCCTCTTGATCAAATACAGCAATCAATTTACTAATCATCGCTTGTGTTGCTTCAATTGTTGTTGGATATTGATTAAATATTACTTCAATATCCTCTGTTATCGCCTTGTTCATCGATTGCAGACAAGCAATAAGCAGCTCTTCCTTTCCGCCAGGGAAATGGTGATAAAGACCACCCTTTGTAAGATTGCATTCCTTCAGTATTTCGTTAACTCCTACCCCCTTATAGCCTTTCTGTTGAAAAAGATTAGTCGCGATCTCGATTATCAGCGATTTAGTATCCATTTCCGTAGCACACCTCCACATACCAACCGGTCTGTTTTTAACTATATCAAAAATTTTTTCAGAATTTCAAGCATTTTTTTAATAATTTTTTTGATGAGAATAAACTATTATATAGATTTTTAGTTGATATTCTTCATAGTTTAAAATAGAAATGGGTTATAGTTAGAAGTAGAAAAAAAAGAGAAGCACCAAATTGGTGCCTCCCTCACTTTTTTGACTAGCGAGCTGCAAGAAATACCTACAACACATCATTTTTTCTGACATTTTACCATGAGAAAATTTATAGATGATTTATTTTCACTATGTTTATTTGGTTCATCCACTTCTATCGCCTCTACCAATCCAAAGTTTTTAAAGTCTTCATCTATTGAAGCAGAATCATAAAAAAACATTTTCACACCTTCCATAATTTCGAAATAGTCTTCCGCTAACTGTTTACCCTTACCAAACATTGGGGCTTTTTTGGAAACAGTGGTAAAGACCATGTATCCATTCGGTTTTAACTGGTTGTAGCAATCACTAATAAACTTCTTTCTCTCTTCCCTATTTAACAAGTGAAGCAGAGCATGAGAAAATATACCGTCGTATTGCTTATTATCATAAGGCATGTCACTAACAGATCCATGAAAAATTTTGCAATTAACTCCATTTTGCTTCGCCAAGTCAATGGCTGTTTGGGAAATCTCAATACCTGTAACATTGATTTCATTTTCAAGGAAAACCTTCGCATTCCTACCATAGCCAATCCCTGGTATAAGTACTTCCTTTACATTCTTTTCAAGGAAAAAATCCTTTGTTAAAATCGCTGAATCTGTCGGTTCGTATCCCCACATCATTTGTTTTTCAATAAAGCTGGATTCCCAGAATTCCATTATATTTCGCGCTCCTTTTTCATATACTATGCTCATAATTATTAATTAAAGACATAAAGACTCTTTAATAACTATAATAGTTATTAGCATTTTTGTAAAATAAAAAATCTCTACTGTCTAGGAAGTAAAGCATGAGGTTGTTACTTTACATTTTCTAACACCTCTAGAAAATCTCACACCATAGAATAAACTTGCTAAAAACGAGCTAACAATTTCAATATAATGTAAAAACCACACCCTATTATTATGATGAATGTTGGTGTGGTTTTATTTGCTTCTATTTTATTTTGTTTTCATATTTATCCCAATAATCGCTAAATACTCGTGAATGTAATGGTTTACTGTAAAAATACCCTTGAATCTCATCACAATCCCAATCTTGCAAGACTTGTAATTGTTGCTTTGTTTCTACACCTTCTGCTGTTACTTTGATATCAAGATTTTTAGCAACCGATACTAAAGATTGAACAATGGCAGCATGGTTCTTATTGCTGGGAATATCCTTAATAAAGGATTGATCTATCTTAATTCTATCTAAAGGAAATTTAGATAGATAAGTTAATGACGTATATCCAGTACCAAAATCATCCATGGTAATTTTAAAGCCAATGCCTTTTAGTAGATTAATTTTTTCTCTCGTTAATTCTGTATTTTCTATCGCTAAGCTCTCCGTAATTTCTAAATCTATTTGTTCTGGAGGCACGGAAAACTCTTCTATACTATCCAATAAGACTGGGATAAAATTCTCAGCAATGAACTGCTTTGGTGAAATATTTATTGATAATTGAAAGTCCATCGGAAACCTTATCCCCCATTCTCTAAATTGCGATAATGCTCTTCTAATAATCCAATTCCCTAGCGGAATAATTAAATTTGTTTCCTCTGCTATCGGAATAAAGTCTCCAGGGCTGACAAAGCCTTGCTGAGGGTGATGCCAGCGTATAAGCGCTTCGACACCTACTATTTTTTCATCTTTAATACTATGTTTAGGTTGGTAATAGAGTTCAAATTGTTGTTCCTCAATAGCATTTTTTAATTCTTCATACATCGTAATTTTAGAAAGCATGTCTTTTTCCAAGCTTGCTTCATATTCGGAATAATTATTACGTCCAGCTTTTTTGGCAGCATACATTGCCATATCCGCATGTTTGATTAATGCATCACAATTATTCCCATCATTTGGATAGTAGGAGATACCGATACTCAACGTAATGTCTTTTTGTCCACCTTCTATTTGAAAAGGCTGCTTCATTTCTGTTTGAATGTCTTTTATTAATCTTTTAACTTCTGCTGAGTTCTTAATTTCAGTTAAGCAGATAAGAAATTCATCTCCACCAAGTCTGCCAATTACCCCTTTCCCTTTGATGGTTTTCTGCAATCTCAATGTAATAAGCTTAAGTAATGAGTCTCCAGCTGCATGACCGAGATGATCATTAATATCCTTGAACATATCCACATCAATTAAAATAGTCGCAAAACTAGTGCCCTGATTAATTTGCTCATCTACTTGTTTATAAATACCGCGCCGATTTAGCAGTCCAGTAAGCTCATCATGATAAGCTAAGAAGTTTACCTTTTCTTGGACTTGATTTTGCTCTGTTATATCCTGGGCAATAACATAAATACCTGTTAAAGAATTATCTATTTTGATTTGAGATGCTGTTATATTCAGATTTACTACTTGCTTATTTTTAGTAAGAATAAAGGTTTCAACGCTAATACTGTTCCCTTTAATTACCTCATAAAAAAATGCTTTTAATCTCTCAGTTTCTTCTTTCAACACTAGGTCGGTTATTTTCGACTGAAGAATTTCACTTAATGTGTACCCCGTTAATGGTAAAACGGACGGATTAACTTCTTTAAAATTCCCTTTTAAATCTAATATAAAAATTGCATTTGGATTATATTGAAATAAAGATCTATATTGCTGTTCATTTATTTTAAGTTTCATATTCTGATTCTCTACCATTCCATTCTGGTAGATCAATTGATTTTCAATATAATTAATCGTGATGATAAATAAGATAAGCACGCTGAGAATAGAAATCATAACGATAGAAAAATCTGCAACTTGGAAGAGACTTTGGATAAACATATAAATGATTGAACCAAAGGAAATACTAAATACCGTATAAAAGGTAGTACTCTTCGTATAAGTTATACTTCTGTTAATCATTAATTGGTCAATATGAAGATGCTCAATAATTCTCGCAATATTATAAATAGATGTAGTTAATAGTGCAGCTGTATAAAGAACATTTACATTATTTAAGTACAAAGGAATGGAATAAACTCTTTCTAATAAATAAACTATGTAAATTACGATAAAAGCAGCAACTACAACACTTAATACTAGATAAGGAATGACTCCTTTCTTTTTATTTGTGTTAAATCTAGATGGTTTAATGGCAATTTTTCCGATTAAACTCATGAGCCAAAAACTCACAAAACAGAATAAAAAGGTATATAAAGTATTTTTCAATGTTAGCTTTAAACTTTCAGGTGATAATTCAATCACGCTTATACTTAACAGACATATGTATGGAATAATAGAAATAATAAAGCCGCATAAAATGGCTAAAAACAAAGTATATATTGCTTCATGCATTTTCTTTCCGGTAACTGTTGTTGTTACATACATATTTAAAGTCAACAAAGTAACACAAATAATACAGCATACGATTAAATACAATATTAAATTAACCATCACCACACTCCTACTATAGTCCTAAAAACATTACTTTAGACTCATTATAAATGGTAACAAAGGCAGATAGAAAGATATTTGCATCTGTTAATGTTTGCCAATTAAATCTCAAAGTCACTGAAACATAATCGGGAGTCTCCCATTTAAGGAAGACTCCCGATTAAATATTTCTATTTATCGATGCTGTTTATTTCACCAACTACTGTTTAGAACAGGGCTAAGTAAATGGCAGTTACTTCTCTATTATCTGAATAAGGTTACCGCATGTATCATTAAAAACAGCTATTGTGAATTCTCCCATTACTGTTGGTTCCATAGTAAATTCTATGCCACCGCCAAGTAATCGCAGATACTCTTTATGTATATCCGGAACGCCGAACATTGTGGCAGGAATGCCTTCTGCGTATATTTTCTGTTGATACTCTTTTGCCGCTGGATGGTTATTGGGTTCGAGTAACAACTCTGTACCATCTTGGTCTTCAGGTGACACAAGGGTGATCCACCTGAACTCTCCGACCGGCACATCCTCCTTTTTTACAAAACCAAGCTTTTCTGTATAAAACGTTAATGCCTTGTCTTGATCCTGGACAAAGATACTATTTACAATAATTCTCATCATGTATTCCTCCTTGATTAAAGTTTCTGATTTGTTTAGATTCTGCAAAGCCAGTATATTTCCTTCACACTGACGGTAATGTTTTTGAAAAACTTCATCCTAACTGTGAGTCTGCCTCAGTCTTTTTCTCTTTCTCCAAAGTAATTTTATTACTAAAAGGAATAAACATAAAATTGGCATAAACAGCTGAAAAAAAAGATGAATATATAACGGAACAATCTTTAAGCCAATAAAAAGATGAATACTGAAGTTTTTCATAAATACAACACTAATGATATAAACAGTCAGTAAGAATGAAATAATCATCTTCTGGTCTTTTTTTATTTTAAATATCCCTGCAAGCCCCTGTATTCCCGCAAATGAAAAAATACTGATTTTTATAAGGCCGCCGATTGTAAAAATTAACACAGCTAATAATTCCAAATGCCTAATAAAATTCAAAAAATTAATATGCTCTATTGTTTTCATAAAAGGAAAGATAAAGAATTTAGCTAATTCTGCCGTTAAGAAGCCGATATTTAAAATAGATATGACCATAAGAATGAATCCAGAAATAAGGACCGCCAGCCAGCCGTGCTTTTGGAAGGAAGGAAAGGACTTTACATACTGATAATAACAAAGGAAAACGATTACTTCACCAAATGGAAAAGTGATTAAGGTCGGAAATACAGCTTTTATGATTGGGCTATAACCATTTTCTAAGATGGGCCTTAAATTGTTTAAGTCGAATTCTTCAAGGAAAAACATGGAGACGATAACCAACAGTAGAAAAGAAATCATCATTAAAGTTAAAGCTTCCGAAGATCTCCCCAATGTCTCTATTCCTAAATAGCAAACATATGCCACTAACAAAAGGATGGATAATTTAATAACCCAAGCTCTAACACTCCACAAAAGCACTTCATTAATAAAAAAAGCAAAATCAGCTGTCACCCTAGCAGCTAAATATAAAAAATACAGATAGTATAATCCAGCTAAAAAAATGCCCAACGGACGACTAAAAGCTTCCTGTAAAATACTTGTGAAGGTTTTGCTTGCACCGCCTGCTCTATATAAAGCTATATAACAGAAATGGATGGCTATCCCAATCAGCGTGCTTATCCCGATTGCAATCCAGGCATCTTTCCCCGCTTCCATTCCCATGCCTAATACTATAGAACTTCCCAACTGAAACAAAATAATCATGGATGCTAATTCTAATGATCCTATTCTTTTGATCTCCATATCATCCACCTCTTTTGCCCTTTAGTTAATTAGCTATATTAAGATCTCCAAAGTTCCGGACGATTACCTTTGTCTCAATAGCAAATGTTGAAGTGGCATATATTTCACTTTGCCAACTATCTTCAATTTCCTTCCAACTATCCTTATCGTCAATACGAAGTACATCCCCAAAACCGATAAAGTCGGCATTCATGGCTTGTGATTGAACAAGTAAGTCCTTTAAACCTTCTTCTATTTGTTTTTCCATCAGATCTTCCACTTTTTTTATTCCTGCTGGTTTTGAAATGTCCAGATCGCAATTTAATTCGTCTAAATCCCCTGTTACCTCTACTTTAATCGTAAATTTCGGTTTTCCCTTCGTTATCTTTCCATGGATAGCTGTTTTGGAGTGAATAATGGTTAACCCAAACTCCTCCTTATTGTCATCATTAGGACAATAAGAGCTGAAATAACTATGTTTTAACCTATCTTTTATTAAGTAATACGCTCTACTTTGGTTATCATTTAACCAGCCAACCTTTTTGTCTTCATTTAAAAGCGTTAATCCTGAAAATTCTAGATATGATTTTGGTGCCGTTGATTCTAAGAGGGCTTTTTCTTCGGCTAAATGTTCCTTCCCATATAAAGAAATGGTAGGAATAATGGCCTCCTTTCCTCTTGAAAGAATGTCTGCCTTTACTTGGGTTGGATATACTCTTTGATGTGAGCCCCAGTTTTCCTCCGTATTTCTAAGAGCTTTTACAATTTCATTTCCAGGGATATCTTCCATAAATGAAACCACTTTCAATACATCATAGGCACTTATGTCTTTTGTAATTAGAATATCTAATATGGAAGATAATCCAGGCTCACGTAATATATAATTGAGCACATTATTTATACCTTTCGTTTCAGCTAATTCTTCCCCGATTACAATTAACTGGACTTGTGCAGGACTTAACTGTCTGGAAATTTTTTTTGAAACCATTTCAATTGCTTTTCCTATGCTTTTCGCTTTAGCCTCGTATACAATGACCGGCATTTTATCTGTTTGACTAATAGGAGGCTGCGGATTGATTACTTGCAAGGAAACAGCATAATTATCTGATTCCATGTCTATTCCTACTGCATAGACGAGCGCTATTTCATTTAACTCATTACGATTTATGTTGCCAAGAGAAAGTACCGCAAACAACGAAAGGAATATAATAATACCTAATGTTTTCATCATGCTTCCTGTCCTTTATTAGTCTCTTTTTTTTCTAACAAATTCCTCATGCTGAAATTGATGCTTGTTAGAAAGTTTATCTAATGGAAAACGATAAATCGCATCCTTCTGATCCTTTAAGTTAAAAGGAAACAGTGGAGCAAAATAAGGTACACCAAATGAACGCAAATGATTTAAATGAAAAGTTAATGCTAAAGTAGCAAGAATGATTCCATATAAACCTAAAAAAGCAGCTATGATGATAAATCCGTACCTTAATGTCCGCACTGCAGTAGCCAATGTAATTATTGGAGCTACAAAACTAAATATATAGGACATGCTGACAACCAGTAATGTAGCTGGCTGTACTAAGCCAGCTTCAACAGCAGATTGACCAATTATTATGGTTCCAACAATTGATACAACCGAAACTAAGCCTTTCGGTAAACGCAATGCTCCTTCAATAATAATTTGAAACAGAAACATGAACAGCAGTAATTCCACCACTAAGGGCAATGGCTTACCTTCCCTTTGAGAAGCTAGACTCAATACTAAATCAAATGGCAGCAGGCCAGGATGATATGTAACAAATGCCAAGTAGTATGCTGGCAGATATATAGCCATTGCCAAGGCGAGTATTCGAAGCAGTCTTGTGACACCGCCATTAACAAAATAATAATCATCAGGCGACTGCAGAAATTGCAGAAATAATGCCGGTACTACTAACGCATACGGTGACCCCTCAATCAGAATGCCAATTTTCCCATCGGTAATTTCACCTGTTACTACATCAGGCCGGTCCGTTGTCAACACTAGCGGAAACGGCGTGAGAAACTGATCCCGTATATATTCTTCTATATAATTCGCATCCAATATCTTACTCGTTTCTATTTTTGCCAATCTATTATTTAATTCGGCCAATATCTCTTTATCGACGATATTGTCTAAATAGATAACACAGATATCAGTATTCGTTTCGCTGCCAAATGTATAATTTTCTAATCGCAGCTGTTCGTTTTTAAGAGCTTTTCTCATGATTGCTATATTTGTTGCTAAGTTTTCATTAAAGCCAATTAAAGGCCCTTTCGCAACACGTTGTCCCTCTGCTTCCGTTAAAGAACGTTCCTTCCAGCTAGAAGTGTCAACAACAAGCACATCCTCTATGTCTTCCAATAAAATCAAAGTCTTTCCATTCAGTAAGTCTTTTAGCGCGTCTTTATATAACTGGATAACCGCTACCGACTTTACCTGAATCATTTCTTTTTCCATAACTGCCATTAAGTTAATTACTTGTGTAGTTGGAGAAACCCGCTGTAAAGGTCTGATAATGAAATTTTCTATATCACTTTCATTTACAATACCTGCAATAAATACAAGAGAACAATTCAGCTTTTTATCGTTTAGATTTAATGTAATGGAGCGTATTATTAAGTCAGCTGGATCTCCTAAAGATTTCTTTATATTATTAACACTTATTTTCTTTAAGGTTTCCGCCATCCAAATATTCCTCCAAATAGTGATATATAAAGTAATTTTTACTAAATTGCTGCTTATTATGTAGAGTGTTTATTTGAAAACACAGACTTCATAGAAAAAGCGAACTTGACTCATGAATGTCAAATTCGCTTTTTCAGTATTTATTCAGGTATAGCTTTTATGTACGTATCCCAGATTTAATGGAAATCGCCTCAGAGGTATTTATATCCTTTATTTCCCACTAGGTTATACCTTTGTTAAAATAGTTGGAATAATTATAGGTGTTGGGAATTGTTCTTCTGAAGAAAAGTTTTGTATTTCTCCTATTATATCTTCAACAGAATCAACATGCGCTGCAGTAATTCTATACTTCTAGCTATTCCATTTTACTGCAGGAAAGACAAATGACTTTTCCGTTTGTTCCATTATTCCTGTTCTAATGATTATAGTATTTTCATCTTGAGAACAGCGGCTGACTTTGCTCCATAAAAGTAAGACTGAAACAAGTGTATTTAAGGTTATTGACATTTTTAAACCTAAATAGTACTTATCCAACCATTTAATTTATCATATAATCATAGAGAGAATATTTTAGAGTGGTGAGGTAATTTTGGCTAAAATAGATAGAAGAATACTGAAATCACAAGAAGCAATAAAAAAAGCTCTTATAGAGTTAATGTCTGAAAAGAAGTTTGATGATGTTACCATCCAAGATATTTCTGACAGAGCAAATGTAAGCAGGGGGACTATTTATCTTCATTACTTAGATAAATATGATTTGCTGGAAAAGCTTATTGAAGAACATATTAATAAGCTTCGGGAATTATGTGAAGCCACGGCAGATTCGGAATACAGTGAAGCTAATCTACCTTGGTTTAAATACCTCGAGAGCCATTATTTGTTTATTTCTACTATGCTTAAAAGCAAAGGTGCTCCTTATTTTCGCAGTCAATTTCATGAATTTCTTATAGAAGAATTTAAGGATGAAGTTGATACAGCTATTGCTAAAAATAAGGAATTAAATGAAGATGTTCTGCTTCAATTTATTGTGACATCGTACGCGGGTTTAGTGGAGTGGTGGGTTATAAATGACATGCCAATATCACCGGAGGAAATGGCATTGCAAGTGGGGATCTTATTAGATAGAAATCTTTAAGAGCAAAAATGGGTAACCTGGTGGTTACCCATTTTTGCATTACTAGCATGACATGGAAGCTGCATGTAACTTAATAAAACATGTGTAAAATTGTATCAATTGTTAATTTCACTGAATTTGTTTATTATTAAACATTTTGACAGAAATTGTTCAGTAACTCGTATTGACGATTCACGGTAAAAAAATGATAATGAATTACCAAGTCATATTGGTCTATATAAATCAATATTTTAATGATAACGTTTTCTTTATTGCTATTACAATTTCACAACGCAGGGAGAGAATTATATGAAGCTTATTGCACTTGATTTGGACGGTACTACGTTGAATTCAAAAAAAGAAATTAGTAACGAAACGATACAAGCAATCAGAAAAGCACAGGAACAAGGCCATATCGTTATGGCTTTAACAGGCCGATCAGCTACACCGGTTATATCTGAACTTGCTAAATATGATTTAGATTTACATGTTGGTGGAAATAACGGCACGGAAATATATGCTAATGGCCAATTAATAGAACTAACCTCTCTTCCCCTTCTTCAATGTCAAAAAATTATGTTAGAACTAGAAAAAGAATCAATGCCATATAAAGTCTGTACAAATATTCGTACATTTGCCCATAAAGACTGGCTTGATCGATATGAAAAAGTTTTGGCAACTGGTCTTGTCCCAAATGAGTATCTTGATCACAAGGATTACAAAATGTTCACAACACCTCCACATGTTTACGGTCAGTCATTCTTTCATAATCCTGAAGAAATACTAAATAATGAATCTACGGTTATAAAGTTTCTTATCCTAGGACTTGATCCGATTCAAAAAGATCGGTTGAGATCCCAATTAGAGTTAATTGAAGAAATTTATGTAGCCTCTTCTTCGCCATTCAATCTTGAAGTTACACATATTAACGGAAATAAAGGAAATGGCTTAAAAGCAATGGCACGCTTTTTTAATATTCCAATCGAAAATACAGTAGCTATCGGAGATGAAATAAATGATATACCTATGTTTCAGGCAGCTGGGCTGGCGATTGCCATGGGAAATGCCGAAGAAGAAGTAAAAAAGCATAGTGATATTACCACACTATCAAATGATGAAAATGGGGTGGCTTATGCTTTTGAAAAGTATATTTTAAATGATTAAGTGCTGCTAATTATCTGTAGTTATGTAAAGGTGGGGAAAAGAAATGCTGATACGTATAAAAAAACTATTCACAATCAAAGGGTATTGTCTTTTCATGGTTTGTATGCTGCTTGTCGGTACAGGAATTTCCATTACGATGCCGTACTTATCTCTGTATTCTACTGAGGAACTAGGAATGAGCGCAGGGGCATTTGGGGTCTTTATGGCTGTAAGCTCGCTGAGTGGTGTATTAATAAACTCTTTCATTGCAAAACGGTCAGATAGCGGGGTCAACCGAAAATTGGTGATAATCATAGCTATGCTTTCATCCGCTTTAGGTTATGTGTCTTACCTACTATTTCATAACTATTTTCTGCTGTTATTAGTGGTTACTGTATTTAACGGATTAGGTGCTGCTGCGATGCCGCAAATCTTTGCTTTCGCACAGGAGTCGGCAAATGCAAGCAAGAGTGATGATAAAACATTTGCACTGTCTACTTTGCGTTCCCTTGTTTCATTAGGTTTTCTTATTGGGCCCCTAGGCGGGACGATTATTTTAGGATTGGCTGGTTATGAAGGGTTAGTTCTTGGAACCTCTGTTATCTTTCTAATTATTGCATCTCTAGTATTCTTTTTTCTGAGCAATCAAAGCAACACTGTTCATACGAAAAGAAATAATAAATTGCCGGTTCCCGCATCTTCCCTAAAAAACAAACAAATAAGATACCCCTTTATCGCCTTCATCCTTCTTTTTGCAGTAAATGCTATAAACGTAATTAACACACCACTGTTCATTGTGAACGAGCTGCACGGAAGTCACGCAGTTGTCGGAATTGTAGTCAGTGTTTGTGCAGGTTTAGAAATTCCCATTATGATTGGCCTCGGTGCTTTAGGAAAAAAAATATCCAATCATTCGTTAATGATTATTAGCTGTTTCATAGCCGGTGCTTACTACATTATTTTAGCAACTGCGTCTCATTCGTGGATTTTAATAGCCGCACAGCTCCTCCAAGCTGTTTTTGTAGCAATTGTTATGGGAAATGGGCTAAGTTATTTCACAGAATTGCTGCCCTCTTCTCCTGGAATATCAGCAACTATTTATTCTAATGGCTCTACCATTGGGAGATTAGTCGGAAATTTAGGTGGAGGATTTATTGCTACTTATATAGGATTTCGCTTTGTTAATCTAGTTTGTCTGCTGTTAGTGTTGCTATCCTTCTTCATCTTATGGAAAGCACGATTCCATAAGCAATCGGAAGTTACATTAGAGGAAAGTAATTCTGTATCATAATCTAGCAAACTTCCCTTCTAAGACAGGTTATCGCCTGTCTTTTTCCTTTTCACCAAGTTTTCACCATTTCTATATATAGTGGTGTTTGTGAAAAACAGATAAAGGAGAGAAAACATGAATTTTTTAAAACGAGCATTTTTAAGTGTTAAAGCTAGAAAGGGGAAAAGCCTGCTGCAGATTTTTGTATTTTCGGTTATTTGTGTACTCGTACTGGCAGGTTTATCTATTCAAACGGCGGCAAAAAAATCAAGTGATCTCGCGAGAAAGCAGCTCGGTGCCGATGTAACTTTACAGGTGGACATGGAGAAATTGCGTGAGCAGATGCAGTCACAATCTTCTGAGGATGGTGAACGAGTTAGATTCCAGTCTACGCCAATTGAAGTCAAAGCAGCAGAAGAACTAACAACATATAACCAAATTAAAGGCTATAATTTCTATTCATCAACTACTGGTTTAGCTTCTAGCTTTGATCCGATTGAAAATAGTACAAGTACTGAAACGGAGGAAGAAACAGAAACAGGAGAAGGTGTTGTCAGAATGGGCGGCGGTATGCAGGGAGATGTCAGTCTGCAAGGTGTAACCTTTACTGATTCCTATACTGATTTTATGGACAGCACGTCTGAAATTATAGATGGAGAGCATCTTACAGATGAAGATGTCGGCAAAAATGTAGCCGTAATCGAGCAGACTCTTGCGGAAGAAAATGATCTGCAGGTCGGTGATACGCTAACTGTCACAAACCCGCAAGATGATTCCATTTCTATTGAGCTAGAAATCAAAGGTATTTACGCTACCACTTCCACTGGCTCTGACCAAGCAATGGACTTTACTGCCATGATTCCTTATAACAAAATTTATGTTCCATATACAGCTGCATCTGACCTGAAAGGCGCGGATTATGAAGGTACGATTGATAATGCTGTTTATTATATTGATGATCCAGCTGACATGGAAGCATTCGTTGCTCAAGCTAAATCGGAAAGCAGCATTGATTTTGATTCATTCAAACTGGATGCAAACGATGACCTTTATCAACAAATGGTAGGTCCAATTGAAAATGTTGCAAGTTTCTCGAAAAATATTGTTTATCTAGTTTCCATTGCCGGCGCCATCATCTTAGGGTTGATTGTAATGATGTCCATTAGGGAGAGAAAATACGAAATGGGTGTGCTGCTTGCACTAGGTGAACAGCGCTGGAAGCTAGCAGGTCAATTTATCGTCGAAATTCTTTTAGTGGCCGTTCTGTCACTTGGCATTGCAACAGTAAGCGGGAATGCCGTTGCTGGCAAAGTTAGTGATCAACTGCTGAGCCAAGAAATTGCTTCAAGTGAGACAAGTACCACACCAGAATCCTTCAGAGGCGGCGGCGGTTTCGGCAAAGTCATGACATCGACTGCAGCTTCAACAGCTGGCGTTGAAACGATTGATGAGCTGGATGTCAGCGCAACAGGTCAGGACCTAGGATTATTAGCGATGATTGGTGCATTAATTGCCGTTATTTCAGCCTTGCTGCCATCCTTGTCCGTACTGAGGCTGCAGCCTAAAACTATCTTAAGCAAACAGGATTAACATTGATTGATGGGAGATGGAGTAATGAGTTCATTATTAGAATTACAGAATATCAGTTACTGGTATAAACATGAAAACAAGAAAGTCGATATTTTAAAGAATATAAATGTAGCATTTGACAGAGGGATTTTCTATACGATTATTGGCCCTTCAGGCTCAGGAAAGACTACTTTCCTTGCCCTTGCAAGCGCCCTTGATGTGCCTAAGGAAGGTGCAGTTCTGTATGAAGGAAAAGACATAAAAAAAATCGGACTCACCAAGTTTCGCAATAAGTATGTCTCAATTGTTTTCCAATCGTATAATCTTTTGCCTTATATGACAGCCTTGCAAAATGTGACAACAGCTATGGAAATTACAGGATCAAGTCATAAAAACAAAAAAGTATATGCCCTAGAAATGCTTACAAAAATGGGTATTACTGCTGAACAAGCCGGTCAAAAGGTTCTAACATTAAGCGGCGGTCAGCAGCAGCGTGTCTCTATTGCCAGAGCGCTTTGCTGCGATGCAGACCTTATTGTGGCAGACGAGCCTACAGGGAATCTGGATGAAACAACCGCTCAAGAAATTGTTGGAATCCTGAAGGATCTTGCCCATAATGAAGGAAAATGTGTGGTTGTCGTCACACATGATCAGAATATTGCCCAAAAATCAGATGTTGTTGTAAAGCTGTCTAAAGGAAGCTTCACTGTAACTTCTAACAAGGAAGCAGTCCACATTTAACCGTAAAAAAGTACATCCTGTTGTAATGGATGTACTTTTTTGCTATTTAAAGGTATTCACTTAAAACTAACCCTATCCAGGATTTTTGCTTTTTGATAATGAAAGATAGATTTAGACAACTCAAATATATTGCCGTTCGTAAGCGATACGGTATTTTCTATAATTAACCCAGGGTCTCCCGCGTTCAGGTTAAGCAAAAAGGCGGTTTCCTCATCCATTAATTCACAATTGATAACTTTGTCGGCAAACCCGATGTTCAGTCTTAAGTCATCAATTAAATAGGTGTAGATAGATTGGATGGCAATATCCTTATTTAAATAAGGAACGATGTCTTTTTTAAAGTAGCTGAGTTCAATCGAGAAAGGTTCTTCATTTACTATTCGGATGCGTTTTGTATAATACAATTTTGTGCCAGGTTCGCATTGCATCCTATTTGCAACCTCTTCTTCTGCTTCTATAACACGAAGCTCCAGTATTTTCGTTTCGATTGTTTTCGCTGACAAATCCTTTGTCAGTCCCCGCAGACTGCCTAGATTAATATAATCTGTTTCCGACTTTTTCCTTAAAAACATGCCGCTCCCCTGCACCTGATAAATATATCCCCGATTGACTAGCTGGGTAACAGCTTTCCTGACCGTGCTTCTGCTTACCTCAAATTGTTTTGCCAACTCTTCCTCAGTCGGCAGCTTATTAGATGCATCAAATATGCCTTCTCTAATATCCTTTTCTAAAGAATCTGCTATCTCTCTATATTTGACTGCCATATTATCTCCTTTAAAAAATATGTAATAATTGGTTATGGTTCTATTGTAAACAATAACCTCCTTGATTAAAATGAAAATGTAATAAATTGGAGTTTAAGCATGTAGAAAAAAACCTCCTAACATAATTAGGAGGTTTCGTTCGTCCTATTTCTTACAGCTCTTCTCCCCTCGTTTCAATAATATGCTTGTACCAATGAAACGAGAGCTTTTTCTTTCTGTTCAGATTGTCAGAATGGTCCACATAAATAAAGCCATACTGCTTCTTGTATCCGTTTAGCCAGCTTAATAAATCAATGACTGACCATGCATAATAGCCTTTTAAGTTAATGCCTTCGCTTATTGCAAGTTTGACAACCTTTAAATGCTCTTCGATATATTTTATTCTTGGAACATCCACTATTTCCCCATCAATAATTGGATCCTCATCACCAAGGCCATTTTCTGTGACATACATTTTTATATCGCCATAACGCCCTTTTAACATATGCAGCCCATCAAGAAAGCCTTGCGGCGAGATTTCCCAGCCCCATTTTGTATATGTTTTATCGTCCATTTTCACTGTGCGGTAATATCCGTCAAAGGAAGGATTTCCTGGTGCAAGAGTAGATGATTCCCGTGAATGTTCTACTGTTAGAGAACCTTCGGCGATTTTTTCAACACGAATTGGCTGGTAATAATTTAAGCCGATAAAGTCATTGTTTTCAGCATTACTTTTCAATGTGTTCAGCTCTTCTTCTGTCCAGGTTGGAGTCCAGCCTTTTTCCTCTAGTTGCTTAACGACATACGCAGGATATTCTCCTTTTAAAATCGGATCATAATACCAAAAAGTTTCATATTCATTCGCATGCTGAGCAGCTGCAATATTTTCTGGCTTTTCATCTACACTGTAGGCAGGTAAAAATACGTGAGTAATACCAATTTCGCCATATTGCTTTAAGCTTTTATACACTTCTACTGCTTTTGCATGGGCATAAAACACATAGTGTGTTGCTTGGAAGTATTTCTTTTCATCATTTGTAATGCCTGGCGGATGTGCACCTTTTAAGTAGCCTAATCCGGTAAACATAACTGTTTCGTTGAAGGTAATCCAGTGCTTTACACGATCACCAAATTCACGGAAGCAGATTTCAGCATATTTAACGAATGCATCCGCAGTGCGTCTGTTCGTCCAGCCGCCATCCTCTTCTAAAGTAATTGGCAAATCCCAATGATATAGTGTCACAAATGGTACAATTCCGTGTTTTAAACATTCATCAATCAGATTATTATAGAATTCCAAGCCTTTAGGATTTACCTCTCCGTCCCCGGTAGGCAATATTCTTGCCCATGATACAGAGAAACGGTATGATTCTAGCCCCATTTCGGCCATTAATTTAATATCTTCTTTGTAGCGGTGATAATGGTCAATAGCGACGTCTCCATTTGTTCCCTCGAAAGTCTTGCCTGGTATCTTCGAGAATACATCCCAGTTTGTCTTTCCTTTGCCATCTTCATTCCATGCTCCTTCCACCTGGTAAGAAGCAGATGCTGCACCAAATAAAAAATCATGTGGAAACTTCATTGTCGACCTCCATTTTATGCATACCTATTAAATTGTAAGATATATATTAAATTTGTACACACAAATTTAATATATCTATTATACCATGCTTTCTTCGTTTAGCAATCAGGGAAAAGAAGTCAGCTACTTACCTATTAATTTGGTTCAAGACATGTGCGAATATCCGTTTTTTCAGGTAAGAAGACAATTTATATCAGTCATATAGACGCTTTAAATGGAATAACTTGTATCGATATCATCGATAAACGGGTAATTATCTTCACGAACAACAGGGGGGATTATATTGAAAGATAATAATCATTTGAACAAAAGAAGTACCTCAAACAAAAACGGCCGCAGCCCTGCAGATTGGCAAGGCGATTTACCTGGGGCGCTGCATTCAGAAACAGTCGGAGACAGAGGCCCTGTTCTTGAGCAGGATAATATTCTTCACGAAACTTTGGAAAACTTTATCCATGAAAAAATATTGGAGAGACCTGTACATGTGAAAGGTTACGGGGCTTTCGGCTATTTTCAAACCATCTATTCTATGAGTGAATATACAAAGCTTTGCTTTTTACAGGAGCCGGGGCAACAGGTCCCTGTTACTGTTCGGTTTTCCCTTGCAGTCAGCACAAAAGGCACACCAGACACATCTCGGAATGTGCGAGGATTTTCGACCAAATTTTATACAGATGAAGGGGTTTTTGATCTAATTTGCAACCATATTCCTGTCTTCTCTGTCCGAGATGCCATCCGCTTCCCTGAATCAATAAAAGCCTTTCTTCCCTCTCCTGTAAATAATTTGATTGATCCGGAACGGTTTTGGAGCTTTGTTGCACGGGCGCCTGAATCCATCCATTTCGTAGTAAGGTTATATTCAGATGCAGGGACAGTTAAAAGTTTGCGCCATATTCCCGGCCACAGTGTAAGTACATATGTGTGGAAAAATGCCCAAGGTGTGCGCCGCTATGTGAAATATCATTGGCTTCCGTCTTCCGGGATAAAGTTTATCGATAACAAAGAGGCAGCACATTGGAACGGTGCATATCCTGATATTGCCGGTAAGGATTTGTTTTCTGCTATATCAAAAGGTAAGAAGGTAGAATATATCCTTTATGTACAGCTGATGAATACAAACGATGAGCAAAGTCTTCCATATGACCCGCTTGATGATACGAAGGTTTGGGATGAACAGCAGTATCCCCTTATCCCCGTCGGCCGCATGATATTAAACCGCAATCCAGACAACTATATGGAACAAGTGGAGAAAGTGGCTTTTTCTCCTTCGAATTTATTAGAAGGAGCCGAATTGTCTGATGATAAAATGCTGCAGGGCCGTTCCAATATATACTGGGACTCACAGCGGCGCCGGCTCGGTCCAGGATTCCGCGATTTACCGATAAATCAACAAAGTGAATGGGATACTTCCTCTCTTATTACAAGCGGCAAAGGAAGACAGGTAAGCGGCAGGCTTCAACGGAGCGATATCAAAAAGCAAGATGATTTCACACAGGCTGGACACTATTTTCATACCCTTCCACCTATCCAGCAAGACCATCTAGTCCAAAATCTTGCAAATGATCTTGCAGGAGTTTCGGATGAAACTAGAAGCACTGTTCTGCAATATTTATATAATGCCTCATCAACATTAGGTGGAAGGGTGCTAAAGCAAATTGAAAGCAATCAATAAACTGACACGACTAGGGTGCAGCCAGTCTAGCACCCTTTATTTGAAAATATGCAGCTGTTTCGACTTGGCTGCAGGTTTCGTGAATCCAGTGATTTTGAGAAGGGCTGCTGCGAGCACAATGCCGATAAAAGTAAACGCAATAACCATGATAACGATACCGCTCCAGCCAAGGTGAGACCATAAAACTCCGCCAAGTGTTCCACCCACGCTTGAACCTGTATAGTACAGAAACAAATACAAAGAAGAAGCTTGGGCTTTGTTAGCAGCTGCTCTCTGGCTGACCCAGCCACTCGCTATCGAATGGCCACCGAAAAAACCAAAAGTAGTCAGTGCTAAGCCCATTATCTTCCAGACCAAAAAGCCCACATGCAGTGTCAACAAAGCTCCCATTATAATTAGAAAGAGATTCGCAATTAAGATATAATGTCGTCCGTAGCGGTCCACAAGCCTGCCAATCCATATCGAACTGAACATGCCAATAATAAATAATAGAAAAATCCAGCTGACTACACCTTGCTGCAAAGAATATGGCTTACTTGTGAGCACATAGGCAATATAGTTAAACAGCGCTACATTGCTTCCAAGCAATAAAAAACCAAGACCATATAAACAAAGCAGTCCTGGATCCTTTAAGTGGTTTATTAGAGACCTGCCTAAAACGTTCATGTTAAGCTTACGCGCTTGAAAATTTCGAGAAGGCTGCAGAGTTAAGGCAAAAGAAAGAGTAGCAGCAATGCTTATTACCCCTATGCCGCCGATTGCAGCATGCCAGCTGAAAAATTCACTTAGAATACCTGAAATAATTCTTCCTCCCATTGCACCAACGGCGTTACCGCTAATATACAATCCCATCGCTTTTCCTAGACTTTTGGATTCCATTTCCTCACCAAGATATGCCATCGCCACTGAAGGCACTCCAGCCAAAACAATTCCCGTTAATGCCCGTAAGAAAAGCAAATAGTAATAATTGGCGCTGAACGCAGTCAGCAAACATAAAATGGAGGCAACCAGCATGGAGGCAACCATAACCGGTTTTCGCCCCCATACTTCTGATAATGATCCAAATAGGAGCATGCTTACGGCTAAGCAAATAGTTGCTACAGACAGAGCCAAACTTGCCATAGTAGCAGACAACTTAAATTCTGATGAAAATTCCTGCATTAATGGCTGTACACAATACAGAATGGCAAATGTGTTGAATCCTGCAGCAAAAAACGCAATGCTAGTTTTACGAAATAAAGGTGTTCCATAATTTATGTAAGCCATCTCTTTTGTACAACTCCCTCTATACTTTTTCCTCTTCATGTTAACACCTGCTAATAATGATGTATAATTCATAATAATCATATTTTCGATGCATATATGTAATAAGAGAAGGAGTTGTAATAATGGAATGGCAACAATTTGAATACTTCCGAACCCTCGCCCAAATGGAGCATGTCACAAAAGCTGCTGAAGCACTCTCTATTACACAGCCGGCATTAAGTCGCTCCATCGCACGATTTGAAGAAGAAATAGGGGCACCGCTATTTGAACGGCAAGGCCGTTCCATCAAGCTTAACAAATACGGCAGGCTGTTCTTAAAGCACGTTGACTCCATGATGCTGGAGTTTGAACTCGGAAAAAGAGCGATACACGAATTACTTGAACCTGGCAGAGGAACTGTTTCCTTTGGCTTTCTGCACACATTAAGCACTAATTTAATTCCTGATTTAATTGCTGCTTTTCGCAGTGAGTTTCCTGCTATTAATATAGCTTTAAAGCAAAACCCTTCGCACTCCTTATTAGAAGATATGCAAAAAGGAGAACTAGATTTTTGTCTAATAAGTCCTGTTGAAATACACACTCCTATTGCATGGTCCAAGCTTTTTAGTGAGCAGCTATTCGTTTACGTACCAAAGGCACATAACCTTGCACAGTCTAACAGTATAAGATTAGTTCAGCTAATAAATGAACCATTCATCCTGCTAAAAAAGGGGTACGCTATGCGAATCTTGACAGAGGCAATGTTTAAGGAAGCGGGAATTCAACCATTAATAGCTTTTGAGGGAGATGAACCAGACACGATTGCCGGCTTAGTCGCAGCAGGACTGGGGATATCCATCCTTCCTGATATGAAAGACACCAGCCTGAATCACTTGGTGAAAATACCGATTGATCCTCCTGATTACGAACGAATTATTGCTTTAGCCTGGGTAGATGGGCGATATCTTTCCCCTGCTTCCATCCAATTTAAAAATTTTATTTTCGATTTCTTTTCAACATAATATTTATAAAATATACAAAAAGGGTGCTCCAAAATAGGGAGCACCTAAAGAAATAATAATATGATGATGGATCCAAGCGCTATTGAAAGCTTCTTGAAACGAGAATGGACGATATCCTCAATATGATTATATGAATAATAGATTTTTAAGAAACGGCAAATGCCCAGAGCTTTTGTCTTTCCTAACAAGATTATATATTGATGTTATTAATTTTTCGCTTTTTTTGCTGTGTTAAAAGCTTTATTGACTTGATGAAGCAGCACAGAGTCCTTCAGCAAACGATAACCTGTTGCAGCAAGTGCCTTTGCTCCTTTAGTAATGGCTTCATTGCCAATACTAGAACGAGCCGCTTCTCTGAATTCATTTGTGTGTGCAATCAAATCATCTGGCCCTATTTTAATATGTCCGTGAGCAGTCGGAACTTCATAACTGATGTTTCCAGCATCGGTTGAACCTTTGCCTGTTGATTTTTCCACAGAAACAACTTCGCCAACCGCTTCTAGCTCCGTTTTAAGAATATCATCTAATACAGAATTAATGACAAAATCCTTTACCTCATTTTGGAATCTTTCCACTTTTACAGTCGCACCTGTTGCTAATGCAGCGCCATCTGCAATGGCACGAACTTTCACGGCAACCTCTTCCGTTTTTTTCCACGATTCAGCGCGGATAAAGAAGCGTGCAGATGCATATTCAGGAATAATATTAGGAGCATCGCCGCCATGTGTAATAATTCCATGTATCCGCACATCAGAAGTTAGCTGCTGCCTTAATGCGTTAATGCCGGTGAATAACTGGATGACAGCATCAAGCGCATTAATGCCTTTTTCAGGTGAGCCTGCAGCATGTGCGGCTTTTCCGTAAAAATGAAAATCTAGAGGATCAACAGCAAGTGTTTCACTCGTCAAGGAAGTTTTCCCAGCAGGATGGAGCATTAAGGCAACATCGACATCCTTTAAATAGCCATGTTTCACAAAGCTGCCTTTAGCACTTCCATTTGGTCCGCCTTCTTCTGCCGGTGTTCCGAGAACAAGGACACGGCCGCCTGTTTCTGACAGTGTTTCGGCAAGTGCAATTCCTGCGGCAACACTAGTTGTTCCAATAATGTTATGACCGCAAGCATGGCCAAGACCTGGTAGTGCATCATATTCTGCAAGGAAAGCAACTGTCGGACCAGACACCCCACTGTCCTTTACTGCGTAAAAGGAAGTTTCATGGCCAGCCACTCCTGTGTCTACTGCAAAACCCGCCTCTTCCAATAAATTTACTAAGGTTTTACTTGCAAAAAACTCTTGATTGCCGATTTCCGGTCTTAAATGAATCGCTTGACTGGTTTCTACATAAAGATCCTTATTGCTGTCAACAGAATGATTAATCACGTCTAAGCCATTGTACACTTTGCCCATTTTATCTCCTCCTACAATCCTTTAAATTGTTTCACTAAGTCTTCTTTCGGTGTGTCGACTACAATGGAGCCGCCGTTTGTATCTGCTTCGACCGCTTTTATCACGTCTTCTTCATGATAAATCTCGACTATGCGCTGGAATGTTTCATTATCAGCATCTTCTGCACGTGCTGCAAACACATTTACATATGGAAGAACACTTTCGTCATCCGCATTTTCTAAATAAATTGGATCCTTGACCGGATCGAATCCAGCCTGGCCAGCTACACCGTTATTAATTACAGATGCTGCCACATCTGGTAAGACACGTGGAGTCTGTTGTGCCACAACTGGGTAAATATCAAGGTCTTTCGGATTTTCCACAATTTTAGTTGGATCACCAAACAGTCCAAAGTCATCTGAAAGTTTGATTAATCCTGCAGATTCAAGCAGCTTTAATGCACGAGCCTGATTTGATGGATCATCAGGGATCGCAATCTTATCACCTTTTTTTAGTTCACTAACATCTTTAATTTTTTCAGAGTAAATTCCCATTGGAGCGATGACTGTAGCACCAATCGGTACTAAATCAGCATTATTTTCTTTTGCGAACTGGCTTAGGAAAGCAATATGCTGAAATGAGTTGATATCAATTTCCTTGTTAGCAAGCGCCTGGTTCGGAAGCGTATAATCTGAGAACTCAACTAGTTCTATTTCTATCCCTTCTTTTTCCGCCTTTTCTTTAACTAACGGCCATACCTCACCATCTGTGCCTGTTACCCCGATTTTTACTTTTACTGTTTTCGAATCTCCTGAAGCTGACTCATTTCCGCATGCTGCAAGTGCCCACACAGCAAGTAATACAACAAAAAGTTTCACTAATTTTTTCATGTTCTTTTCCCCTCTTCTTTTTTATTTATCTGCGCATAATTTTTCTAGATAATGTATTTCCAATCCATTGTGCAACCTGAACGAGCAAAATCAGGATGATAACTGTTACCAGCATGACACTGCCATCAAATCTCTGATAGCCGTACGTCATGGCAACATATCCTAATCCCCCGCCGCCAACAGTTCCTGCCATAGCGGAAAAATCTATTAAACTGATGGTCACAAAGGTTAAACCGAGAATCAGCGGTCCTAACGCTTCTGGTATTAACACAGTGAAGATGATTTGCAGCGGGCTTGCACCCATTGCCTTCGCTGCCTCAATGACACCAGGATCAATGCTGATAAGATTGTTTTCAACTACCCTAGCTATACCGAATGCAGCGGCAATCGTCATCGGGAAAATTGCTGCCCATGTACCGATTGTTGTTCCTACTATTGTCCGAGTGAGCGGGCTTATTGCTACTAGGAAAATAATGAAAGGTATCGGTCTGATAATGTTAATGAGTATATTCAGCAACTGAAATACAAGCTTATTTTCAAGAATATTTCCTTTTCTCGTTACAAATAAAAGTAAACCTATCAAAATACCCAGAATTGAACCAAAAATCAAAGTCATAATGACCATTAGAATGGTTTCGCCTGTCGAATCTACAATTCGTGGCCAAAACGTCGTCCAATCGACCTTCATTCTATAATCACCTCCTCAATTGTGACAGTCTTCTCTAATTCGGAAACGACTGTATGTATAGCTGTTGCTTCCCCTTCGAAGGAAACTAGTAAATTGCCGAAAAACTTCTCTTGCAGTTCTTGAACAGAGCCATAAACAATATTGACATCCACATTGTTCTTACGTGATATTTGTGAAAGCAATGGTGTATTCGCTAGTTCTCCTTTGAAAATAACTCGATAAAGATTATTTCCGCCACTCTGTTTCCATTGCTGAAGCAGCGAATCAGACGGACGATCTTGTTGAACGGATTGGATAAACCGTTTTGTTGTCGGATGCTGTGGATTTGTAAACGTATCAAACACATTGCCAGTTTCGATGACCTCACCGTTTTCCATAACAGCAACCTTGTCACATATAGTTTGGATGACATTCATCTCATGTGTTATAAGTAAAATGGTGATTCCAAACTCTTTATTTACCTTTTTTAAAAGCCGTAGAATGTCTGCCGTCGTGTCAGGATCCAATGCCGAAGTAGCTTCATCACAGATTAAGATATCCGGCGAATTAGCAAGTGCCCTCGCAATGCCGACCCGCTGCTTCTGTCCACCTGAAAGCTGTTCCGGATAGTCATTCGCTTTATCTGTCAGCCCAACGAATCTTAACAGCTCATCGACTCTTTCCTTTATTTCCGCCTTTGGCTTGCCTGCCAACTTTAAAGGATAAGCAATGTTACCAGCTACTGTTCTAGAGGTAAACAAGTTAAAGTTTTGAAAAATCATGCCGATTCGTCTTCTTAGTTTGCGTATTTCTTTTGCACTGAAGCTTGATAAATCTTCCCCTTGAATTTTAATTGATCCATTAGACGGGCTTTCCAACTGATTTACAAGTCTCAGCAATGTGCTTTTGCCCGCACCGCTAAAACCAATGATTCCGAAAATTTCTCCTTTCTGAATAGTTAAGGAAACATCTTTAACAGCTTCCACTTTCCTTTTGCCTAATACAAATGTTTTCGCCACTTGACTGAATTCAATCAATCTATTCACTCTCCTTTGCATTAATCAACAACAAAAAGCCCTCTTTTTTCCTATATCCAGAAGAAAAAAGAGGGCTTTAATTATAAATCCTCATTCTCATCTTTCAAATGTGTTGTCACACATTTGCAGGAGTTAGCACGGTGTTTATTAAACCCGTTGCCGAAACGTCATAGGGCCTGATCCCTCGGTTTCTCTGGATAAGAAGTGGTATATTCGGTTTTTGTTAGTTAAGATGTGTTTTACTATATTGCTAATTTTAAATAATGTCAACCGGATTTTTATAAAAAGTTAGAGTGAACAGGCAAAACATATGTTAAGTTCTCTCCTAAATATCATTCAATAAATTTGTAAATTATCTATATTTAGCAGGTATCTTCGTCTATTAGACAGTTGTCAGAACTCCCTTGTTACCAAGGTAAAAAAGTTTTCAAAAATATTTTTTTGGGTATATAATTAGCAGCCGAGTCTTAAAAAATACCTCATACTGAAGTCTCTTTATTTGAATTAGTAAGGAGGCATTTGTGGGAGGTGATTTTTTGAGAAAGGCAGTTGGAATACAAAATCTAATTGCTTACCTGCAATCGGTGAGCTATCCCCTTTCTGAGGAAGATGTCAACGGATTAATCAAGGCCAGAACCATTCCCCATCAACGGCTTATAGGGGATACGATGCTATTTAATCTGGACCATATTGATGCTTGGATCAAACAACAAGAAGCAGACAATTAAACTATTTTTCTATATGTAATTGTGAAGAATCCCTGCTTTAGCAGGGATTCTTTATATTAACTAAATTCCTTGCTTTTAAAATTATCTTCAATTTCCTCCAAGGAAAGTCCCCTTGTCTCAGGCACAGCTTTAGCTACAAAAATCACACCTATAATGGCAAACAAGGCAAATAAGAAGAAGGTCGCAGAAAGTCCAATACCTGCAAGCAGTACAGGAAAGAACAATCCTACTAGAAAATTACAAAGCCATAAGAACAGCACTGCCAGCCCCATCCCTATTCCACGGAGCCGCATTGGGAAAATTTCCGCAAGGATAAGCCATACTAATGGGGCAATTGCACCTTGGAAAAACGCTAAATATAAGACTGTCATTGATAAAACGATGTATGGGAGCATTGCTGAACCCTCCAGGAAGTGTGCAGAAGTTCCAATGGAAATGAGAGCAACAGTAACGCCTATCAAGCCCGTAAGCAGCATGGGTCTTCTATTCACTTTGTTCAACAGCGACATGCCAACGATAACCGCAATCACAGCGATCAAGCCATTTGCGACATTGGCGATTAAAGCTGTTTTAGTGCCAAACCCAGCATTTTCAAGAATTTGGGTTCCGTAATACATGATAGAGTTGATGCCGACTAGCTGGGAAACTGATCCAAGCACAATTCCTATCCATACAATTCTTCGAATCCATGGAGTTCCTAAATCACGAAAACCCAGCTTTTTGTGCTTCTGTTCAGCAGAAAGATTTGCTTTTATCTCCTTCATTTCCTGCTCGGCAATGCTTTCTGTCCGAATTCTGTTAAGGATTTTTAGCGCTTCTGCCCATCTGCCCCTTGAAGCCAGCCACCTAGGACTTTCAGGCAGGATGAGCACACCAATCCACAAGGCAACTGCGGGTAATGTCGCAATAACTAGCATATATCGCCATACATGCCCTGTATCTCCAAATATATTTCCAATTAGAGCATTAAATATATATGCTAAAAATTGACCTGTAACGATCATTAATTCATTTTGGGTAACGAGCATTCCGCGTCTGTCAGAGGGAGCCATCTCAGCCAAGTAAGAGGGAATTACAACAGAAGACCCGCCGACTGCTAGCCCGAGCAGAAAACGGAAACCAACCATAACAGCTGTGTTTGGTGCGATAACACAGCCAGCTGCAGAAAAGAAAAACAGCACAGCAAGATATAAGATAACCCTGCGACGGCCCTTCGTATCTGCCAGGCGGCCGCCAAAAATGGACCCAAAGGCTGCTCCTAATACTAATGAGCTTGCTACAAGCCCTTCTGTAAAAGGAGATAAATTTAATTGATCCTTGTCTGCCATAAAGGGGAGTGCCCCGTTTATGACCCCTGTATCATATCCAAATAAAAGTCCTCCAAATGTAGACACAATTGTTATGCGCTTCAGAAATTTTTTCGGATCTTTTTGCTTGGGAGGCTTTGCTTGAACGATTTGTTCAGACATCTCTATATTTGTCATACTGATTACTCCTTTATACAATATTGGAATTACGGTTGAGAGGTTTATCTCCAAACTATATAAAGCGCTTACATTTATAACCTGCTGCTGTTGATAGGGATTGTTGGGAAGCAGTCTGATTAACTGCTCCCCCCTGCCTAAGAACCCAATTAATGTGTGGACGAAAGCTTTTGTTGATTTTCATATTCTACCCAAACGGCACCGTTATCTGCAGAACGAACACAATTTTCAATCCAGCGAATGCCTGCAATACCAGCATCAATATCCGGATACACTAGACTATTTAATATTTCTTCATCATTGCGGTTTTTCGCATCTATGGCAATTGCGAACTTCAAGTAAATATTTGCCCAGGATTCTGATAAGCCTTCCTGATGGAGTGCACCTAATCTCTCATCAGCATTGCAAGCGTCATCCAAGTAAGGCATTGCTCGAATTAAAGTCTGAATAGGTTCTCCTTGAACTTCATATCTCAATTCATTTGGTTTGCTGTCCCACCATTCTAAGCTTGCCTTCGTCCCTACTATCCGGATTCTGTGACCATCCATACAGCCGGCATTAATGGAGGATGTCCACAGCCTGCCAACTGCTCCGTTTTCGTACTGCATGAGTACAAAAGCATTATCCTCAAGTGGAGCACGGCTTTCAATAAAGCTTTGACGATCACAAAGCAGCCTTTTTATTTTCATGTCGGGCATAATCAACTGGGACATATAATACGTATGTGTGGATAAATCTCCTAAAACGAAGCTTGGTCCTGCTACCTTAGGATCAATACGCCATTTTTGAGCAGCACTCGTTTTATCCGATTTATCATTTGAATTAAAACCATGTGTATACTGCAAATCAACAACACGAATATCACCGATTTTTCCTTGTTCAATCATTGCTCGCATCTGCAGCAGCATTTGATTTCCAGAGAAGCCATATGTCACCCCGACAATTTTGCCTGTTTTCTCTGCAAGTCTCTTAATCTCTTCACCCTCTGCTGATGAAAAAAACAACGGCTTTTCACAAATAACATGCAACCCTGCTTCGAGCGCAGCACGGCATATTTCATAATGTGTTCCATTTGGGGTGGCAATGGAAACAGCCTCAATTCCATCCTCTCGCATGGCTTCCTCTTCAAACATAGTTTTATAATCAGGATAGCAGCGATTTCCCGCCACCCCTAAATTTATGCCGAACTCCTTCCCTCTTGCTGGCTCAATATCAAAGGCGCCAGCAACCAATTCAAATGCCGTATTGTCCCTCAATGCACCTATTCTATGCTTATAACCAACCTGTCCAAGTCGGCCTCCTCCTACCATTGCCCAACGTATCGGTCTTGCTATTTTTTTCTCCCCATTTAACATTTTTAACCACTCCTTTATTTTGAATATTCAGATATAAATTGGTATGATTATTAAAAACTCAGCGTTTGCTGCAGAGCATCAATTGATGTTTTTATTCCAGCCTCTACGGACATCGTCAAATCTTCCATTTCTAAAGAAACTTCATCGTCATATCCCATCATCTTCACAACAGAGAAAAACTCTTTCCACCACTGCAAGTCTTGCCCGCAGCCGACAGCTACATAATTCCAAGCCCGATTGGCTACATCTGTTATTTCCTTTGTTTCCAAAATGCCATTAACAGCAGATAGATGTCTTTCGATTCGCACATCTTTGCCGTGAACATGATGTATCGCCACTCCTAGTTCTCGGGCAGCTAGAATTGGGTCTGCACCCATCCAGATAAGATGGCTAGGATCAAGATTTAAACCAACAATTGGACCAACTTCATTGCGGAGTTTAAATAATGTTTCAGGATTATAGACTAATTGTGAGCTGAAATTTTCAAGTGCAATTTTTTCAACACCACATGATTCTGCTTTTTTCACAAGCTCCTTCCAATAAGGAATCGCAACCTCATTCCACTGGTAATCTAGTATTTCTTTTAATACCGGCGGCCAGCTGACTGTATAGGTAATCCAATTAGGAACTTTATCTTCCGGACCTCCAGCAGGCAGGCCGCTCATCATAATGACCTTTTTAACTCCTAATAGCTCTGCCAATTCCATCGTTTTATCGGTGATTTCTCGATGCTGCTTTCCTAATTCGCCTGGATCCAAAGGGTTGCCAGAACAATTCAAGGCACATAGTTTTATATTGCGTTTCTCAAGATTATTCAAGAAGTGGTTTCTTTTTTGCTCACTTT
The DNA here is from genome assembly GCF_046613985.1 of Niallia laureatilytica. Lineage (NCBI taxonomy): Bacteria > Bacillati > Bacillota > Bacilli > Caryophanales > Bacillaceae > Niallia > Niallia laureatilytica. Next base: position 30,653 of record NZ_JBKKHP010000007.1, on the reverse strand, counting down.
CCAATAGTTCATTAAGATTTAAATGTGGCGCAGGAGACCAGCCCCCTGTCGTCATTTCAATAGTATCAATTCCAAGCTCAGCTACTTCATCAAGCATTGCCTCAAAGGATAAATGTGCCATACTGTCCGTTACATAAGATAATTTCATTGAATGCCTTCCTCCCTTTTTAAATTCATCCAAATTGAATACGTTTTCACTATTGTTCGCATTCATACATTAACACTGTGTTTACGTATGTAATTATAGTAAAGATTTAATGAATAGTATTTAAATTTTGAAGACATGTTTTTATACTTTTAAGACATCTTTCCACTCAGAAAAAATAAAGACCTCCCTTTTCATGGAGGTCAAGTATCAGAATATGTTGTTGTATGTATATTGATAAACATTGATCTAAACCGCCCTGGTGAGGTTTGCATCATCGAGGTGAAAACTCTCGTAAAATATTGGACATTCATAAATCCTGTCTCTTCAGCAATTTCCTTTAATGATAAATTTGTCTTTTTTAACAGCATGCTCGCTTTCTTAATCCTTTCATCTTGCACATACTTCGAGAAGCTCATACCTAATTCAGAAACAAAAACCCTAGACAAGTGTCTTCCAGATATATGCAGATGCCTTGCTACTTCTGTCAGCTTTAAGCAATTAGATAAATTATCATGAATATACAGGCGTGCCTGTGTAAGAAGATCAGAATGCTGATCTGGCTCTTCTTTCTGACTGCTTTTATTCAAATCAGGAACAAAATCCTGTAGAATCGAAATGATAAGCGAACCGGCAATAGTAACTAGCATCTCTTCAAAGAATTCATGCTTATGCTTTGTAGCCTGAATAAGCAGAGATTTCCACAAATAGCCGGTCTCTGTATCACTATTATGTAAAAGCACCGGTGCACATTTTTTAGCTGAATTCATTATATTAACCCAGCTTTCTGTCGACTCTGATTCCATTAGTTCAAAGGCTACATACAAGAGTGATAGTCCTTGCTCGCTTTTTATTTGATGTGGCACTTCTGGTCTTGATAAAAAGATGGTGTTACCTTGGAGCGGATAACTGCACTGTTCATCGATATAAAAGCCTTCTCCCTCGACAACAAAGCATACTTCGAAAAAAGAATGCTTATGCAGCTGATTATCATAATGCTTAGGCATAACTCCCCAATAATGAACATGAAAAGCAGCTCCACCCTGGTTTATACGATGAACATAATCATTTAGAGAAATTTTTCCGGATATATACTTATTTAAATCCACTAAATCACTCCTAAAAATAACCAAGTTAGTTTTTTCTAACATCTTTTCCTGATTATAAAAGAACACGCTTACAATAACAAGTTTGCTAGTTTAAGATTTCAGGATTTTTTACCTATTTTTGTTAATTTTCATCGTAATCGCTACTTTTTACTACTCAAATTAGAGTATAGTAGAAATAGACGCACATGCTTTTCTCGCACAACAACGTGAATGACATGCTGTTAGCAGTTACAGATGCTAAACGGACATGATTATATAAAAACATTTGATCTATTTAAAGGAGGAGAAACTGCAAAATGATAAAAGAAGTAATCCCCATTAAAGAAATCACCAATTTCCAATCACGTACAGACGAATTTTTTCCGATTGCCTGGTACCAAAAAATGCTAAAGGAGCATCCTATTTTTTTTCATAAGGAAACCAATACATGGAATGTGTTTCAATATGAGCATGTCAAAGAAGTGTTAAGCAACCATGAGTATTTTTCCAGCGCCGGTACTAGAACAACGATTTTTGTTGGAGCCAAGAACGAAAGTAATTCCGATAAACCATCACCAATAAACATCACCAATCTTGATCCTCCGCAGCATAGAAAAAGCAGGTCGCTGTTAGCCTCTGCTTTTACTCCTCGGAGCTTAAAAGAATGGGAACCTAGAATCAGGCAGATTGCCGCAGAACTGGTTGATGATATAAAAGCGAACGATGTTGTTAATATTGTTGAAGCTCTAGCTGCCCCTTTCCCTAGTCTTGTTATCGCTGATTTATTTGGTGTGCCAGTTAACAATCGTCATCAGTTCAAAAAATGGGTGGATATTCTCTTCCAGCCGTACGACAGACAGCGGCTAGCGGATATTGAACTCGAGAAGCAACAGGCTGCCAAGGAATACTTTCAATTTCTCTATCCGATTGTTGTTCAAAAACGGACAAATTTAACAAATGATATTATCTCCGACCTCATCCGTGCCGAAGTGGATGGAGACAGGTTTACTGATGAAGAAATTGTCCAAGCTACAATGGTGCTGTTAGGTGCAGGCGTTGAAACTACGAGTCATGCCATTGCTAATACCTTTTATTCATTGCTGTATGATGATGAAGCCTTATACGAAGAGCTGCGGAGCAATCTCGAGCTCGTCCCAAATGCAGTCGAGGAAATGCTCCGTTATCGGTTTCACTTGTCAAGAAGAGACAGGACTGTTAAACAGAATAACAATCTATTAGGTGTAGAGCTGAAAAAAGGGGATGTCGTGATTGCCTGGATGAGTGCATGCAATATGGATGAAAATATGTTCGAAAATCCCTTCACGCTAAATATTCACCGGTCAAACAACAAAAAACACCTTACCTTTGGCAATGGACCTCATTTCTGTTTAGGAGCACCGCTTGCCCGCTTGGAAATGAGAATTGTGCTAGAGACTTTTTTGCGTAAGTTTTCCCGCATAGAACCGGTTGAAGGCTTTGACTTAGAAGCAAACTTAACCGCTTCTGCAACAGGTCAATCTTTGACTAATTTGCATATGAGAATTTTAGAATAATGAAAACATGAACAGCAGAAACATTTCTGCTGTTCATTTAGTTTTATGAGAGGATTAGGCAAACACTTGATAGTATTGGGCTAAAGACCTCACCTGCTTTATGCGATAATAATCCTATATCACATAAAGACAGGGAGGAAGAAGCAAATGGAGTATGTAAAGCTTGGTAATACAGGATTAGATGTATCTAGATTATGTCTTGGATGTATGGGGTTTGGTGATGCCAGCAAGTGGCTGCATCAATGGGTCTTAAATGAGGAGAACTCCCGTCCTGTTATTAAGAAGGCCCTTGATTTAGGAATTAATTTTTTTGATACAGCCAATGTATATTCACTTGGTTCCAGTGAAGAAATTCTTGGGCGCGCTTTAAAGGATTATGCTAATCGTGATGAGGTTGTTATCGCGACGAAAGTACACGGTCAAATGCACCAAGGACCTAATGGTTCTGGGTTATCTCGAAAAGCAATTATGAGTGAATTGGATAAAAGTCTGCAAAGATTAGAAACAGATTATGTGGATCTGTATATCATTCATCGTTGGGATTATCATACCCCTATTGAAGAAACGATGGAAGCTTTGCATGATGTTGTAAAGGCAGGAAAAGCAAGATATATTGGCGCGTCTGCCATGTTTGCGTGGCAGTTCCAAAAAGCATTGCATACAGCGGAAAAACATGGCTGGACTAAATTTGTGTCCATGCAAAACCATCTAAATCTTATTTACCGTGAAGAAGAACGAGAAATGCTGCCACTATGCAAGGAAGAAAAAATAGCGATTACTCCATACAGCCCGCTCGCCTCTGGAAGATTAACCCGTGACTTGTCTGTTACAACACATCGCTCAGAGACAGACCAGATACAGAAGTCTAAATACGATGCTACATCGAGTGCAGACCGCTTAGTTATTGAGCGTGTCGCATCGTTGGCAGAAAAATATAGTGTTCCTCGCACTCACATTGCACTTGCATGGATATTGCAAAAAGAACAAGTGGCAGCACCTATTATCGGTGCTACAAAGCTGTCCCATCTTGAGGATGCTGCTGGTGCCTTGAATGTTAAACTAACACCTGAAGACATCACCTTCCTTGAAGAGCCTTACGTTCCGCATGCAATAGTCGGCCACAGCTGATTTCTTCTCTGAAAAAATAAACAAGCCATTCTCTAATGCGGAGAATGGCTTGTTTCCATATTAAACTGTTTTTGCTAAAGGTTTAAGTTTACTTTCACTTCCTGCTCTTTTATGCAAGCTAAGCATCGCAATGAAGGAAATGCAGTAAAGCAGGGCCAAATATCCCATTGCCGCTGTAACGTTGGCATGCTGTAGTATATAACCTACTAGTATTGGAGATAATCCCCCTAAAGCTCTTCCGAAATTAAAAATTGTGTTTGTTGCTGTACTGCGTATTTCTACTGGATAATACTTGCTGATTAATGCGCCGTACCCTGCAAACATTCCATTCGAGAAGAAGCCTACAATCGCGCCGCCTACTAATAGACCGATACTGCCTGATGCAAAGGAGTAAAGAAATACCGCAATTGCCGAAGCGAATAAGAAGATTCCGTATGAGAGCTTCATGCCAAGACGATCAATAAATTGTCCAAATGTCAGCATCCCAGCAATCATTCCAGCTGCTGTGCTGATTGTCCAAAGGGCAGAGCTTGAAACAGAAAGTCCTTGAGATTGCTGCAGCATGGATGGCAGCCATATCATCAGACCGTTATATCCGGCAATTTGCACAGTTGCCATCACAGCTAATGCAATGGTTGTTGCAGTAATTCTAGGGCTAGCAAATAATTGCTTTAGTTTCCCTTCCTTTTTCACAGCTTGCTTTTTCTGTTGTGAAGCCAGCCATTCTGGTGATTCATCCAGCTTTTTGCGAACAATAAAGGCAAAGATTACTGGTGCCAAACCAACGAAGAACAACCCTCTCCATCCCCATGCAGGAAGAATCATCGCACTAAGCAAGGCTGCTAAAATAACACCGTACTGGGCACCTACACTTACATAAGAAGAAGCGCGCCCTTGTTTATTCTTTGGCCAAGCTTCCGCCACAAGTGCCATGCCAATACCATATTCTCCGCCTGCACCAAGACCTGCAATAAACCTAAAGATATATACTTGTTCAATATTCTGCGCCAGACCTGTTAATGCTGTCCCGATTGCAAATAGAAGAATAGTGTACGTAAAGACCCTGACTCTCCCGAATTTATCAGCCAATATGCCGAAGATAACTCCTCCAGCAAGCATACCTATGTTAGTAATTGAGGAAATTAGTCCGCCTGCAGCCATATCAATATGAAAATCTGCGATAATCATTGACATTGCAAAGGAAATAAACATAATATCCATGCCCTCTAATGTCAATCCGGCTACTGATGCGACTACTGTTTTTTTGCGATAATCCAATTTTGTCGTTCTCCTTTCAAGCCTCACAGGACTTAATTAAAGTATAGTTATAAAAAATACCCTTTCATCCAAAGGACAAAAGGGTAGTCATAGACATCATGAAAGAATATGTATGAGTTCACTTTTCGCCTTTTTGGACTCTCTGGACCAGATTAAAGGGATTTAATTTCAACTAATAGTATCATGCTCTAAAAATCTTGACAATCATTTTTTATGATTTCTATTATTTAAAGACAGTTACTCCCACATATATACCTGCTAAAAATATCGTTGTGATGAATATAAAATGCAGTAAAATCCAAGCCCATGCACCATATCGCAAGGACTCAGCATTCAATGGTTTTCTTTTTTCTGGTGGTACGATCTTTCCGCCTAATAACTCAAATAACAAATAATTTATCCACCAAAGCGTATAACTGTCCCACAAATCCCATTCCGCTTCAAATTTAAAGATAACAGAGTTTTTTAAGATAACTTCCCCAACTAATCCTAAGTGGATAATTCCCCAATAAAAAGGTATTTTCCAAATCCATAGTTTTGGACTATACCTTATTGCAAATAAAGCAATCAATGGAAAAAGTGTGGAAACGAGCAGCACTGGAGTTATCGAATAATCTTCAAGCAAATAGTTAAAAAAAGTATAAAATCCTATATACGTTAAAGAAAAGCATAACAAGTTCCCTGTAACTGCACTAATTAAATAAATAAGACCGTATCGCTTCCAGTCAAATCGGATAATTGCCAAACACCCTGCAGCGGATAATAAAATAACAGCTAACAATATATATTTCTGGAAATTCATTATGAACACCATCACATTCTGACCAAGACTCTTTATATTTATATAGTGTTATTATTTCCGTTTTACTAAGATTTCATAAAGCGATAATGGAATTTTTCCAAATAATGAAATTTAATTCCACAGCCTTCAACTGAAGGTAGTTTATGTATAATATAAAAAGAATGCTGATAAAAGAAGACTGCAATCGCTGCAGTCTAATAGGAGGAAGTTCCATGATAAAAAAATATGGGGAACATACAATAAAACAAAGGGAAAATACAGTTGAAATATATACAGACCCACGAATGGTACTGAGAGTTAAAAAGGCTAATAAAGATTCAAGGCAAATTACCATTGAACTTCATAGCAGTCTTAATGGACGATTAAGTTATGACTTACCGCCAGCATTACTAAAAAAAGTACTTTCTGAAATAGAATAAAATAGACTGCACTTAATCTTGATAATTGTCTTCAGCCTATTAGGCAGTAGATATCTCCTGTCCTGTTACAACAAGATGATTAGTTTTTTGATGCAGTGGTTAATGCGCCGAGCCGCTTTTTCTCTGTTCACGCACAGTCTCCCCCCTACCGCTTCCAACCAATCTCATAACTTTAGCGACAAGCTGAAGGCAGCAAAATATGCTGCCTTTTCCACTTTTATTCTGTACTCTTCCCTTTAACCTGCTTGAGTGTTGCAACAATTAAAAAGCTTACTATCACTAATAACAGCCATGAGCTTACCTTGCCAAGATGAACAAGGCTCCATGCTTCTCTTTGATTTGGATATTGCCAAGCTCCAAAGAAAGTGGCAATATTTTCGGCTATCCATATAAAAAAACCAATCAGTACAAAGGACAGTGATAGTGGCATGCGGTAACGAATTCCATCCACCACGTAGACTACCCATGATTTCCAAAAAACAATTAAAACTAATCCAGATAACCACCAACGCAGATCGATCCAATAATGATGGGTGAAAAAATTTAAGTAAATCGCAAATGCGAGTGGAACCACTGCCCAAAATGGCGGCCATTTAATAAGCTCCACCTTAAGCCTTCTCCAGGCCTGACACAGAAAACTCGCTACACTTGCATACATAAAGCCGCTGTATAACGGAACTCCAAAAATCTTAGAATATCCTTCTTCAGGATAAGACCACGAGCCCATATGCACCTTAAACAGTTCAAGGGCAAGACCGATAATATGGAATAAGGTTATAACCTTTAGCTCATCCTTTGTTTCCATTCCAGACCGTACCATCATCCACTGCATAAACAGGCAGATTAACAGCAGCCAGTCATACCTTGGCAGAAAGGGAAGCGGAAAATATTGTGTAACTGCCAAGGAGGCAAAGATAACGACTGGAAACAAGCATGACAGAGCCTGCTCCCAACCAAAAAGTAGCAATTGCTTCAACGCTGATCTTTGTCTCCATTTTTCAATTGTTACATTCATGAGCAGCCTCCTGCTAAAAATTATTATCTACTCTGTATCTTCATCACTTTTGTATTCTAAAATGTCTCCAGGCTGACAATCTAATGCCTTACAAATCCCCTCTAACGTTGACAATCGAATCGCTTTCGCTTTTCCATTTTTCAATATAGACAGGTTAGCCATCGTTATTCCAACCTTCTCTGAAAGTTCGGTAACACTCATTTTCCTTTTTGCTAGCATTACATCAATATTTATAATAATCGCCATTTTTTTCACCTCAGACCGTTAGATCATTTTCTGATTTTATCTCGATAGCTTCTTGAAGAAGCCTTTGCAGAACAGCGGCGAAGACCGCAATGATCAAAGAGGCAAATATAATAACTAAGCCAATAATTATTATTCCTGGTGCGTCGTCAGCATCTGCAACGAAATAAAAGAGCGGCAATCCTAGTACAAATAAGCCACTTATTGTAATGGCACAAAATTTAATTACCTTTAAGGATTTCACTGATATTTTTGAGAAGGCTTTGTTTTTATCAATATAAGTTAATAATTTAAATGCCTCGTATAGAGCGATATAAAAAGGAATTGCCGAAACATAAAAAAAGGCGATAACAAGAAATTTTATAAAGGCAATATCCGGCAGCAGCTCTTCAGCAAATCTCCCGATAGCTGGAACCGCAAAGATACATAAAGCAAGAATTGGAAGTCCAATAAAAATTACAGCTATTTTTAAAAACAGAGTTGACACTTTGTTCACCAAAAAACACCTCACTAATTAATGTGTTTTTAATTTACCACAACATTTATCGTTTTACAATAAAATAATATTGTTTTTTATTTTATTATTATTGATAAACAACCATTTCATTTCAATAAAAAGAGCATTCCTCATAAATAAGGAATGCTCTGTAGATTATCTCTTTAGTAATGGAACAATTTCTTTAAGACGAAAAAAATAGGAGTCTGTTAAACTTGAAAACTTTGTGCGATTCTTCATAGTTTCCAAGTTTGCTGTTTTAATTTTGGTCCTATATTGAATGGCTTCTTCACAAAAGATCCTCTGGCTGTTTATATGCCTTTCTCCATTGGTTCTTGGCACATATTTATACTTGCCATTGCGATCTTGCTCGCGAGCCTTGCAATTGTCTTGAAGCATAAGAAGCAGGCATTCATGGATTCTCTCTTTTAAATGATTCTCTAAAATTGGGAATAGTATCTCTACTCGGTTTTCCATATTGCGCGTCATCCAATCAGCTGATGACAAATATACCTTTTCATCCCCATTTTGATGGAAATAAAAAATTCTCGTATGTTCGAGAAATTCTCCTACGATACTTCGAACCTTAATATTTTCACTGACTCCTTCAATACCGGGACGCAGGCAGCATACTCCTCTTATGATGAGGTCAATTTTTACACCAGCAATCGATGCTTCATACAATTTCTTAATAATTATTTTATCTGTTAAAGAGTTCATTTTTGCAATAATTCTGCCATTTTGATATTCATTATGATAGGCAATTTCTCTGTCAATCAGCTCAATGAACGTATCCCGAATACCATAAGGTGAAACAGATAAATGATGATAAGATGGCTTTTCCATATATCCGCTTAAATAATTAAAGAAATTGATGGCATCAATGCCTATTTTATCATTGCTTGTCAGAAGCCCCATATCAGTATAAATTCTGGCTGTGGCATCATTATAATTTCCTGTTCCCAAATGAACATAACGTTGAATTTTACCTTTTTCCCTGCGGATAACAAGAGTTATCTTGCTGTGGGTTTTTAAATGCGTCATTCCATATATAACATGACAGCCGGCTTGTTCTAATTCCTTAGCCCACTGAACATTGTTTTCCTCATCAAAACGGGCCTTGAGCTCCACTAGGACAGTTACTTGTTTTCCATTTTCCGCTGCTCGTTTAAGACTTTCAATAATCGGCGAATCTCCACTGACACGGTATAAGGTTTGCTTTATTGCCAATACATTCTTATCATCTGCTGCCTGTGACATAAACTCCACAACTGGTTCGAAAGACTCATAAGGATGATGCAGTAAAACATCATGGTCAGCAATCTTTTCAAACATGTCTCCTTCTCCTTCTAAATCAACAGAAGGCTGAGGAATAAAGGTTCTTGCTGTTAAATGTTCATGAGTGGCTGCGACTTTCTTATAAAATGAAAATAAGAACGTCAAGTCTAAAGGAGCTTGGACAACATAAACATCCTTTGAATGTATCTCAAGCACTTTTCTAAGATAATCTATAACCCCTTGATTGCTTTGAGACATTTGGTATTCTAGACGGACAGCAGCTCCCCGTTTTCGTTTTTTCAGCTCTTCTTCAATTTCCAGTAATAAATCTTCTGCTTCGTCCTCATGTATAGTTAAGTCTGCATTTCGGGTAATTCGAAAGGAAGTGACAGATTCCACTTTATAGCCTGTAAACAATTTATAAATAAAACGGGAAATCACTTCTTCCAAAAGGACAAACTTTCTTTGCTTTCCTTTTTGCGTTATTTCAACTAAGCGGTCCATAACAGCCGGAACTTGCACAATCACTAAGTTGCCGTTCAGCTCCTGCTCCTTCCGCTTTTCCAGCGACTTCTCTTCAATTATTACTGCTAGATTTAGAGATTTATTTAACAGCATTGGAAATGGACGATAAGCGTCAATCGCCATTGGCGTCAGAACAGGGTACACTTGTTCATCAAAAAAATCCTCCAGAATATCCAATTCCTGTGGTGCAGCATGATCAATTGTAATGATGCTCACCTGTTCATTGTCTAAAATTCTTGATAAATCTCGATATACTTCATCTTGTTTTTTTACTAGTAAATGGGCTTTTTGAGAAATAGCACATAGCTGTTCTTTTGGGGTAAGTCCCGCCTTATTTTCGGGTTTGTTAAACCCAGCCTTTACTTGATCGATCAGTCCTGCGACACGCACCATGAAAAACTCATCCAGATTTGAACTAAAAATCGATAAAAATTTATATCTTTCCAATAAAGCATTCTGGTCATCCACAGCTTCTTCCAGCACTCGGCTGTTAAAATCCAGCCAGCTCAACTCTCGATTATTGTAATAGGAAGGTTTATCTAAATTAGTGGTGCTCCATTGCTCATGATGAGTTTGCATTTTTACATCCCCTTAACAATTATTGCTAATATTCTATAATTAGAATACCACGAATATTCAGATGAATATCAGGTTACTTTGTAAAATTTTTGTAAATATTTGTAGATATATGCAAGATTTCCAGAATGTAAGATTATTATCGGATTCTTAGGGGTACAATGGATAGGCGTACTTTACAAAAGCTTAATATTTTTTCTTTACATTTTCTTATAAGATATACATATTAACAATTACAAAGGGAGGATTCGATAATTGAAAGATAACTCAATTGCCATCATTGATCTCGGCTCAAATTCCATTCAATTTGCTATCTATCAAATTGAAAACAACTTAGTAAAAACGGAAGAAGCAAAGCGCGTCAAAGTGGCTGCACGTCTCATCAGCTACGTAAATAGTCAAGGTAACATTACACGAGAAGGAATAGACTTTACCTTGCAAATTTTAAAAGAGTTTAAGAAACATGGCGAGGAAAGTGGAGTGAACCGAATTATTGGGTTTGCGACAGCTGTCATCCGCAATGCAGCCAACAAAGAGGATGTCTTAGCAGAGATTCAACAGGAAACAGGTATACCTTTTTCGATTCTAAGCGGCTATGAAGAGGCGTATTTTGGATTTCTTGGCATCATTCAAGCAACAGATTTGCAAGATGGCATTACCATTGATATTGGCGGCGGAAGCACCGAAATTACCCTGTTCCGAAACCGCCAAATGGTCGAATACCACAGCTTCCCTTTTGGCGCAGTCAACTTAAACGACCAATTCACAAAAGGTGAAAATGTGACAGCACAGCAAACGGAGCGGCTTCAAGCGTATCTTGTCGAACAGCTTCAAACTCTCCCATGGTTGTCCAAAGCAGGACTTCCTGTTATCGGGATTGGCGGAAGTGCTAAAAATTTATCACGCATACATAAAGCTAAATGCAAGAAAAATTCATTAAATATGTCCATACAGGATATTCATCTTGTATATGAAGAGTTATCCTCATTAAGTGTAACAGAGCGTGCCAATATTAAGGGACTATCCAAGAAGAGAAAAGATATAATCATACCAGCAGTGCAGATTATCTCTATCTTAATGGAGATGACACAATCTCCTTATTTCCTATACTGTACGCAATCTGTACGTGACGGATTTATTTATAATCTGCTTGAAAAAACTAATAATGCCTCTTAGAAAAAAAACCACCGGACACTAGCCCGGTGGTTTTCTACTATTGTTTGTTCAATGGAAGGTCGAACAAGACATGCTGAAATTAGGAACTATATTCATTATAAACGGAAAAGACTACTGATTGTTTTAAGATTTTGTAAATTCTTGTAAACACTTCTCCATTAACATAGTTTATCAAACTATAAAAATAGCCGATATAAGCAAGAGATTGACCTTAATAACATTTGTATACTAGGAGGAAAAAGTGGAGTCTGAAACATCTGAACAACAATTGGAAGAAACAAACGGAAAACAAACAAAAGCATACCTCTATAAAACTGTATGGAGATGGCATTTTTATGCCGGCTTAATCTTTGCTCCCTTTTTAATTATATTGGCAGTAACTGGATCTGTTTACTTATTTAAACCTCAAATTGAACAAATACTGTATCAAGACTTAAATGAGGTAACCATTAAAACGGAGAGAATACCTGCTTCTGAACAGCTAAATATTGTAAAAAACCACTATACCGGAGCAGAGGTTACAAGCTATCGGCCTGGAGAAAAAAAAACGCGTTCCAGTGAAGTCAGCATAACTTATCAAAAAGAATCACTGACCATATTTGTTGATCCGTATACAGGTAAGATACTCGGAGAATTAAACAGTAATGATCGAGTTATGGACTTAATCGAAAAAATTCATGGCGAATTGATGGCTGGAACTCTAGGTGACAGAATTGTCGAACTAGCAGCATGCTGGACTATAGTGTTAATAGTAACTGGAATATACTTATGGTGCCCGCAAAAAAAATTAAGAATTGCTGGCACTTTTATACCTCGATTAACTAAAGGACGAAAGACTTTTAGAAGAGATTTACATGCCGTCCCTGCTGTCTGGATTACAGGCGGACTTGTTTTGTTGATTTTGACTGGATTGCCTTGGTCCGGATTTTGGGGAACTAATTTTCAAGCTTTAGTTACCAATACAGGAGAAGGTTATCCTCCCTCTGTGTGGATTGGCGATGCTCCTGCATCAAATATAAAGACAAAGGACATTGCAGAGGTTCCTTGGGCAGCTGAAAATTTAGAAGTACCAGAGTCAAATATGGAAGGCTTTATTCCCGTATCCATTGATGATATAGTAGCCACTGCAAATCGGGAAGGCATGCATCCAAGTTATTCTGTTATTTTCCCTGCTTCTAAGGAAGGTGTCTATACGCTGTCTGCTTTTCCACCGAAAGCAAAAGACGAAGCAACCATTCATATCGACCAATATTCTGGTGCAGTGTTAGCTGATTACCGCTATGATAACTACGGTATTCTTGGAAAGATAATAGCTGTTGGTATTACTTTGCACAAAGGAACAGAATTAGGTTTCATTAACCAGCTCATTAGTTTACTTATCTGCCTTGGCACTCTTTTTGTAGCCTTCTCCGGTGTCTATATGTGGTGGAAGCGTAAGCCAAACAAAGGCCTTGGAGCTCCAAAGGCACCAAGTATAAAGAATATGAAAATCCTGCTTATCATTCTTATCGTGTTAGGTATTTTATTTCCATTAGTCGGCCTATCACTTATCGTTGTTGGGCTTATTGACTGGTTGTTGATTCAAAGGATAGCTAGTGTGAAAAGGTTATTAAATGCATAGATAATAATTCTGAAAAAAGAGCTGCACAGCTCTTTTTTCTTTTTACCTTTGTTCCAATAACAATACTAACTACCTAATTAATAAACTTAAAAAAGATTGATTTACAGAAATATTGTCCATATAATAGGAAAATACAATTGATAATGATTTTCATTATTACTAATTAAGTAAAGGCTGACTTACTATTATGTTCCTAAAAAATAAGATTACTAGGTTTCATCATTTGTGGAGATTAGTTCTTTTCCTTGCCTTTATAGCTGGGCTGCTCGGCACTTTAATAGCAGCCGTGTCATTCGGAGCAAAAGACATTACCTTCCATACGGTTTGGACAACACTCTTCCACTATGATGCTTCGCTGACTGAGCAGCAAATCATTTATGAACTGCGGCTGCCGAGAGTGATTGGAGCTGCAATTGTCGGTGCAGCCTTTGCTGTTGCCGGAGCACTGATGCAGGGTGTAACCCGCAACCCTCTTGCTGATGCAGGAATACTCGGCATCAATGCTGGAGCGATGTTTATTGTAACTCTATGCTTTGCCTTTTTTCCAACAATCTCTTACTCCTTATTGATGGTTTTTTCCTTTATTGGAGCTGCTCTTTGCACACTGTTAATTTTTATGATGGGTGCGTCTGTGCCTGGCGGCTTGACACCGATGCGATTAACCGTATCTGGAGCGGTAATTGCTGCACTATTGCACTCTTTAAGTGCAGGTATCGCCATTTATTACGACTTAAGCCAGGACCTTGCTTTTTGGTACGCTGGCGGAGTCGCTGGTGTTAAATGGGAGCATTTAAGGGTGCTTGTTCCAGTTATTCTGATTACAATTTTCTGGGCAATAAGCATGGGACGCTCTATTTCGCTTATTGCGATAGGAAAAGAAACAGCTGTGAATCTCGGCATTAAGGTGAATCGGATTAAAGTGTTTTCCATCATTGCTGCCGTCATTTTAGCTGGGGTATCCGTTTCTGCTGTAGGTTCCATCGGATTTATCGGACTTGTTATTCCCCATATTGCCCGCAAGCTTGTAGGCACGGATTATAGATTAATCATTCCGATGTCAGGTATTTTAGGGGCTATCCTGTTAATGCTCGCCGATTTAGGGACACGGACTGTAAATCCTCCCCGTGAATTGGCAATTGGGATTTTAGTAGCTGCAGTAGGTGTTCCTTTCTTTCTTTATACAGCACGTAAAGTTGGGAGGGATTTATAGATGAAAACAGATTTGCGCAGCACAAAAACCATTTCAGTTGCTCTAGTGTTAATCATCATAAATATCATTGTCATCATGATCAGTTTAAACACAGGCTCACTGCGAATTGCGCCAACAGAAGTTCTTCAAACTTTGTTTGGATTTGGGGATTACAAAAATACACTAGTACTGTTTGAATACCGCCTTCCTCGTATCATCATTACAATTCTTGCCGGCATCGGCCTTGGTGTTTCTGGAGCTATTCTGCAGGGTGTTTCAAGAAATCCACTTGCAGATCCCGGCATTTTAGGATTACATGCAGGTGCTTCATTCGGTCTTATTTTGTTTGTTACCTATTTTCATTCTTTAAATGATAAAGCGGCATTGCTCATTCCATTATTCACTTTTTCAGGAGGTTTACTGGCAGCTGTTATTATCATTTTGCTTACATATGACCGCTATAAAGGGATCTTGCCAATTCGTCTTATACTTGTCGGGATTGCTATTTCTGCCTGCTTTAATGCGATCACCTTGTTCCTGTCACTCCGTCTTGATGAAGATACATACACTTTCGCTTCAAGATGGCTAGTGGGTAATGTATGGGGAAGAGACTGGATACATGTTATTGCACTTTTACCATGGATAGTGACATTAACCCCTCTCGGTTGGCTGCAAGCACGAAAGCTAGATGCCTTGTCTTTAGGAGACAATACAGCTGTTGGGCTCGGTGTTTCTGTTTTACGCTCCCGTCTGTACATGCTAGCTATTGCTGTTGCTCTTTCAAGTGCCAGTGTTGCTATGGTTGGAGGAATTGGTTTTATCGGCCTTGTCGCGCCCCATCTCGCACGCCGGTTAGTAGGGCCAAGACATCAGCATTTCCTCCCAGTCGCAGGGCTGCTTGGAATGGTCATACTCGTCTTGTCAGATACGGTTGGGCGTTCCATTTTTCAACCTAATCCAATTCCAGCTGGAATTGTCGTCGCAGCGATAGGTGGACCTTATTTTCTTTATTTATTAACAAAAACAAAGTAAAACAAGAAAAAGGAGAACAAGATGAAAAAGAAACTAGCTATGTTATTTACAGCAATGCTTTTATTAATTCTCGCAGCATGTGGACAATCAGCTTCAAATGATAGTAGCGAAAAAAAAGAGACCGAGGAACCGAAAATCGCTTCCCTCTCTATCCATTTAACAAATGATTTGCTCGCATTAGGAATAACTCCAGTCGGCTCTGTTGTCGGCGGTGAGTTAAATGATTTCCTTCCACATGTTAAAAATCAATTGAAGGATACAAAAAAGCTTGGTCCAGCAAAAGACCCTGATATGGAAGCTTTAATTGCTTTAGATTCATCTGTCATCTATATCGATGAAGGAATTTCAGGTGAGGATATTTCGAAATATGAAGACATTGCTCCAACAGTAAGCTTTAACCTTGATGAAGGAACATGGCGCGATCATTTAAATAAAATTGGTAAACTCGTCGATCGAGAACAGGAAGCAGAAGATTTCATCGCAGACTATGAGAGCCTCACAAATGAAGTTAAAACGTTAGCTTCAGATGAACTTGGCGAAAACAGTAAAGTAATGGCTATCCGAGTAACAGCCAAGGAGCTTCGTGTATTTACGACAAAACGCCCACTTGGCCCAGTGCTATTCGAAGATTTAGGATTTAAGCCAGCTGCTGGCATCGAAGAATTAGATTCCACACAGCCATATGAAGTTATATCCCAGGAAGTCTTGCCTGACTTTGATGCAGATGCGATTTTTGTAGTAGTAAACAGTGATGATGAAGCACAAACTGGCTTCAAGCAATTAGAAGAATCTGCAATCTATCAAGGTTTAAAAGCGGTTAAAAACAAACATGTCTATGTTGTTTCTGATCAGCCTTGGCTTGATTACTCCGCCCTTGGCAACAAGCTTGCGATGGAGGAAGCGAAAGAGTTGTTTTCAAAATAAACATTAAAAAGGCTCTCCACGGCGAATATCACACTAGAGAGCCTTTTTTGTATTTACTTATACATTTTCAAATCCACAGAACCTCTCGCCTCTTCCATCTCTCTTTCCAAAAGCTGTTTATCCAGCAATTTAAAGAATGGCATATAAATAAGGAATCCGACAAGAAGCAATACAATCTGCAGGACCATTCCACTAACGCCGGAAACTAAGTATCCGCTGATAAATAATGGTGTAGTCCATGGAATTATAACACCGCTTGTTGCAGATACAAGGCCTGTGCTCATGGCAGTAAATGAAATGACAGCAGAGATTGGAGTCATTATCAGCCAAGGAATAAACATTATTGGGTTTAACACGATTGACAATCCGAAGATGATCGGTTCATTGATATTAAAGATACTAGCAGGCAATGCAAGCAATCCGAGTGTCTTTAAATGCTTTGATTTCGAGAACAATGTCATGCAAAGTGCCAATGCAATCGTAGAACCAGAACCTCCCATTTGCAGATAGATTTCCTTGAACTGCTTTGTAATGATATGAGGCAAATCTTGCCCCTGCTGGAAAGCATTTAAGTTCTCTGCAGATAAGCCGAGCCAAATCGGGTCCATAATAGCGTTTACAATTGCATTGCCATGAAGACCGAAGAACCAAAGAAGCTGACCGATTATCTCAGCTATAATAATGGAAATTAGACTATCACCTAAACCTAACAATGGCATCTGTACAATATGGTAAATAAATTGGTGGATATCCTTATATGGCGTAAAGCTAAAGCCAATTTGAACAGCAAGAACGATTGCTGCAATCAATCCAACAGGAATTAATGAGGAGAATGACCTGATTACTCCAGGCGGCACTCCTTCCGGCATTTTTGGTCCGATACCAAATTCATAAAATTTCTTATATAATCTAGTCGACACTAGCGCAATTAGAATCGACACGAACATCCCTTTCGTTCCAAGCCACTCTAATCCAAAGCTTCCGTCTGTCACAGTTGTTAAAATAATAAATGACATAACAGAGGACATGATTGGGAAAATAGGTTCCATATCCAGCTGTTTTGCATATTGATAAGCAACATTTATAAGTGTAAAAAGGCCAATAATACCAAATGTAGCATCCGTTACTTTCGTTAATGTGGACTGAAACTTTTCGCCGAAAATGCCAATCATCCATTCACTGTATCCTGGAATAGGCAAATAGGCAACCAAGAGAAATAAGGAGCCGATAATTAAAAATGGCATGATTGTGATCATCGAATCCTTTATTGCATTTAAAGGCTTATTGCTGCTTATTCTCGTTGCTAATGGTACTAGTTTACTTTCTAGTTTAGATAGTAAATTATTCATCATAATCCCCCCTCGGTAAGTTTCTCTCCTGCAATGATGACCATAGTCTTTCAACCAGCTCGTGAATAAGAATCATTAATGGCAGCTGGTTTTCTCTATCTACCGTTTTAGATGCAGACTTAATATCAAGATTATGAAATAAACCATAATCAGCAATTCTTGCTAGCGAAGAATTCTTTTTCGTAATCGCAAAGATTGGAACCTTATTAGTGACCTTTAGCAAATGCTGTGTCAGCAGATGATTTTCACCTGTATTGCTTATGGCAATAATGATTGATCTATTAGGAATCGTTTCCGAAACTTGTTTAAATTCATATTCATCTTCCACAATTCTTGTAAAGTAGCCTAAATTAGTCAGCTGCCTCGACAGAAAACTTGCAGCAATTGTACTTGCTTGTGTTGCATACAATATCACTATTTTCGTCTGTTCAAAGATATCAATGTTTCCAGGTGTGAAATCATTGTCAAACTCTTTTAAAAGCTGTTCAACCATCTGCAAGGTAGGATTCAGCTCCTTCATTTTTTCTTGTTTACTCTTAATCAAAAAATGCTTATATTCTACGATTCCAGTAAAACCTAGTTTTTTGCACACCCTAAAAATAGTCGGTTTACTGACAAACATCTCTTTAGCTAACGTATCTGCCGAAAGCTTAATCACCTTGTCAGGATTCTTAAGCATAAATTCATAGGCTTGCTTTTCAATTTCACTAAACTCTGCTAAGTTCACTCTAATAGACAAAGTTAATCATTCCTTTAAGAAGGTCTTTTAAATTTTTTTAAGAGAAATCATTATTTTTAATTGCCTCTTTCATCCAGTAACCAGACTTTTTAATCGTTCTTTCCGTATTTTCCAAATTTAAGGACACAAGGCCATATCGGTTTTTATAAGCATTCGTCCAAGACCAGTTATCAACAAAAGTCCATAAATGATAACCGAAGCAATTAGAGCCTTCGTCGATGGCTTTTGCCAGCCAGCCTAAGTGCTCCTTAATAAAGTCAATTCGGTAATTATCTTCAATGAAGCCATCATCATTTTTAAATCTTTCTTCTCCTTGCACACCCATGCCGTTTTCAGAAACATACCACTTGATATTGCCATACTCATTTTTTACACGCATAGCAATATCGTATAAGGCTTTCGGATATATTTCCCAGCCTCTGTATTCATTCATTCTTCTGTTTGGCATTTCATATGGCTCATAATACCATTCTGGCGTGAAAGGTGAAAATGGGTTCGGCAAACCATCCCTTGCTTTTACGCGCATAGGCTGATAATAATTAATGCCGATAAAATCTACTGTATTTTCCTTTATTGCAACTAAGTCTTCTAAATGATGATGAAACATACAGTCATGTTTCTTTAAGATGTTCAAATAATCAGGATGATACTCTCCTCTTACACATGGATCCATAAAAATTAAGTTAATAAATAAATCGGCCACCCGGCCCGCTTCCACGTCAGCAGGATTTTCACTGCGAGGTATTGGCGGCAGCAGATCAACAACAATCCCAATCTCACCACTATATCCGCCTTCACGGTATGCGCTTACAATTAACGAGTGGGCTAGCAAAATATGATAGTTAGCCTGAACATATGATTGCATGCTCATTTCATTTGGGTAAATAAGATTATGCCAATATGCTCCCTTTGTATAAGCTACAGGCTCATTAAAAGAAATCCAATACTTCACTCGATCACCAAACAGTGCAAATGCAGCTTCTGCGAACTTCACATAAAGATCGACAACATGTCTGCTTTTAAAGCCACCGTATTTCTGTTCAAGCTCATAAGGCATATCAAAATGGAACAGGTTCATCATCGGCTCAATCCCATTTGCAATCATTTCGTCGATATAATGGTTATAAAATTGAACAGCCTCCTGATCAACTTCACCTGTTTCGAAGTCCTTTATCAATCTCGACCATTGGATTGACGTTCGGAAGGAATTCAAGCTCAGCTCCTTCATTATGCTCACATCTTCCGCATATTGTTCATACACATTGGAAGTCGTTTCTGGTCCAATCTTTTCATAAAATCTTTCGGAATCTTTTTTATACCAATAATCCCATATAGAATCATTTGTCTTTTGTTTATATCCTTCACTTTGAGGCCCGCTAGAAGCAGTTCCCCATAAGAAATCTTTCGGAAATTGTATTTTTGTCATGTTGTTGCACCTCCTATCAACACTATATTTTTCTGAAGGGACTTTGTAAATGTTTATAGAGCTGACTGTACTATCGTATTCTTTTTTGTACTCTCCTTAAATAAGGCTCTAATCTTTTTCAAATAAAGGAAGGTAATGAGGGTTTGTTAGCAGGTGATTTTGCAAAGATTGAAAGAGAGGTGTTAAGTACATCCATTCACAAAGAAAAAAGTTGCCTGTCTTGTATATAGGCAACTGGTTTATTTATGGTTTTTACGTCCAATAACTTTAGACAGGGAAATATAATTATTATAAACACTTTTTAATGTCGTTTATCGCTTGCAAATGAATACCTTCATGAAAGATGGTTCTAATTAACACTTGTTCTATTGTTCGCATTCCCATCTCAGTAGGGGGATATACTTCTTCTAATCGGCTTCCATAGTTCTCCATCAATTTAACAGGTTGTTCTTTCAGCAATTTTTTCAGTTCTAGATAAGAAGGCGTTTCAGCTGAGAAATGAACCGGTGTTGTTCCATAACCAAACCAATTGCGAAAAACATCAGGAACATCTGTTTTTTCCTTTGTTAGGCTCTCAATCCATAAGTATTGATCCAAGTAAATATGCCCCATATTCCATCTAATATTATTATTAAAATTATGTGGTACTATCTCAGCTGCCTCTGCACTTACACCATTTAAACTATCTAAAACATCTTCTCGGTACGTTTCTAACTGTTTAAAAAGAATCATATGGCGTTCCTC
This sequence comes from Niallia laureatilytica, assembly GCF_046613985.1. Lineage (NCBI taxonomy): Bacteria > Bacillati > Bacillota > Bacilli > Caryophanales > Bacillaceae > Niallia > Niallia laureatilytica. The sequence goes on along the minus strand of NZ_JBKKHP010000007.1, from coordinate 9,907 downwards.
CATTTTTTCTCTCCTTTCTAATAAAGATATATTTATTATTCGGCACCTTTTATTTTTTCCCTTGTTGAATTTTTGGTAACAGCATAACTTCAGCTAACTGCCAAAAGAGCATTAATCTCCCTGGATTAATGCTCCCATTAGTTACATATCTTCATACTTTATGTTTTGAACTTCCCCATTTTCCACTTTAGCCCATTGTTCAATCTTATTTTCTTTATTCAAGTAAAGCATGTATTCCAGATTACTTTCATCGTCCACTGGTTTTACTAAATACGTTCTCGTAGCTGCCCACCATGCTTCATGTGATTGTCTATCTACCACTGTAATCTCAAAACCCAATTTCGACTCTATTTGTTGGACTTCCTTGTATCTGTCCACAGACTGCCATATGAATAATCCTACTACCACAAGAAGGACTATTCCTATGGCAATAAACAACTTATTGCGCTTTGAATTATATCTCCTGATTTCCGCCATTACAATCCTCCATATGTAATCATTAAAATCTTTCACTGACTCTTTTTAGTAAACCTTGGTTTACGAATGCTGCAAGCAATAAAAAGAACATGGATAGTAAAATACCAGAGGCCCCTTTATTCAGAGAAGCACATAAAGGAAACGTAATCGCTGCAAGCATGAACATTAATTTCATCATTTTTATCACCTTCATATTACATACGTTTAATCGCTTAAAAGAGTTCCAAAACTAATCAATCTGCCAAGCCTTTTTTAATAATTGGATGCCAATATCTATCTGTTTTTCCGATAGACCTCCGAAACCTAATAGAACACTAGAATTAACATTACTTCCATTTTCATAGTAAACAGATAAAGGATATACTTTCACACCTTCTTGTAATGCTGTATCTATTAATTCCTTCTCGATCCAGTTATTATTTACCTGTAGAATAAGATGTAGACCTGAGTTTTCTCCTATAACTCGCACCTGATTATGAAGATGTTTTTTTATGGTTTGCATGAAGAACGAATGTTTTTTTCGATACAGTGTTCTCATCTTATTTAAATGGCTTTGCCAATAACCTTCTTTCATAAATCGATATAAGGTATCTTGATGAAGGCGAGATACCGTTTGTTTATACAGCAATAAGTTTTCTTTATATCTTTCTATTAAGATTGGAGGAAGAACCATATAACTAATTCGAATGGAAGGTATTAAAGATTTAGAGAAAGTCCCCATATAGACTACCTTTCCCAGTATATCAAGTCCTTGTAAAGAAGGAATCGGCTTTCCTTCATAACGAAATTCACCATCATAATCATCTTCAATAACATAACCATGAGTAGATTCGGCCCATTCTAACAATTCCAGCCTGCGTTTTATAGGCATAATTATCCCAACTGGGAACTGGTGCGAGGGTGTTACATAAACTACATTTGCTCCACTATGTTTTAATTGTTCTATGTTAATACCGTCTGTATCTAGAGGAATTGAGGTAGTTGCTCTTCCCAAATCTTGCAGGACTTTTCTCGTACGATGAAATCCAGGATTTTCTAGTGCATATACCATATTGTCTCCAATTAGTATGGAAAGTAATGTCATAAGCACCTGTGTACCAGCTCCAATTACAATTTGCTCGGGAGTACATTTAACACCCCTAGACATATATGTGTATTTTGCTATTTCTTCTCTTAATTGTAATTCTCCTTGAGGGTTACCCATATTAAACAGTTCACCTTGATCTTCATATAAAGATTGAACAGTAGTTTTTTTCCACAAGGAATAAGGGAAATTTTCCACATCAACTTTTCCTGAATTAAAATCAATCTCAACATTTACACTTTTTTCACACCTAGTTAACGGACGCTTCTCGGCTTCAAATAATTTATGAGTCAGTTCGTCTTCTAAGACTTTTATATATAATCCTTTTCGAAGTATACTTTCCACAAACCCTTCTGCAATTAATTGCTCATATGCGGTCTGTATTGTATTGATGCTTAGCCCTAAATGCTCAGCTAATTTTCTTTTAGATGGAAGTTTCTCACCTGGTTTTATCCTTCCAGAACTTATCTCCTCTTTTATATAGTTGGATAATTGAATGTAGAGTGGTGATTTATTTTCGCTTTCTAATAATGGTGTAATTTCAATCATTACTCTTCTCCTCCACACTAACTGGTTCCATTAACTTTCTTGAATCTGATACTTTTGATTATATCAAGATATGTTTTAATATTAGTAAAAATTAAAGGAGAATGAACAATGCCGCAACAATCTTTTGAAATAAGAGAATTAGATAAGGAACACGAATGGTTAGAAGCCTTTTCCGTAATGAAGCAATTAAGAACTCACTTAGATGAGAAAAGTTACCTTGAATTAGTAAAGGCGGCAGCGAAAAAAGATAATTATAGAATGGCTGCACTATTTATTAATAAGAATATAATTGCTGTTGCAGGCTTTATGCCTATGATAACTCTTTATAATGGCAGGTTTACTTGGGTTTGTGATTTAATAACGGATAACAACTACCGTTCTAAAGGATATGGAGAAGCCCTTCTAGAGTATATACAAAATTGGTCAAAGAATAATGGTTACGATATTGTCTCACTTTCGTCCGGATTAAAACGCATAGATGCTCACCGCTTCTATGAGAAAAAAATGAAGTATAATAAGGTTAGTTATGTATTCTTGAAAGAAGTTTAACAATAATAAATAGGAATAGACTTCTTAATTGAAGTCTTTCTCCTATTTATTACCTAATCACTAAATTCTTTTATTAATATTTCTATTTCCTTAACATCATAAAAGTCTCCATCACTGATGAATTTTTCTATTTCTACAGTACCATCCTCCATAAACTCAACTTCCCAACGTTGACCTGACACGGCAATTTCAACTAAAACAGCATCATTCCTAATTTTATCCAGTTTATAAAATATATCATTTTGTTCTAATCTATTAAGGAAACGAATGAATTCCTTAAGCTCCATGAAATCTTCCTCCTTAGGCATAGATTCTCCTTTTTAGAATACTCCCCATGATACTTACAAGTTTATTACCTTACACATATTATTGATTTTCTAATTCCTCGTAGTTTATTTCTTCCATAAACTCTTCACTTCCGTCTTCTTTAACCATCTTAACTTTTACATCCTTAATAGAACTGATTGCATACCAAAACCTTTTATCCTCTTCCACTTGAATGATCTTTGCAGATTGATTGCCTGCATATACTTCAGTGATTGAATTATCACTTATTGCACCAGAATATATATAAGGTGGTTGGTTCATGGAAGACCATTTTACTGGGCTATTCCATTTTGCTCCTCTTGTTCTCTTCCATTCCCATTGCTGTTCTTCCTTCTCTAGATAAGCTATATATATTTGATCTCCTTGATGGTTATTATGCTCTTCGAACACTACAATTCCATCATTTTCGTGAACAGCATTTAACTCTGTATGAACCAGTGAATAGGAAAAATTTTTTTCATCTTTATGCATTTGTTTCATTTTTTGATGAAAGTATTCCTCAAGTGTTTGTTCAATTGAGCACCCAACTAAAGTAACGATGCATAATAATACTGCAGTACATATATTTCTCATCAAGTTGATCCCCCATAATTACTGTCTTTTTATCATTTTCATAATTAAACACCATAACCTTCAATATAATGCAAATTTATCCATTTTATATTCTATATTCTTTGGAATTCTCCTTCATCACAAACCTTCATCACAAACTTCCCATATTTATACTTAAAAAAAGTAAAAAAAGCATTATTCCTTAAGGAACAATGCTTTCTTAAAATCCTTGTCTACCAGCCTCAGTAAAAGGATTATCATTTGTACTAACTGCCTGATGTATTGTATCGTAAATTCTATTTCAATGAAACCTTCTAACTATTAAAACGTAAATAACACAACAACAATTCGGAGGTAATATATATGCAAAAATGCAGCCATTGCAAGCGCGAATTTAACTGGATTGCTCTATACAACTCCTTTCTATTTAACTATAAGCCTATTACTTGTACATACTGTGAAACCTCTCATAATGTCCGGTTTTTTTCTCGGCTTATAGCTGTAGCTATTTCCGTTGTTCCATTCTTTCTAATTTATTGGTTACTATTAGAATTTCTACACTTTAATTTTGGTTTATCCTTATTATTAGCACTCATCTCTTCTGTTTCCATTTCATTCTCCTATCCTTTTCTTGCTAAATATAAATCCTCCACATCTTGAGGATTTATCTTTTTAAAAGTCATTTCCCTTTTGGTTAAATCTATCTGTCACATAAAAAACTAAAAATATTTGTATTTTCAAAAAAATAAGGTAACATTTACTTATCCATACTAATAAAGGGGATTTTAAAATGATTGTTAGAGAGATAGAACAACAAGATAATGAGATAGTAGCATCCATCATCCGTCATTCACTTGAATCTGTCGGTTTGAATATAAAAGGCACTGCTTATTTTGACCCTTCCTTAGACAAACTGTCAGAGTATTACAATTCGCTAGAATCAGCTGCTTATTGGGTTGCAGTACTTGATGGTGAAGTGGTCGGTGGCATCGGTATCGCTCCCTTTGATGAGGAAAGAGGCATTTGCGAGTTACAGAAGCTGTATTTAAGCCCTAAAGCTCAAGGGAAGGGCTATGCTAACCTTTTGATGGAAACGGCCTTAGACTTTGCTGCAAAGCATTATATAGCATGCTACTTGGAAACTCGTCAGCAATTAAAGGCTGCATGTGCTCTATATGAAAAGTTTGGGTTTGAACTGCTTTCTGCACCTTTAGCCGGGTCTGAGCATTCTGCTATGGATGCCTGGTACATAAAGAAGTTTACATAAACATCATAATCACGGCAGCTGCAACTAGTGCAGCTGTCTTTTACTTTGTTTTTATTCCGAAGAAATCCGAATCAATATCTTCTATTACAAACTCCTAGCATCCTTATTCCCTATAGGTAGTCTTTTGTCCTTGTTAAGTACAAAAAAAGCAGCCAATGGCTGCTTTCGATATTAATTATTCAACTTACTGTTTTTTCTCGAGTATAGGAAATATATGCTCGTTCCAATTGCCAGCCAAATTACAAAGGAAATCCAAGTGATTCCTGGCAGGCTGACTGCCAGTCCTATGCAAAGAAGTGCGCTGATGATTGGCAATACTGGTACGAAAGGTACACGGAAGGAACCTTTTAATTCTGGGAATTTCTTGCGCAATACGATGATTGCAATAGAGATCAGCGTAAATGCTGCCAATGTCCCCATGTTTACTAGATGAGCCAATGTAGACAAATCAACAAAACCAGCGATACATGCTGCAACAATACCTGTCAGCCATGTATTTTTAAATGGTGTTTTTGTTTTACTGTTTACAGACGAAAGCATCTTCGGCAGAAGACCATCACGGCTCATTGCATAGCTTAGACGTACTTGTGCATAAACCAAGGCAAGAATAACAGTAGTAATCCCCATTACTGCCCCGATAGAAATAATCCCTGCAACTGCATTTTGACCAACTGATTCTAACGCAAGAGAAACTGGTGCTCCAACATTCAGCTGTGTGAAAGGAATCATTCCTGTTAAAACAGTGGAAACAGCAATGTATAATGCCGTACAAATAGCTAGAGACCCAATTATACCAATAGGCATTGTTCTGCCTGGGTTTTTTACTTCTTCTGAAGCAGTTGCAATAACATCAAATCCAATATAAGCAAAGAATACAGTAGCTGCACCTGTAATGACCCCATCGAATCCAAATGGCATGAATGGTGTCCAGTTATCCGGCTTCACATACCAAACACCAACAATAATGAACAACAAGATTACGCCAAGTTTAACGAAAACCATGATATTGTTGAATTTAATACTTTCTTTTACGCCTTTAGAAACCAAAGCAGTAATACCTAAGATAATAAGCATTGCCGGTAAATCGACAATTCCACCTTTATCTAATCCAGGAGCAGATGAAATACTTGCTGGAAGCACAATATTAAACCCTGCAATTAAAGATTGGAAGTATGCAGACCACCCTGTTGCCACTGCGGCGATTGCTAGAACATATTCCAACATTAAATCCCAGCCGATTAAAAAGGCAAAAAACTCACCTAATGTTGCATATGTGTAAGTATATACACTTCCTGACAGCGGCACTGCAGAAGAAAATTCAGCATAACAAAACGCAGCAAGTGCACAAGCTATTCCAGCAAGAACAAAGGAAAGAAGAATTGCCGGACCTGCACTTTCTGCAGCAACAACACCTGTTATTACAAAAATACCTGTACCAATAACACAGCCGACTCCCAAGAAGATGAGATCCATAACTCCCATCGTCCGATTCAGCATTTTATTTTGAGATTGTGAAATCATAGTATTTACTGATTTCCTGCGAAAAAGTTGACTCAAAGCTGTAATCCTCCCAAATTGAATATTAAATAATGTTAAAATTTTCAAACAATTATATCTAAAAATGGATATAGTCTATTATTTGTTTAAAATTTCACTTCGCTGATTATAAAAGCTAAAAACGCCTACTGTCAATGGCAGATTTTTTGCAATTTTTAAATGTATCTAAATAATGTTTTAACGCAATAATATTTTTAATTTATCCTATTATTTAAGTCAGATAACTCTATTTAAAAGAACTATGCTGCTATAAACAATTACCAGTCTTGTGAAACATTTCGCATTCTATTATTAATATACCTATTTTCCTGTTTTTCCTATTAATCAAATCCTTCCGTACAGTTTCAAAATTGTTATTTTTATATAATTAATCCAATAGACTTTTTTTATCTTAATGTTTTTCGTAAAAACTTGAAATTTAAGATGGAATTTTAATACTAATAAAAAAAAGGTGTACCTATATAGGTACACCAAAACTCCTAATTTCTTGGGAAATCTCTTGGAATTGAAAAGCCTCTGCCGATAATATCAGATGCATTTAAGAAAATAACAAAGGAGTTATTATCACTTCTTTGAATTAATTCTTTTAAGTATACCGCTTCTGATTGTTCGACCACACTGAACAGCAATGCTTTTTTCTGATTGCTGTATCCTCCTTCTGACCAAACCTTCGTGAAGCCTCTGTCGATTTCATTGCGAATTAAATCTGTGATTTTCTGTTCGTTTTCCGTCACTATTAAGACAAGCTTAGAAGTAGATGAACGAAGCTGAACCACGTCAATAGACTTTCCTATAATAAACATGGCAATCATACCATATAGGGCTCTTTCAAAGTCAAAAACGAACATGGCAACAATTACGATACAGCCATCAATTAAAAATTGCGAATAACCGCTTGATAAACGTGTGTATTTCTTAATAAGCTGTCCGAAAATTGTTGTCCCTCCAGTAGACCCTTTACCACGAAATACAAGACCAATTCCGATCCCGCTGAGGATCCCACCGTAAATGGAAGCAAGCAATGGATCTTCCACTGAGAACGGCAAATAAGATGTCAGCCAAATGAATGTAGGCAGCAGAACTGTTCCAATAAAGGTGCGGATGCTGAAATCTTTACCTAGTAGGAAATAGCCTAAAACAAAAGTTGGGATATTTATTGCCCATTGCACAATTGCTGGGCTCCAGCCATTCAATTTGTTTAAAATAATACTAATCCCAGCCACTCCTCCTGCTGTAATGGATGCAGGCAATAGAAATATATTAAATGCTAAACCTACTAAAAATGTTCCAAGAATAATTAAACTATAAGAACGAAATTCTTGCTTACTTTGCATGATGTAAAAATCCTTTCTAATACTGAATATAAGAATTAATAATAACCGAACAATAGATTTCCTACAATAGAGAAAAACAATGTCAGAAAATATAACAAATTACTAGACAATTTAGAAAAGTTTCAAAATGAGAAAAATCCTCTGTTGACTGAATTCAAAATTAATTATAAAATGGAGAAAATTAAGAAAATGAAACGCTAGGATTGGGAGTATTAAGGGATATTTATTGCTTAGAGAGCTGTCGGCTGGTGAAAGACAGACAATAAACTCCCCCAACTCGCCCAGGAGTGGTAAGGCTGAAATGTAAGTCTTAACGGCTGACTCCCGTAATCAAGTCGTAAAGTGGGTCTGTCTTATTTCAGGCAGATCAAAAAGAGTGGTACCACGAAGGCAAAGCCTGTCGTCTCTTATTGAGATGATAGGCTTTTTTTATTTTCTTTCAAAATTTCATGAGTAAATTAATTCAAAAAGGTGGTTGGCAGTGATGAAAAATATCGAAAAATATTCCAGAGGTTATTTCACCCCTCCCGTAACAAGTTTGAAATGGACAGAGAAGGAGTATATTGACAAGGCTCCGACATGGTGCAGCGTGGATCTTCGTGACGGAAACCAGGCGCTTGTTGTGCCGATGAGCTTAGAAGAAAAACTGGAATATTTTCAATTGCTGTTAGAAGTAGGCTTTAAAGAAATAGAAGTAGGCTTTCCCGCAGCATCTGATACAGAATACGCCTTTTTGAGGACACTAATTGAACAAAACCTAATCCCAGAAGATGTCACAATCCAAGTGCTTACACAGTCAAGGGAGCATATCATTAAGAAAACCTTTGAATCATTAGAAGGTGTGAATAAAGCTGTTGTGCATCTGTATAATTCCACTTCCGTTGCACAGCGGGAACAAGTATTCCAAAAAACAGAGGAAGAGATCATTGATATTGCTGTGACAGGCGCTAAGCTTTTAAAAAAATATGCGGCTGAAACAGAAGGCAATTTCAAGTTCCAATACTCACCTGAAAGCTTTACTGGAACAGAAATAGAATTCGCCCTAAAGATTTGTAACAGTGTGCTGGATATTTGGCAGCCAACAGCTGAAAACAATGTAATCATCAATCTGCCTGCAACGGTTTCTATGTCCATGCCTCATGTATACGCAAGTCAAATTGAGTACATGAGCGAAAATTTAAGCTTTAGGGACAATGTAATCCTGTCTCTTCATCCACATAATGACAGAGGAACAGGCGTTGCAGATGCTGAGCTTGGGATGCTTGCAGGTGCTCAAAGAGTGGAAGGCACATTGTTTGGAAACGGTGAAAGAACAGGTAATGTTGACATTGTTACACTAGCATTGAACATGTATTCCCATGGAATTGATCCACAGCTGAATTTCGATAACATTCCTAGCATTCTAGAAAAGTATGAGAAATTGACTAGAATGACGGTTCATGAAAGACATCCATACGGCGGTGAGCTAGTGTTCACAGCGTTCTCCGGTTCCCATCAGGATGCTATTGCTAAAGGGATGAAATGGCGTGAAGAAAAGGAACGCGACTATTGGACAGTCCCTTATCTTTTAATTGATCCAAAGGATATCGGCAGACAATATGAAGGAGATATTATCCGAATTAACAGCCAATCAGGCAAGGGCGGAATCGGTTATATACTTAAACAGAATTACGGCTTGGATCTGCCTGCAAAAATGCGTGAGAGCTTCGGATATGCTGTCAAAAAAGTTTCAGACAGCCTTCATAAGGAGCTTATGCCAGATGAAATTCATAACATATTTATAGAGGAATATGTCAATATCAGCTCGCCTATTGAGTATATCGAGTATAGATTTTCACAAAATGACAGCTATGACACAACCGTGTCAGTTAAACAGAATGGAGCTGTACAGGAATTCAGCGGTACAGGAAATGGCCGACTTGATGCCATCAGCAATGCCCTTCAATCTTCGTTAGGTATCCAATATAAAGACCTTGTTTATACAGAGCATGCCCTAGAAACAGGCTCTGAATCGAAAGCAGTTTCCTATGTAGGCTTTGCAACCGATAAAGGCGCTATTTATTGGGGATGCGGAATTGATGCTGACATCATGACTTCCTCCATTAAGGCATTATTCAGTGCCGTTAACAAAATGGTTAGCAGTGAACAGCCTGCAACAAAGCAAGGATATTCCTTGTCGAACAGCTAAGTGAAATAAAAAACCCTGCCTTT